>NZ_NGPY01000001.1:0-77826 GCF_002254085.1 Limosilactobacillus reuteri | reverse complement strand
CAGTTACTTTGGGTGGATTGAGTAATGGTCCTTTACCAAATCTTGCATAAATTCCCACCCAAATTTGGAAATCATATTCAGCAATCCCGTATTTATGCCTAACTGATGCTAAAGTAACATTACCGTTGGCATATTCTTCAACAGCTTTAAGTTTAGTTTTAACGCTAATTTTGGTCATATAAAATACCCCCAGAGTTGATTTCCAACTCTGGGGGTACACGTCAGCCTCAAAATGCAGCATCAGCTCTTTTAATCTAGTCAATTTTAATTATCCCTTGTAAATAGGTTGATATGATCCCCGTAAAGTGATCTTATCAAGTCCGTTATCGAGGTTGTACTTGTCGTCGCTAAGCTTCTTTTCTCGGTAACCTGCCCGTGAAAAAGCTTCGACTAAGCGCGCCATAAATTCTTGACCACCTTCTGCAGTTTCATAAATCATGTGGTCAATGTATTGTGGCATATTTGTACTCTTCCGCAATAAAGTGATTAAGTATACCTGCTTATCAGTCTTGTTAATTTCTGAGGTATTTTGCATCAATGACATATCTATTTCCTCCTATTCAATCCAAGAATTCTCTTCCTACTCATATTATAAATTATGTACAGGATTAGTCAAAACTGTTTATCAAAAAAATGAGCGAAAACACGAATAAGTTAATTAGAAAATAAGTGCCCTCCTGTAAAATATAATAATATTTTTACCCTAACCCTGTAATTTTCGTTAATTAAGTGTTACTATAATGGCGAAAGGAAGCATAATCATGGAAATTAATGCAGATGCTCTTAAGAACTTCCAAGATTCGAAGTTCAATTTTGTAGATGCAAATGGTAATGACGTAGACTTTGATAACTTGGACGAAAGTGTAAAGTACACTCTTCGTGATGGTGAAATAGTTGTTGAAGATGATATGCATGCCAAGGACGTTGTTGATACCATTAATAATGAATAGGGTAAGACAATGAACGTTTAATTTCTTGATATGTAGAATTAAAAATAGGTTCCTATCACTCAATCTTTGATAGGGACCTACTTTTTTACTATCTAAATTGCTTCTCTTGCCCAAGAGTTCTAAAATTAGAGATAAATTGAAAGATAAGGGGCTCTTATTTATGATGAACATTTTATTAATCATCTTAACAGCAATTTTTATTATCGAAAGTATTTTTGAAGTTCGTTATTTTTACCAAATTCGGACCATTTTTAATCAATCTGGCCGTATTGAACCTACTAAACGAATTCAGCGAATCGTCACAATTGAAACTCAGTGGTCATGGATTTCATGGATCTTTTTACTCTTACTGTTCGTTTTACCAGACATGTATACCGCTATTCTCATCTGTGTCATTACCCTTATTGAAACATGGGTAGTCTATGAACTTTACAACGCTCGCGAATATGCTAAGAAAATTAATGAAAAATAGTGAAATTAAAGAGGAAGGTGTTACAAGATCAATGCCTTCCTCTTTTTTATGCTACACGCACTTTTGTTAACAGTTCATAAACATAAGACAACTCACTTGGACGAAAAGCGCCATGGAGGGTTCCCACTTTTTTAAAGCCGCTCTTAGTTGCGATCCGTTGCATTGCCATATTATTTTCATTTGTACTTAAACGAATTGATTTGATCTCTGGACGTTTGGTCTCCAAATACTCAATCAAACTCAAAAATAATTTGGATGCATATCCTTTTCCTGCATGCCGTGAATGAATAGCTACGCGGTGGATTACAACATAATTTTCAGTATTAATTAGCCATTCCCCGTTGAGTTTATCATAAAAATGATCCGGTGCTTCAATAATTGCTAACGTGCCAACTGTTTGTCCATCATCTGCTTTAACGAGATAAGCATAACCATTCTCAATATCTTCTTTTACATGGGTAACATTCGGGTAATCCCCCTGCCATTGATCAACGCCCCGCTCAGCTAACTGGTTACGTCCATCACGTAAAATATCTACTACTACATCTAAATCTGCTATTGTTGCTTTCCGGATTTTCATTGTAATCCCTCCTTAAAATCGTTACTTATAGCTAAACCATAACAAATTAAGCAACCAATAGTATCACACCTCGAGATTCATATGCAATTACTTTTTATTTTTAAATTTAGGAAATCGATAAACTAATCTTAAATAAACTATTAACATCTCTTACATACAGCATTATATCATTAGGTGTAACGATAAACTAAAACGATTTCAAATAAATAAAGGGAGAATTAATACAATGAATTATTTTATCGGTGTTGATGTTGGAACTACTTCTACAAAGGCAGTTCTATATGACCAAAATGCAACTGTGTTAGACCAATTTAGCCAAGGTTATTCCCTTTACCGCGATGCTAGTGGAATGGCTGAACAAAACCCAACTGCAATTGTCGAAGCAGTCGAAAAGGTTATTCATGATGCGGCACAAAAAGCAGATTTAACAAACGGAAGATTGTTAGCGGTATCATTTTCCAGTGCTAACCAAAGCGTGATTATGCTCGACAAGAATTTCAATCCCCTTTCACGGGTCATCACTTGGACTGATACACGTGCACGTGATGTCGCCAATGAATTAAAAAATAGTCCAGCCGGTCAGCAAATTTATGCTAAAACAGGTACACCTATTCATCCAATGTCCCCATTGACCAAGATTATGTGGCTCAATAAGACACAAGCAGATAAGGTTGCCCAAACTGCATATTTTGGCGATATCAAATCCTACCTCTTCCACCAGTTTTTCAATACGTTTAAGGTTGATGTTTCCATCGCTTCATGTACCGGAATGATGAATGTCAATACGTGTGACTGGGATGATCAAGCATTGGAACTCGCTAATGTCGATCGTTCCCAATTACCAGAAATCGTGAACGGAATAACCCAAGCGATTGGCCTAACAGCAGCGGCGCAAGCAAAAATGGGTATCTCCGCTGACACGCCATTTGTCTATGGTACTTTTGACGGTGCTTTATCTAATTTAGGTGTGGGGGCAATTAAGCAAAATACTGTTGCCATTACGATTGGGACTTCCGCTGGTGTGCGGGTTGTAACTGACCATCCAGTAATCGATCCTCAGCAACGACTTTTCTGTTACGCCGTAGATAAGGGCTTATGGGTCATCGGCGGTCCGCTTAATAATGGTGGCGATGTCTATCAGTGGGCTGTTGAGCACTTAGTTGACGCTAGTGCAGTTAAAAATGAAAATATTGATCCTTACACTCTTGCTAACCAGGTTATTGAAGGTGTTCCTGCTGGAGCTCACGGTTTGCTTTTCCACCCATTCCTTGGCGGTGAACGGGCACCATTATGGGATGCAAATGCGCGTGGTAGTTTCTTTGGACTTTCCCACATTCATACCCGTGCCGATATGCTGCGCTCAGTAATGGAAGGAATTTGTATGAATATTGCAACTGTTTTCCAAGCGGTTCGTGACCTTGTTGGTAATCCTGCAAGCATAACTGCAACTGGCGGTTTTGCGCGGGCTGAAGTTTGGCGGCAGATGTTAGCAGATATCTTAAACTGTCCAGTTAATATCCCGAACTCATTTGAATCTGGTTGTCTCGGTGCAATCACCATGGCAATGAAGAGTTTAGGAATGATTGAAAACTACGAAATTATTAAAACATTAATTGGTGATATCAGTTCTTATCAACCAAATCAAGATGCGGTTAATGTTTATCAAAATTACTTACCACTTTTTAAACAGGTCGAAGGATTATTAACACCAGCCTATTCGACTATCGCTAAATTACAACAACAATCTACTACTCATTAGGGGGTTATTATCTTAATTTTCATGATTGTTAAACTAAAGATGAACACTTTCGTTGGTTTAGTAATCACATCATTCATCGTTGGTTTGTTACTCGGCCTTCCACTTACAAAAATTGCTCAGACAATTGAAACTGGAATTGGGAGCCAACTAGGACACTTAGCGATCATCTTTGGGTTCGGTTCAATGCTTGGTAAATTAGTTTCTGATGCCGGTGGTGGCTATCGAATTGCAACAACGCTTATTAACAAATTTAGTCGGCGGTGGATCCAAGTTGCTGTTATCCTTGCCTCCTTTATCATTGGGTTAGTATTATTCTTTGAAGTTGGGCTTGTCGTTGTTTTACCGATTATCTTTATTATCGCCCGCGAGCTTGATATGCCATTGATGTATCTTGGTATTCCAATGGCAGCAATCTTAAACGTTACCCACGCTTTCTTACCACCACACCCTGCTCCAACTGCTATCACTGACATTCTTGGTGCAAACCTTGGACACGTCTTGTTACTTGGTATTTTAGCTGCAATCCCAACAATCATTATTGCTGGTCCAGTTTATAACTGGGTATTACAAAAAATTTATCCGCGTGTTTACCGTAAAAATATTGATATTTCAGTTCTTGGCGAATATAAAGAATTCAAGCTTGAAGAAACGCCGAAGTTCGGTATCTCCGTTCTAACTGCAATGATGCCAGTTATCTTAATTGCCGTCGCTACTATTTGTTCATTTATTTTCCCTAAGAACAATCCAGTTAATGAATTCATTCAATTTATTGGTGCTCCTGACCTTGCAATGCTTCTTTCATTAATCTTTGCAATCTTTACGATGGGACTATGGCGAAACAAGAAAATGGAAGAAATTTCAACTGCCCTTGCCGATTCAATCAAACAAATTTCTGTAATGCTTTTGATCATCGGTGGTGGTGCCTTCAAGCAAGTTCTTGTTGATGGTGGAATTTCTAAGTACATTTCTGGACTATTTGCTCAAACTAGCATTTCACCAATTCTAGCTGCTTGGTTAATTACTGCTTTATTACGGATGTCACTTGGATCATCAACGGTTGCTGCGATGACTGCTGCTGGACTTGTGGTTCCAATGACTCACCAATTTGGCGGTAACTCAATTATGGCAACATTAATGGTTCTTGCCATCGGTGCCGGTTCTGTCTTTTGTGGACACGTTAATGATACCGGTTTCTGGATGATCAAAGAATACTTTGGCCTTTCATTAAAGGAAACTTTACTTTCGTGGACAACTTTAACTTTCGTCTTAGCACTCGCTGGGTTAGGAGCCGTCTATGCCATTTCATTATTTGTCTAAGTCAATTTAAGCGTCCTAGTGAATTAGCTAGTGACGCTTTTTGTATGGTTTGGTATTCTTAATAGTAGAACTAATAAGGATGATGAATAAACAAATGACGCAACATACTACTATCGCTGACGTTGCTAAAGCAGCTGGTGTTTCAGCGACTACCGTTTCACGTATTATTAATGGTCGTTATGATAAAATGCGCCCAGCAACGCGGAAACGAGTGGAAAAAGCAATTAAAGACCTTCAATTTGTTCCAACCGCTTCTGCACGACAGCTTCGCCAAACTCACAGTCACGTTGTTGGAATCCTCGTTGGAGATATTTCTAACCCCTTTTCATCTTTACTCGCCAAAGGGATTGATGATGTTTTACAACAGGCAGGCTATGATATCCTCCTCATGAATACGAATAACTCGCGGGAAAATGAAAGTCGTGCTCTTCAGCGTCTATATCAGCAACGAGTTGACGGAATTATTGTCCAGCCTAATTCCCGCCACTTTAGTCAATTTGCCCCTGCTATTCACAATGATATTCCCCTCGTGATTGTTGACCGTGAAGTTGATGACCAGCCTTCTACAGTTGGGAAGGTCACTTCTGCTAATCGTGATGCTTGTTATAACCTCGGTAAGATTCTTTATCAAAATGGTTATCAGAATATTTTAACTATCAGCGCGCATTTTGCAGAGGCATCGGGTCAAATCCCTCGAATTGCCGGTTTAAAGGTTGCTGCTGATAACGGGCTAAGCTATCACAATATTGAAACTCGAGGACATGATCGGCAGTGGCTTGCTAAAACGTTTCTGCAACAGTTAAATGAGCTTAAAGGCAAAACTGCTGTGGTTTCATTAATGGGGTCCATTTTATTTGACCTTTTAGCAATTTTTAAGGAACTAAACCTTTCCTTCCCTGAAGATCTTGGCTTAGTTAGCTTTGATGATTGGGAATGGTCGCAATATGTCGCTAATGGCATTTTTCTGTTGAAGCAAGATATGGAGCTAATGGGTAGCTTAGCAGCTAATAAACTTTTAACGCAAATCAACCAACAAAGCACCATCAGTTCCACTACCCTTTTACCAGTTGAAATCATTGCACACCAGTCACTTTAGCATATAATATTACAAAGAGAATTAAATTGAGTTTTAAAGGAGAAACAATAAATGAACTACTTAATTGGTGTTGACGTTGGAACCTCTAGCACAAAGGCCATTTTATATGATCAAAATGCACAGGTGATCACACAAGCTAATTATGGCTACGAGTTGCACCGCAATGCCGCGGGAATGGCAGAACAAGAGCCAGAAGAAGTAATCAATGCTGCTGAACAAGCTATCCATGATGTGGCTACGGCAGCTGATCTCAGTACGGGGAAACTACTAGCAGTTTCAATCTCAAGTGCAAACCAAAGCCTCCTCTTATTAGATAAAGATAAGAAGCCCCTTTCACGGTTAATCACCTGGGCTGATAGTCGAGCTCAGCGCGCGGCAGATAACCTCAAGATGATGACTGAAGGACAACAATTATATATGAAGACGGGGGTTCCTGTTCATCCCATGTCAACATTGACAAAGCTCCTTTGGTTAAGGGAAGACGAACCAAATTTATTTAGCCGTACAGCATATTTTGCTGATATTAAAGCTTACCTTTTCTATCGGTTATTTAATGAATTTAAGGTTGATATGTCAATCGCTTCCTCAACTGGCTTGATGAATCTAAAAACTTGTGATTGGGATGACCAGGCACTTCGGGTTACAGGGATAACCAAAGATCAACTGCCTGAAATTGTCGATGGAACAACCCAAGCAACTGGTTTAGTGCCCGAAGCCCAAGAAAAACTTGGAGTACCCGCTAATACGCCATTTGTCTATGGTGCTTACGATGGTGCCCTTTCAAATATTGGTGTTGGTGCGACCAAGCAAAATACAGTAGCAATTACAATCGGTACTTCCGCAGCTGTACGAGTGGTAACTGATCATCCTGTTATTGACCCAGAACGTCGCCTCTTCTGCTATGCTATTAATAAAGGATTGTGGGTCGTTGGTGGTCCGCTCAATAACGGTGGCGATGTCTATGAATGGGCAGTAAAACACCTTGTCGATAGTAGCGCCGTTAAAAACGAACAGGTAGATCCTTATACTTTAGCAAATCACGTTATTGAAGGAGTACCAGCAGGGGCACATGGACTTCTCTTCCACCCCTTCCTTGGCGGTGAACGGGCACCATTGTGGAATGCCAAAGCGCGCGGTAGTTTCTTTGGCCTTTCTCATATTCATACACGGGCTGATATGCTACGGGCAGTCATGGAAGGAATTAGCATGAATATTGCAACAGTCTTCCAAGCAGTACGGGCTTTAGTTGGCGAACCAGCGAGTGTTACCGCAACAGGTGGCTTTGCCCGCTCAAAAGTATGGCGCCAAATGCTTGCTGATATCCTAAACTGTCCGGTTAACGTTCCTGACTCATTTGAATCAGGCTGCCTTGGATCAGTAGTTATGGCTATGCAAAGTTTGGGAATGATCGATAGTCTTGATACACCACAAAAGTTCATTGGCAAGGTCAGTTCTTACCAACCAGATCCAACCGCAGTAAAAGTATATCAACGTTATACTCCACTCTTCCAACAAATTGAAGATATGCTTGCTCCTGCCTATTCTGAAATTGCCAAACTACAAGAACGCCAAAATAATTAAAGAATTAAAAATCGATCTTACATCGGAACATAATTGTAAGATCGATTTTTAATTATGACTATTCTGTTAATAGGTTCTTAATATTACCTTTAGCATTCTTATAATCAACGTAAAACGCTTTCTCCCATGTTATTATTAATTCATAGCAAAAAAACATTTATAGAAAGGAAGTGGTGCTAATGGCCGCATGGAAAAAATGGTGGGTTTCATTTGTGATGATGCTTCAGGTAATTATTGGAATCGTTGTCGTATCATTATGGTTTTATCGTGACCAAACTTGGACGATTCCAGTTAACGATTGGCTTCACAGCCCCATCGGTCAAAGTTTCTCAGCCGGAGTCGCAGTATTTTTAATCATCGTTGCTTTAACCGTAATAGCAATTGCCGTTTTTCGCCCAACAACGACTAAACAAATGACAATCGCTAAGGATGGTGCTAATAAAGTTCAAATTGATCAACATGCAGTTGAACATAGCTTAACTACTTCAATTGCTAAATTTGACCTTTACAATCCAGTAATTAAACTCAAGATGCACCGTAACAATCGCAACGCAGACGTCACCGTTCATGGAATGCTCTCTAAGAGGACCAATCCAAAACTAATTCATACAGTACTACTCCAGACAATTAAAGAAAACCTAAAACGAGACTTCGACATTGATCTTAATAAATTACACATTAAGCTAAGTCCCTACTCAAACAAAGAATCAGTCAACATTGTCTAAAAAGGAGGTACTATATGAAACTTGCTACAATTGGCGTTATCTTAGGACTGCTTATCAGCATTAGTTGGATTATGTGGGGCTTTTTCCCAATGATTGGCATTCTGTTAGCTGTCACTATCTTAGGCGGAATTGGCTATGTTCTTGATGCAAAAGGCTATTCATTAAATAAACTCGCGATAAAAATGTTAGATAAATTTGCCAACTAATTCAAGGAGGAATTAATATGACAACCACTACAAATAATAAAACAATTGATGAACAATTAACATTTGATGATCAAGTAATTGAAAAAATTGCTGGAATCACCGCTAGCAAAGTCCCTGGGATCCTTTCCCTGGATGGAAATATGTTTAGTGAATTAGCAGATAAAGTAACTTCCGGAAGCAATCCAACCAAGGGAATCGATGCTGATGTTGGTGAAAAGCAAGTTGCATTAAAAATGGAAGCTACCATCGAATATGGCAAAAGTGCTCCAGAAATTTTTAAGGCTGTTTGTTCTGAGGTCCAGCATGCAATCAATAAAATGACTGGCTTGAATTTAGTTAAATTTGAGTTACATATCAATGACGTTAAAACAAGAGAAGAAGTAGAAAAAGATACAAAATAAGGGAGCGAGCCAAGTATCATGGGCACCTTCGTTTTCAACATAGAGCCCCCATATATACAATATAGGCCTCCAGCGTTCGGCTTTACCGGGCGTTGGGGGCCTATTCTACTTGCTTCTTATTCTTATGGATGTGTTCGAACTTATACCACAACACTCTTTTTAATAATCATTTAAAATGACGTCCTAAAATAACTAAATCACGTTTAATCCCATCAAGCTCTGCTACTTGTGGTAAAAGGCCCCATTGAGTAAAACCAAATGATTTAAACAACTTTAGGCTTGGAATATTATGACCAAAAATATAAGCCACGATTGTATCAACTGTTAATTTAGGCAATTGACGAATAATAAATTCCATAGTTTTTGTCCCTACCCCTTGTTTCCGTAACCGTTGATCAAGGTAAATAGCAATTTCACTAGTATGATCATAGGCTGGACGACCATAAAAATGCTCAAGGGCAACCCACCCGCGAACCTCATTTTGATATTCAATTACCCAGATGGGATGATTTTCGTCAAACGCTTCAAACCACCCTTTCCGTTCGTCAACCGTTATCGGAGTAAGATCCGCAGTAGCTAACCGTGATGGAATAATTTGATTATAAATTTCAACAATTTTTGGTAGATCTTTAAGGGTCGCTTTTCGATATCCTAACTCCACTATACTTCCCTCTAAAAAATTTCCTAACTAATTTTTTTAACCATTCGAACTAACCCAATCATCATACTTAATAAAATTCCGATTGATGCTAGTAAGGTATATCGACGTAATTGTTGATTTTCTTCAGTTAATAATTTTATTTCTCGTCGCATAGCTTTTTTCTTCACTGTAAGCACCGCCTTCATTAATTCTAACAAGACCATCATATCATATTATTTGCGATTGCTTCTTAATATTTTATCTTTATCCCGTTAATGACTATAATGAAAATTATAAGGAAGTGTGTAGAGGGTATGATTTTAAACGATATTATTAGTATTTTATTATTTTGCGTGTTTGCTTATCTTTTTAATTTTAACTTTCACCGCGATAACTATGCCTATGCCATTGTGATGTTTATCGGCATGATGGTATTTTATGGCGACTTTTACCACCATCTCCCAATTAGCTGGAAATTATATATTTTGCTTATTGCTACTTTTTTATGGGCTTTATTTACAATTTTCATGGGGAGGCAAGCATTAATTAAACCAGCGCAACGTAAACATTTTTCTTATGCAACAATTATTGGAATTTTTGCAATTATTATTACTTTTATCTTCAGGCTTATTCTTTAAAAGCAATAAGGGAGCACGATCATGAAGTCGTATCTGGCTTCTATCACGCTCCCTTATTATATTTATTGTTAGCAATCATGTGCTCGATCAATTTGAGAATTTAAGTCTGTATTACTAAGATCCAGAACTTCAAGATTATCCGTTAAAACGCGTTTAGGACTGACAAGTGGCATTGTAAAGTATCGCGGATTAAACCTTACTTCCATTTCATCATCAAATTGAACTGCTGTATGGTCTTTAATAAAAACATCCCCTAAATTAGAGGTAATTTTTCCATTATAGTCTGGGGTATCTAAATCTTCTTTAACAAGGATTAGTCGATAATCACCATCTAAACTGCAGCTCCCAACAGCAGAAAATGGGCCAACCCCATCATCAAAGTCTAGGAGCATCTTCTTAGATGATAATTCATAACGTTGTAAACGCTGAATAGCTTGGTCAGTAAATGTGATATTCATTAATATCAACCCCATTTCTTAAAATCAGTACTTATATTTTAACTAATTAAGAATAAGCTTTGAAATTTAAAGCTCAAAAAAACTGAGAAAATTTTGCGATTTTTCTCAGTTTTTAATTTAATTTATTTATTAACCTTCGAATGCATCAGTCAAAGGTGGAACAACTTGTTTCTTCCGTGATACAACACCTGGTAAATTCATCCGCTTGTTTTCGTTAAGCTTCTTACCAAAGGCTGCTTCAACCTTTTCAGCAGGATCACCAATAACTAATAATTCGGAGTCACTGTTTAAGATATTAGTAGCGATTAATAAGAATAAATCATAATCGTTATCGTCCATCATACTTTGCATTTGACTTTCAAGATCAGCTTGACGACCAAAAACATCATCTAAATCGACAGTGTTAACTTGACCAATACGAACTTTCTTGCCGCCAAGTTCAAAGGTCTTAGCATCACCATCAACGATATCAGCATCAGACTTAGCACCAAGGTTAGTACCAGCCTTAAGCATTTCAATGCCGTACTTTTCGTAGTCTTCAACACCAGCGATCTTTGCTAAGTACTTAACAGCTTCACGATCGTGGTCAGTTGTAGTTGGTGACTTCAAAAGCAAGGTATCAGAAATGATAGCAGAAAGCATCATCCCAGCCAAGTTAGCAGGAATATTAATGTGCTTTTCTTGGAATAATTCTGTAATGATTGTACTTACACAACCGTAAGGACGAACCGTTGCCCAGAGTGGTTGAGCTGTTTCAAAGCCGGCAATCCGGTGGTGGTCAACTAAGTGCGTTACAGTGACCTTATCAATATCACTAACACTTTGTTGTGGTTCGTTGTGGTCTACAAGCATTACCTTATCTACTTCGTTTGCAGCAGTTTCAATTACGCGTGGTGCTTCCATACCGAAAGTCTTCAATGCAAACTTAGTCTCATCATTTGGTTCACCTAAAGCAACTGCTTCAGTTTCGTATCCCAATTGGTTTTGGAAGTATGAAAATGCCATTGCAGCGGTAATCGCATCTGTATCAGGCTTTTGGTGTCCAAATACTAATTCTTTGCTCATATAAATTCCTCCTGTTTGTTCACTACTTTAATCTTAGTTATTTCTAGTAGGTGAAACAATCTACATTTTCTATTCTATCATGGAAGTTAATAGATTAAAGAACAATTATTAAATATCTTTCCTAATTATGGGTAAAATCTTTTAAGATCTGCCACATTTGTTCATGCTGGCTGTTAAAAAAGCGTGGCGGTTCTTCATCTAACGGAAAATATTCAGTGGTCGTCGTTTCTGTAATTTTTGGCTGATAATGTTTAGCGCTAGTTTCTTCAACTAAGTAAAAAGCATTAACTGGTTGAACGCGGTCACCATTAGGATAAGTATAAAAATCTTGATCAAGGATTGCTAGTCGTTTGATAGGCACAATTTCAATTCCCGCATCTTCTTTAAATTCGCGCTTTACAGTTTGCTCAAAAGATTCGCCAAATTCCATATAGCCACCTGGGAAGCCCCAATCACCAGTATCTGCGCGTTCTTGAAGCAAAACAGCTCCTTGCTGGTCTAAAAGCGCTCCAGAAGCACTAGTCATGATTAGGGGACGATGCCCCACCAGATCACGAATTTCTTTAATATATGCCAAATTTTTCGCCTTCTTCTTAGCTTTGACTAACAGGTTCTTCGGATAAAACATTCATTTGTTTCATTCGAAGCTTTACTGGTTCTCCTTGCGTATCAGTATCAATTACAAAAGCCCCGTTTGATTTAATTGAGCTTCGATGATGGTTAGTTGCCATTATATCTTGGAATGCTGGTCGGTTAGTAATAACCTCAAAAGCTCCCTGATAATCGGGGTCATAAGCAAGGAAGTCCGCAATTTCATGAGGATGTGATTTTAACCGCCGAAGGACAAGTTCTCCTCGCCGTGCTCGTGCCCCAATTTCAATTTCATCAACTGGCATTGCCTTAAATGCTCCTCGCTGGGTAATTACCGCAATATTTTGACCATCTTTAACCAAGATTTGGTCTGCCACTTGGTCATCATCTTTCAGGTTAATGGCACGTACACCAGCTGTCCGAATCCCTGTTACAGGAACATCTGCGACATCATACCGCACTGCATATCCTTGGCGACTAATCGTCAATAGTGAACAATTTTCATTGCTTGGTTCATAGTAATCAACATTTACAACTTGCGCATTATCCCTGAGCTTAATTGCAACACTTGCATGACTCTTGTAACGAGAACCTGGCTTATAGTCATTAAAGGCCGTTTGCTTTACTTGACCATCGCTGGTTCCCATGATAATTGTTCCCGGTTGATCCAGTTTATCAAAAATCATTGCCTTAATGATCTCTTCATTATCTGCTAAGCCGATTGTTTGTGAGATATGCTCGCCAGTATCCTTCCACCGCGCATCCGCAATTTCATGAATTGGGCGGTAAATAATATGCCCAAGGTTGGTAAACATAAATAAATGCGATAAGGTATTCGTTTGTTGAATCAATAATGGGTAATCGTCTTCCCGAAGACCGTTTTCTTCTGCTTCCGAAGCCTTGAAAGAACGAATACTGCTTCGTTTGATATAGCCCGCATGTGAAACCAAGACCACAACATCTTCGTTAGCAACCGTAACTTTAGTATCAATCTCAAGTTTTTCAACATGATTTTCAATCTTAGTCCGTCGCGGATTGCCAAATTCCTTCTTAATGGCCCTAATTTCCTTAGTAAGGACTTTTGCTAGCTCATTTTCGTTAGTTAAGATTAACTGATATTCATTAATCCGCGAGTTTAGTTGCTCTTGTTCTTTTTCTAGCTCAGTTACATCCGTATTTGTTAAGCGATAAAGTTGCAAGGTAACAATTGCTTCGGCCTGCTCAGGTGTGAAGTTGTATTCTTTTACTAAGTTTTCCTTTGCGTCCTTACGATTCTTACTTGCGCGGATCGTTTTAATGACCTTATCTAAAATTGAGAGTGCTTTGATTAACCCTTCGACAATATGCAAACGTTGCTGAGCCTTCGTTAGGTTATATTGTGTCCGTCGACGAATAATCTCTTTTTGGAATTCGAGATAGGAAGTCAAAATTCGCTTCAAGCCAACACGCATTGGTCGCTGGTCATCAATCGCAACCATATTGAAGTTATAGTTAATCTGTAAATCAGTATTCTTTAATAAGTAATTAAGGATCCCGTTCGCATTAGCTCCCCGCTTTAGTTCGATTGCAATTCGTAAGCCACTACGATCAGTTTCATCGCGGGCTTCCGCAATTCCCTCAACTTTTTTGGCAAGGCGCAGATCGTTAATCCGCTTAACTAGTTGCGCCTTATTTACTTCATAAGGAATCTCCGTCACATTAATTTGTTGACGACCACCCCGCAAGGTTTCAATCTCCGTTTTTGCTCGCACTACCACTCGACCGCGACCAGTCTGGTATGCCTTACGAATGCCATCAATCCCCTGAATGATTCCACCAGTTGGGAAATCAGGTCCAGGAATAAATTCCATTAGCTTATCCAAAGAAGCAGTTGGATGCTTGATAAGATAAATCAGTGCATCCAGAACTTCACTTAAATTATGCGTTGGAATTTCAGTAGCATATCCAGCAGAAATTCCAGTTGCTCCATTAACGAGTAAGTTCGGAATACGTGCTGGTAAAACTGTCGGCTCCCTTTCAGTATCATCAAAGTTTAAGGCCATCTCAACTGTATCTTTGTCGATATCTTGAAGCATTAGACCTGCTATTTTACTAAGCCGCGCTTCAGTATAACGCATGGCAGCTGGTGGATCACCATCCATTGATCCATTATTACCATGCATTTCAATCAGGGGTTCACGTAATTTCCAATCCTGACTTAACCGGACTAATGCTTCATAAATTGAACTATCCCCGTGGGGGTGGAAGTTACCCATTACATTCCCGACTGATTTAGCAGACTTACGAAATCCTTTATCATAAGTATTTCCATCCTTATTCATGGCAAATAAAATCCGGCGCTGAACCGGTTTTAATCCGTCGCGAATGTCAGGTAAAGCCCGTTCTTGAATAATTGATTTTGAATAACGCCCAAAACGATCACCCATGATCTGTTCGAGCGTCATATGTTCAATTTTTCCGTTTCTCACAAAACTTGATTCCCTTCTCTATTTATTCCATGTATTAATTGTAGGCTCTTTAGTTTGAGGTAATTGTCCTTTATTCTCAAATAATTTATCGGATTCTTGATCATCGGCTAACGTGAATTGGACATTTTCTTCAATCCATTCTCGCCGTGGTTCCACCTTATTACCCATCAAGGTAGTTACGCGACGCTCAGCTAATTCAGCATCCTCAATACGAACTTGGATTAGTGTCCGAGTTTCTGGATTCATCGTCGTTTCCCACAACTGATCAGCATTCATTTCACCAAGCCCTTTGAACCGTTGTAATTGTGCTCCCTTGCCTATCTTTTTAGTCAATTTTGTTAATTCTTCATTAGTCCACGCATACGTGATATTAGTCTTAGCTCCTCGTCCCCGTTGCAAACGATAAAGTGGTGGAAGAGCAATATAGATCTTTCCCGCTTCGATCATTGGCCGCATATACTTGTAGAAGAAGGTAAGAAGAAGAATCTGAATATGAGCACCATCATCATCGGCATCTGTCATAATAATAATCTTATCGTAGTTTGAATCTTCAACATTAAATTCAGAACCAGCACCAGCACCAACAGTATAGATAATTGTATTCAATTCTTCGTTTTTTAATACATCATCTAACTTCGCCTTTTCTGTATTTAGCACTTTTCCTCGTAATGGTAAAATTGCTTGGAATTTACGGTCACGCCCCTGCTTAGCTGAACCACCGGCCGAATCCCCTTCGACTAGGAATAATTCATTTTTCTTAGCATTTTTTGACTGAGCAGGAGTCAATTTTCCAGAAAGATTGCGTTCTTTTTTGCCCTTTCGTTTACCACCACGGGCTTGGTTACGGGCTTTGCGGGCAGCTTCTCGGGCTTCACGCGCTTTTAATGCCTTACGAATTAACATCTGGGCAAAGTCGCCATTTTCCATTAGGGCATAGTTAAGCTGCTCACTGACAATCGCATCAACAATTTTCCGTGCTTCAGGAGTTCCCAGTTTATCCTTTGTCTGACCCTCAAATTGAAGTAGACGTTCTGGAATCCGGACAGAAATCACGGCTGTTAACCCTTCTCGAACATCACTACCTTCCAGATTTTTATCATTAGCCTTTAACAGACCAACCTTTTTTGCGTATTCATTGAAAGTCTTCGTCCAGGCACTCCGGAATCCTGCTTCATGAGTACCACCATCTGGAGTTCGAACATTGTTGACAAATGATAGCAAGCTCTCAGAATAACCATCATTATATTGAGCCGCCACTTCAACTTCGACCCCGTCTTGTTTTCCATCAAAGTAAAGCGTCTTTCCTAAAACATCCTTACCCTCGTTAAGATAAGAAACGAATTCTTGAATTCCATCGGCAAACTGGAATACATCTTGTTTTTCTTGACCAGCTCGTTTATCGGTAAGGGTAATCTTAATCCCTTTCAATAAAAAGGCCGACTCACGAAGCCGATTAGCTAAGGTATTGTAGTCATAAACAGTAGTTGAAAAAATCTTCGGGTCCGGCTTAAATGAGACGGTCGTTCCGTTCTCCGCTTTGGTTTTTCCTAATTTTTTCAATGTTCCAACTGGTTGACCGCCATCCTTAAAAATTTCTTGGTAACGGACGTGATCACGGACAATTGTCAGGGTCAAATGTGATGATAAGGCATTTACAACGGAAGCTCCAACACCATGAAGTCCCCCTGAAGTCTTATAACCATCTGACTGACCAAATTTTCCTCCAGCATGAAGAACCGTCATAATAACTTCAGGTGTCGGTTTGCCAGAAGCATGCATTCCCACCGGCATCCCCCGACCATGATCTTGAACTGTAATCGCATTGTCTGCTTCAATGGTGACGTTAATCTCATCACCATAACCGGATAACGCTTCATCAACGGCATTATCCACTATTTCATATACCAGGTGATGCAATCCGCGAGAATCAGTCGATCCAATATACATCCCTGGTCTTTTTCGTACCGCCTCAAGCCCTTTTAATACTTGTATGGATGAGGCATCATATTTTACTTTTTCTTTGGCCACAAAATGACCTCCCATTGCCAATATTATACCTAAACGTATGTTCGAAAAGTTATTTTACCATTTACATTTGTTAATTGTAAAGCTAAACTAGCCACAATTTCAATTCATAATTAAAATGATACTGAAAACTTTGGAGAATGGCAAATTGTGCCTTCCTAGTGGTTAAAATTAAATATTCATGCTATGCTTAAAAGCTGTATAAGCTATTATTAAGGAGCTATTTATATGTTTTTTGAAATTATTGGGATGATTATTATTGCTTACCTATTAGGTTCAATCCCAACTGGTCTCTGGATCGGTAAGTATATTTATCATAAGGATATTCGCAAGTTAGGTAGCGGTAATATCGGAACAACGAATACCTTTCGGACATTGGGGTTTAAGGCAGGCGTTGTTGTTTTATTTATCGATATTCTAAAGGGAACACTCGCTGCCAGTCAGCCATACTTTTTAGGGATATCTGGAACCGTTAACCCACTATTAATCGGACTCTTTGCTAGTCTTGGTCACACTGTATCAATATTCGATAATTTTCATGGTGGAAAAGCTGTGGCAACTAGCGCGGGGATTCTATTAGCTTATAACCCCCTCCTCTTTGTCGTTGCCTGTTTGATTTTTATCTTTGTCTTGTGCTTGACAAGTATGGTTAGTGCCGCCAGTATGGTAGGGATTAGTGCAATTTTCATTATTGCCCTCTTCATTCATGCTTGGATTTTAGCAATCGTGGCAGGAATATTAACAGGAGTGGTCTTTTACCGTCACCGATCAAACATTCACCGAATTTTATCGGGAAAAGAATCGATGGTAAGTTTTGGCCTTGGCTATTATTTACGAGAAAAGAAGCTAAATAAATAGGAGACTGGAAATGGAAAGTTTCACAGTCTCCTATTTTTTCGTTAAAATGGCTTAATACTAAAGTGATAATTATCTGTTTCATTTGGTGCAAGACGGTGCATCCCTTGCTTATGAAGGAGCAGCCCATCAGCATTGGCATTATCAGCTATTCCCCACCATGGTTCCACACATACAAATGGAGCTGTACTTGGATATTGTGACCAAACACCCACGTATTCCGTATTAAAGGTATCAACTATGACCCCATGATTAGTAACAGTATCTGTTAATTTGGCTGTAAAATGGCCGCCATCTGTTTTGAAAATAATAGCATCCTTATTAAAAAGATCATGATTAAGTGATAACGAATCCTTCATATCAATCAATTGCGGATGAGCTGAATCGTTATAGGCGCCATCTAAAACAATCCGTGAATATTCTGTTGCCGGTTTAATGCTTAATTCTGTTTGTTCAAAACTCCCGACACCAGTTAATGGCATATTAAAACCAGGATGTGCTCCAATAGCATAGATTAAGGTTTCATCTCCGCTCGGGTTTTTTACCGCATAACTGATTTCAACCTTATCAACAACTAATTCGAATTTTACCTGAAGACTAAATGAAAAAGGAAATGCCTTCTTAGTTTCACTATCATCATGCTGTTCCATCACAACCATCGATGGTGTTTGCTCAATAACTTGAAATTTTCGATCACGTGCAAAACCATGTTGCGTTTGATGATAAGTTTGATTGCCATATTGATATTGATCATCTTTTAAGCGGCCAACGAACGGAAAGAGGATTGGTGCTTGGCGATTCCATGAAGCAGGGTCCCCCTGCCATAAGTATTCGATTTCGTTATCCTCCCGTTTAATACTATGTAATTGAGCACCTAATTCATCAATTTGCACAGTTAATTGTTGGTTTTGTAAAGTAATCATTGTTATCGATCCCTTCAATTGATAATCGTTTAACATTAAGTATATAAAAAAGGTTCCAAACGCACAATAGCAGATTTTGGAACCCTTTTCAATAAATATTTAAGTAAAATTCAGTAAAAACAAGCGTGATATTTTTACTTCTGAACTTCTTCTTGGTAGTCTCCATTTGGACAGACAACCTGTTTACCACCCTTAACTTTCTTTTCAACGAGGAAGTGGCCATCCTTAGGACAATTACGTCCAATTGGTTTATCCCATGAAACAAAGTCACAATCCGGATAACGGGAACAACCATAGAAAGTTCGGTTCTTCTTTGACTTTCGTTCAACAACCGTCCCTTGCCCACACTTTGGACATGTAATTCCGGTATCTTTTACAATCGCTTTGGTATTCCGACAATTTGGGAAGCGAGAACATGCATAGAACTTACCATAACGACCCATTTTAATAACCATGGGGGCTCCACAAATTTCACAATCTGTGCCAGCAAGCTCATCTTTCATCTCAATCTTATCAACCTCTTCTTCAGCTGCATCAACTTCTTTTGAGAATGGTTGATAGAATTTATCAACAACATTAATCCAGTTCTGCTTGCCCTCTTCAATCTCATCAAGTTTGCCTTCAATATCGGCAGTAAATTGGACATTGACAATATCAGGGAATTGCTTTTCGATAATTCGGTTAACAATTTCACCCAGTTCAGTTGGCTCAAAGTGGCGTGATACAAGACGAACATAATAACGTCGCTGGATCGTATCAAGGGTTGGCGCATAGGTTGATGGCCGACCGACGCCATTTTCTTCCAAGGTTTTAATAAGAGCTGCTTCTGTATAACGAGCAGGTGGCTGGGTAAAGTGCTGGGCTGGATCGTCCTTTATCATTTTTGCCTTGTCACCTTCAGTTAATTCTGGCAACAAGTTATCTTTTTCAGTTCCCCGCTTATATACTTTCGTAAACCCAGGGAACTTAACTTTTGATCCATTTGCACGAAAATCGACCCCATTTTGCTGTAGGTTAACGCTCATCGTATCAATTACTTCCGCAGTCATTTGACTAGCCACAAACCGCGACCAAATCAAATTATAAAGTTTATACTGGTCGGAGGTTAAATATTGCTTCATTTTAGCTGGTGTCCGATAGACTGAAGTTGGCCGAATAGCTTCGTGAGCATCTTGTGCCCCTTCAGGTAATTTACCCTTAACCGGTTTTATTGCCGCATATTCCGCACCATAGTTTTCATGAATATAGTTAGATGCTTCATGCTTAGCAATTGACGCCACTCGAGTCGAGTCCGTCCGCATATAGGTAATTAACCCAACCGGTGCTCCTTCTTTAATGTCGATCCCTTCATATAACATTTGTGCTGCCATCATTGTCTTTCGTGTTCGGAAGTTCAAACGACGGTTAGCATCCTGTTGCATGGTCGAGGTCGTATATGGTGGCTGTGGTTGCCGCCGACGTTCTTTTTTAGTCACCTTAGTAACATCGAAATCTTTCTTTTTATCGATTTTAGAAAGGATTGCCTGAACGTCATCATTATTCTTCAAGGAAACCTTCTTACCATTTTCGCCGTAAAAACTAGCCTTGAATTCTTCTTTACCCTTCTTGAAATCAGCATCAATTGTCCAGTATTCCTCTGGTTTAAAGTTTTTAATTTCATTTTCACGTTGAATAATCAGATAAAGGGCAACTGATTGAACACGACCAGCACTTAAGCCTTTTTTAACTTTCTTCCATAAAATTGGGCTAATTGAATATCCAACTAATCGATCCAATACCCGTCGTGCCTGTTGGGCATCTACGAGATCCATATTAATCTCTCGGGGTTCCTTAAAAGCTTCTTTAACAGCATCCTTAGTAATTTCGTTAAAGGTAACCCGGTTCTTTTGATCATCGTCAAGCTTTAAAATATTTGAAACGTGCCAGGCAATTGCTTCCCCTTCACGGTCCGGGTCAGATGCAAGATATACGGCTTTCGCATTTTTAGCGTCCTTCCGTAGTTCCTTAATTACATCACCCTTCCCCCGAATTGAAATGTAATCAGGGGTGTAGTCATTTTCAATATCTACCCCCATCCGGCTTTTTGGTAAGTCCCGAATATGGCCTAAACTAGCCACAACCTTATAGGACCGGCCCAAAAATTTACCGATTGTTTTTGCCTTTGATGGTGACTCCACGATCACCAGATTTTTTTTAGTTTTTGAACGGCGACGAGTTGTCTTTTTCGCCGTTGATTTGGTTGTTTTGGTTGCCATTCTGGTAGGCTCCTAACATTTTTAATATTTCATTCAATAATATTATTAATCCATTTGACTACCATCTGTCAAATATAATCTCTAACTGAACAAAATATTTTAATTAACTTCTCACCAGAAATCAAGCCCTTGAATCATATAGCCGAAACTCATCTAGTAGATCTTGGGCGCTGAGAATTAGTTTCGCGCCAGCTGCGATTAAACTGTTACATCCTACTGATAAGGGAGCATCAATCCTTCCAGGAATAGCACATACAGACCGATTTTCATCTAAGCCGATATTAGCTGTGATAAGACTGCCACTCCTTTTCTTTGCCTCGACAACCAAAACCACTTCGCTTAAACCTGCAATAATTCGGTTTCTTTCTGGGAAGTGATAAGCCACAGGTGGTTCACCCCGCCCATATTCAGAAATTACTAATCCTTGTCTGGCCACCTCATCTTGAAGGGTTTGGTGATTTCGGGGGTAAGCTTGATCTAAACCCGTCCCAATCACTCCGATAGTAAGGCCACCATGTTTTAGTGCCAGTTCATGGCTAAAACCATCTACTCCTTGAGCTAATCCGCTGATTACTACTATCTGCCGCTTAATTACTGGTGGCAGCAATCCTCGTAAAGCGCTCTGTCCATAATTAGTTATCTGCCTAGTGCCAACAACACCAATTGAAGGCTGATGGAGCAAGCTCAGATTACCACGATAAAACAATACCAAGGGCGGACAGTACGTTTCTTTTAGGGTCATCGGGTATAACGGATCCGCAATCGTAATAAATCGTTCCTGACTGTTTAAGGCCACTGCTTGATCAAGCTCTGGACTGGCCCAATTATTTTTTAATGACGATGCACTTCGTAAGCTAACATTTGCATGGACAATCAAATAGTCAATATTATTAAAGCAGCGTGCCTGTTGAGCACACTCCCATAGACGATACTTTGAAACTAAGCCAATTCCGCGACACAAACTTAACCGTAATAGAAAATCGTTTACTTGTAACATAAAAAAGCCTCCTTATATTTATATACGAAAGCTTTTTGAAAATGCATTTTTTAATTTAAATATTTTGGAACAGGATTAAAAGAACGCCGATGAATAGGAGTTGCCCCCATTTTTTCTAAGCCGGCTAAATGTTCTTTAGTTCCATAACCCATATTTTGTGCAAAACCATACCCTGGATAAACATAATCATAGTCCCGCATTAGGTGATCACGGTATTCTTTTGCGACAATACTAGCTGCAGCAACGCTAATACTCTTTTGATCCCCCTTGATCAAAGTTGTCTGGGGAATATCAATTGCTAACGGGACAGCATCAACAATCAAATGATCTGGCCGATGATGAAGGTGATTAACTGCCCGAATCATTGCATCCTGGGTGGCAGCATAAATATTCATTTGATCAATCACTGGCGCATCATTCACTGCGATGCTAACTTCAACCGCCTCTTCAACAATCCGTAAATATAAATTTTCCCGTTCATGCCTAGTTAATTGTTTAGAATCAGTTACCCCTATCAGGTCAAAATCTGCATTTAAAATTACTGCACAAGTAACCACTGGCCCAGCCAATGGTCCTCTTCCTACTTCATCCATCCCTGCAACATACTGACATCCATTTTCCCAATAGTACTTTTCATATTTGAACCGGTTATTGAACGCCTCTTCAGCTTCCTTCTGCCGTGCAAGCCGGCGCTCAAATTGCTGAATTGCCATTTGAACACCCTTGCGCGAATCATCACAAATAGTTTGCAAGTAAGGATCAGTCGCATCTGTAATAGTTTGTAAACGGGCCTTAATTTGACTAATGGTTTCCTTATTCATTTAGTCCATCCTCATTTAGGTCAGCAGGTACTTCTAAAGTGATTGGTCCTAATTTTCCTTTTCGCAAGTCAAAAATCAACCGTTCACTAGCCCGGTCATAATCATCACGAAAGCCCATTTTAGCAGTAATCGTTAATAGTAAATCCGGATTGGTAACCGATTCGTCCAGATCTGCATCAGTTAAGTGGTAACGTTGCTTTAACACTTCTGGCTGGTGTTGCCGCAAGTAATCAAGGGCAAACAATGCTACATCATCCTTTGCGTATAAGCTATCTTTAATTGCTCCTGTTAAAGCCAGCATTATCCCTTGCTTAGGAGTAGCAAATTTATGCCAAAGGACACCAGGAGTATCGAGTAATTCCAATTCTGCTGATGACCGTAACCATTGCTGTCCAGTAGTGACCCCTGGACGGTTTCCAGTAGCCGCGACGTTCTTTTTTACCAGGTGATTTAAAAGGGTTGATTTTCCTACATTAGGAACACCAACACACATTGCCCGAATTGGTCTCTTTTTCATTCCCTTGGCTTTTTCTTCTGCCAATTTATCTTTTAATATCTCTTTACTTTTAGCCGTTACAACTTTTGCCACGTTATTTTGGCGTGAATCGAGGGCAAGAACTGGTTGATTATGTTGCTCAAAGTATTTAATCCATTCATTTAATCGTTTCTGGTCTGCTAGGTCCGTTTTTGTCATAATTAAAAGTTTGGGTTTTTCTCCTGCAGCTAGTGCCACTTCTGGATTTTGTGACGAATAGGGGACACGAGCATCTACTAGCTCAAATAAAACATCTACTAGTGGCATTTGTTCACGAATTTGGCGTAATGCTTTTGCCATGTGTCCTGGGAACCATTGAATTGTTGCCATTTGACTTTCTCCCTTCTTTTCTAATTCATTGCATCAATATACCGTTGCCAAGCCTCATCAAAAATTGTCATTGATGGCAAATAGTCAGCATTTTCTTCTAAATAATGCGAAACTTCATCAAAATCCTCTGAATGCTTAGGAAAAGTAGTATCCAAAAATGCGTTGTTTGCAAACTGTTGAACTTCATCTGCACTATTCGGATTTCGTTGAGTCATTAAAAACTGATAAAAACTCATTCTCATTTTGATTTCCTCCAATATTAGTCATTACTTGTTGGGACTGTGATTAAAAACTTAAACCGTCCTTCTTGCATGTTAATTTCCTGAGCCGAGTACTTAAGAGAAGGGTGCTTGCTATAACGGTTAAGATCTAATAAAACTGTCTTCTTTTGTGGGTTAATTCTTACCCATTTAGGAATATTATAATTCTTTGCAATGTAACCCATCACAAATTTGATCGGGATATTTAACCGTCCAACTGAAAGTCCCTTAGCGCGTAATAAGACATTTCCGTTACTTAATCGTTCAGGAATAAAGTTAATGGCAAATCGCACCTTAGCCCCTAGAAACTTAGTATTTCCTGTCAAGGTAGCATACTGATCGCCAACAATAAAATCATAACGGATCTTTTGCCCTTTTAAAAACTGATTCAGGTAATTAGCAGCTAAAGCATTCACCTGTTTTTTATTCAATTCAACCGTTACTGATGAATCGCTTGGCTTTACTGCTTTACTAGTTGTAGTAGCAGGAGTCGGTGCAGTCGCCTTGTTTAACACAACCCCACAGCTAATTACAATCAAGGCTACTAAGCAAAAAAAGGCCCATTTCCACCAATTAATCTTTTTTTCTTCAGAATTTTTCATTTTTACCTCCGTGTGAATTCCCAGCTATCATTTTTTTGCATTACCTTAAATAATTGGTCAGCAATTTTGACGTATCCCGTATGATTAGGATGGAAATTATCTTCTGTTGAAATATATTTATTAAGGTTCTTATCCTTATGATTCATAATTTCAATTACCCGCTTTTGACTGACCTGCCCTTGGTTAGCCTTCTCTTCTTCCTTGATCAGCTGTTGTTGTTGACTCTTAGTCTGATACTGACCGTATGACATCAACTTATTAATGTTCACAAAATACATTGACTTATAATTATTCATTGTATCTTGCGTAGTTTGGTTCCATTGATTAATTGACTTGTTAATAATTGTTACATCTGGGAAATAGGTATAGAAAGGATTATAAATACTCATCACAAAAATAGGAGCCTTAGGATTTTCCTTTCGAACTGCATCAAATAGCTTAATTAATTTTTGTTGATAAGTCTTTTCGCCACTTTCAACACTACTGGTAACTTGCCGTTCAGAGCCCATTACGTTTTTTTCCAAGATTTGCATCAGATCATTTCCACCAACAGTCATCGTAATCACATCCGCGCTCCGTATGTCACTACGTAATTGAGATTGCTGATTTAACCGGTCAAGAATCTGGTCGGATCGGTCCCCTGTTACCCCGTAATTGACTGTTGTCACCTTGGTTTGGTGGTAACGGTGTTCAATTTTTTCCTTAATTACCCCAACGTACCCACCATTATTAGTTTCATCCCCTTGACCGTGAGTAAGGGAATCACCTAGTGCAACAAGCTTTACATTTTTCTTTTCAACATATTTTGGTTTAACAACTTTTGAACTATTACTGGTTAAATTTATAAAGTGGTTAACAGTATACCATCCCCCACCAATAATCATAATAGCCAAAAGCGATAATAATAGCCATTTAGTCCACTTTTTCATCTATTCTATAGTCCTTTATTTTAAAATTTTAAGAAGATAGAGGCTGGGAGAAAACTTTTTGCTTTCTCTCAGCCTCAACCGCTTTTATGAACAATAGTGAGATAACGTGGAACTAGCTTCGCGTTGCCACAAGGCTGTTATTTTCCACTCTCTCCACCTATTTTTATCAAAGATTATTCTGTATAGTATAGCAAACAACAAGCACCCATTCCAGTGTGGGTTGCAATAATCGGCACTGTCTCTCGAACAGTAACCTCGATTTCTGGATAAAGTTCTTTTAGTTTTGCTAATAAACGTTCTACTTCTTTGCCAGCATCGACATGAGAAATTCCAATTCGCTTAACTTTTGGTCCCCGTGCCATCTCATCTAAAATCTTATCCCATTCTTTATGCATTGATTTAATGCCCCGGCCTTTTGATTCAATGTGAATCTGACCATCATACACATGGAGCATAACTTTAATGTTTAACAGGTTAGAAATAGCACCAGCAAATTTACTGATTCGTCCACCAGCAACTAAATTATCAAGGTTATCAATTGCCAAGTAAAGTTCAGATTTACTAAGTACTTCTTTCATCTTAGCAATTGCATCTTCAACACTGCCACCGTCTTCAATCACTTGGGCGGCTTCAAGTATTTCAAAGCCCATTACTTGGTCGGTTGACTGGGAATCGTAGACTGTAACTTTTGTCTTCGTCATTCCAGCCGCTTGTTCAGCCGCGTGGACGGTCCCACTAATTGATTCCATCATTGTAACGCATAATATTTCACTACCATCTTCGCCTAGCTTATCAAACGCATCGACAAACTTTCCAATTGGTGGTTGGGAAGTCTTTGGTAGTGACTTAGCATTCTTCATCATTTCAGGGAACTGTTCGTTTGTAATTGTTTCACGCTCAACGTATACCGTCCCATCGATCATTACGCTTAATGGTATAATTGTAATGTCATATTTTTTAATTTCTTCATCAGTTAATCCTGCTGATGAGTCACAAACAATTTTTATCTTTGCCATGAAACTTACCACTCTTCCTGAACAATTTGTGCTATAATTATCTAGTATTGAGAACTAGATAATTTATTTCAAGTACTATTATACTCAATTTTATCTAATTTTGTAGGATCAATTACTATTTATTTAGTATAACAAAAATATTTTAAAAATTCATTGGTCTTTAGAAAGGGGTTTTTTGATGGATACACAAAAAAAGACAAGAGATCGGCGTACTTTGTTAATAGAAATAGGTAATGCGGTTACTCATGGGATCGGGGCAGGACTATCGATCGCTGGCTTGATCTTGTTAATTATTAGAGCTGTTCATACTGGTAGTCCCATGCGAATTGTTACCTTTACTATTTACGGAAGTGCTTTAATTCTTTTTTACCTTTCGTCAACCTTATTTCATGCCTTGATCTTTACACGAGCCAAACGGGTTTTTCAAATTCTCGACCATTCAATGATCTTTGTGCTTATTGCTGCAACCTATACTCCCTATTGTTTAGTTAGTATCCGTGGCTGGTTAGGCTGGTCAATTTTCGGCGTGATTTGGGGCCTATCTGTTATTGGAATCGTGTATAAATGTATTTGGTTAAAACATAAAAGTAAATATTCAACCATTATTTACATTCTAATGGGCTGGCTATGTCTAGTCGCCTTCATGCCTCTCTGGCATGCACTTGGTCCAGTTGGCTTCGGCTTGCTCCTACTAGGAGGACTCTCCTTTACACTTGGTGCCCTCTTCTATAGCCGGCCAACGGCATATACCCATTTGATTTGGCATATCTTTGTCCTCATTGGAACGATATTAATGTATTTCTCAATTCTTTTATACGTTTAGTTCCCATTCTTCAAAACGACAAATTAGCTGGTCATCTTTTTCATAATTATTGTAATTTACTAAGTGCCAACGGTCATAATCGATCGTTGGCATTTTTGTATCCCCAACAATTTGCTTATTTATTACCGTGCGTGTTAACTTTGTCACCATTGGGAGTAATTGTTGATAGATGGTTGCCCCTCCAATTACAAAATATTCGTTTGGATTTGCTTTAAGATATTCTTTAAGGGCAGCTAAAGAATGAACGACTTTCACTCCTTCAGCATCTATGTTCTGACTGGTAAGCACAATATTTTCCCGTTTAGGCAACGGTTTATTGCCAAGCGAGGCAAAAGTTTTTCGCCCCATTATAATTGGGTGACCAGTAGTTTTTTTCTTAAAATGCTTCATATCAGCAGAAACATGCCACGGAATTGTATTATCTTTGCCAATCCAACCATTTAAATCTTCCGCCCAGATTAAATTCAGTTCACTCATTTTGAATCACTCCTTTTAAACTGCTACGGGAGCCTTGATTGCAGGCTCATGAGTATAGCCTTCTAACTTAATATCAGTCATTTCATATTGATCGATTGGTTTTGGTTCAGCAGGTAAAATCAATTTAGGAGCTTCATGAGGCGTTCTTGTCAGTTGTTCTTTAACTTGATCAAGATGGTTTAGATAAATGTGAGCATCCCCTAATGTATGAACAAAATCGCCAGGTTCTAGACCACATTGATGAGCAATCATATGCGTCAATAAGGCATAACTAGCGATATTGAATGGCACACCTAAAAAGATGTCGGCACTTCGTTGATAGAGCTGACAACTAAGCTTTCCATCATTAACATAAAATTGGAACATGGTGTGACATGGAGGGAGAGCCATAGAAGGAACATCTTCTGGATTCCAAGCCGAAACAATCATCCGTCGTGAATCCGGAGTAGTTTTAATCTGCTGGATAACATTAGCAATTTGATCAATTGTGTCGCCTTGACTCGTCTTCCATTTTCGCCACTGACTTCCATAAACAAGTCCTAAGTCGCCATATTTTTGGGCAAAATCATCATCTTCAAGAATTCGCTGACAGAAAGACTTCTTTTCTTGGAGATAGACCTGCTTAAACTCTGGATCTTTAAGCCAGCGGTGACCAAAGTTCATCATATCTGGCCCTTGATATTCAGCACTTTCCACCCACTTCTTAAATGCCCATTCATCCCAAATATGATTCTTGTGTTGAAGCAAGAAGCGAATGTTGGTATCACCGCGTAAAAACCATAGTAATTCACTCTTAATCAAGCCAAATGGGACTTTCTTGGTCGTTAAAATAGGAAAACCTTTGCTTAGGTCAAATCGCATCTGATATCCGAAAACAGATTTAGTACCTGTTCCTGTCCGATCACCCTTTTGATGTCCATTCGCCAAAACATAACGGATTAAGTCTAAGTATTGCTCTTCATTTACATTTGTTGCCATCCTTATTTTTCCTTTCCTTTACTCGTCAACGTATGTGCTTAAATACTCCCAACGAGCTGTCTTTTCATCAATTTTTTCTTGTATTTCATTTAGCTGCTTCTGTAACTTAGCAATTTTCGTATAATCGCTTGCTGCTTCGGCCATTTCATTTTCTAATTGCTGATGCTGTTGATCAAGGGCATCTAATTCTTCATCAATATGATCCCACTCGAGTTGTTCAGCATAAGTAAGTTTTGTTTTTTCTTTCTTAGCTGGTTTTTGCTCACTTACTTGCTTTTTAGCAAGGGCTTTTTGATCATTTTTAAGTTCTTTGTCCTTATCTGCTTCTTCCTTTTTAGCAGTTAAATAATCTGTAAACCGTCCCGTATAACGCTCGATATCTCCATTTCCATTGAAAATTAGTAAATTGTCCGCCACTTTATCTAAGAAATAGCGGTCATGAGAAACCGTAATTACTGTTCCCACAAAATTATCTAGATAATCTTCAAGAACTGTTAACGTACCAATATCAAGGTCATTGGTTGGTTCATCAAGCAATAGGACATTGGGCTGCTGCATTAAAATCTTTAAGAGGTATAATCGTCGCTTTTCACCCCCGGAAAGCTTTCTGATCAAAGTACCATGCATAAAACGAGGGAATAAGAAACGTTCTAATAACTGGGTAACGCTAAGCTTGTTGCCATCCTTATCAGTAACATTATCTGCAATTTCAGATAAGAAACTAATCATCCGCTTGTCATTATCAATTCCTTCTGTTTGCTGGGTATAATATCCTAACTTAACGGTTTCACCAATCTTAAGGACACCACTATCTAGGGGGACACGTTGGGCAATCACGTTTAATAAACTCGTCTTACCCGCCCCGTTTTCACCAGTAATTCCAATTCGATCGCCTGCCTGAACAAGCCAATTGAAGTCATGGAGGATTTGGTGATTATCAAATTTTAAGTTGGCATCCTTAAATTGAATAACATCTTTCCCTAGACGTTGTGATCCGAGATTGATAGCAATATCTTCATCGGTTTTAAGATTACCGATTTTTCCTTCTAATTCGTGAAACCGATTGATTCGCCCTTTTTGTTTTGTGGAACGGGCTTTTGCACCTGTCCGCATCCAGGCTAATTCTTTTTTATATAGCTGTTGATTCTTTTTCTCAGTATCTTTAGCTAACTCTACTCGTTCCGCCTTTTTTGCTACAAAGTCCTGATAATTTCCCTCGTAGTGATAAAGTTTACCAAAAGATAGCTCCCAGATATGATTTGCAATTTGATCAAGGAAGTACCGATCATGGGTAACAACGAGGACAGCACCCTTATAACTGCGAAGGAAATCCTGGAGCCAAACTACCGAATCAAGGTCTAAGTGGTTAGTCGGTTCATCGAGCAATAAGAGGTCTGGCTGTTGAATTAAGACTTGCGCTAACCCAACCCGTTTCTTTTGTCCTCCAGAAAGTTGAGCAATCTTTTGACTTACATCTTTTATCTTTAACTGGGTCAGAATCGTCTTCACCCGACTATCTGCTTCCCATGCATCTTCTTGGTCCATCCGTGCCTGCATTTTTGTGTAACAGTCAATTGCTTGTGGATCTTCTGGGTGCTTTGTAAAGCGTTCAAGAGCCAGCTCATATTGACGAATTGTTTCAAAGACTGGTTGTTTACCTTCAAAAACAGCTTCCATGATTGTTTTGTTTTCATCAAGTTCAGGCTGCTGTTTTAAATAACCGATCGTGTAATCATTAGGCTTAGTGATCTGTCCGCCGCCTTCTGGATTTACTTCCCCACTAATTACGTTAAGAAGACTGGTTTTTCCACTTCCATTAACACCAATCAGTCCAATTCGATCATTTTCATTGATAATAAACGAAATATCATCAAATAAGGTCTTCTCACCGTATGTGCTGGTTAGACCCTCTGCACGCATTGTTTGCATATTATCCCTCTTTCGTTATCTCTTCTACTTTTTCTAATAAGACTATTGCATCGTTAGCTATCTCACCATTTACCACTGCCAGCGTTAATTGCTGAAGAATCTTTCCCATCAATGGTCCCGGTTTCACCCCTGCTTTAGTAATTAATACTCGACCATCAATCGCTAGTTCTTTAGCGTTTTTAATTGGTAATTTTTGATAAGCTTTTTGTAATTCCTCATCATTAATTGCCCATCCATATAACTTAGCTACTTGATTAGCATCATGGAGGGCTGTTTCACCAGTATTAAACATTAGCGCTGGTGTAAGCGCACGTTGACGAATTGCTTGGACTGCTGGAACTATTTTTTTTACTTGCGCAATTAAGTCATTTGCTGTCTTCCACTTCTTTAAGAATTTACCAATTTCTTTTTGATCAAGCTGGAGTTGTAAGCTTAGAACTGACCACAATTGAGCCTCATTCTCCAAATGCCATTGGTTAAGGATTAATAAAGCCGACAAAGCAGCTTGCGCATTTTCCAATCCTGGACAATATTGGTACAAACCAGTCGCAATAAAATCTTTTAAGCCCGCTACTGGATTTTGGCCCAATAATAGTTTTTCTAGCTCAACCCGGATTCGTTCAACTGCAATTTTTTCTAATAATGGTGCATTTTCTTTAATCCCTTTCAACGTTGCAGTATCAATGACAAAATCAAGCTTACTTGCAAAACGCACAGCCCGCATCATCCGTAAAGCATCTTCATGAAAACGTTCATTAGGGTTACCGACTGCTTTAATAAGATGCTTTTGCAGGTCCTCTAGTCCGTCAAATAGGTCAATAACTTCCCCATCTTCACGTAAGGCGAGGGCGTTAATTGTGAAGTCTCGACGTTGGAGATCTTCACTTAATGAACGAACAAAAGTCACTTTATCAGGACGGCGATAGTCTTGGTAACCTGATTCGGTTCTAAAAGTAGTTGTTTCATATCCCGTTCCATGGTCAAGAATCATAACTGTACCATGTTCAATTCCGGTATCAACAGTATGGTTAAAAATCGCCTTTATTTCACTAGGGTAAGCACTCGTTGCTATATCTATATCATGAATCTCGTCATGTAAGATAGTGTCACGGACACAACCGCCAACAAAATATGCTTCGTAGCCAGCCTCCTCTATTTTTTGTAAAACAGGGCGTGCTGGTTCAAATATAGCTGGTAATTGTTTTATTTTCATTTAATCATGTCCTCATTTTGATAATCAAAGTTGATTATAACAAATTAATTTACTACTAAAAAGAGACAGGAAACGTAAAGAACGGCTAAAATCGTTAACGTTTCCTATCTCATTTAAATTAAAAATTATTTATAATCTTCATATTGGTCATAGAGATCTTGCATTTCAGTGTCTGTTGGGACTAACCGAAGATAGTGTTCCAATTCATCCATTAGCTTATCAGTTTCACCAGTCTCGCGGTAGTAATTAATTAATTCTTTTAAGAATGTTGGATTTTCACTATACGCCGGTAAAGCAGCTTCATAATATTTTCCGGCTAATTCAAGTTGATCGGTTCGCTGATATGACCGCGCTAGATTCCAATATAATTGTGGATCAGTTTCATCTTCTTTTACCAACGGACTCAGAAGCTTAATATTTGCCTCATCATCATGTTGGTGAAGCAAGAAATTACTATATTGCAAAGTAATCGTCATATTCTCTGGAGCAAGTTCATGTGCCTTTACCAAGTATTTCTTCATTAACTTTTGATCGCCAAGATGACTGGTAATTTCAGCCGCTAGCGAATAAAGGTATTCATTGTATTGATCAACACTAAGCCCTTCTTGGACAACTCGTAATGCCTGCTGATACTTATTTTCCTTTTCATACGCCTTTGCTAGTTCAGGATAAGCAGACGCATATTGGTTATCATCGTTAATAAGATCCTCTAAAGTTTTTATTGCCTTTTCAGTATCTCCTAATTGAAGTTGGGTCAATCCCTTTTGGAAACGAATATCACTAGTCTGATATTCCGGTTTAACCTGATTGAAGTACCCTAAAGCCTTCTTAAACTGACCGCTCTGAGCGTAACAAATCCCTAGACGTCCCGCAATATCAACTTTCGCAAAGTCAGTATATCCATTTTTAATTAGTTGGAAGTAATATTGGATTGCTTCAGAATATTGGCCAACCATAAAGTAAAATTCACCGAGCGCAAATTCAACAGCTGGTTCATCGGAAGCCAACGCGTAAGCTTCTTTTAACTTTTCCTCCGTCACTTCAAATTCTTCTTCAGTCTGATATAAATCTGCGGCAACCAGTAATGATTGAACATAAGCTTGCGAGTCTGGTTTAATCTGGGCTAAGTATGATAAAGCTTCGTCATTATGTCCTTCATCAATTGCAATCGTTGCTAAATTAGTCTTTAATTCGTCTTCATCTGGATAACGATCTAATAATTTTAAGTAAATCGTTCGTGCCTGTTGAAGAAAGCCCAATGCATACAATTCCTCCGCAAGGCTAAATAACATATCATCATCATCATTAATTAGTGCGAGTTTAAATGAGTTTTGGGCTTCTTTTAATTTTCCTGCTTCTAATTGATCAAGCATTTGTTCTGAGTAGGTCATATTATGCCCTCCTTTTACTATCACTTTTAAATATATCACAATCGATGATTTTAAGCATTGAACAGGCCTTTAAAAAGAAAAGAGACTGGGAAGGGTAAATTCTTTCCTAGTCTCTTTTTAACATTTAACTGTTAATTACTTAACAGCGTCCTTTAAAGCTTTACCAGGCTTGAATGCTGGTACCTTGCTTGCAGGAATGTTGATTTCTTCTCCAGTTTGTGGGTTGCGGCCCTTACGTGCAGCACGTTGACGTACTTCGAAGTTACCGAAGCCGATCAATTGAACCTTTTCACCCTTAGCTAAAGATGCTTGAATTGAACTGAAAACAGCATCTACAGCTGCAGTAGCATCCTTCTTGGTTAAGCCAGTTGCAGTAGCAACATTGCTTACTAATTCTGCTTTGTTTGCCATGTTGTTTCACCTCCCACAAATAACGAGAGTGTTAAACTCACGTCTGTGAATGTTAATTTTGAGTGGTCCAAAATTAACGAAATAACTACGAGAAGTTCGTATCATTTCATTGTTAAGATTAGCATAGTGAAAGCCTGCTGACAAGCGGTTTTCTCAACTTCTAGCCGCATTTTTAATGTTTTTTCATTTTACAATGAATTCTTTAACTTTTACTGTCGTTGACGCTTGATTAAATGGATCGGTGTACCAGAAAAGTCAAAGGCCTTCCGAATTTGATTTTCCAAATAACGCTCATAGGAGAAGTGCATTAACTCTGGATCATTAACAAAGATAACAAATGTTGGTGGTTCGGTTGCAACCTGTGTCCCATAGTATACTCGCAAACGCCGACCATTTTGTGTTGGAGTCGGATTGGCAGCAATTGCATCCATTAAAACATCATTTAAGACAGCCGATTGGATCCGTTGACGGTGATGTTGATATACTTCTTCGATCAATCCCGGTAATTGATTTAACCGTTGCTTTGTCTTCGCCGAAACGAAAATAATTGGTGCATAACTGAGGTACTGGAATTCTTGCCGAATCAGATTAGTAAAATCTGTCATCGTTCGGTGGTCTTTTTCTTTTAATGTATCCCACTTATTAACGACGATAATAACCCCACATCCTGCTTCATGAGCATATCCAGCAATGTGCTTATCTAATTCACGAATACCTTCTTCTGCATTTAGGACAACAAGTACAACATCACTATCATCAATTGCCCGCATGGAACGCATCAATGAATAACGCTCAGTGTTCTCATAAATTTTTCCTTTTTTGCGAATTCCAGCAGTATCAACCATTGTGAATTTTTGTCCATCTGCTGTTTCAAATTGAGTATTAATGGCATCACGGGTAGTTCCGGCAACATTAGATACAATTACCCGGTTCTCACCTAAAATTGCGTTAACTAGTGATGATTTTCCGACATTAGGACGACCGATAAAGCTAAAGTGAATGGAGTCGTCTTCATCATTAGCGGCGTTATCAGGAAACTCTTTAATAACAGCATCCAAAAGGTCACCCATTCCGATCCCGTGAACACTTGAAACTGCATAAGGTTCACCTAAACCAAGGGAATAATAATCATAAATATCACTACGTCGTTCTGGATTATCAACTTTATTAACAGCTAGGACCACTGGTTTATTAGAGCGATATAAAATTCGTGCTACTTGCTCATCAGCATCAGTTACACCGTTTTCTACATCGGCAACGAAGATTATTACATCTGCTTCATCAATAGCAATTTCTGCTTGTTGACGGATCTGTGTTAATAATGGTTGATCTGATATTTCAATCCCACCAGTATCAATCATGCTAAAATGTTTTCCTAACCATTCAGCATGAGCATAAATACGATCTCGAGTAACACCAGGAGTATCTTCAACAATTGAAATCCGTTCTCCCGCAATACGATTGAATAATGTTGATTTTCCAACGTTCGGACGACCAACAACTGCTACGATTGGATTTGCCAATCTTTCCACCTTCTTTCATTTTATTTTAAATGATTAAAGAGGGAGTGGGAAAGAAGTCGCTTGCGACTTCGTCTTCCCACCCCTGCGAGGATGGCTAGGCGTTCCGGACGTTGATTTATCAACGTTCGGAATCCAGCCAGCTACCGCGCTACTGTATAAATACCTTTAAAAAGTAAAGAGACTGAGTTAATTCCCAGCCTCCCCTTAAAAGATAATTAATTTAAGAAACTAGTTCCGTAGGTCCTTAAGCTTGTCACCAATTAAGTCACCCATTGAGAAGCCACTTTCTTCTTCTGGAGCGTTGTTCATGAAGCTCCGGTTGTTATTGTTACGACGTGAACGACGACGACCACGGTAGTTTTCACCGTTGTTATTGTTGTTTTCGTCTTCCTTTGGACGTTCTTCAAGAGCCTTCATTGATAAGCCAAGACGTTGGTGTTCAGGATCAACATTGATTACCTTAACTTGTACTTCTTGACCTGGCTTAAGAACATCTGCAGGTGTAGCAATGTGCTTGTGTGAAATTTGTGAAATGTGAACTAAACCTTCAACACCAGGGAATACTTCAACGAAAGCACCAAAGCTAGTTAAGCGCTTAACAGTACCAGTTAATACGCTGTCTACTGGAGCCTTTTCTTCAATATCATCCCATGGTCCTGGTAAAGTTTGCTTAATGGATAATGAAATCCGTTCACGTTCAGGATCAACGCTTAATACCTTAACCTTAACATCTTGACCAGCTGTCAATACATCAGAAGGCTTGTCAACGTGATCATATGAAATTTCAGAAACGTGAACCAATCCATCCACGCCGCCAAGGTCAATAAATGCACCGAAGTTAGTCATCCGTGCAACTTTACCTTCAACAACATCGCCTGGTTGTAATTCAGCAAATACCTTTTCAGCAGCCTTTTCGTGTTGAGCTTGAATAATTTCCTTGTGTGAAAGAATCAAACGGTTTTCGCTTGGTTCGATTTCAACAATCTTAAATTCAAGTTCTTGACCCTTAAATTGATTAAGGTCTTCAACATAGTGATCAGTAATCATTGAAGCAGGGACGAAGCCACGAACTCCAGCATCAACGACTAATCCACCCTTAACAGCTTGAGTGACTTTGGCGGTAATGTGTTCACCTTCATCAAATTTCTTTTGAATGTCATCCCATACCTTACGGGCTTCAAGACGACGGTGAGAAAGAAGATAGCTACCATTTTCCTTATCGTTACCGATCTTAGAAATGACAACTAAGTCTAATTCGTCACCTACTTTTACAGCATCATTGATGTCTTCAACTGGCTTGGTTGATAATTCCTTAGCAGGGACGACACCTTCAACCCCTGCATCTTTAATACCAACGATAGCTTGACGATCGTCATCGATTGCCAAAACTTCACCCTTGACAACATCGCCCACCTTAACTTGTTCAATGCTATCAAGCGCTTCTAACATATCGTTTTTATTTTCGTTGTTTTCAGCCATTAAAAAAAATCCTCCTTGCAACAATCAACTCTAAAAGATATTTTACTAAAATTTGTTTCACATTTCCAGTATTTAGGCTAATTCATCTTGTGTTTTTTTAATTATTTTACTGATTTCACTCACAACTTCATCAATTGTCATATTTGTTGTATCCAATTTGATTGCATCAGGTGCTTGTGTAAGAGGTGAAACTTTTCGTGTTGAGTCTTTTTTATCCCTTAATTCAATTGCCTTTTGTAATTCTTCAAGCGACGTGGTATTAATTCCCTTTGCCTGATTTTCAACATATCGACGTCGCGCCCGTTCATAGGCACTCGCTACCATAAATATTTTTACTGGTGCTTGCGGTAAAACAGTCGTACCAATATCCCGTCCGTCCATCACGATTCCACCATTTTCAGCAATTTGTCGCTGTTGCTTCGTCATCTCTTCGCGAACGGCCGGAACTGCCGCCACAGCAGATACATTTGCGGCTACTTTCGGCAACCGGATATCATGAGTAACTTCTTTGCCATTTAAGAAAACTCGTTGTTCAGTTTCACCCGGTTCAAAATCTATTTTTATTTGCCGAGCAATTTCAGCAACCCTTTTATCATCTTTAGGATCAATGCCCTTATTTAACACTTCTAATGTAACTGCTCGGTACATTGCACCAGTATCACAATAGACATAATTAAACTTCTTTGCTACTAATTTGGCGACCGTACTCTTTCCTGCTGAGGCCGGACCATCAATTGCTACTTGCAATCCCTTATACATTATTAGTTATTCACTCCTCTATCTTCAATCCAATACACTACTTTATCAGAAAATTACTACTAATGCTCTATTTTTAACGATAACGGTTTGTATTTTCTGTATTATTATTGTAGCGATTATAGGTCTGGTTATTGTTATAACGTTGCTGATAACTACTATAACGATTAGGGGTAGTCCGGTTTTGATATCCATTACCGTAACGATAACTACTACTATATCGATAATAGCTACTACTGCTTTGCGGAGCACTATAACTTTGGCTGGTTTGCGTCGAACTTGATTCTTCAATACTTGAAGAAGAGGATTCGCTACTACTTACACTAGATTCTTTTTTTGAATGCTCACTAGAGGTACTCGAACTGTAAGATTCTTTTTTTTTACTATTTTCAGAACTAGCGGCTACTTGTTCGGTTCTCGCCGGATGATTAAAGGACTGTTTATTATTAATCCAATAAATAAGTGGTGTAGCGGCGAGAACGATAATTAACACGATTAAGATCGTAGTAATCATTGAATTATGCGATCGTTGCTTACGGTGTTCCGTTCGTGATAAATGGCCGTCACTATCAAGGTCTTCGTTATCTGTAAACTTTTTATCCCATAATTCATCATTAGCTCGTCGGCTCTCTTTCCGTTCCTCACTCAAAGTAATCATGCCTCCTTATTTTGAGAATTAACATTCTGATTGTATCGCAAACTTTTGATGATTGTCTAGCAACAACGCTAAACTTTAATTTTCGGTAATATTTAATAGGGCTTTTAAGCGGTTTTCCCATCCCATTTTGTTGTTTTTAGGAATCGGCTGACTAATCGGCAAAACAAGTTTAGTTGACCAATCTGAAAGCTCATTATCACAACAGAACTCATTTGAACCATCAAATTTCTCACCAAAGTATGTTAAAAGATATTCTCGTTTGCAACCGTCCACTTTGATATAAGCAACCATTTCTTGTAATTCTTTTTCTGTTTGAATTTTACGTCGCTCAAACATCGCAATTATTTGCTGAGGTGTAAAAGAATGTTCAAGATAAAATTCAAATAAAGATGCTTGCTCTCCCAAGATATTTGCTGACAACTTACCATTCTTAATCTGCTCTAGGATTGTAACGGGTGGAACATCAACGCTTGTTAATTGTCGTTGAATCATTTCATCGCCATTTGCATATAGAAGCACTGCCAAACTCTGCTTACCATCACGACCAGCCCGACCAATTTCCTGTAAATAATTTTCTAAATTACTCGGCAAATGATAATGAATGACGTAACGAATATCATTTTTATCAATCCCCATCCCAAAGGCACTTGTTGCACAAATTACCTGTAATTCATTATTCATAAATTGATTTTGAATCCGAAATCGTTCAATCGGTGCAACGCCAGCATGGTAAGCTGCTACATTTAAGTCAGTTTGATTTTCAAGCCATTCTGCCATCTGAGAAGCCAGCTTGCGACTTGCAAAGTAAATAATCCCAGGACCAGTAAATTTTTGAATCAGTTTCAGTAGTTCACCATCTTTTTCCTTTTGCGTAGCTACAGACTGACCAGCTAAAAAAATATTAGGACGGTCAACGGATTTAATTACCTGATAAGCGGTCGCCATCCCCATTTTTTTCAAAATATCCTGCCGAATACGGGGAGTAGCAGTTGCTGTCAACAGCAATGTTGTCGGCGATCCTAATTGTTGCCGTACTTCCTTTAGCAATAAATATTCAGGACGAAAATCAGGGCCCCACTGTGAGATACAATGAGCCTCGTCAATAACCATTAACGCAACCTTATTTTTCTTAAGTGCGGTTAAAACTTGATGGTTATCAAGCATTTCCGGAGAAGTAAATACAAATTTAAATGATTTCAAATTGCGGAGGACACTTGCACGTTCTTTTCCAACAAGCTGGCCACTTAACATAATAACTCGTTTTTCACCCTGCCGATGAAGACGGTCAACCTGATCCTGCATTAGTGAAATCAGCGGCGAAACAATGAGAATCGTTCCTGATAATAAATAAGCTGGCAATTGATACAAAAGCGATTTTCCGGCACCAGTAGGAAGAATCGATAAAGTATCTTTTCCTTCCAGTAAGGCATTAATTGTTTCTTCTTGGCCTGGACGAAAATCATCAAAGCCAAAATGACTTTGTAAAACATTTAGAATTTCTTGCTTATTTTTCATTTGTTATTCCTTGAAATATTTGATATAGGCGATATTCATAAAAACTAGCAATTTGCTCGTCAAATTTCCACGCTGTCGGTTCGCCCTTATAGAATTGACTAAGTTCATCACGCTTACTTCCTGGCAAAAGGATATCCCAATCTAGCTTATCAGGAATAAGGATTGCTGCTTCTAACAGATGTTCCTTAATCGTATTTTCTTTTAAACGCCGCTCTTGAGCAATCAATTTAATTGGTTTTCCTTGGATATACAAGTCAAATGTTACTTGGGCACTCCGGTTTAGTGGACTCTCATTGATCAATGGAAGAAGCAATTGTTGCAGTGGACCAGGGAAATTACGAGCATAAGCGCTAATTGCTAACATCTCATCATGACGTAAGTACTGGATATTATTGATTTTTATTTGTAATTCTTGGGCTGCTTGATTAATTGTCCATCCTGATCGCTGATAACCAATCATGACATTAAAAAGGTCAGTTGTCATTCGTGGGTCCTCACTTTCTAACGCGCTACCAAACCGATGGAGGTCATTGTAGAGACTTTTAACCAGATCGTGATGATAATTTTGTCGAAACCACTGCTTCACAGCAATCATTTCACCATATGGAATTGCCAATGGAACATATTTTCTTTGATGATAAGAGAATTCTGATACAACTTGAATAGCCAAAAAAAGCCGTTGAATTACTCGTTGGGTATTAGCTAACCAGTACCAGTCATAAAAAGATGGGATGTAAAAACTCTCTTCTTCGTTTTTTAAGACTTTCGCGCCTTCTTCTGTAAGACTTGCTTGGGATTGATCATCAATCACTAATAATTTATCATCAACAAGTTGATTAATAAGCTGATCATATTCTTGACGATTCAATGCTCGATCCGCCCCTAACCACTCTAAGATTCCATATTGTCGAGCCCAAAAGAGGGTTGCGACTGTCCGTCGGCTTCGAAGAGTGTTTTCGATTACACGAATTCGCCGTGGCTGGTGATAACTAAAAAAGCGCAATAATTTATTCACCGATTTCACCTCCCTATATATTTATATACGTAATTTATTTAAAAATTCTACCACAAAAAATAAAAGGCCAAGAAAAATCTCAGCCTCTTAATTTATCTTTTTAGATCATTCTATGCTGATCTAGCCATGAACGTAACCGACCCGCGATAATTATATATACAATTGTAACAACCAAACCCTTAATAATGTTAAAAGGCAACACACCAATTGCCACTAGCTGGGATACTGGTAATGTCGACTTCCAGTTCCAAACCGCCATATATAAAGGCGTAAGGATCCACAGGTTCAACAGGGACATTAAGACAGTCAATGTTACCGTTCCCAAAATAATTCCAGTAATCGCTTGTCTTTTCTTACTCCAGTTATGATGACGCCATACCCAGCAGAACGGAAGCAGAAGAGCGAGGGATGAAATGAAATCACTAGTAACTCCAATTAATTCAGCTGGAGAAAAGCCGTGGATCATTCCATGAATTAAGCATTTAATTGCTGCGATAACAATTCCGCCAAATGGCCCATAGATATAACCCCCTAGCAAAACAGGGACATCAGAAAAGTCCAGTTTAAGGTAGGGCGCCATCGGCAAAACCGGAAACTCAAAAAACATTAAAATAAATGCTAGCGCACCCAAACATGCTATACCTACCAATCGTTGAATACGTTGATGCGTTACTGTCATTAATAACAACCTCCATTTGAGATTGTCTCCATTTGGCATCCTGTATTAAAAAAGCGTTGCTGACTTACCATTTGTTTGTCAGCAACGCAAATAAACTATTTAAAGATTATTTAATACAGAAATCTTCTTTATACCAGACTATACTGTCGGCTCTGGAATTACACCAGATCAACCATTAACAATGGGTTGCGGGCTGTCACCGCCGGTCGGGAATTTCACCGCGCCTTGAAGACAAACGTTTTATATTTTTACAAGTCTTATTTTAATAGTCTTTTACTGTCATGTCAACGTTTATAGCTTGGCTCTTTTTCCGTGTTATTCCGTGTTCTTTTGTAAAATTGGATACTTCTTGTCCCCTCAGTGCCTCTCGGGTTATTTTACAAATTCAATTTTACTTTTTCTTTAATATTTGCACTTCTTCAGGCTTTAATGCACGAAATTCCCCTGGTTGAAGGCCATATAAATTTAATGGTCCATATGTTTCACGATGAAGTTTAGTCACTGGATGTCCCACTGCTTTAAACATATTCTTAACTTGGTGGTTTCGTCCCTCATGAATTGTTAATTGAACAAGACTTGTCTTCTTGGCACGGTCAACATTCAAGAGTTTCGATTTAGCCGGCTTTGTCTTTCGACCATCAATAACTACCCCTAAACGCAATTGTTTCAATTCATCATTTTTGACGATTCCTTCAACCTTAGCAACATAAGTTTTTTCAACTTCATATTTAGGATGCATCAGTTTATTTGCCAAAGCACCATCATTTGTTAGGAGAAGAATCCCGGTTGTGTCATAGTCTAATCGACCAACTGGATAAATGCGTTCATCAATATCAGCATCATGAATAATATCAACGACTGTTCGCCGCCCCTTATCATCATGAGCACTTGAGATAACACCCCGCGGTTTATTTAGCAAGTAGTAAACGTGTTGTTCATGATGGATTGGAACCCCATTTACTACAATCTCATCATGAACGCCAACTTTAGTGCCAAGTTCAGTCACAATCTTGCCATTAACTGCAACTTTCCCTTGAAGGATAAGTTTTTCTGACGCCCGACGAGAAGCTACTCCTGCTTCTGCCATCGCCTTTTGTAATCGTTCCATTAATTATCGTCCTTTCGTTCTTCTCGCGCTTGCAATGCTTCGAGGAAAATATCTCCATTAATATTGCTCATTTCTAATTCATCTTGATCAGGTAACGGTGGAAGTTCATCTAAATCGCTTAACCCAAAATAATTTAAAAAAGCCGGGGTTGTTGAATATAAAAATGGACGGCCAGGTGCATCCAAGCGTCCATGAGTGTCAACTAACCCACGAACCATTAATTTTTGTAATGATCCTGAACTTTGCACTCCCCGAATATCGTCAATTTCTAGTCGCGTAATTGGTTGTCGATAAGCAACAATGGCCAATACTTCTAATAATGCTTTAGTTAATGGCACCGTTAATGGAACTTCAAAGTAATGTTTAATGACCTCTGCTAACTGGGGCTTGGTTGCTAAACGATAGGTCTGATCACTTTCAAGTAAGATAAAAGCAGACGTGCGATCATCTTCATACTTCTTTTTTAGCTCTTGTAATATTGCTAGAACAGCCGGTTTCATAAAACCAGAAATTTTTGCTAAATCGCCTAGGGTAATTCCTTCATCCCCACTAATAAAAAGTAACCCTTCAATCTGCGCTTGGTTGGTTAGTTTCGTATTCGTCACTCTTAGGTCCCTCCGCTAAAATTATTGGTTCAAACAAGCCACCTTGGTTAATAGTAATTGCTTGATGTTTTGCCAGTTCAAGAATTGCTAAAAAAGTTGTAACTAAGCCATCGCGAGTATGTAAATCTTCAAACAAGTCTTCAAACCTAACCGGTCCATCATGAATAATTTCAATCACGTGCTTCATTTGTTGGCCAACGCTTACTTTTTCAGCTGCAACGGTTTCAACCAATGGAGTAGCTAATTGGTGGCGGCGAAGAACTGCTGCAAAGGCTTCTTGCAAATCCGTTAACTCGATGCCTAGCTCCACATGAGATTTCACCATTTCACGCGGAACTTGCATTGCTGGCCGCGTATACTCCTGTTGTCGTAGATTTTCTTTATCTTTTAACCGGTCTGCCGCTTTTTTATAACGCTGGTATTCCAAAAGCTGTTCCACTAATTCTTGTCGGGGATCAATCTCTTCTACTTCTAACTCATCATCCAATACTGGCGGCGAAGGTAATAGCATTTGGCTTTTAATGTCCATCAGAGTGGCAGCCATCACAAAATATTCACCCGCCACTTCTAACTGGTGACTTTGCATCTGGTGAAGGTAATCTAGGTATTGGCTAGTTATTTGTGAAATCTGAATATCATAAATGTCCATTTCAGATTGCTTTATTAAATGAAGTAATAAATCTAGTGGCCCTTCAAAGTCATGAACCTTTATAACTGGCTGAAATGGATTTTGTGGTTGCGCTTGCTTATTCATTATTTCTCTCCCACATGCTAATTATTGGTTGGGTTGCTAAGGTTCCCATAAGGCGTTTATGGGGATATTGGTCGTGAACGCCATCTAATAAAGAAAAAATATTATGTCCAGATCGTTCGCTTGGCGTAAATGATAAGCGGCGAACCAGTACGTAACAATCTCCTGTTTCTAGAATCACAATTCCAATAAAGTGGCTATCATCCATGTCTTTCCACAAAAAGATTGGCCAATCATTAGCAAGTGCCCAGTCCATCTCCTCCATAAAGCGATTATCTTTTCGAAGGTTTTTTACTAAGGACAATAAACCTAGGGCGATTTTTTGGTAATCTTTTCGATAACGAACTAACATCGTATTTTCCTTTCTATGCACGCGGATGATATTTCATATAGTTAGCAGATAACTGTTGCGGCGAAACCTGTAAATATGGTTGGAGAGCCTTCATCGCGTTATAACCAAGGATTTCTTGGATTAATTGGACGTCGGCGCCATTTTCTATTAAATGAACAGCAAAAGAATAGCGCATGGTTTGAGGAGTAACTTCTTTTTTGATTTTAGCCTCACTAACCCATTCCTTCATTTTTTTCCAAATTCCTTGCCGCGTCAAAGGATAACCATGGGCATTTAAGAATACCCGCGTTTCGTGCTCATCTCTGAGTAAACGTGGCCGACCGCGGTCTAGGTAGTCGGTAAGCCACTTAACTGCTGGTTGACTTAAGGGAATCATTCGTTCACGTTCATTCTTTCCCGTTAGTTGTAGAAGCTTAACGTCGAGATGAAGTGCTGTCAGATCCAAAGCAATTACTTCACTAACCCTCATTCCCGTTGCATCCATAATCTCTAACAACGCTCGATCACGAAGACCAATTGGGGTTGAAACATCCGGAACTACCAGCAATTGTTCAATTTCTTTTTCAGTTAAAATTACCGGTGCAGGTGGTTGGTTAAAGGTATACTGGTGATCAATCATTTCCATTGGATTAATGGTTAGGTTATGGTGACGGATCATGTATTTATAAAATTGCCGTAAACTTGAAATCACACGGTTAATTGTTGAATTAGCTTTCCCCTGCTGACGAAGACTATTAAGAAGGTCAATTAGCAAATAGTGGTCCACCTGTTGCCAATCGACAATCCCTCGATCTTCTAAATAAGTCACCGTTTGTTCTAAGTCGCGTTGATAACTCATCAAGGTATTATCGCTTAATTGTCGTTCATCTTTTAAAAAAGCTAAAAACGCAGCCACTTCGTTATTCATTAATCTTGATTCTCTTTTACTAGGATTAATTGGCCATTTTCTTGTTTTACTAATTTTTCTTTAAGTAAATGTCCAATAGCACGTTTAAACTGCCCCTTGCTTATGCCAAAGACATCGCGAATGATCGATGGGTCCGTCTTATCAGTGTATGGCAAGCGGTGATTTATATCATGTTCTAACATTGTCAAAATCATTTGTGCATCTTCACCAATAGCTTGGTAGGCACGAGGCTTAAGGGAGAGATTGAGACTACCATGTGACGAAATTCCAATAACCCGCGCTTTAACCCGTTGACCTAATCGTGGTTCTTGGTCTCGTTCACTTGGATGGATGAATCCTAAACGATAATCATCAGTAATAACAAACGTTCCACTCATCTTAAGACGGTAAACTGTGGCATAAGTATCATGGTTGAGCAGGCGTTTATCTGGAGCTGCTGAAATAGTTTGATAGATTTGATCATCTGCTAATTTACCCCATAGACGGTCCTTATCATCAACCTGAAGGGCCATCAATAAACGATCACCTGGTTGTGGCCATAAGTGTTTCAAACTTGGCAAGTCATCTAAAGAGACAACAATATCCTTATTGGGGAGACCAATATCAACAAAAACTCCTAGATCACGACGAACATTAACTACTGTACCATAATCGTAATGGTCAACCTGAATCGTCGGAATGTGCTTACAGGTCATCTGTAGTTGGTGGTCCTCATTTTCATAAACAAAGCCGCGTACCTGTCCACCAATGTGTAATTCTTGAGGACTTTCGCTTTTCGGTAATCGATACGTTTGCCCATTACGATCTGGTTGAACAAAATAATCGGTATCATTTTCATCAATCATTACCGCTGTAACAACTTTTCCTAATGCTGAATTCATTTTTATCACTTATCCTTTTTTATTCTATATCGATTTTACACGGTAAAAGCTTATTTTGCTAGTAAGATCAATGATTATCATTGGTATAAAAAAAGACCGGTTACCAATGACCGATCTTTTCGCAGACAATATTATAAAATATTAGTCGATAGTCTTAACACGCATCATGTTAGTTGCACCTGGTACACCTAAAGGAACACCAGCAACGATGATGATCTTGTCGCCTTTCTTAGCAAAGCCAAGTTCAACAGCCTTCTTAGCAGCTAAGTCGAACATTGTATCAGTGTTTTTCATTTCATCAACAACGTATGGTTGAACACCCCAGTTGATCATAAGTCCACGTTCTACACGTTCGTTTGGAGTTAATGCAACAATATCAGCATTAGGACGGTACTTAGAAATCATCTTAGCAGTGTAGCCTGAAGCAGTGTAAGCAACAATTGTGTGGATGTCTAAGTCTTTAGCTGCGTTAGCAACAGCAGAACCGATAGTTTCAGTTACGTCAGACTTATCCCAATCGAACTTTTCAGTACCGAATTCCCAAAGGTGGTTTTCAGCCTTGATATCAATGTCGTTCATCATTGCAACAGATTCAACTGGGTAGTCACCGTTAGCACTTTCACCAGAAAGCATAGTAGCATCAGTACCATCAAATACGGCGTTAGCAACGTCTGATACTTCGGCACGGGTTGGACGTGGGTTTTCTTGCATTGAGTCAAGCATTTGGGTAGCAGTAATAACTGGCTTACCTAATTCGTTACAACGCTTAATCATGTGCTTTTGAACAATTGGCACATTTTGGGCAGGAATTTCAACACCCATGTCACCACGAGGTACCATTAAACCGTCAGAAACAGCAATGATTTCTTCAAAGTTGTCGATACCTTCTTGAGATTCAATCTTAGGGAAAATTTGAACATCTTCCATGTTCTTTTCCTTAAGTAATTCACGAATGTCAAGAACATCTTGAGCCTTACGAACGAAGGATGCAGCAATGTAGTTGATCTTGTTTTCCAAACCAAAACGAATATCGCTACTGTCCTTTTCAGTAATACCTGGTAAGTTGATTGATACACCAGGGGCGTTAACACCCTTCCGAGAACCAAGAACACCATGGTTTAAGACGTGACATACAAGTTCCTTGTTTGCATCGTCTTTTTCATCAATAACCATGTCAATTAAACCATCATCAAAAAGAACATGGCCACCAACATGAGTATCATCGTATAAGCCTGGGTAGGTAACAGCAATCTTGTCATGAGTACCTTCAATTGAAGGATCCATTGAAATGCGAACCTTGTCGCCAATTTCAAAGTTGATCTTACCTTCTTTTTGAACAGTAGTCCGAATTTCGGCACCCTTAGTATCAAGCATAAGACCAACGTGCTTGCCAGTAATTTCTTCAGCCTTGTGTACGTTTTCGATCCGACCCAAGTGTTCTGGGTGGTCACCGTGTGAGAAGTTGAAACGGAAAATGTTAGCTCCCGCATTAATCAACTTAACGATCGTATCAACATCAGTACTTGCAGGACCAAGTGTACTTACAATCTTGGTTTTCTTCATAAATGAATCTCTCCTTTTGCATCTATAGCATCAATCACGATCTGTAATTGTATGCCTCATTTGCACACTGTTATGATAGCACTTTTCAAATAACGTGTCTTTATTTTTTATGCAAAAGGTTTTAAAAAAGCGCTATCATTCTAAAATTAGTTATTTTTTCTAACTGTTATTTAATTTTAGAGCTTTCAGTGATTACTATTAAGTTGTTGTAAGACAACGTTTTCTTGGCCAAGAACGGCAGCAAGCGCCTTTTTTGCTTTCTGAGAATTTTTTAACCATCGTTTTTGGTCAAGCAAGATCTTCTTATCGTTTGCTGGATAAAACAACAAGACAGGAATTGAACCATGGTATTCATTAAAAATATTATTTAACTCTCGATGCACCATCTCAGTGTCCAATGACGGTAAGATTCGTAAAACCCATCGTTGACTAGGACGCTCCTGTTGAACTTTTTTAACATCCTGCAATTGATTAGCAACTAATTGTAGGCCTCTTCCCTCCCGATATTCTACTCGGCCTCTGACAATTAAGATCTTATTTGTTTCTAGTTGCTCTTTGAACTGTTGATATTGTTTAGGAAAGACAGTAATATCAACTGCTCCGGTCTCATCTGTTCCATTAACAAAGGCCATTTCCCGATGTTCACGTTTAGTATAAATAGTCTTAACGTAATTTGTAAGAACAATTATTGTCGCTTCTGAATTCGGGTATAAATCAGCAATTTTAGTTGCATGGAGCTGCTGTCCTAATTGGTAATATTGAGTAACCGGGTGGCCAGAAAGATATACTCCTAAGTATTCATTCTCCTTCGTTAAACGGGTCAACAGAGGGAATTCGTTTCGTTGGTCGATTGCCGTTTGGAGCGTAGGATCGTCAAAATTAGCAAAACCGGCAAACAACTCAATCCCGGAAATTAATTTAGGAAGGGCGTCAATCATCTCGGCCCGGTTGTATCCCATATTATCAAAGGCCCCACTATAAATTAATGGTTCGATTAATTCTTGCTTTTGCCAACGTTCTGGAATGCGGGTAATAAAATTGCGAAGATCTGTAAACTTGCCATTTTCCTGTCGTTCTTCAAGAATTGCGGCGACAAAATCACGACGTACTCCTTTAATAGCAGAAAACCCAAAGTAAACTATCCCATCATGTAATAGAAAGCTACTTTCACTTATATTAATTCGCGGCCCGCTAACCTTGACGCCAAATTGCTTTGCATCCCCCACGTGACGTTTCAATTTCTCAATATTAGTTTCTGCATTCATTAGGGCAGTAAAAAAAGCTGCAGGATAATGAACTTTCAAATATGCCATCTCAAACGCCATCATAGAATAAGCAACCGCATGCGATCGATTGAAACCATAGTTAGCAAAGCGATCAATATATTCAAATACCTGGTGAGCAACTTGTGCTGAATAGCCGTGTTCTGTTGCGCCAGCAATAAATTTTGTCCGCATATCCTCCATTGTGGCCTTTTTCTTCTTACTCATTGCTCGGCGTAAAAGATCCGCCTCTCCTAAGGTAAAACCAGCCATTACCGAGGCCAGTTGCATTACCTGCTCTTGATAGACCAAGATACCGTAAGTTGGTCCCAGAATCTTTTCAAGTGAAGGAGCAGGATAAGCAATTTTCTCTTTTCCAGCTTTGCGGGCGGTAAAATGGGGAATATTTTCCATTGGGCCCGGACGGTAAAGTGCATTCACTGCCACAATATCTTCAAAATTCGTTGGATGAAGGTTAACCAAGACATTTCTAATCCCACTTGATTCAAACTGAAAAATCCCTTCAGTTTTACCCCGCTGGAATAGTTGGAGAGTCAACGGATCATTAAAGTTAATTCTTTGTAAATCAAAATTAGGGTCTTCTTGCCGAATCATTTGAAGGGTATTATCCATGATTGAAAGGTTTTTCAATCCCAAGAAATCCATTTTTAATAACCCCAGGGCTTCTACTGTGTCTTTGGCAAACTGCGTCATTAACAAGCCATCACTACCGTCCTGCAACGGTACAACTTCATGTAGTGGCTGCTCAGAAAGAACAATTCCTGCCGCGTGAATTGAATAATGCCGCGGCAATCCCTCTAATTGCTGTGCGACTTGAATCAGCAAACGAAACTTTGGATTATCGTCAAGAAGATTTTTTAATTGTTGTGACTCATTTAATGCATCTTTGAGTGTCACGTGAAGGCCATGCGGCAAAGCATCGATTAACCTTTGCATATCGTAACGAGGCAAGTTAAAGACTCGACTCACATCGCGAACGACCTGTTTAGCAGCCAACGTCCCAAAAGTAATAATTTGGGCTACTCGTTGGTGACCATATTTTTGATGTACATATTGCAAAACTTCATCACGTCGATTATCAGGAATATCTAAGTCAATATCTGGCATTTGAGCTCGTTCAGGGTTCAGAAAACGTTCAAATAGTAAGTCGTATTGTAAGGGATCGACTTCTGTAATTGCTAAAGCATAGGCAACTAATGATCCTGCAGCTGATCCCCGTCCAGGGTCGGTCGTAATCTTTTGCTGGTGAGCAAAATTCATTACATCCCATACAATTAAGAAATAATCATCAAAGCCCATTTCATGGATTACTTTTAATTCCATTGCTAAACGTTCTTGGTACTGTTGAATAGTTTTTCCTGGTGCAACTCGCCTTTTTTTCAATCCTTGAATACATAGAGAACGTAAATATTGTTGCGTTGATATCCCTGCTTGATTTTTAAAATGAGGAAGGACCGGAGCCCTAAATTGAAGCTCAACGTTGCACAGTGTTGCCACTTCAACTGTCTTTTGCGCGGCTGCACTAAGCCCCTTTGCCTTGTAATCTTGGACAACCTGTTCTTTCGAATGGAGATAATGTTGTCCTCTTCGCCCTGCTTCTATTGTCGGATCTTTTAACTCAACGCCGGCATCAATTGCTTGTAAAACACGACTAGCAAAAAGATCATTAGCGTTTAAATAATCAACAGGGGACGTTCCTACTAATGGTAAAGATAATTGTTTTGATAATTGCTGTAAGGTATCTATTTGAACGTCATCTAACCGCGAATTGACCCCTAACAGGACGCTATCATCATTCCCCAGATTAGCAAGCTCAGTTAAAATTGATGTTGGCTGAGCAAGCACACTAAAGACCGTACTTTGAGGAGGAATAATTATAAATAAATCATCCAATAAAGGACTAATTTGCGCAACCGTTAAAGGTACTTTTTTATCTTTTCGTGTTTGCTGAAGCGTCGATAAGTCCATCAGATGCTGGTACCCTCGTTGATTCTTAGCTAGGAATACCAAATCTAGCTTGGTACCATCCGTCTCATTTAATGCAACTACCAGCCGTAAGCCGAAAATTGGTTTAATCCCTGCTTTTTTGGCTGCATTATAAAATTCGACAGCCCCATATAAAACATTTTCGTCTGTTAACGCTAATGCCTTATACCCTCGTTCCTTAGCTGTTGTAACTAAGTCAGAAATCCGGGTGGGACTTTTTAGCAAACTGTAACTACTCTTAACATCTAAGGGCGTAAAATCCACTTCATTTCACCTCTCAATAAAATTATATCAAATCAGACTAAATAGAGAAATTAACCCAGCCCTTTCAAAAATATTAATAAATATGCTAGAATATGGTATGACTTCAAAGGGGATGACCAACATGAACTTTTTATCAAAGAATATTGTGGCTGGTATTTGGGCACTTATTCTGGGTGAGGTCCTAGCTTACATCACAAGTCAACTAGAATCGATGACACCAGACTATACCCTTGTCGGCTGGTGTTCTGTAATTATGGGATTAATTGTTATCAATTGTGTGGATAAAATTACCGCAGATGCAAATCCTAGTAAAAAAGAAGATTAATTAAAAAGGATTGAGTCCAAAATGGCTCGATCCTTTTTAATTTATTTATCTTCTTCCGCAGTCAACCGCACAATCTCAAGCAGGGTGTCCAATGCGCGTTCCATCGTTTGCAGTGATACATATTCGTATCGGGAATGCATATTCTCTCCACCAGCAAAAAGATTAGGCGTTGGTAAGCCCTTGTAAGAAATTGTTGAACCATCCGTTCCACCACGAACTGGATAGATATCAGGTTTAATGTCCAGATTTTCCATAGCTTTCTTCGCAATTTCAACAACTTCCATGTGGTCTTTAAGCGCATCTTTTAAGTTGTAATATTGGTCATAAAGATTCATCGTTACGAGGTCTGCACCAAGTTCATCATTTAGGCCAGCAACAACCCGTTCAAGTAAATGCTTCCGTTCAATAAACGTTTGCTTATCATGATCACGAATTAAATAAGTCATTGAAGCATGATCAACAGTTCCATCAAATTTGTATAAGTGATAGAATCCTTGCCGTCCATCTGTTCGTTCAGCGCGATCATGTGCTGGTAAACTATTTTGCAAGTCAATTGCAACCTGAATAGCATTGATCATTGTTCCCTTAGCAACTCCAGTGTGAACATCTTTTCCTTGAATCTCAATTTCAGCCTGAGCTGCATTAAATGTTTCATATTCCAATTCACCAAGTGGGCCACCATCAACTGTATAGGCAAAGTCAGCCCCAAAGTCTTTAACATCAAAATGATCAGCTCCTGTACCGATTTCCTCATCAGGTCCTAAGCCAATCTTAATTGTTCCGTGCTTGATTTCAGGATGAGCCATCAGGTAAGCAGCCATTGTAATAATCTCCGCTACTCCTGACTTATCATCAGCCCCAAGCAAAGTAGACCCGTCAGTAGTAATTAAAGTATTGCCCTGATATTTTTTCAATGATGGAAATTCAGTAGTAGTTAAAACATATTGGCCATCTTTATCAAGCTTAATATCTGACTTGCCATCGTAATCTTCAACAATCTGTGGATTAACATTATGAGCATTAAAATCTGCAGTGTCGATATGGGCAATGAAACCAACCGTTGGCACATCCTTGTCAATATTACTTGGAATTGTGGCGACCAAATATGAACTTTGTGGATTAATATGAACATCACTCAATCCTAAAGATATCAATTCAGCTTTTAATTCATTTAAAAATGCAGTTTCTTTAGGATCAGAAGGAATTGTTTTCGAATCCGGATTTGACCTTGTTTCAGTTTTAACATACTTCAAAAAACGTGGTAATAACCCCTCATACTTTTCCTCACTCATGATTAGCATCTCCTTATCTAAAACCTATTTAGTAATAAAAATAAACGGCTCTGTATTAACTCTACTCTCTAGCACCTCAAACTGCCAATTATTTTCATTCTTCCACTGGGTGATTAAGTTAGCAAGCTGGTGGGCAGCTACCACTTCAATATGATGTCCAGGATCAATAACAACAAGGTGATTAGCAATCATATCGTGCGCAAAGTGGTAACTTACATCCCCAGTGACATAAGCATCTGCTCCAGCTTCAAGAGCTTGTTGATAAAAGTCTTGACCGGCACCACCAAGTACTGCAACACGTTTAATCTCTCTTTCTTGGTCAAGCGGGTTGACAATTAACCGTAATCCGCGGATGCCAAAAACATCCATACAATATTTTGCAAATTTTTGCGGTGTTAATGGTTCAGCCAGCTCACCAACACGCCCCATTCCAACCGGTTCACCGCTTATTGGATCATTTCCTGCGGGCACTAAAGGCACAGTTTTAGTTAGGTGAAGTTGATCTGCTAACCAGTCATTCATTCCGCCATTAGCAGTATCCAAATTAGTATGAGCTGCATAAACAGTAATATTATTCGCCAAAAGTTTAGCGTACATTGCATTTTGCGGATCCCGCGTATCTAGATCTTTTGCTGGATGAAACATAATGGGATGATGAGCAAAAATAAAGTCAACATTTTGCTCAATTGCTTCATCAACCACTTCTGGGCGAACATCAAGAGTTGTCATTAGGCGAGTGATTGGGAGATCTGGATTGCCAATTTGCAGACCAACATGGTCCCATTTTTCTGCTAGTTGCGGATTAGCAAATTTTTCAAAACGCGCAATTAATTGGTTACCGGTTGTCATCGGCGATCGCTTCCTTTACTTGTGATAAAAACTGGTTTATCTCATTAATCTTTTTTACTGGTGGCTGTTGAGCCTTTTGCATTTGATCAATAACGTGGGCTTCACGTTGAAGATATTCTTGCCATTTTTTCTTAAAAACAGGCCCTTTGTTTTCCAATAAAAATGGCCCAAAATCAAGTTCATACTTACTGTATCTAAACGGGACAACTGATGGCTCCGCAACGATAATCTCATAAATATGATTGTCTTCTTCAATTATTTTTTCGGTCATTATTTGGTAATGATTATTCATTAACCATTCACGCAATTGACTTTCCCCTACATTCGGTTGAAGGACAAGTCGCTTAATTTCCGTTAACTTATTCTTGCCCTTCTCTAAAATAGAAGCAATCAAACTCCCGCCCATTCCGGCAATCGTAATTGTATCAACTTTATCTGCTGGTTCAATCGCTGCTAAGCCGTCTGCCAACCGTGGGATAACCTGGCCTTCTAATTGGTGGTCTTTTATTTCATGAACAGCATTTTCATAAGGACCCTTTACTACTTCTCCAGCAATTGCAAAATTAATTTTACCATCTAACACTAATGCGGCTGGTAAATATGCATGGTCAGAACCAATATCAGCCACCCGCGCACCTGCTGGAACAAGGGAAGCAACACATGCTAGACGTGCTGATAAGTGCTTTTCATCCACAAAAATCATTCCTTTATCTATTTAATAAATTAATTATAACAAAAAGAGGAAGTAAGGTAGCACCCACTTAGGAGTCCTATTCCTACTTCCTTCTAATTTACGCAAGATGGTCTAAAAATTCACCAATTCGTTTAATAGCTTCTGTTAGGTTTTTATCAGAGGAAGCATACGACAAACGAACATAGCCGTCGCCACCCTTACCAAATGCGCTACCTGGTGTTACTCCAACCTTTGCTTCTTTAGCAAGCTGCTTTGCAAAGGCAACATCGTCAGTTCCAAATTGGGCTGGAATCTTAGCAAACAGGTAAAAGGCCCCTTCAGGAGTTAACATTTCAAAACCTAATTTCTTAAGACCGGCAACGAGTAAATCACGGCGATGCTGGTAAATCTTTCGAAATTCTAATGGATCATCCAAACCATTTGTCAGTGCTTCAGCTGCGGCAACTTGAACGTTATTAGTTACTGTTGTGACTAAGAAAGCATGCATCTTTGAAATATTAGCCATGATCTCAGCTGGAGCAGCAACATATCCTAAACGGTAACCAGTCATTGCGTGAGATTTTGAAAGTCCAGAGATGAAAATCGTCCGCTCTGGAATCATGGTAGCAATTGAATAGTGCTCTACCCCATAGACAAGTTCGCTATAGATTTCATCAGCAATCGCATATAAATGATGCTTCTTAATTACTTCCGCTAATCCTGCTAGAACTTCTTGAGGATATTCACGACCAGTTGGGTTGCTTGGGTAGTTAAGAATAACGGCTTTGACGCCTTTCCCCTCTTCTTCAAGGACTTCTTCAAGTTTTTCTGGAGTCAAAACAAAATTATCTGCTGAAGTATCAACCTGAACAACCGTTGCTCCTGTCATTTTAATCAATGGGAAATATAGGGAGAAAATCGGGGTAGGAACCACAACTTTATCTCCAGTATTAAGAATTGCAAATAAGGTTGCATCGAGGGCTTCGGTTGCTCCCACAGTCGCAATTATTTCTGTTTGTGGGTCATAGTGCACATCACGAGTATTCTGAATATAATCACTGATTGCTTCAAGTAATTCCGGCTTTCCCATTTGTGGAGCATAGTGAGAATCATCTTCCTCAATACTTCTAATGGCTGCTTGCTTAACGTGTTCAGGAGTTGCCATGTCTGGTTCTCCTAATGTTAATTTAATAATTCCCGGAATCTTTGAAACTTCTTTGTTGAATTCCCGGATACCTGATGGCTGTAACGCATCTAACTTATGACTAACAGTTCCATATAAATCAGCAGATAGTTCTGGCATTGTTCGATCTCTCCTTAATTTTCATTTATAATAGATTCAAAAAACGCTTTATAAAAATTTTACCCGAACAATTGAATGTTTTCAATATAAAAATAAGATTTTTCTCATTTATTTTAAATAAAATTAAAAAGCAACTTAAGATAATTAACTCAAGTTGCTTTTTGTGTAAATTCATTTTTTACATATATATTTTATTCTAAGAAATCTTTTAATTGCTTAGAACGTGATGGGTGGCGTAATTTTCGGAGTGCCTTAGCTTCAATCTGACGAATCCGTTCCCGCGTTACCCCGAAGACTTTTCCGACTTCTTCAAGGGTCCGTGTTCGACCATCATCTAAACCAAAACGAAGCCGAAGAACGTTCTCTTCACGATCGGTTAATGTATCCAGAACATTTTCAAGCTGCTTTTTCATCATTTCATAAGCAGCATGGTCAGCTGGACTCGTTGCATCTTGGTCTTCAATAAAGTCCCCTAAATGAGAATCATCCTCTTCACCAATAGGCGTTTCAAGTGAAACTGGTTCTTGGGCAATTTTAAGAATATTCCGCACTTTTTCAGTTGGCATATCCATTTCTGCACCAATTTCTTCTGGTAACGGTTCACGACCTAAATCTTGAAGTAATTGCCGTTGAATCCGGATTAATTTGTTAATAGTTTCAACCATATGAACCGGAATCCGAATTGTCCGTGCTTGATCAGCAATCGCCCGTGTAATAGCCTGACGAATCCACCAGGTAGCATAAGTAGAGAACTTAAATCCTCGCCGATAATCGAATTTTTCAACGGCTTTCATAAGTCCCATGTTACCTTCCTGGATTAAATCAAGAAACTGCATCCCACGGCCAACATAACGCTTTGCAATTGAAACAACTAACCGTAAGTTTGCCTCAGCTAGTTCTTGTTTAGCTACTTCATCACCTTTTTCAATCCGTAAAGCAAGCTGGACTTCTTCATCAGCCGTCAAAAGGTTTACACGACCAATTTCTTTCAAATACATCCGCACAGGATCATTAATTTTAACCCCAGTTGGTGCTGATGTATCTTTCATGGCAGATTGTGATAATTTTTCAGTAGCTTTTAAAGCACGAGGATCTGGATCCCCATTTTCATCGACAACACTAATTCCGGCATCTTCAATATTTTGAAGTAAATTATCAATTCCATCAGCGTTCAATTCAAATGGTTTAGCAATTTTAGTAGTTAATTCATCGTATTCAATCTGCTTTTGCTTCTTGTAATTACGAATTAACTTACCAACTGCGGTGTCATATTCTTGTTGGTCGAAATCGGCGCTGTTAGAAATAACAATGTCTTTTTTCTTGCTCTTTGCCATATTAATTAGTCTCCTCCGTTTTTAAGCGTTGCTGCTGCTTTAATAATTTTACCAGTTCAATCGTTAATTGCGTAGCTAATTCTGTATTATGCAATGAATTAGCTTCTTTTAACTGGGCTTGCTTATCTGCAATTTGCGCAGCTAACGGTGTTTGTTCTGCGATCATATGGATACAATCATCAATTGCCCGCATATCAACTTCTTGGTCAACATTTAAATTTTCAATTTGTCCAAGAGTACCTTGTAAACTACTTTCATCTAAATAATCAAGAAAGTCAGCAGTTGAATACGATCCGTTTTCAGAAAAATAACTTGCTGCTAATAAATACAAGGTTTGATATTTTTCATGTGCAAAATGAAAATTGTGGTCTGATGTTACATGCATCCACACTTCACGATCATATAGCATATACCTTAGTAAGATCTGTTCCGCTAATTCAGTCCTACTAAGTTTAATTTTTCGATGTTCTTCTTCACTAGTTTGTTGAAACTGTTGGCGACGAGCTAGTGAAGGCTGTTGCTTAATCCCTGGCTGATGATGAATTCCTAGTTGTTGTCGCAATTGATCTAACTGTGTTTTTAAAGTTTGTCGATCTAAATCGAACTCACCCGCCAACCGTTGCAAGTACATATCTTCTTCTAAGGGAGCTTGAACTTGCGCAATTACTTTCAGTGCTTGGTTAAGGTATTGCATTAGTTCATTCTGATTATCTAAATTCTTCCCATTTCTTAAAAAGCGCAGGTAAAATTCTGTTGTTGTTTCTTCCTTATTGGTAAGATAGGCGTTAAATTGTTGTGGACCATACTTTTGAACATATTCATCTGGATCAATCCCAGCTGGCAGTTGGACAACCTTTACCTGCAACTGATTAGGTCGATGATCATTAACGAGGCTAATTGCACGATCAATTGCATTTTGTCCCGGTTGGTCTCCATCGTAGCAAATATCTAATTGCTTAGTGGCACGCCCAATAATCGCTACTTGCTCTTCGGTAAAACTGGTTCCCATTGAAGCAATTCCATTTTCGATCCCTGCAGCAAAGGCCGAGATTACATCCATAAATCCTTCAAATAAGTATAATCGACCATCTTTACGGGCAGCTTTTCGTGCAACGTCAAAATTAAATAATGTTCGCCGTTTATTGAAAATCGGTGTCTCAGGACTATTTAAATATTTCGGTAAATTTGTTTTACTAGTATCGATTAATCGCCCGGAAAAAGCGATCACCTGACCTTGACCATTTTTTATTGGATACATTATCCGCTCAATAAACCGGTCTCGCAACTCTCCCTGCTGGTCTTCACTAAAAAGCCCACTTTTTCTTAATAATTGATAATCAACTTTTTGTTGCTGGAAGAACGGCTTCAAGATTCGCTGATCAGGAGCATAGCCTAAGCCAAATTGCTCAATCAGTTCTTCACTCATTCCCCGTTTTTTTAAATAATTAAGTGCAACTTGCCCAGCCGGTGTATTTACCAATATATGGTGATAAAGTTTAGCTGCTTTATCATGAAGATCAAACAGCTGTCGATTCTCATTATTTAATGGTTTAGCCGGAACGCTAACATATTGTTCTGGAATTTTGATATTGCTATCGTTAGCGATCTCCTTAACCGCATCAACAAAATCGATATGCTTTAATTCCATTAAAAATTGAAATACGTTTCCGCTCCGGTGGCAACCAAAGCAATAGAAAAATTGTTTTTCTTCATTCACCGAAAAAGATGGTGTCTTTTCATCGTGAAAGGGACATAATCCAACTAGATTTTTTCCAGCCTGATGTAATTGAACATAGCGCCCAATTACATCACCAATATCAACTGAATTTCGTATTTCATCAATTACATTACGCGGTATCTTTGCCATTGATCCACCTCACTTAGTAAGCGAACAGCAACGAAATGAAAGGTCGCAACCTAACGGAATGCGACCTCCACCTATTTTTGCATTTAACTAGTATCTATAATACCACAAGTTAGCAGCAATACAATTAAAACGTCTTATTTTACAATCAAGTTATCCAAGTTACCAATTAATGATGCTTGATTAGCCAAAATACTTAATTGAGCCAAACGATTATTACGAATATCTTCATTCTTATCCATAATCATATTTTCATCAAAGTATTCACTAATTATTGGTGTTAAAGTCCGTAAGGCTGCAAAGTGTTCACTTACTGTTTGTTGATCTTCTTTAATCAATTCCGAAACAGCAGTATGCATCTTAGCCTCAGATGGATTTTCAAATAAATTAGGATCTACTGAAAGCTCACTAACTGGACGATTATCCTTCTTTGCAATCCGTAATACCCGGGTAAGGGCTTCGATATCTTCCTTAAAGTTAGCATCGTCCTTATGCTCATCAATAGTTTGAATGGCTGCAAGAACATTGGCAATATCATTTTGACGAGTATCGGTAGCTGCATCAATAATATCGTGACGAACCTTTTGGCCATGGAATAACTGCTTAATCCGATCTAAGAAGAATGAACGGACTTCATCACTATTCTTATTCAAATCAAAAGAAACATTGACTTCAGCGTTTTCAAAGGCTGTGATAATTTCTGATTGAATATTTAACAATGGAAGGTTCCAACCACGATCGGCGATGATCCGGACAATTCCAAATGCCTGCCGACGTAAAGCATAAGGGTCATTCGAACCGCTTGGAATCATATCAACCGCAAAGAAGCTCATGATACTGTCAAGTTTATCGGCAATTGCTAAGATCGCGCCAATCTTAGTTTGTGGTAATTCTCCTTCTGCCGAGATTGGCATGTAGTGTTCGCGGATGGCTGTGGCAACATCATCTTTTTCACCGAATAACTTAGCATAGATTTCGCCCATGATTCCTTGTAATTCAGCGAATTCACCGACCATTTGCGTAGTAAGGTCAAATTTATAAATATGTGCTGCTCGATCAAGGTCTGCCAGTTCTTCAGCTGAAAGGTTTAGTTGCTTACCAAGAACATTTGCAATCACTGCGACCCGCTGCATTTTATCATACATTGAACTAATCTTATCATGGAAGCTAACTTTCTTAAGTCGTTCCACATACTCACCAATTGTCAACTTCTGGTCTTCTTGATAGAAGAATTGAGCATCTTCAAGACGAGGAACAAGAACCCGTTCATTTCCTTTAATGACATTGTCAAGGTAGTCGGTATTACCGTTACGAACGGAAATAAAGTGCGATAAGAGGTTACCATCTTTATCCCGTACACAGAAGAAACGCTGGTTATCCTTCATGGAGGTAATTAAGACTGGATCAGGTAATGCTAAGTACTTCTCATCAAAAGATCCAGCAAAGGCAGTTGGCCATTCAACTAAGTTATTAACTTCATCTAGTAAGTCCTCATCCCAATCAACTTGCCAGTCGTTCTTATTAATAATCGTAGTAATTTGATCCTTAATTAAATTCTTTCGCTTTGTTTGATCAGCAATAACGAAATCATTATTTAGGCTTTCTTCATAATCATCAGCCTTAGCAATTTCAACTGGATGGCCTAAGAACCGGTGACCTTGTGTTTCTCGACCAGCTTCAACGTCCAAAATATTAAATGGAACGACTTCATCATTTAATAATGAAACTAGCCACCGAATCGGACGAATAAATTGTAAGTTATTGTAGCCCCATTTCATCAAGGTTGGGAATGTCATCGAAGTAATAACTGCTGGCAATCCTTGAAGAACTTCAGCAACGGTCTTTCCGGCAATATGCTTTTCAACAAAAACATATTCAACGCCCTTTACTTCCTTGAATTCAATATCTTCCACAGAGGCACTCTGACCCCGGGTAAAGCCAATCGCAGCCTTTGTCCAATTACCATCGGCATCTTGCGCAATCTTCTTCGCAGGACCCTTAACTGATTCATCAATATCAGGTTGCTTATCACTTAGGCCATGGATTAACAATGCCATCCGTCGTGGAGTAGCGAATTCTTGAATATCATCAAAAGTGATCCGTTGTTCTTTAAGGTACTTTTCTACTCGTGCGTGTAACTGCTTAATACTTGGTGTTACAACGTGAGCAGGCATTTCTTCAACACCGACTTCTAATAAGTATGTATTTGCCATCTTACTTTTCCCCCTTTTGTGCTTTCTTAGCCGCTTGCTTTGCAGCCCGTTCCTTTGCCTTTTCCGCTTTTTTTGTATATTCTTCAACTGTCTTTTGGCGAACTGCTTCATCATGAATCAATGGGAAGCCACGTTTACGTCGCTCTTCAACAAAGGCCTTGGCAATTGATTTTGCCATAATTCGAATACGGTGAAGGTAACCAGCACGTTCGGTAACCGAAACAGCACCACGCGCATCTAGCAAGTTAAAGGTATGACTACACTTTAAAACATAATCATAAGCTGGGTGAACTAATCCAAGCTTAATTAAACGTTTAGCTTCTTTTTCGTAATCATTAAAGTCTTGAAGAAGCATGTCTTGGTTACTTTCTTCAAACGCATACTTAGAATGTTCATATTCAGGTTCTTGGAAGATATCACCATACAGAACACCATCCGCCCACTCTAAGTCATAAACTGAATCAACGTTTTGAATATATTCAGCCAACCGTTCAAGTCCATAAGTAACTTCAGCGGCCACAGGACTCATAGGTAATTCCCCAACGACTTGGAAGTAAGTAAATTGAGTAACTTCCATTCCGTCAAGCCAAACTTCCCAACCAACACCGGCACAGCCCATTGAAGGGTTTTCCCAGTTATCTTCAACAAACCGGATATCGTGTTCTAAAGGATCTATTCCTAACTTTTTCAAACTACCTAAGTATAATTCTTGGATATTATCAGGAGAAGGCTTCATTAATACCTGGAATTGGTGGTGTTGGTAAAGCCGGTTTGGGTTTTCACCATAACGACCATCAGCAGGCCGCCGTGAAGGTTCAACATAAGCCACATTCCATGGTTCAGGACCAATTGCCCGCAAGAAAGTGTAAGGACTCATTGTCCCTGCACCTTTTTCGTTATCATAAGCCTGCATTAACATACAACCTTGATCAGCCCAATATTGTTCTAATGTAAAGATAATATCTTGCACGGTTAGTTTTTTCGTCATACTTTACTTCTCCTTTCAATGAAAAAGTCCCTACAGTATCAAATAATTGATACTGTAGGGACGAAGTTAATCGCGGTTCCACCCTACTTTTTTACATCTCTGTAAAACAGCTTAGTTTAAGCGGCTGTTAGAGTGCCAAGGATAAATAAACTACAAGGCTTGCACTATCCCCTGATCGCTGATTTGGTTTATCCATAATCTCTGTCATTGCCAATATTCAGTTAAACACGCTCTTATAATAGAAAAATATTTTACAAATGTCAATCGTTCATTGATAACTTTCCAATATTTTGTTCCCACTTATTCATTTGTCTAATGAACCGTTTTGCCTTCAAGTTTAGTCCAATCTCGTTATCATAAAGAGTATCCAAGACTTGTTGGAGGCGTCGTTTAGTAGCTGGATTAATCCGAATAGAATTCAATTTCTGCAAGTTAATTGTGGCAAACTGTTGAAGGTAATAAATAGTTTTACGGTCAAGGTGAAGACGGTGTTCATCAAGTGACCAGTGATTCTGGCAAAGCATCCCCCCATATTGTTCAGAGAAGTCTAAAGCCAGATCATTGCGACCACAAACAACACACCGATCCCAAACTGGTGCTACCCCAAAAGCAACTAACAGCTGTGTTTCAATAACATTTGTAATTATTTGGTCATCTAATCCTTTTTCGATTAAGTCTAACGCTGCAGCAACTTGATTAAACCACCCACCAATGCTTCGACCATCATTAAACGCACTGTCAACCAATGCCAAAATATACGTAACGTATGCATTTTTGCTAATATCACTTGCAATATTCTTGTATTGGCTAGTATCGCTAGCGGTATTAATAAAACTTAAGCCATTTTCATCAAGGGAGCCAATGTATGTACCATGGGTGAATGGGAGGATATCAGCAATCATTCGAAAGCCACGTTTCTTAGCATTTTTCACAAAAAACATTGCTGGCCCAATCTTATCAGTGAGCATTTTTATTAATAGATCACGTTCACGATAATCCTGTCGGTACATAATGATCCCAGTAAATTGTGTGGTTACGCGCGCCATGTAACCATCATCCTTTTAATAGTCTTTATTCCGATAACCATAGTCTTTTAGCATTGCAGACTTATCACGCCAATCTGGAACAACCTTTACCCATAGTTGAAGAAAGACTTTGTCACCAAGTAATCTTTCAATATCTTGTCGTGCCATTGTCCCAATCTTTTTCAGCATTTTTCCGCCCTTACCAATAATAATTCCTTTTTGGCCCGGACGTTCAACAATAATATTAGCCGAGATATGAATATGATTTTCATCCTCACGCTTTATCGATGTCACATCAACAGCTACTGAATGTGGCACTTCTTGTCTCGTTAGCAAAAAGACCTTTTCACGGATCATTTCTGCAATCACAAAGCGTTCAGGGTGGTCACTCACTTGATCGGCAGGGTAGTATCGTGGGCCATTGGGAAGAATCTTAATAAGATCATTGATTAAGTTATTCACATTATTTCCCTGCAAAGCTGAAATTGGCACAATATCCTTAAATGGAAGGGTATCTTTATATTGGTCAACAATTTTAGGCAGATCATTAGGATTAATTTGATCGATCTTATTAACAACTAAAAAGATTGGCTGCTTAACTTTCTTTAAGCGTTCAATAATAAAGTCATCACCAGGGCCGCGCTTCTCAGTTGCACTCACAACAAATAAGACAGCATCCACTTCATCTAATGCTGACATTGCTGATTTTTCCATAAAATCACCTAACTTAGTAGATGGTTTATGAATTCCTGGCGTATCAATAAAAATAATCTGTGCTTCTGGGCTTGTATAAATTCCTTGAATCTTATTACGCGTTGTCTGGGCAACATTACTCATAATTGCTACCTTTTGACCGACAACATAATTCAATAAAGTTGATTTTCCGACATTTGGGCGCCCAATAATTGCCACAAAGCCAGACTTATAATTTGGATTATCCATATTAAAACTTCCTATCTAATAATTGATAATATACGGGGAATAAAAATAATTAGACCCACCAAGACCGAAAATATCGCTGAAATCAGTACACCACCAGCCGCAACATCTTTAGCTTTTTTTACATTTAATTCATAATGATGGTCAACAATCAAATCTGTAACAGCTTCGGTAACTGTGTTAAGAAATTCAGATGTAAAAACAACAAAGATTGCCAATAAAATCCATAACCATTCCATTGCTGAAATATGCAATAAGATCGACATAATAATGGCTAAGCAGGCAGCTAAAAGATGGTACCGCATATTACGTTCTTCACGTAATACCTGGATAATGCCATCAATTGCATGACGCATTGCTTGAATTAAGTGATGATTTTTCTCAGTTTGATGTTTATCGCGTGAGTCCATAGCCGTCTAGTATCTCCCGTTGTAATTTAAACATTTTTTCTTCATCTGCCGGCTCTTCATGATCGTACCCGTTTAAGTGAAGAAAGCCATGAACAGCTAAAAATCCTAACTCTCGATCAACTGAATGACCCAAGAACTTTGCTTGCTCAGCTACTTTATCGATAGAAATAAAAAGATCACCCAGGTTATCAGGAATTTCGGCAGCCATTTGGGGATCCATAATAATTGGTGTTTCTTCTCCTGCTTCTTCTGCAGCAAAACTTAAAACATCAGTTGCTCGGTCAACATTCCGATACTGGGCATTTAATTTTTTTATCTCCGGATTATTTACAAATGTTAAAGACATTTCAGTATTATCTGATAAGGAAAGTTTTTTAGCAGCATACTGTAATAAGTCCCTTACCATCTTCACTTGCTCATTGGGAAGCTGTGCTGTTGTTTGATCGAAAATTTCCAGGTCCATCATTTTTCCTCTTTTTTCTCTTTATCTTTTTCTGCTAATCGCTTTGATGTTTGGTCTTCATAAGCAGTAATAATCCGTGCTACAACCGGGTGACGAACAACATCTTCCGCACTAAATTTAACAAACTTAATTGATTTAATATTATTCAAAATTCGTTGCGCGTTGACAAGACCACTGCGAGTCCCATGAGGAAGATCAATTTGGGAAACATCCCCATTAATCACCATTTTTGATCCAAATCCCAAACGGGTAAGGAACATCTTCATCTGAGCATTAGTTGTATTTTGAGCTTCATCTAAAATTACAAATGCTCCATCAAGAGTTCGCCCTCGCATATAAGCAAGTGGCGCAATTTCGATAATTCCTCGATCAATTAGCCGTTGAGTATGATCAGCACCAAAAATATCATTTAATGCATCATAAATTGGTCGTAAATAAGGATCTACTTTTTCACGAAGGTCACCTGGTAAGAACCCTAAACTTTCACCCGCTTCAACTGCCGGCCGCGTCAAAATAATTCGTTCCACTTCGCCACGCTTTAAAGACGCCACTGCCATCGCTACTGCTAGGTAAGTTTTTCCTGTTCCGGCAGGTCCAATCCCAAACGTAATATCATTATGTTTCATTGCGTTAACATACTGCCGTTGACCAAAATTTTTTACTCGGATAGCTCTACCACGACGATCCTTAATAATCGTTTCGCTATATAAGTCAGCAAAATATTCCAAGGTCCCTCGATGTGCCATCTTCATCGCACTAACAATATCTGTACTGTGGATGCGGATCCCTTGATTTAACAATGAGATAAGGGCCCGAAATACATCGATCGTAAGTTTAACGTCTTCTTCTTGTCCCCTTACTTTAAGATTTTCACCAAATGGTCGAATTTCGACGTCCATTCCCTGTTCAATCAAGCTCACATACTTATCCTGAGTTCCTAGTAAGCCAACTTCTATTTCTGGACTTTCAATTTGAAAAGTTTGTTCAATCGTTTTTTGTTCTCCCACCTATACAATCTCCTTTAATTTAGCAGACTTTATTTAATGATAATTATATCATAGATCACCTTTAACCTCATCACTGCAAGCTTTCGTAAGAGATCGAAGTTATTTTTCAAAATTAACTTTAACTACTTCGCCACTATTAAAAGTTTTCGTTTTTCCGTCTGCCAGGCTAATTGTTAAAGCCCCATCATTTTCTATCTTCTTAGCAGTTCCAGCAATAACCTCACCATTTACTAACACTTCCACTTTTTGTCCTAAAATCATTGAGGCTTGGCGATATTGCTCAAGATACTGTGGATTATCATAGTCCGAATAATTATTAGCAATCGCCTCAATAAGCCGACTGACTAAAAGATTACGATCTGTTGGTGCTATTCCCGTCGCTTTCTCTTTAAGGGCCAGGGGAAATTTCTTTGTAGTAATGTTCAAACCAATTCCTACCACTAAGGAAGCCGTTGTCCTTGATTCAAGGTCTATTACTGCCTCGGTCAAAATTCCGCCGACTTTTTTATAGTCTAAATAAACATCGTTGACCCATTTATATTGGAAATCTTGAGCAGGGAAAAATTGTTTAAGAACTTCCACAATTAAAACTGCAAAAGTTGTTGTCATTAACCCAGCTTGTAGTGGCCTGTCCGTTGGGCTAGGCAGAATCATACTAAAATACAATCCAGTTGCTGCCGGAGAGTAAAAGGACCGTCCCCGTCTTCCATAACCAGCAGTTTGATGATCAGCAATAAATACCGTTGGCACAGTAACTAGGTGGTGACTCAAAAAAGCTTTTGCAATGCTTTGGGTTGAGCTAACTTGGTCTTCAACGTAAAGACGATTAGTAAAGTGATTATGAGTATAAAAATCAATAATATCAGCATTCAACCGTGAATTTCCGGTAAAACGGTATCCAAGGTTTCTGCGACTCTCAATATTATTTCCGTTTTTTCGTAAACTGTTGATGGCCTTCCAAACGGATTCACGACTAATATTGAACCGCTGTGCTAAGTCATTTCCAGAAACCCATGAACCCGGCACTGAAAGTAATTGCCATAAAATTTTCTGTGCAGTTGAATGAACCATTTCTAATCATCTCCTGAACGAAACAACCTTAATGTGACGTAAACGACGAGTAATTGAGACAGCAATAAGCGCTTTGATTGTATCGCCAAAAACAAATAAAATATTTGACGCCAAAGCAGAAATAAAGGTGGTATACAATTGATTTGCTAACCATATTGCTCCCACTCCTTCCACAAAGATTACTCCCCATAGCCAAACAATCAGGAATTCAGTTATTTCTTGCGTCATCCCATAAAAACAACTGAATTTTAGACTAAGACCAATCAATAACGGGACAAATAACCAGGCGAAAATATATCCGCCAGTTGGGCCTAAGACGGTCATAATTCCGCCACGTCCACCAGAAAGCAACGGCAAACCCAGTACAACTAAAAACACGAAGAGCCATACAGTAATTGTCCCTAATCTTGGTCCAAGGAGTTCCCCAGCAATTATTATTCCCATATTTTGCAAAACAATTGGCACCGGAATAAACTCCAACGGAATTCCTGGGACTGCTCCTAAAATAGCAATAATTGCAACCATCATGGCAACGACAGTCATTTCATGAATTGACAAACTTATCTTTTCCCTAATCATCATCATAAATCCTTTATTTTTGCATTAATTATATTTAATTGTAACCTTTAATTCAATATATGGGTTACTACGAAGCAAAAAATTGAGGGTGAGAAAAAATTGGCTTTCTCACTCTCAATTTCTGAATTAATTATCTTTCAAAATTTTCTTAGCATCTCTAATTTGTTGACGAACTTGATCAAACCCAGTTCCACCATAAGAATTCCGCCGTTCAACCGCTACTTTAGGTTGTAAGCAGTTATAAACATCTTCTTCAATTTTTGGCGAAATCTTTTTATATTCGTCCAATGGAATATCAACAAGATTTGTCCCTGTTTTAAGGCCTTTTAATACTAACTCACCGACAATTTCATGCGCTTCTCTAAACGGAATACCTTTAGCAGCAAGATAATCTGCTAATTCAGTGGCGTTGGAAAAGTCATGATGAGTTGCATGTTCCATGGCCTCTTTCTTTACCTGAAGGGTGTTAATCATCCCAGTCATGATCTTGATGCTGGGGAGAATCGTCTTTACTGCGTCGAATAAGCCTTCCTTATCTTCTTGCATATCTTTGTTATAAGCAAGCGGGAGCCCCTTCATTGTCGTTAATAAGCCAAAAAGATCACCATAAACTCGCCCAGCTTTACCACGAATCAATTCTGCCATATCAGGGTTCTTCTTTTGGGGCATGATCGAACTACCGGTAGAATAGGAATCTGCCAATTCTAAATAGCCAAATTCATAACTACACCAATAAATCAGTTCTTCACATAGCCGTGACAGGTGCATCATCAAAATACTTGCATTGCTTAAAAATTCAAGGGCAAAATCCCGATCAGAAACAGCGTCCAGGGAATTATGATATGGTTCAGCAAAACCTAAATACTTTGCACTTAATTGTCGATCAATTGGAAAAGTGGTCCCAGCTAAAGCAGCCGCTCCTAGGGGGGATAAATCCGTGTGCTGCTGGTTAAATTCAAACCGTTCAACATCTCGCTGAAACATTTGGAAATAAGCCATGAGATAGTGCCCATACGAAATTGGCTGAGCATGTTGCATATGAGTATACCCTGGCATAATCGTTTCAACATTTTCTGCTGCTTTATCTACTAATTCTGCCTGTAATTTTTTCAATTCATTAATGATAATAGGCAACCGCTTCTTTACATATAGGTGAAGGTCAGTTGCGACTTGGTCATTTCTGCTCCGTCCAGTATGAAGTTTACCAGCAACGGGACCAATTTCTTCTGTCAGCAATGCCTCAATATTCATATGAATGTCTTCATTGTCAATCGAAAATGGGAGTCCTTCACTAGTTAATCGCTCACGTAATTTCTTGAGTCCAGCAATAATCTTATCAGCATCATCTGCTGACAAAATTTGTGTTTCTTTCAGCATTTTTACATGGGCTAATGAGCCTTCAATGTCTTCTTGAGCCATTTCTTGATCAAAACTGATCGACGCATTAAATTGGTTAACTAGTTGGTCGCCAGCTTCTTCAAACCGGCCACCCCACATTCTCTTAATAGGCATCGCTTGTATTCTCCTTTACTTTCTTTTTATTTTTGTTTTGTACTTGAGCATAGACCTTATCTGGTAATTCCCAAAGTTTAATAAAGCCAGTAGCAGCTTCTTGGTCAAATTCATCAGCGGAGGTGTAAGTTGCCAAGTTCTTATCATAAAGCGAATTTGGTGATTTCCGACCTTCACAGATTACATTTCCTTTAAATAACTTTACCCTTACTACACCATTAACAACAGCTTGTGATTCATCAATAAAAGCAACTAAGGATTTCATTAATGGTGAATACCAAAGCCCATTATAAATAATTTCACTCATTTTTTGTTCAATTAATGGTTTAAAGTGCGCTACTTCCCGTTCTTGCGTCAGGTCTTCCAAGTCTTTATGGGCTGCCAATAAAACGGTGGCTGCTGGGCACTCATAAATTTCCCGTGACTTAATACCAACAAGCCGGTTTTCAACGTGATCAATCCGGCCAATCCCATGACTACCAGCTAATTTGTCAAGTTTCATAATTAACTGGTCAAGCGGCATTTCTTCGCCATCAATTGCGGTCGGAACTCCTTCATTAAAGGTGATTTCAATTGTGGTTGGGGTGTCAGGGGCTTCTTCAATTGAAACTGTCCGATCATATGCATCAGCAGGTGCCGCAGCCCACGGATCTTCAAGAATTCCACATTCATTTGCCCGGCCCCATAAGTTTTCATCAATGGAATAGGGACTAGCCTTTGTGATTGGAACGGGAATGCCATTATCCTTAGCGTATTGAATTTCTTCTTCCCGTGACCAGTGCCAATCCCGAATTGGATCTTCAATTTTCATATCAGGAGCCAAAGCATGAATTCCTGCTTCAAATCGTACTTGGTCATTTCCTTTACCAGTACACCCATGGGCAATAGCAGTCGCACCATATTGATTAGCAACTGCTACAAGTTTTTGAACAATTAATGGACGAGAAAGTGCTGAAACTAATGGGTACTTTTGCTCATACATTGCATGGGCTTGAAGAGCTGGTAATACAAATTGTTCAGCAAAGTCGCGTTTAGCATCAATTACTACTGATTTCCACGCTCCAACTTGGAGGCCCTTTTCTTTAATCGCTTCAAGGTCTTTTCCTTCACCCACATCAATACAACATGCAATTACGTCATACCCCTTATTTTTGAGCCACGCAATTGCAACCGAAGTATCTAAACCACCAGAATAAGCTAAAACAATTTTTTCTTTTGACATAATCTCGTCCTCCATCTCATTTGAAACTTGTTGTTTATAAATATACGAGTATTATAAATAAAAATCAATAGTTTTAGCATATTTTTTCAAAAAAACTCTTTTTATGCATTAAATATAAGTTGTTCATGCATAAAAAGAGTTTAAAAATAGAATAATTATTTAATTTTGTTGGTTAATAATTTGTTTATTTTGAACTGGATAGGTAATTAATTCTGATGCTTCAAGGTCTTCCTTATGCATATCAACTGCATTAATTTGATTATTTTCGTAAGTCTTGTAGTAAAAAATGCCTTTCTTTAAGTTCGAACCATCAGAGTAGATCGTATATTCAAAAGTATCCGGTGCTACTTCATCCAATCCCTTTTGTTGTTCGACAGATTGAAGAATGTGGAAGTAGTTGGTAATATTCTCAACTTCAGAATTGCCAACTGGGGCATGCATCTTAGTAAAAGCAGCCTTAACAAAACGACTTTCAGAATCCATTCCCCCTGGAAGAAAATGGGTTCCTAAGCCTCGGCTATAAACTGGTAGATCGACATCAGGCGCAAATACGTTAGCCGGATTAGCAGGTACAACACTACGATAGTTACTAAGATTTAATAATTGACGGGGAAACTCCGGATTATTTGTCAAGACACCAACTGGGTTATCATAAACATTTAATCCTTTTGCGGTGGATTCAACAGTCACAGAAGCACCTGTTTTATCAGCAATAATCCAGTGCAACGGTGCAGCTTGGAGTTTATCAGAAAAATTGATGTTAGCAATGTTTGCATTTGAAAGTAACTTCTTCGCTTCAGCAACTGAGGAAGCAGTCGCAAGAATATAAGGAACTAATTCAAATGATGCAATATTATCTTTTCCTTCTTGAACTGGGAAATAATGAGCCGGACCATCAAAATTAAGGCCTGCCATCCCAACACCCTTTTCATTTACCCCATCAAAGTATAATGGATAATCATCACGAACAATTGACATTCCAATAATTGCATAATGGTGTTCAAGATTGGGCATTTCCCGGAATTCTAAAGTCTTATTACGTGGGGTAATCACTACTTCTTGACCAAGATTTACTTCCAAATCAAGATTACGACCAAAGTAATAATCACCTGCTGTATAAATTACTGATGTGCACATATAAAGGCCCCCTTTTCTTTTGAATATACCTTAATTCTAGTTTAAAAAGGAAAAATGTACAGTAAAAAAAGAAAGTATGAAGAAACTTTCTCTTTATACTCTCTTTTTTACAGCTAATATTACTTACTCAATTGTTCTTTTACAACCTGGTTAACTAATTTTCCATCTGCTTGTCCTTGAACTTTGGGCATAACCGACCCCATTACTTGTCCAAAGTTCTTCATACTAGAAGCATTAAGTTCGTCAATTACTTCCTTAACAATCTTAGTAACTTCATCTTTTGATAGCTGTTTTGGCATATACTTTTCAACAATTGCCAATTCATTTTTAGCTTGGTTGATCAGATCTTCTCGTCCAGCTTTTTCAAATTCTTCAAGCGATTCCTTACGTTGCTTATATTCACGTGCCATTACCGCAATTTCTTCATTAGCGCTCAAATCGTGGCCAAGTTCAATTTGTTCATTTTGAACCGCTGCTTTAAGCATCCGGACAACGTTTAATGTTTCCTTATCACGATTCTTCATTGCTGATACCATATCTGACGTTAATTGTTGTAGTAAGCTCATTATTTATCCTTCTTTCATATAAAAAAGCTCTCACCAGGCAACAGGTGAGAGCACACATTTTAGTAACGACGACCGCGCTTGTTCTTACGCTTCCGTGCCGCTTCAGATTTCAACTTGCGTTTTACACTTGGCTTTTCGTAAAATTCACGTTTACGATATTCTTGCAATGTTCCGTTACGTGAAACTGAACGTTTAAAGCGTCGAAGAGCGTCGTCTAAAGATTCATTCTTACGAACGACTGTTTTTGACATGTTGATCCCTCCCTCCGAGCTTAAAGTTACGTATCGAGGTAGCAGGCATACTGCTTCCTTTTCACTACAAAAGTTATTTTACCCAACATGGCCTACCCTGTCAACATTACTTTTAAATAAAAATTTAAATTTCTTATCCACCTATTCTTTGACTACTCCATAAACTAAGTAACCGCTTTTAATCGTTATGCAAATATATGAATATTTATTCTTTTTATAGATTTTATATTGCATAAATACACATTTAAGCGTATATTTAGTAACAATTTAATCTTACTATTCTCAAAGGAGTTATTAACTATGAAAGGTTTTAAACATTTATTACTGCTAATGATAATTGCGTTTCCGATATTATGTACACCTATTACTGCATTAGCTGCTAACGAGAGCAGTTCAACTAGCTCTTCATCAGCCAATAATTCATCGCAAGTCGCTAGCAATGATTCAGTGCAAAAGATTAAACAAAAAGGAACATTGGTTGTGGGAATGAGTGCTGATTATCCACCCTACGAATTCACAACCAAAGAAAATGGAAAAACTAAATATGTCGGTTTTGAAGTTTCCCTTGCTAAACAATTTGCTAAAGACTTGGGAGTAAAACTAGTTATTAAAAACATGGACTTTGACTCACTTCTAGTTGCACTAGAAACAGGTAAAATTGATGCTATTATTTCGGGAATGAACGTTACGGCTGAACGAAAAAAAAGCGTTGACTTCTCAAATACATATTATTCCGGTGATAGTTACTTTTTAATTAATAAAGGAGATAAAGATAAGCTAGTTAATGTCAAAAGCTTTAATGGGAAAAATGTGGGAGCACAAAACGGTACGCTCCAATCAACCCTAATTTCAAAGGAAATGCCTAAAGCAAACGGCAAAGGGCTTGCTAAACTTTCTTCCTTAGTCATTGGGCTTCAATCTCATAAATATGATGGGATTTTAATGGATGCTGCTACTGCTAAAGCCTACGCTGCCAACAATTCAAATCTTTATGCCTTTAATTCGAAATTGCCAAATACTGCTGGCGGAATTGCCATGGCCTTTCCTAAAGGTGATACCTCGTTAGTCAATGCCGCCAACCAGACAATTAAAAAAGTTAATAAAAAACAACTAATTAATAAAAAATGGATTCCACAAGCATCTCAATATATGAAGAGCTATAAAAAACAAAATACTGTTCTTAGCTATTGGCGTTACTTTGCTAAGGGGATTAAATATACATTAATCATTACAGTTGTCTCTGTTATTTTTGGTTTCCTATTAGGAACACTCTTTGCATTAATGCGACTTTCAAAGAACAAATTCTTACATTCAATTGCTGTTTGCTACATTGAATTTCTTCGGGGTACGCCAATGATGGTTCAAATCATGTTTGTTTACTTTGGGATTGGGGCAATTATTCAATCACTTCCGGCCCTCCTCGCTGGGATTATTGCCGTTTCACTAAATTCTGGTGCTTATGTTGCTGAAATTATTCGTTCTGGGATTCAATCCATTCCACTTGGACAAACGGAAGCTGCTCGAAGCTTGGGGATGAGTAAAAATGAAACATTCAGATATGTGATTATGCCCCAAGCACTTAAAAATATTTGGCCAGCATTAGGAAATGAGCTTATTACCTTATTAAAAGATAGTTCATTAGTTTCTGTAATTGGTGTTTCCGAATTAATGTATCAAACGCAATTAGTTCAATCAGCAACTTATAAAGGAGTATTACCTTTATTCATCACAATGATTATCTACTTTATCCTCACATTTACGTTATCCAGGATTTTGCTTTACTTTGAAGGGAGAATGAAACATGCCCACTAAAATGATTGAAATTAAAAACTTACAGAAAAAATTCAAAAATAATATTGTCTTAAAAGATATTTCAGAACATGTTAATAAGGGTCAAGTAATTTGTGTGATCGGCCCTTCAGGAGCAGGTAAAAGTACTTTTCTCCGTTGCTTAAATGCACTTGAACAACCAACAAGCGGACAAGTTCTTTTTGAAGGACAGAATCTGATTGGTTTAAGTGATAAAAAACTCGATCAGTTGCGAGAAAAGATGGGAATGGTTTTTCAAAGTTTCAATCTTTTTCCTAATATGACAGTCCTTAAAAATATCACAATTGCACCAGTTAAAGTAAAAAACATCAATGAAAAAGAAGCAACTAAAACTGCGATGGAACTACTAGAAAAAGTTGGTTTAAGCGATAAGGCTCAACAATATCCAGATCAACTGTCAGGAGGGCAAAAACAACGGGTTGCAATTGCCCGGGCCCTTGCGATGAGTCCGGAAGTAATGCTCTTTGACGAACCAACTAGTGCCCTTGATCCCGAAATGGTTGATGAGGTACTAAAAGTAATGCGCGATTTAGCTGAATCGGGAATGACAATGGTGGTTGTTACCCATGAGATGGGGTTTGCTCGTGAAGTAGCAGACCAAATCTGGTTTATGGCAGATGGATATATTCAGGAAACTGGAGATCCAGAAGAATTTTTTGCCCACCCTACTAGCCCACGGGCACAAGACTTTTTGAAAAAGATTTTGAAATAAAATAATCCTCGTGAACAGTACACTTCAAGTACCTTTTCACGAGGATTATTTTTGTTCTATTTATTGTTCGTCTGGATCCTGATCGAGCTTATAATCAATCTTTTCATCAAATTCAATTTTAAGATCATCAAGTTGTTGTTCACTAACTTTGCCTGGAGCTGCCGTTAATGGTTCAACTGCCTTCGAGTTCTTAGGGAATGGAATAACATCCCGAATACTATCAGCTTGAGCTAATAACATAACCCATCGGTCCAAACCAAAGGCAAGTCCTCCCTCAGGTGGCATTCCCATTGTTAAGGCCTTAAGTAAGAATCCGAAGCGAGCTTCTGCACGTTCCTTTGTATAGCCAAGAGCTTTGAGAACTTTTTCTTGAATCTTTGGATCGTGGATACGAATTGATCCCCCACCGATCTCGTTACCATTCAAGATAATGTCGTAACTCTGAGCATGAGCTTTATGAGGATCTTCCCCATCTTCAAGATAATGTAAGTCTTCTTCATTTAACATTGTGAATGGGTGGTGAGCGGCAATCCACTTTCCAAAGCCTTCATCATATTCAAACATCGGCCAATTAACAACCCATAAGTAGTTCCATTGGTCAGGCTTAATCATATCTAGCTCTTCAGCGACTGCCCGACGAAGGTAGCCAAGTGAATCTGCTACAACGTGGAAACTACCAGCAACAAAGAGGATTAAGTCCCCTTCTTTGGCATCCATTTCTTCATTGATTTGGGCAACTTGATCATTTAAGAACTTAGCAACTGGACCATTGTAACCATCAGCAGTTACCTTAACCCATGCAAGGCCCTTTGCACCAAAACGCTTAATGTATTCTTCATACTTAGAAATATCTTTCCGAGAATACTTATCTGCTCCACCAGGAACGCGAATTGCACGAACATAGTTACCATCAGCAACAGTATTAGCAAAAACCTTAAATGAACTGTCCTTTACAATATCAGAAAGATCGTGAATCAACATCCCAAAACGAGTATCAGGCTTATCGGAACCGTACTTGTCCATGGCTTCTTGCCATTCCATCCGTGGGAATGGAGTCTTAACATCTACCCCCACGATTTCCTTCATTACCCGCTTAATTAAGCCTTCTGTAACTGTTTGGATGTCTTCAGGAGTTGCAAAACTCATTTCAGTATCGATTTGCGTAAATTCTGGTTGACGGTCACCCCGAAGGTCTTCATCCCGGAAACAACGTGCTAATTGATAGTACTTATCAACTCCGGCTGCCATTAACAATTGCTTAAATAATTGTGGTGATTGTGGTAAAGCATAGAAATGACCGGGGTAAACACGTGATGGAACAATATAGTCACGTGCTCCTTCTGGTGTTGACCGGGTTAAATCAGGGGTTTCAACATCCATAAAACCTTCATTATCATAGTAATTGTGCACGATCGAAGCAACCTTACTCCGCAACTTCAAATTACGCATCATTTCTGGTCGTCGTAAATCAAGGTAACGGTACTTCATCCGTAAGTCTTCAGAAGCATCAACACCATCAGTAATATCAAATGGCGTTGTTTCTGATTTTGCTAATACCTTAACCTTCTCAACAGCTACTTCAACTTTTCCAGTCTTCATATCTGGATTAATTTCTTTTTCTGCCCGTAATTGAACTTTTCCTTGAACCTCAAGAACATATTGGTTACGAACCGCATTTGCAATTTCAAATGCTTCTGGATTTTCTTTTTCGTTGAATACTAGTTGAACAATTCCTTCCCGATCCCATAAATCAATAAAGATAAGTCCACCTAGGTTACGACGCTTAGCTACCCAACCTTTTAAGACAACTTCTTGTCCAACTTGCTGTTCATTTGTATCCCCAGCATAATTTGTTCTCTTCATTCTCCGCTTACCTCTTTCAATTTTTAATAGCAGTTTAAATAAAAAGCACCCTTGAAATTACAAGGGTGCAAATGCACGGTACCACCTTGGTATCACTCAAAAATAACGTCTAAACAACGGAGCGTATTGCTCAGCTTCAAAAGTGTCAATCGAGACTGAAATATTTGGAGCTCTCACCTTTCTCCAATCGCTGATAATTTCAAGTACCCGAGCATTCTTTATCAACAGCTATTAATATCTTTAATTTACATTTTTACCTTACTCGATCCCCTCATAAATGTCAATACTAACGTTAATTAGTGCCTTATAAATCAACTTTATTTAACAATACTTACCTAAAAATGGTATAAATAAAGTAATTTAATAAAGGAGGAACATCAATTGGAAAGTCCAAATACAGCATGGTTTAAGCACCTTCCTTTAAAAAATATTACTTCTGTTAAACCAGTTAGTGGTGGTGATATTAATTTAGCATATCAAGCCACAACTACTGATGGAAATAGGTACTTTATAAAGGTTCAACCTAACCATTCACAAGATTATTTCAATCATGAAATTAATGGTCTCAAAGCTATCGGTAAGGTCATTAATACCCCGACCCCACTTTATCATGGTGAAATCGATGGGAACGCCTATTTAATTTTAAACTGGCTTGATGAAACTTGGGGTAATCAAGCCAACCTGGGATTAGCAGTTGCCAAAATGCACCAACAGCATAATGATGAATTCGGCTTTATAGACAATCATCAAACCAAGGCCCTTGTAAAAGATAATTCTTGGAATTCAAACTGGCTTGATTTTTATATTAATCAGCGACTAGAGCCTGAAGTTCAAGTGGCAAGCCAGCACGGTCGATGGAATAAATGGCGGCAAGAACATTACCAACAAATGGTTAATAAATTCACTGATTACTACCAACACCATGAAGTCATCCCTAGTCTTCTTCATGGTGATTTATGGGCCGGCAACTTCTTATTTGCTGGCGATCATAAACCATACTTAATCGATCCAGATGCATTATTTGGGGATCGTGAATTTGATTTAGCCATGACAACTGTTTTTGGCGGTTTCGATAATAGTTTTTATCAGGCATATAGCAGCGTCTTTCCATTTGACGACCAACTAGATGAACGCCTTTCATGGTACCGCTTCTATTATCTATGCATGCATTTAATCTTATTCGGTGAGAGCTATGGTGGCGCAGTCGATCAAATTTTAAGTCAATACTAAAATCGAGTAGGAGATAATTGATTATTTCAATTATCGACCTCTCACACCACCGTACGTACGGTTCCGTATACGGCGGTTCGACAACTTAATCACATTGAATTGACTGGAGCGTCTTGGACATATTCA
>NZ_NGPY01000018.1:0-25020 GCF_002254085.1 Limosilactobacillus reuteri | reverse complement strand
TGGAATGATAAAATAGTGGTGCCCATTAAGGTCCTTCTTTCTAATGGAATGTTGTGGTAACACCATTAAAGACCTTGATGGGTTTTTCTGTCCACTTAAATGTTCAACTTAAATTTTACAATCTGCCAAAACCAAATATTAAGGACGATTTATAAAAGCGACTATTCAATTAGATAGCCGTTTTTATTATGCCTTCAAACGTGTTGACAGGCGTTAAAGAGCGGACGGGTTCCCTCGACGGAGGTTAAACGGAATAAGCCGACGGGCGTAAAACGGAGGTATTGATAATGGAAAACGAAAATGAAGTTCAAACTCAACAGCCTGTACAAGAACAGGATAATCGGCCAACTCAAAACGAGGGGCAAGGCGAAAAGCCTAAAGTAGAGTTCACACCTGAACAGCAAGAAGCTATTAACTCTTTGATTGCGGAAAAAGTTGCAAAAGAAAAGGCTAAGTCTGATGCAAAAATACAGGCAAATAGCCAAAAGGCTGAGCAGGAAAAGCAAGATGCTATTAATAAGGCGATTGCACGTACCAAAATGTCCGCTGAAGAACGGACCAAAGCGGAGCAAAAAGACCGTGAAGATGCTGTCAAGAAGAAAGAGCAAGACTTAGACCGTCAATTGCGGGAAGTAAAAACTAAGTCAACGCTGATTGATAAAGGTATTACTACTGATCTGCTACCACTCGTTATGGGTGCTGATGAGGAGGAAACGTCACAACGTTTAGGTTTATTAGATCAATACGTTCAAAAGAAGGTACAGGAAGCCACTGAAAAGCTTATGCGAGGTAAGCAAAATCCAACTAATGGAAACGGTGGCTCTAATGTTTCACTTAGTGATAATCCTTGGTCTGCACAATCATTCAATATCACTAAACAACAAGAAATTTTTAATCAAGATCCAGAAAAAGCCCGGCAAATGATTGCACAAGCGCAACCAAAGCAGGGCTTTTATGTTGGAAAAATAAATTAAGGAGTGAATAGTAAATGGCTGATATTCAAAAAGCTACACAATTAGCAAATATGCAAATTCCTGAAGGTTGGGCGGCATATCAAGCTCAACAATCCGTAGAACAGGATCAATTCTTTCTATCAGGTGTAATTCAAGCGGTGCCTAGTATCGCTTCTGCTTTTACAGGTGGTGGTAAGCTGGTTAACATTCCAATGTTCAAGCCTCTTGAAGACGTAGCCCCACAAAACATTGATGATACTAAAGACATTACGCTTAATACTATTGGTACTCAATTAGCACAAGCCCGGCTTTACGGATTCTTACAAGCCTGGAGTGCTACTGATCTTTCTGGTGAATTATCTGGAACTGATCCACTTGGTAACATTGGTACTTCTGTTAAAACTTATTGGCGTCATATTAACGAAAAGATTCTTTTAGGTACTATGAATGGTGTTTATGCTTCAGATAGTATGAAAGATAAGAATCAATTTAACGCTGCTGACAATCGGCGAAGCGATAACACGTTCTCACTTAAAAATTTTAATGAAGCACGTTTCCAATTAGGTGATCGTTACCGTGACCTTGCTACTGTTGTAGTTCACTCAAACATCTTGAAAGAATTGCAAAATGCTAATATCACTGATCCAAAGACTGGTAACACCATTTTAATTAACGGAAATCAATTACCAACTCAAATTTCAGCCCCAAATCCTGGCGATTCTATTAAGGGTGTACGAGTAATTGTTGATGACACAATGCCTGTTAAGGATGGTGTATACACTAGCTACTTGTTTGCTTCTGGTGCGTTTGGCTGGTCTGAATTACCAACACCACGTGCTGCTGAAACAGGTCGTGACGCATTACGTTTCCAAGGTGTTGATTACCTTATTAGTCGTCGTCGCTTTGTATTAGCTCCACAAGGTATGAGCTGGAATGAATCAGCATTCGCAGCAGATAATCCAAATAAGCCATTCCCTGGCATGGAAGACTTAGCAAATGGTAAATACTGGAACCGAGTATTTGATCCTAAGATTATGCCTTACGTTAAGTTCACAACCACTGATGAGGCTATTAAACAGGCTGCTACACCAAACCCAACGCCTACTAAGTAATGAGGTGATTAAATGGCTGAATTAGACGCAACGAACGATATTCAGCGTATGCAAACTTTATTAGGAATCGATTTAGACGATGCTGACAAAGGACGCGTTGAAGCTTATATCGTGCAGGCTAAGCAAGCCATTATGGTTTATATCCGCAAGTATCTTGACGACAATAATTTCCCTACTGAGTTAAATTACTTAGTCGATCAGTTAACGTTAACAAAGTACAACAAGTTTCATAACGAGGGTATGAATAGCATTTCAGAAGAAGGGCTATCAATGACCTTTAACTCTAATGACTTAAAAGACTATTTACCTGACATTGAAGCTTGGATTGATTCAACTGGTAAGGGTGATTTAACTGGAAATGCAATCGGGTGGTTCTAATGCGATACGATCAGACGGTTTATTTGATTACTGAGACAGCCAACGATGGTGATGACCTCAATTTTGAGGGCAATACAACCGTCAAAAAGGTAAAAGCTAACATTAAGCGAACGAACCTAACACTAGGTAATGGTGAAATGTACGACACTACTATCGTTCGAGTATTTGGCGAATGTGAAGCGGATAAAATTGGTTTTGCTGATTATGACCAGAACAGTGGTAGAGGTGCCAGGAAGATTCAAAAAGTCGGACGGCACTTCAATCGTACTGATTTCTACATCGTCAACAGTGAGGTGATCTTCAATGCCAAATGATAGCTACGAGAACTTACCACGTGTTAATTTTTCTGTCAATACTAGCGATTTTGAGCGTGCAAGAGCAGTCGCCCAAAACTTAGCAAGACTGAGAATGCCTGAGGCGATGGACGAGTTTAATCGTGAATATGCTAGGGCAAAGGCGGCTAGTAAAATCTTTATTCGCAATGCGGCTGCTGAAGAAGTAGACGAAGCACAAAAAATTGAAAGCCAAAAGGTAGGTCATAGTAAAAGCGGTTATGTACCTACTGGGACGCTTCAAGGCAGTATCACGCCCCAATTTAGCGAAGATGGTATGAAAGTTAGTGTCGTACCTCTCGCAACTGCTGAGGACGCTGAAAAAGCCCGTAAGCAGATCAGCCAAGGGGTGAAGAAAATACGCAAAGTTAATAAGCCCTCAAAGAATGAAGACGCTTATTACTATGGTACTGCGGTGGAATTTGGCAAAGGGAGAAATCCTAAAGAGCCATTCATGAAACCAAGTGGCGAAAAGGTAGCCGCTCACCTTGAAAAGAAGTTTGAAGATACAATGCGACAAGCATTAGAGTAGGAGGCAATATGGGACCAGAAGCAGACCTAATTGTGCAGGTTAAAAAGGCTCTTCATCAGGTAAGAGCCCCCGTTTATTATGACGGGCAAAAACACAATGCTGAATATCCACAAGTGATTATTGATTTAAGCAATATTCAAAATGAACCTCGCTCCTATAAGGGGATGGAGGAAACTAAACTTACCATTTCTGTGGATGTTTACAGCAAAATAGATAGACTTGATATACTGCTAGATATTAGCAATCAAGTCAGAAACATTATGCAACAAGTACGATGCGCACACTGGAGATCAGAATTTGACGATTACAGCGTGCGTATTTTAGTTGATGAGTCATACCAAGGAGAGTCGCTTAAAAGAGCGGCTTTTTTGTTTGACTTTATTACTTACGGAATAGCAATCAAGAAAGGAAATGATTAAAAATGGCAGGATTTACAGCGAGTGACGCTAATATCGATCCGAATTCTATGAGCTTGGCGGACAAGATTGTCTACGGATGTATGTTCGAGTGGGATAAGCCAGAAGACAAAATTCACCTTTTAGGGCTTCAAGCTGCTACTTCAACTACTGATAACTTGGCAACAAGCGCAGTTAACTTAAAAGGTGGATCATTACACGCTCCAGGGGCTACAACTGAAACCTTTGTTGTTGATAGCTATTGGCGCAAGAGTGATAACTACATTCAACGCAGTTTGCGGCGTTGTGTTCATGAAAAAGTACGTTTAGGGATTTTTCGTTTTGACTTTAATCGAATGAGGAAAGACCCTAAAGATCCAACTAAATTTATTGTTCCCGGCTTATTTGGAAAGGCCTATCCAAACGGGGTGCCACAAACAGAAGCGGTTAATAACTTGCTTCACTCAAACATCACTTACAACATTGATGGTGAAACACAAGAAGGTGTAACCAATCAAGATGAAATGGAACCAGCACTTTATCAGATTGGATTAAAGCTCTACACATACGCTCATAATACTGATATGGGTGGCACTATGGACCCAATCGCTGATCCAATGGACGTTTATTCGCAAAACAACGGTAGTTCAACAACACCAGCACAACCTAAGTAATTTCAGGAGGAATTAAATCATGCAAGCATTAACAGTTCAAGTAAACCCACAAGCACAACCCGCAGTATTCACTCCAAAGCTAAACTATGGCTTTTATTTACAAACACGAGACGATAAATCATTAGCAAAGAACGGTCAAGACGGCTTCTCAGCATTAGTCAATGGCTTACTTGATGAGAACGTTGATATGATTATCGCTGCTTACCATCATTCCTTTGCATGGTACAATCGTTCTCAACCATCAGCGACAGCCGTTGAAGAAGCACTTGAAACAGCGATGTTTAATGACGAAAAGGCGACTGATGCAGCTTTTGATGACATTCTTAAGTCATTACAAGCTAATGATTTTTTAGCCCGGAAGTTGAACGAATTTATCAAGAACAACGACAAGCTAACAGCTACTATGAAGAAGCATATCGAGACCATGACGGACGAAGACAAGAAAGATCAAATGGAAATCGGTATGACCCAAATCGACGATTCAACAACAAAGCTTCAACAGTTGATGACCCCACAAGAATCATCGCCGAAGCAAGACGAATTGGACTCACACCCACTGAACTAAAAGAATTAACACCGAAGGAGTTTAAAGCAGTCCAGCGAGGCTACCAACTCCATTTAGCAGATCAAAGAGACCAGACTTTGTTTGCTAAGCAGGTGCCACAGCAGACTGTCCCACTCGAATTAAAAGAGTCTGTCCCTGATATGATTAAGAAGTTAGCGGATAGAAACCAAGCTATCGCAGACTCAATAGCAGAAGGACGAGACGAACAGCCTGAGAAACCTAAAAATACGCTTGCTAGTCAAATACTGATGAAGATGTTAGGAGGTGGATAGTATATGAGCAGTCCCGTAGTTGAAAAAGAGTTTCTCTGGAAATTCCGTGATGAAATTACACAAGGTGTCGCTAAAGCCCGTCAAGCTATGCAAGAAGCAGTTTCCACCGCTAAAGAAGCAGGTATGAAAGTATCTGATACTGGCGAAGATTGGAAAAAGATGGGTAACGATGCCGAAAACTCTGCTCGTAAAGCCTCCCAAGCGGTTAAAGAATCAGCAAATACTTCTCGTGAAAGTATTGAGAAAGTTAGGATGCTAACAGAAAAGCTTAATGACGCAGTTGACCGGATTCCAACATCTAAATCTTTCAACTTAAAAGCAAAGTTTGATGATAATAAGCTAAAAACATTCTCACGAAAGATACATGATGTACCTGAACAGAAATCGGTTTGGTTGAGAATAAAAGATGGCTTTTCGGGATCACTTAAAAATGTACGGAATCAAACTGATCAAGCTAAGAAGTCATTTTCAAATCTTCATGATGTAATGGCTGGAACATTTATTGGTAATGCGGTGCTTAGTGGTATTTATGCTATCGGTAACGGACTAAAAGGTCTAATTGCTACTGGGTATCAGTACACACGCCAGCAACAGACAATGATTGCCAGTTGGAATACGTTGACTGGGTCTGCTTCTAAAGGGCAAGAAATGGTCGACATGACTAATAAACTTGCTATTTCAGCGCAGAACTCGACTGAAATGGTCAATGATTTAAACCAAAAATTCTATGCTGTTACAAATAGTGCTGGCAAAACTAAAGACCTTTCGCAGGCTGTTTTGACGTTACAGGATGCTTTTAATCAAAGCGATGCGTCTATTGAGAACTTTTCGACTCAATGGGCGCAAATGGTTGGTAATGGCAAAGCAAGTGCACAAGACATGCTGTCAATTCAGAATGTGTTTCCAAAGTTCCGGCAAGAATTATTAGCTTATGAGCGTGATGCAACTCACAACAAGAATCTTACTATGCAACAACTGAATGACATGATGAGCGCTGGTAAGATTAGTTCTAAGGCGATGAATGATGTCCTTATTGGCATGGGAAACAAATACCAAGATGCTACTAAGAACTTTACTAATACGCTTGATGGTATGGGACGGATTATCAAAACAACCGCTCCTCGTCTACTCGGTGCATTAGTTGAGCCGTTTACAAAAGCCCAAAATCCGATTTATAAATCATTGTCTGGCTGGGTATCAGATCCTCATACGTTAAAAGAATTCCAAAATGCTGGTAAGAATATCGCTAATGTTTTTAATGGCGCAATTACGGGTATATCTCGGTTCTTAAACAGCATGAGTGGAATAAACCGCATATTAGGCGGCGTTATCAAGGCACTAGGAAGCGGCGTTTGGTTAGGTTTTAAGGCAACACTACAAATAATTGCCGAAGCATTTAAACTGATTGGAAAAACTGTTAATGCAGTTGTTAATCCGCTAGGAAAAGCTACTAAAGGGATTAAAGGAATAGGCGCTCTTGCTGCTCCAATTAAAGCTGTTGGTATCGCTATGGGTGTAGTTGCTGGAGTAGCAACTACATACAAGACTGCGTTACTAGCTTATAAAGGAGCACTTCTAGCCGTTTCTGGAGCCGCAAAAGTTCTTGAAGCTGCACAAATGGCACTTAATGTTGTTATGAACTTAAATCCATTTGGAATTGCCATAATAACAATTACTGCATTAGTAGCTGGATTTGTATTAGCTTATAAGAAAATCAAGCCGTTCAGAGACATTGTTAATAAAACCGGTGAAGCGATAAAGAAGCTTTTTACTGGTAAATATGATTGGGAGCAGTCATTTGGCAAGGGCTTATCTAAACTAGGCAAGAGCTTCCAAAAATTTGCGAAGCAAGTACCAAAATTCTTTAAGGGTGTCGGTAAAGCAATTATTAAAACAATTGTTATTGGCTTGGCACTACCAGTTGGAATTGGTATTACCCTAATGAAACCATTGATAAAGCCATTGCAAAACAGTACCAAATCTTTAATTAAGACCGTACAAAAGCAATGGCAAAGTTTCTCAAAGTGGCTTGGCAAATTGTTTGATCCTGTTGCTAAGTTATGGAATCGTGTTTGGAACGGTTGGGCACGCATTTTCAGCACCGTTTGGAAGTCGTTGAAAAAGACTGCTTCCAGCGGAATGAAGGCGATCGAAAGATTGATAAGTCCCGCTGTTAAGGCTATTGAAAAGGTGTGGGTTACTAGTTGGAATGCAATTGCTAGTTTCTTTTCTGGCATTTGGCACACTATTACATCACTAGGTGGAAATGGTATGCGCATGCTACATAGCGCCATTGCAGGTCCGCTGAATACAATTAGTAGCATTTGGCATTCTGTTTGGAATAGCATTTCAAGTTTCTTTAGGGGAATTTGGAACGGTATTAAACAAGCTGCTCAAGACGGCATGAATGGCGTTATTAACGTTATTAACGCTGGTATCGGTGGAATTAATAAGGTTTGGAGCTTCTTCACTGGTCATGGTACAGGGCTTAATAAGCTCGGCCATGTTCACTTTGCACAGGGTGGAACTGTTCATCGGCACTTGTCTGTGATCAATGATGGCGATGGCCCTGATTGGAAAGAATTAGTCCAAACGCCTGATGGCAACTTGTTCATGTCACAAGAGCGTAATTGGACTGGTTTCTTGCCGGAAGGTACCCGTGTGTATAGTGGTGCCGAAACACGACAGATCATGAATGCTGTAGGCGTTTCACGTTATGCTACTGGTGGTATTGTCGGCGCTCAGCACTTTGCTGATGGTGGCATTATCGGTGAAGGTATCGACTGGGCTAAAGGTTCGCTTGAAAATCTAGGCAGTTGGCTGGGCAATAAACTAGACGCCATTATGGATTTCTTAGATGATCCATTGAAGGCTACTAAAGGATTACTAGAGAAAGCAACTAGCGGATTATACAAGGGACTAGGTAATTTTGCCGACGTTGCTCATGGTGCAATGGATAAGCTTACACAACCTATTTCTGATTGGTTTAAGAAAAATCTTGAGCCAATCTTAGATAAGCTCGAAGAGTCTAATCCGGGTGGCGCTGGGGTAGCTCGATGGGAGCCATTTATTAAACGTGCCGCTAAGATGGAAGGCATTGCTTTAACACCTACTATGTTGCATAAGATGCTTACTCAAATTAATACTGAATCCGGCGGTAATCCAGGCGCAATCGGAGGCACCGATGGCTTGGCTGATGGTCATGCAACTGGTTTGCTTCAATTTAAACCTCGTACATTTAGAAGCTGGATTTGGCATGGTCACGGTAATATTATGAACGGATTTGATCAAATTCTTGCCGCTTTTAACGCCTTACAGCATGGTGGTGAAGGTGGTTGGGAATCATTCGGTATTCCAGGTCGTGGTTGGGCTACTGGTGGAGAAATTACCTCTCAAATGTTTGGCTGGGTTGGTGACAATCCGGAACACCATGAGTTTGTGTTAAATCCTTATGCGATATCTGCTGAACCATTGCTTGACAAAGCTTTTGAAGCTACTGCGCAGGCTCAACCGGCTAACTCATCAACTGGCAACGGTAATTCTAAGCTGGATCAGATGATTGATCTTCTTGGAAAAGTATTAGTTGCTATTGAAAGTCAAGATACCAACATTTATATGGACGGTGAAAATGTAACTGATTATGTAAGTAAACGACAAGGCAAAACGTGGAGATTGCGCAAAAACTAGAAAGGAGTATAAGCAGTTTGTTACAAGTATTTTCAACAAGAACTGATAAGCCACATGCTTACAGTTACGGTGACATTCGGAGTCCGGTGTTCACCCCTTATGAATTTTCTATTAGTCCAGACGGTAAAAACTGGACGAGTTGTTTTGACGTTCCAGCGCTTGAAAGTGTCTATTGCACTGTTCCACCTGACGTTCAACCGGCTACTCGGACAAATAACTTGCGTAAAGTTGGATTACAAGATGGTTCACGGTTGCTGTCAACTACTTACGACACTCGCGACTTTACAATGTCGATGATGTATTCGGGTGTTAGTGAAACTGATGCAATGCTTGAATATGATGCACTACAACAGTTTCTAATTAGTCGTGAAGCTTATTGGATCTGCTTTTCTAACTGGCCTCATCGCATGTACTATGTTGTCGCTAAGATGGATAAGCCCACGTATAGCAACGAAAAGAACTGGACTTGCAACGTTATTTTTACTGACTTATACGGATTAAGCCGATCGATCGGTACTTCCCAAGATTACCCAGATGATGTTTGGGGAGTCAGTAACGATATGCCGGAAGGAGTAGATCCACAATATACGTTCACTACTAACACTTTTAGCGTGTATAACTTAGGGAATGTGTTAATTGACCCTGACCGGCGCGGACACCCCTTAAAAATAATCCTTGACGGTCATTCAGATGGCAATTTGAAGATTACCAATAAAACAACTGGTGATGCGATCACTCGTGCTGGGATGGAGATAAACGGCAAATCGGCCAATTCTTCTTTCGATGGTCAATTTGTTATTGATGGAGTTCGTGAAATCCTTAATGGTAAATCCGATACCATGAACTGCACTCCCGATACGCTCACTCTTCAAATTGGCAAAAACGATTTTCAAATCGATAACTTTAAAGGCACGATCAAATTTGATTTTCCAATGTGGTGGTTCTCATGATACGTGATCAAGTTGTATTAACGAATGGATTGGATAATTTTTCTAATACGCAAGGAGAAGCAGTTGACTATAGCGACTTACACGACTCATTCAAAGTAAATTATCAGTTGAGCTCTGCTTACGAAATCTCGCTTACATTAACCTATACAGACCAATTTGCGGAGGCTTATAAGCTGGCAAAGATGAAGCGATACGTTGAATACGCTTATGACGATGGGACTCGTCAATTCTTTGCAATTCAGCAAATGGAAGAGGGTGTTGATGAGACTGGTCAACCAACATTACAAATAACAGCTACTCATGCACTAATTGATTTGATGAAGAATATCCGAATAGACCCCAAACAGCCAACAGAAGATAGTCCAGATGTTAGCGGTTCGGGATCTGATAGTTCTAGCGATTCAAGCGATGATAATAAGGACAACCAACAGCCAGGTACAACCGTGACTGTTAAACAGACTGATGTTCAGCAAACATATAGCCTTGAAGAACAACTCCATAAATTCATTGACAATAACGATCAAGGAGTAAAACTTGCTATCTATGGAACCTTCCCAAAGATGGCAAACGAAGCAACAGGATCATTATACGAATGGCTAGGCTCTAATCTTGCTTCATATGGGGCGTTTTGGTACCCAGATGGCTATACATTACGGGTATATGACTTACCCTCAATTCAGCACCGTAGCGATGAGACTTTCCGCTACTTAAATAACATGACGAAAGTTGATTTACAAAGCGATGGCAACGAGTTGGTCAACGATTGCTGGGTTTATGGAGGTAAGGTTCAGAAAGACATTACTACTGTTACGGCAACTGGTGGGGTCAGCAATGGTGTCACGACTGCTGTTAATGGGGACTGGTCACAAGCTGCTAAAAATGCTGCTAACGTGATGGATGTTTCAATGAACGATCAACAGTTAGGCGTGCTTTTGGCACAGATTAAGCTTGAATCTGGTGGTGACGAGAAAATTCTCGGTGGTACTGATGGCTTGAGTGATGGTCGGGCAACTGGTTTGCTTCAATTTAAGCCAGGTACTTTTAACTATTACTGTCGTCCTCCTTATACCAATATTTTAAGTGGGTTTGATCAGCTAATTGCTTTCTTCAATATTCCCAATTGTTTTGGACAAATTACCGGTCGGCATGGTTGGTCTCCGTCTGGTGCACCCCTTAGCAAAGCTACCATTCAAGCTAAGCCGGCAACTGATAATAGTTGGGGCTGGCCTTTTCCTGGTACTGGTGAAGGTTCATTCTCAAGTGGTCAATTGTTTGGAGTACAGCCTGGTGGTGGTTTCCGTCAAAACGGTTTTCATGATGGCCTTGATTTCGGTTCAGTTGATCATCCGGGTTCAGAAGTGCATGCGGTTCATGGTGGTACCGTTACTTCTATTTCATGGGGTGGCAATGAAATCTTGTGGTACGTAGTTATTACGGACAGCACCGGTTTGAACTGTGAGTATCAAGAAGCGTTCCTTAATCGTAATAATGTGTCTGTTAGCGTCGGTCAACAGATCAAAACTGGTGATGTAATTGGCGTTAGAACCAACAATCACCTTCACTTAGGCATCACAAGAGCAGCAATTCCAGGCGCTTTTAGTAAGGCATTTACCAACGACGGCACTTGGTTAGATCCATTGCAAATTATTAAGAATGGTGGTGCTTCAAGTGGCGACACTAGTGATAGTGGCGATAGTGGAACTACTTCTAGTACCACATCAGAAACCTACTACTCGCTGTATTACCATTACGTTGACAAAGATAGTCAAAAACGCTATGGAGTGCATGTAGGAGCGCCGATCGTTCAAGACAGTATCTATGATATGGATACGTTAAAAGCGTTTGTTGCTAACACGGTTAAACATGAACCGGACACGACTTTTACTACAACAATGGACGATTGGCACACAGTTGCACTTGGTTATCAAATTAGGGTATATGCTCCCGAAATGAATATTAAATCATGGGAGACCTTAGTTGGTTATAGCGGTAATCCGTTTAATGAGACGCAAGCACCAGAGCTCACGTATAGGAACACAGGGCTTGAATTGAAGAGCTTTGTTGACGCATTAGCACAGGACTTACAAAAGATAAATCGAAATAACAGTCTTCCAGAGAGAGGTGTTTCGATTGGAACCAAACGGGAAGACCATTTTGCTAATCCGAACAATCAAAAAGAAACAGGGCTAACAGCTCCAAAGTATAGTCAAATTCAAATGAACCGTTTAGCTCAATTTATGCAAGGAAAGGATGTGACGTTAGATGGCAGATGATAAGACGACTGAAAGCAAGGATGACAAGCGACCGCCTTTGCAAGCAGTTGCTCCAGATAACAAGACACCACAATTTGATCAATCCTTGATATTAAAAAGGATGATTGATCCGGTGAGCGGATTTTATTGTCTTGCTTGTACTCCAGATAATGGTGTCACATGGCTTCCGCAGTTTACAACGATGGGTAAGGTCTATAGAAAAGAGGACGCCGAAAATTTCGTTCCAATTTTGCAAGAATGGCCAATTGAAAAGCTTAAATTTAAGTCGCCTGATGGGACGGCTTTTTATTTATCCGTCAGCAACGACGGGCAACCCGTATTCACGAAAGTAGGTGATAGTCAATGAGTTTAGAGTTACCTCATAAGAAGGATTTGACAACAAACGCTAAATTACCAGGTCAGCTAACTGAAAACTTTGAAGCAATCGAAGCTGATGATGCACGCGACGACAAAAAACTTGCTGATGAAGTTATTTTACGAAAAAAGGGGGATGATGATTTAAGTAAACGTTGTTTCGATTTAGAAGAGAGCCGAGTTACGTACAAAAAACTGAAAGAAGTTGATTCTTATTGGCGAGATCGTCTAAAGAGAGTTGCTCTTGGAACTGATGAAGAAACGATTGAAATTGTTCTTCGCAAGATTTTAGTTGATGAAGGAATTATTAAATCAGACGTAAATTCACCTAGATCAGTCACCAGAACCAATTCAAATTAAATACACTAAAACAAATTCAGGTATTGATCTGACTGTTGATAGGCTGGATGTTCGGGACATGATTTTTATAAAATAGGAGGTAAAAATATTGGCAGAAGTATTACACTACGTAATCGGCAAAGACTACAGGCCTTTGACAATGCTGGAAGCCAAAACCGCAAACCGCTCAGATATTGACTATGGTAATAATCCTAATTGGATCCAAACACGGCAATATGAAGACAGTTTGCGTCAAGTATTTGTCGATATTGTTCATGAAGACGGTTCAGCTTATGATTTGACGGGCTGTAATGTAATGTTCTCTGGATTAATGCCGGATGGCACACATCGAGTATTGGATAACAGTCATGCAGTCTTCTACGCTGACCCAACGACAGGAAAGTTTCGCTTTGATATGCCAGCACCAGCTTTTGCTGTTGCTGGGCAATACAAGCAAGCATTTTTCCGTATCTTCAAAGGATACAAGAACGTCGCAACGCTGGAATTTAAGTTTGAAGTTTTAGCTGATCAAGTTATCGAAGGATTGGTTCCGGCTGATTATATTTCACCTTTAACTGATTTTTTGAAAACTATCAACGAAAAAGAAGATAATTTCATTAAAAATCTTAATAAAAAAGAATCTGATGCTGAAGCATCGTTGCAAAAAGCCGTTAACGATTTCACCGGTAAAATTCAAGACTTAATGCAGAAACTAAATGCGTCTGCAACAGCAACCGATGCAGAATTCAAGACTTTACAAATAGCGTTTGATAATTTGCAACAAGAAATTAAGAACGAAGATTTTGTTAAGCGTCAAGATTTTAACCAACTTAAAGATAAACTGACTAATGAAGTTAAAGAGATGGCTGATTTAGCAAAGAATAAGGCTTATTTGACAGTTGCTGATATGAAGAAAGATAAATCACTTAAAAATGGTGATGTGGTTCGAACACTTGGTTATTATGGCTATAACGACGGTGACGGAGCAGTTTACCAAATTAAGGATAGTCATCCTGAGGATTATCATATTCGACTAGATAATGGCTTAGATGCTGAACAAATCAATTACAAAGATAATAACTATTATGATGAAATTGGTTATAGTATTGCTCGTGATCATCCTAATCATACGACCTGTTACACAGTAACAATTCCTAAAAATGATTGGCACGGGAATCTAATTATGCCTGAAATGAATTATCATCAAGAGTGGTTGTCACCTAATGAATGGGCACGTAAGTACCACACAACGGTAACACTTAACGGAGATGCCTCAATTCGAATTGGACCTGGTGAAACTTATATGAATGGGAATATTATTTCTGGTGGTAAAATAATTCACCAAGCTGATGCTTCCAAACAATATCCAAGCCGTATGAAGAGCTTAGCAATTATGAGTGATCGTTCAATTCGTGAGTATCAAGCTGGTACATCAGCAGAGCAGATGCTTAAAGACGGTGCACAGGTAGCTTTTACCGTTTATTATCCGCTAGTAAAAAATGGACAAAAGTCAGGTTATGCTAACTCTGATAATGATCAAACTGATAATTTACGTGCTGGTGGACGAGTTACTGAACACTATCCATCATTAGGCTTAGGTGAAAAGCCGGATGGTACTTGGATCGTTATTGGCTGTGATGGTCGAAGCATGGTCGATGATGGTTTAACTGCTGATCAATTTGCTCAGAAGTTTATTGATGCCGGTTGTGTGAACGCTTGGCGTATGGATGGTGGTGGATCGACTTCCATCAACATTCGTGAGTCAAAGATTAATAAGAATATGGATGACAATGGTGCTGCTGATCGTAAGCTTCAATTCACTTTCGATATCCGTAAGCCAACGGCAGCAGATAACGCTAACTCATTAGCAATGAGTAAAATTGGCGAAGAAAAAATGAACCTCTACAGTTCGATTATGTATGATCTAAAAACATTTTATGAAAGTGATACAGCTATCTATGGCTACGCTAAAATCAATAATGAAGATGAATTAAATAATTTTCTTAATGGTATTAAGGATCGACTTAATGAATCGCAATATGTTAACGGAGCTAAGTTAACTGGTATCTTAACCATTAAGTATTGGCGATCAAGTGTTGCTGCTGCAACGGGTGTTGATGTACCTGGTGATTTTGCTTATGTCTTCACTTGTACTGGTGGTCATCACAATCATGGTAAAATTGTCTTGACTTCACTAACAGATCCACGTATCACTTGTTGGAAACAGTATCGTAAAGACCAAGACCCTAACTGGTCACAATGGATGAGTGACGGTAGAACTATCACAATTAATGCCAATGCAACAAGTGAAGTTCAAGATCTGCATGTAACTCAAAACGGCGGTACCGTTCAAGTTGATTGTAAAGTAAATACTAACTCTAATACTTGGAAAGACTATATCACGGGCCTTCCACTACCGGGATTTGATAATCAAAGGTTTATTATTTATGGAAATGATCAAACTAAGATTGGCTTTGCAACTATTAGTAGAGGTGGAAAACTTACCATTCGTGCTGATACCAACGATAGTTATGCAATACACTACACATATTTGACTAACACCGGTAAAGATTTTACAGTAAATTACTAGCATTGCTTGTCGCCACAGAAATACACAATACATAAATAAGCCTCACTCAATCGAGCGGGGCTTTTATTATGGGCGGCTTTATATGGGAGGAATAGCACCGATGCACTTATTAGCGGTGGCACTAGTGCCACCATACCATCAATTATATTTCCAACATTTTCAAGGAATGAAAGATAATCAAATAATTTGGCTGTTTGTTTGGGTAGTCATCATTGATATTGTAACAGGCTTTGCAAAAAGCGTTATTACTCATCACACAACTTCAAGTAAAGGAACAGCGGGATTGATTAAGCACGGGATTCTATTGTTAGTTACATTAACACTCTATCCAATGCTTGAATTAAACGGAATGAAAAATGCAGCTGATACATTTGTGGGCTTCTATATTATGTTTTATGCTGTCTCAATTATCGAAAACTGGGGGCAAATGGGATTGCCAGTGCCCGAATGGTTAAAGAAGTATATCTATAAGTTAAGTGATCAATACAAGGAGGAACAACATGAAAACACTAAACGACATCGTTAACTGGATTCTTCAATCAGGGCTACTTGTGTGGCTCTTTTATTTTGGTTTTAGCGTAGGCAAACCTTTCATCGAAAGCAAAATTAAGCACGCTAAAACGGCCCAGCAAAAAGAAGCGTGGGCATTACTTGAACAAGTAGCCATGACAGCAGTTAATGCCCGTGTAGGTAAGCCAATGACAGGTCAAGAGAAGTTTGTTGCCGCTTCAACTGCTGTGCAAGCATATCTTGAAAACAAGGGGATCAACATTGATATGAAGCAGGTACAAGCAGCAGTTCAATCAGCTTATGAGAAATCACCACTTACACCAACAATCACACCTGATGCACAACCGACAACCGGTGTCGTAGTAAGCCAGACAAACGATGAGCCTGTGATGGAAGCAATCAAATCCGCAAAAAATCGTGTAAACGTTGAGGGGGAATAGTGATGAGCTTATATACAGTAGACGTGTATAGTGGTAGCTCTGACAGCATCATCCGCGACTCACATGCTCAAGGAGTGATTGTAAAGGCTACACAAGGTACCGGATACGTAAATCCTAAGTGTAATCACCAGTGGAATTTAGCCGGTCAACTTGGCAAAAAGCGTGGCCTTTATCATTACGCCGGTGGTGGCAATCCTGTTAGTGAAGCACAGTACTTTATTAATAACATTAAGAACTACGTTGGGCAGGCAATCTTAATCCTTGACTGGGAGAGTAACCAAAACGCTAGCTGGGGAAGCACTATTTGGGCACGACAGTTTGTCGATGAAGTGCACCGGCTTACCGGTGTATGGCCTTTACTCTATGTTCAAGAAAGTGCATTAGGTCAGGTCGCCAACTGCGCTAAGGACTGCGGGCTCTGGGTAGCTAAGTATGCTTCAATGAACTGGCATTCTTGGGTACTTCCTAACATGGCTGTAGGTTCCGGCGCATTTCAAGCTATTACTGGATGGCAATTTACCGGTGACGATGTGGACCGATCAATCTTCTATATCGATAGTGACGCATGGGACCGTATGGCTAACCCTAATACTAAACCGGTTCAAATCACCAGCGGTGGAAGTTTAGACGGTGTCAGCTTCAAAGGTAGCAAGTTAACAATCAATGGCTGGGCTGCCTCTGATAAGGCAACTGGTAAGGCATACCGCTATATCATCTTGACAACAAAAGATGGTAAGGAAGTAGCACGTACAAAGGCAAGCGTTGTGATTCGCCCTGATGTGCAGGAGGCTTTCCCTAACATTGCTGGAGCTAACCAGTCCGGCTTTACGGGTACGTTTGACTACACAACGGCAATGGCTGGTCAGAAGCTTAACGTTATCTTTCGGTACACTGATGACCCAGCAGGCAACGGCAACTTTGCCGACTGGTACGGCAAGATTGATCTGACGCAAAGTGCCGCTTGCCTCGATAGTTTAGGAACGGTTGTATACACCGGCAAACTGCGGGCTAGTGGCTGGTTCGCCAGCGATCAGGCAGTAGGGAAGGCAAATCGATTCCTTATCTTGTACGATGTTAATGCTAAGCATGAGCTGCAACGGGTCAAAGTCGATGCGGTAAAGCGTGGTGATGTGCTTAAAGCAAAGCCGTCTATTTACGATGCAGAGGAATCTGGGTTTACTGGAGAGTTCAAGTACGATACTAGCCTAGTTGGGCGCAAGCTACAAATCATTGCTCGTTATTCGGATAATGAGCAAGGCGAGGGGAATCATATTGATTACTGGTTTGATCCGTTTAACGGGCCAGCAATGCCAGTAGTTGATGGCAAAACAGAAACTAGTGTTCTTGTGCATTCATTTAGTGCTGAAAGCAAAGGCGACAAGACACAACTCACATTTAAATAATACGAGGAGGTGTGCATATGGCAGATGATACGATCATTCAAGATTCGCAGTATGAGCTGATGAACAATGTCTTTAAACACGGGGATACGACTGATAAAATCATCATTCACCTCAAAAGTGCTAACAATGTCTTCATTAAACTCAACCCAACTCATACATGGAAAGCACAGATTGCCCAAAGTAACGGATATTATATAGGCACATATCCCGTTATGGCTAATGGCACTAGGCTTGAATTGAATACAGCTTCTGTTGCTGAGCTCGATCCAGGCGATTATACTCTTGAAATTTGGGAAACATATACTGATGAAAATGGAAATAAGCAAAAGCATATCTATCCATCACCAGGGTCAACAATCCCGTTTACCGTGCAACCAAATCTTATGGATAGTGATGGGAATTTTATAAAAAAGATAGGGTTTCAAGACGTAGTTAATAAAGCCGTTGAAAATGCTGGATTGAATTTGATAGTTAAAGTTACACAGGGTAATCCAGATTCAAAAGTAAAAGTTGAACAGCAATATAAAGATGGGAAAAATTTAATAACATTTACTATTCCACGTGGTGAAAAAGGCGAAAAAGGAGATACATGGCAACCTTACATCGCCGAAGATGGTAATTGGCACGTGAAGTTAATTCAAGGAGGTAAAGACTAATGGCTTTAGAAAATGATATTAATTTGGGAATCCCCGCTCGTGGTCCTCAAGGAGTACAAGGTGAAAAGGGAGATAAAGGTGATCCGGGAGTTCAAGGCTTGCAAGGGGTGCAAGGTCCGCAAGGCGAACGTGGATTAACTGGTGAACGTGGGCCACAAGGACCAGCAGGTAAAGCTTTCAATATTAAAAAGACCTTTGGATCTGTTGTGGCAATGGAAGCAAGCAACGGATCCGGCTTTGAAGACGGTGATTTTGCAATGATCGCAAGTGAAGTTGCTGATCCAGATAATTCAAAGATGTATGTCTGGGACGGCAAGACATTTAAATATATTAGTGACCTTTCCGGTGCTCAAGGTATTCAAGGCCCTAAAGGGGATAAAGGAGATACAGGATCGCAAGGCCCACAAGGTTTGACTGGTCCACAAGGAGTACAAGGCATTCAAGGTAAAACTGGAGAAACTGGTGCTACCGGTCCGCAAGGCCCTAAGGGAGAGAAAGGCGATACTGGTCTGCAAGGCGCTACAGGGGCTACAGGAGCAACCTATCAACCATATATCGCTTCTGATGGTAATTGGCACGTTAAACTGGTAAATGCTTAGGAGGTGAGACAATGCTTCCTACTGATATTAACTTAGAAATTCCAGCACGTGGCCCACAAGGCATTCAAGGCCCTAAAGGCGACCCTGGTCCACAAGGGATACAGGGGGCGACAGGTCCAACAGGTCCTAAAGGAAACACAGGTGATAGAGGACCACAGGGAGTTCAAGGAGAGCGTGGACCGCAGGGACCTCAAGGCCCACAAGGGCCAGCAGGGCAAAACGCTAACGATACTACCCACATTCTGCAATCCGGTGACTTTAACAATATAAGAACTAACGGTTATTATGAAACTAACGGTACTTTTGCCAATTCACCATTGCCAGGCGAGTGGGGTGAACTATCTGTAATTACCGGTGAACATTACACCCGCCAAGTCTGGACTAAGGGTGATTCCGGAGAGATGTTTATTCGCTCCAGAAAGTACAATAGTGATAATTGGACTTCGTGGTATAAGATTGGAACGTATGAGACTAGCCCCTATTGGCAAGACTCAACAGTAAGCTATGCGCATGGAGTGGTTGTTAATGGTATATGTGATCTTCGGGTAAAAGTTCGAATTACTAGCAGCTCATGGCATGACTTGTTACATGGATTGCCAGAAGCAGCCGAAAACTTTACATTCTGGTGGAACAGTGAAAATGCCAAAATTGGCAAGTTCTCGATGAATGGGAATGCTCTAGCTTGTCGAGCCGATCAAGAAGATGATTACGATGTTCATCTGACGTATGCAGTTAAGATGTAAATAATTAAGCCCTAGTGGTTGTTGCAGAAAATGTAACGTCCACTAGGGCTTTTTTTGTGCTAGTTGCTAGACTAGCTGATCTATTTGGAGAATGATATAATATATACATAAACGATAAAATTAAAAACGGCATCTCTCGTTTGAGGGGTGCCGTTAAATCATAAAAAGGGGTAAAAAAGGGAAAGAAATTTTGTACAACAAACATCAAAAATAGTTAAAAATGATTAACCGTTTTTAGTTCTACCTATTATATACATCAATTATTTGCAAGAATAATTAAGAATGGTTAACTGGATAACTTTCTGCAAAAAATTCTAGTAATGCTTTCGTGTCCATAATCGAAAGCTGATCAAAAAATTGTACTTGCCACGAACCGAGTCCGACTGAATAACGGTTAGCTAATACTCCAGCAGCAGATACCAAAACTGTCGCAACAATACAAGCATCCCAAGTATTAGTTGTGGTTCCTAAAAATGCAGCGATGATACTAGAAAGCATATCACCACTCCCCACATTCATCGCTAACATCTCAGCAGAAAAGGGATTTTCATAGATAACTTGCCCATCAGTTATTAGGTCGGTTTCACCAGTTAGGACTACAATTGAACGGTAACGCCGGGCACACGTTTCGGCAATTCGAACCTGGTTAGGAACTTTACCAGCGTCAATTCCATGACTAGTATTGTCAGCCTCTACTAAAGCCGCAATTTCACTGGCATTGCCACGAATAACATCAAAATGAAAATCATTTAGCAATGAATGGGCAAACTTTAAGCGGGATGGAACCGCACTTACCGCTACTGGATCTAAAACGAGGGGCTTTAGTGGCGTGGCTGCTCGCAGAACCGTTCTAATTTGTGTTGCCTGATGCTCATTAATTGTTCCGAGATTGATCGAAAGGGCATTTGCTAGCATCACCATTTCATCCGCTTCAGCAGGTTCAACAGACATGATTGGCGACGCTCCGACCGCACTAACGGCATCGGCAACTTTATCAATTGTTACTAAATTGGCCAGGTTAAGAACAATCGGATTTTTAGCACGAACCCGATCGATTAGTGACCAGTCAATTTGACGTTGTACCATAAAATTAGCTCCTTAAATAAAAAATACTCAAGGTAGGAGATACACCTACTTTGAGTATTAAAGTCCGGTGCATTTTCCTACGCAAGCGTTAACTTACAGGTTCTAGAGTCCATGCATCTCTGCATATCTCAGCCCAGCACTATGGGCACCCCTAATGCAATAAATTGTCTATTAATAGTATACCGCAAATTATTCTTTATGAATATCAATAAAGATAATTGGCAAAATGGGGATGATAATTGTAAAATGTAATAAATAAAAAGGTAGGAGAATTTAGAATGGAAGAAGAAATACGTCAAACTACTGATAAAGCTGAAGTTGTCATTATTAATGATGATACTAATCAAAAATTGACATTTAGCAATGGGGGAGTAGACGGCGAATTTGAGGTTATTGTCACAGATAAAAAGCCGGTACCAGAGCTCTTCCAACCTGTTGGCACCTTACCAAATGGAAAGTATACGATTAAAGGAAACTATGCTGGTCAAGACTATCGGGAAATTAAGCTCAATGGTGCTTATGAAGTCTATGGAAATCCAGAAGATGGAAATGTAATGATTACGAAAAGAGATGGGGGAAACTAAGTGTTTATTAACGTCGAAAAGAAAGCGCAAAAGCTATTTAATACTTATCAACAAGCAATGAGCGAAGAGGCTGTGGCAGGAGCATTAGCTAATCCGCTTTTTTCATGGCATGCTACTTACTACACCGCTAAACGCAAAAAGAACATGATTTTCTTAAATGATGCTACTACCATGGCAATTATCTTATTTGATGTAAATGCTAAAAATAAACAGACAATTAAAGAGCGCTTTGAGAAACAACTAGCAATAATTTGGCAAGAATTGGGGTTGTCTGCCGAATCATTGGCAGATTACTTAGCCATAGGTAGGGATTGGCAAATCAGTAAAGCGATTCACCCTTTGCAAATAAAAACTATAACTAAGTTTTACAAGAATGTTATAAAGCCACAAGCTAAAACCATAGTCAGTGAAATAGACTTAGCAAAAGCATTGGTTAAGAAGGTACAACGAAAAGGCAGAATTTATGTTGGTGAAGACGAAACAGTTAAGATAATCGAAATGGCTCAACCTTTTAACATTAAACACGTAAATTTTGAAGAATTATATTTAAAAGAAATTACTAATAAGTTAAGAAGATTAAGTCAGTTAGATGGAGAAGACCTTACTGCCGATGAGGTGGATAATGTAATCCAACAAATCCAAGATGCAAATAATCAACTCTTAGACCTTTTCCTTGTTGATGCCAAGAGTAATTATAGTGCTAAAACTGTTCGCCGCTATCGAGATAACTTGCGATTTTATCTTAATGAATGGGCTGCCTATCGTTTGAGCACCATTTTCAATATTTATGTTCATAGTAGTGTTGATGAATTAGAATTTCACGGAGTAGAAAAAACAGAACGAACAAATATTAAGGCTTCCTTGAAGAAACTGGCAAAGTACTTAAAAGATAAAAATATTATTAGTGATAATGAGTACGATGACATTCTCGTATATACGCAAAAAGACCCGGTCGACCTTGATGAAGGTGAAGATCAAGCGATCGAGGATTTCCTCGCTTCATTATTTAGTGAATCAGAGAAGCTGCCAGTAGTATTTGATTCACAAACTGATAAAATGCTTGATGAATATCTTAAATCATTTGTTGCTTTGTATGGTCTTATTTCTGCACAACAAGCTTACCAAATTATTCATTCCCAAAATCCATCAATTGATAAAGAGCGCTTCGATCAATACATTCAAAATAAATTTGACGAAATGACGATGGAATACTGTATCATTGATTTTAGAGAAGCATTTCAGAATGTTGATATTGCTCCTGAAATTTTCATCTTTAGTCCACTTCTTATTAAAGATGGAGATAGACTGCCTTCGTTTTATAAACATCAACAGGGCCTTCCATACTATATTCCAGAAAAAGAAGTCTTAATTGATAATAACTTTAATCCATTTGCCAATATCAGTAACTATCAGCAAGACTTGGAAGAGTTGCTTGCTAACCAATATGGATTATCTGGAGACGACCTTAAAGGTGCTGCTTTCCTATCCCTTTACCAATTGAAAATGAGTGATTATGAGCTCGAATTATCAAGCGTAAATAAGGCTATCACTAAGGTCATTGTATTCTTAAACGAGGAGCATGGCCTTAGTGTAAAGCAGGATAAAGCTAATGAACCATTGATTAAACTTTTAGTATTAATTGCGACAAATATTCGACGCCCATGGAACCGGGGATGGACTAATTATGAAATGTTAAGGACTAAAGACATTGCTGAATTGATTTCTGAAATGGAAATTAATTTGGATGATCCCAAACTGTCAAGTGAGATTATCGGTGGAATCAAAGCGGGAAGTATTAACCGTGATGAGTTACTAAACTTCCTTGAAAGTAGTAATTTACCGCCAAAAGTGATTTCAAAGCTGTATAAGCAAGTAGAAGAATTATAAAAAAGATGGCGACGCGAGAAAATTTTCTCAGTGGTCGCCATCTTTTTGCTTATGAAGAGTTTAAAGTCAATTGAATGACAAGAATTCTTCAAAATTCATTCTATTTCAATGTCAAATTTAGTTAATATCAGGATATAAATAGCTATTAAATTATGTTATCCGCATAAAACTTACTTAAATTCCTCCCAAAAAGCTGGCTTTATAATAATTTTTCTGTGATGTCGTTCTATCCAGCCTTTTGTTTCAAAATCCTTAAAACAACGGGAGAGACTTTCAGCACTAGTACCTAAATAACTTGCAAGGTCTTTTAGTGACATTGGGAGGGTAATAGGATTTTCTTCTTCATTATAAGTATCATTATAAAGATCTTCTAAATAGGCTACTAATCTGGCATCAATACGATAAAAAGATAGTAATTGCGCTTGCCTTTCTAATTCAACTGATTTTTTAGCGTTTAATTTTAAAAGATTTTGTCCAACTTGATAGTCTATTTTTAGTAATTTGTGAAAATCTGCTTTATAAAGAATGTATACTTCAGTCTTGGTTAGAGCAGTCCCATAAACTGATGTATTTTCCAAATCAAACAAATAATTTTCTCCACCATAATCTCCAGCGCCGATAATGCGGATAATATGTTCTTTTCCATCTTTATTCAACTTATAAACTTTCAGTTGGCCTAAAACAACAATAATTAGCTCATCTTGTGAATTCGGTGAAAAAATAAGATCTCCTTTATTAAAAGTTTTGTGATGTAGTAAACTTTTAAGATACTCCTTACCCTCATTAGATAAATCATTAAATAGTGGGACACGATGTATATAATCTTTATTTTTCATAGCTATTATTCCTTTATTAAAATTCCAAAAGTTGATGTTCATCATTTTTTGAATTTATTAATGAATTATAATTATCGCAGGAAATAAAATTGCATGTTTCAAACAGCTATGTATAGCAATTATGCGATAATAGAGTGAAAAAAGCAATGAAAAATTAAAAAATAATTAAGAGGGGTTGATAAATATTTACTAAGTATTTTTATTAGAAAACCTACGGGTAAAATGAATTGAGATAGGCTTTTTGATATCACTTATTCATTAGAGAATGCTATAAAATAATCAATTTAATTAAAATGTTAACTCCATTCTTAAATGACAATACTTTTACCCCAAAAATAAATTTAGAGTATTTGAATACAGTTCATATACTCCTTCGACCGTACTAAATAACTTGTAATATGCGTATAAAATAATTGTTAGTCTTAATATATAAAGTAGTTTATGATTAATAGCGCTAAATTAACAAAAATTACTTTCGGTAAGGTTACATTCTAAATTGATTTTTATTTATAGTTGACGTCGTTTGTAAAATTAAGTTAGAAAAAATAAAAAGCCATTTGTGATAGACTTTTGAATATCCCTAATCAAAAGAAAGGCAATCACAAATGACCTATAAACATCTTACCACACGTGAATTAACTCTCATAGCTGATTTTTGGTATCAAGGTATTAAAGCTTATCGGGCTGCTAAATTACTTCAGCGTAGTCAAGAAACCATCTATCGTGTTTATCGTTTCCTCAACGACGGTAAAACCATCGACCAATATCTTCAGACTTATCAGCGACATAAGCGTCGTTGTGGTCGGAAGCAGACCCAACTGCCAACTATCGAAGTTAACTATATCCATGCGCAAATCAAGGCAGGTTGGA
>NZ_NGPY01000017.1:0-25722 GCF_002254085.1 Limosilactobacillus reuteri | reverse complement strand
GAGGCTGAGAGAAAACTTATGTTTTCTCTCAGCCTCAACTACTTTTATGAACAATAGAAAGATAACGTGGAAAATAACCACAAGGCTCGAGTCTAAGTACGAACGATAATCAGCCCGTGCCGTGCTAATCATCGTCCTAGCTTAGCCAACCGCCTTGTCGAGGAGGTTATTTTCCACTCTCGTTTTTATATAATTAGTATATAAAAAAGCGGATATCTACCATCTTTTTTATTGAAGACGGACATTTTCTTCTTTACCAATTTCTTCGTCAAAATAACCTAATCCATTTACTTCGAGTGTTTTTAGATAAGCTATTAGTTCAATGGCGGAACTAGGACCCAATTCATTTACTGCATTCAAGCCAAGGCCAGTTGGAACCGTCTCACTCATTGCTGTAATTTGGTTATTATTCTCAATATGAACTTGTGAGCAACTAATTGCCCATCGATTATTGATATTTGGAGCAAAAACAAAGAAGAGGTTAAAATCAGTTGAAAGGTATACTGGTAAGAACCAAGCAACCTCGTCTAGGCGTTCTGGAATGAGGTTACCTTGTAGCGCAAACCGGTTAATATTTTCTTCGCGAGGCGCTATATTGAGCATAAACATAGTATTTTCAAATTCTCTTGTTCCTAGCTTCATTTCAGGTGTAATTTTGGGCTTCATTATAATCTCCTAACTAAAGTTTTCACGGTAGTAGTTATACTTGTTTTTGATATCTTGAAGTGGTTCATCCATCACGTGCATTTTCCCGTGGGCATCGAGCTTAAAATTCTTTGCGATTACTTGATTAAATTGCGGCCGGAGACGAGGATATCGGATAAGAATTTTCTCAATGTTAGTTGACATAATATCGAGCGTGGCAAGATATTCAGGAACAAGAATTTTTTTAAATTCGTTAAACGTATCTGCAATCACTTCAGCATAGGCATGGTCAGCATATTTCAGTTCATTTTCCTCTAATTTATCGTAATACTCGTTGCTTGTCAGGCCACGTTCATTTTTGATGTTATATTGCTCATCGTATTGGTGAGTAAGGTAAGAATCCCAGTCACGGTAACAATAAGTAATCATTTGAATTACTAATTGTCGTCCTTCGGAATTAACGTTTTTTGGAACCATCTTCCCACGTGGATTTAACAAGTAAGGACGGATTAGTTGTCGCGTTACAATATCATAAAAGGTTCCTGGCACAAGTTCCTTATCTTGATTGTCCTCATACAAAGGGCCAGAACCCTCAAGTCCTTTTAATTCACGGAGGCTTTTACGAGTTTGGTTGACAGCATAGATAATATCTTCAATCTCTTGGTCAATTATTTTACGTTTACTAATCGTTTGTAAGAGGTTGGTATAGAGTCGGATTAAATTATGGAGTTCAGATTGTTGATTAGGATAGAAACCACCTTGTTGCTGATATTTTCTAGTTTCCCGTTCTAATTGTTGTTCGATTGCAAGTGCTTGATGCTCAATTTTAACCGGTAAGACTGATTGCGAAAAGCTATCTTTAGCAAGCTGCTGAACTGCTTCACGGATGATTGGGCGCATCTCACGAAAATCCGGAAAATCAAAGAAATTTTGAAAATCATTAACAAAATTTAGGTGTTTGTATACTGCTGATTTAAGATTTCGCTTCATAAATAATTCCTCCATTTTCTTTGATTTTAATATGAAAACAAGTAAGAAGATATTAGGGAATTAGATGAAAACCCTTATTTTAATTACATTTGCCTCGGCTATAATTGAATTTGGATAACAAAATACAGGAGATCATAATGAAAAAATTATTGAAACTTTTAGCAATCTTTTTACTGTTTAGCAGTGTCGTTAGCAGTTCGGCGATGGCTAGTTCAACAAGAACCGTAACCGATATGACGGGAGAAAAAGTAAAGATCCCTAAGAAAATTAACCGAGTTGCCGACTTATGGCACGCTAATAATCAGGTTGTCTTGTTATTAGGGGGACAATCTAAGTTAGTCGCAACTACTCCTCTTGTTAAGAAGCAATATTGGTTCACAGTGGTAGATCCAAAAATTGCTAAAGTTGCTGCACCATTAGTCGGTAATCAAATTCAAGTTGAAGAATTGGTAAAGACAAAACCAGACGTTGTAATTGCCTCTGATCAAGCGCAAATAAAGGAATCCCGGCAAGCAAAATTACCAACAGTTAATGCAATGTATACCGATTTTGCTGGGTTAAAGAAGTCGGTCACATTAACTGCAAATGTTTTAGGTGGGAAATCTCCAAGGATTGCTCGGCAATACAACAAAGAATTAACAAACAACATTAATCTTGTTAAACAGCATTTAAAGAGCCGGAAATCAACACCAACAGTTCTTCATATTGTTAATTCAACAGATCTTACCAAGGTTGATGGGCAAAAAACAATTGTTAATGAATGGATTAAACTAGCTGGTGGAAAGAATGCTATTTCTAAAAAGGGAAATCAGATTTCGGTCACGCCTGAAGAATTAATTAAGGTCAATCCTGATGTAATTATCGTTGGTAGTACGTCTACTGCCCAAGCACGAAAAGCATTACGTGCCAATAGCCAGTTAAGTCACTTAAAGGCTGTGCGCGAAAATAAAGTATACGGAAATCCTCAAGGTACCTTCCCATGGGATCGTTATAGCGCAGAAGAGGCACTGCAAGTCTTATGGGCAGCTAAGACGCTTCATCCCCAAGAAATGAAGAATATTAACATGGTCTCTGAAGTTCAAAAATTCTATCAAAAATATTACCACTACAATTTAACAGCTAAACAAGCAAAGCAAATTTTAGCTGGTGAAAATTAGTATAAGAAAACATCCCCTAAAATGGATATTAATTATCCAAAATAAGGGGATGTTTTTAATTATAACCTAATCTGACAAGTGTACCGTTGAAGGTCAGATAAATAAGTAAGAGTTAGTGGAACTTGATAGATTCTTTTTAGCTGTTCAGTTGTCATTAACTCCTCACGCGATCCAGTAATCATGGAACCCTTTGAATCAAGAAGACCAATTGTAGTCGGTAACATTAAAGCATGATCTGGAAGGTGGGTAGTAAGAATAATAGTGATTTTTTGCTGAGCTAGGTCTTGAATTAGTTTTAATATTTCGTACTGTCGACTTAAGTCAAGGGCAGCCATTGGTTCATCGAGAATTAACAAGCGTGGTTCTTGAAGCAGGGCTCGAATAATCGTAATTAGCTGTTGCTGACCACCGCTTAATGAAATAAAGGGATGATCACGAAAAGGCGAAAGATGAAATCGCTGTAAATAGTTTTCAGCAAGTTGAGCATCTTTCTGGTGCGGGGTTTGAAGAAAAGAAAGGTAGGGTGCACGGCCAGTTAATAGATAATCAAGCACTGTTAGATTGGAATTAATATGGTAATCCTGAGGAACATAGGCAACTTGTTGTGCAAGCGTTTTGTGCTTTAAATTTCCAAGCTCTTTTCCGTTAACTATTACGGTTCCTTCATTCGGTGTCAAAAGTCCGACTAAACAGTGGAGAAGAGTTGATTTTCCAACACCGTTAGGACCAAGGATAGTAAATACCTCTCCAGCTTCGAGGCTAAAGTTAACGTTGTGAAAGACTGGGTGCGTTTTTGAATAGGCAAAACTAAGGTTATTAACTTCGAGGACTTTCAATTTAATTGCACCTTCTTCTTAATTAGAATATAAACAAATAGGGGGGTGCCGATGAAACCAGTCAGAATGCTTAATGGGATTTCTCCTGCCGATAGAGATCGCGCCATTGTGTCGACAATTAATAAAAAGAGTGCGCCGATAACTGCTGCAAGGGGAAGGGTTTCTTTTGCATTATCACCAACTAAAAGTCGAGCAACATGAGGAATTACAAGTCCAATCCAGCCAATATTTCCGCTAAGACAAACTGTTGCAGCGGTTAAAAACGTACTGGCAGTGATTATCAGTAGTTGTTCCATGTCCACATTAATTCCTTCTAGACGTGCTTGTTGGTTGCCGAGCGAAAGAATTGTCATATGCCAGCGGAGAACAAACAGAATTATTGCCCCTACAATCAGAAAAGGAAGAACAGCAATAATATTTGAAAAATCGACTTTTGCTAAACTGCCTAGTTGCCAGTAGACAATGCTTTGTAATTGTGAATCTGGATCAGCAATATACTTTAGTAATCCAACCAAAGCCTGCATAAATCCAGAAATCACAATTCCAGCTAATACTAAAATTAAGGTTCCACGTTGATGAAGGGTATGAGCAATCAATAAAGTTAAACTAACCGCAATAATCCCACCAATAAAAGCAAAGAGTTGAGTAAGTCCAATACCATAGCCCAAGAGGATTGCACTAGCAGCTCCGGCAGCCGAACCATATGAGACCCCTAAAATATCAGGTGAAACTAAAGGATTATGAAAAACACTCTGGAAAGAACAACCAGCCATTGCTAGACCAGCGCCAATTAACAGGGCACTGATGATTCTTGGAAGACGAAGGTTAAAAATAATGTTTGCTGCGGCTGGATTATTTTGTGGGTGAAAGAGCGTTTGAATGATTATGGTTGGTGAATAATAAATCCGTCCACAAGAAAGAGCAAGAACTATTGCGATAATAACTAATAAAATCGCAGTAAAAAGGGTTATGTGATAATGATGATTAGTGATTAGAATCTCTTCCTTTTCTTAAGAAATTAGTGATTTCATCAGTAACTGTTTGCTGAGCAACTGGTAGGTCTTCGTAGTCAATTTTTAATGAAGATGCTAATGGTGAGGCGTCATGTTGACGCAATTGATGATCAAAAATATTTACCGCGTTTGCAAATTTTGCCGGACCAAAATTCTTGTCTCCTACACCTGCAATATAATACGTTAGTCTTATGGGAGAAAACTGACAAAGATAATTATAAAACTTTTCTTCAGGTGCTGTCAGCTGTCCTTCGCCATAAGTACAAGGACAGAGGATAAGTAAATTAATACTATCCAATTTTATTTGGAGGGCCTCCTTAAAAGAAAGAAAAATGGCAGATGGAAGTAAAGTCTGATGAATAAAGTTTCCTAATTCGAAGTTATGACCATAGAGTGTATCGTAGAGAATTAAAGTGTTCATTGATTAATCGTCCTTTCATTCAGATGCTAGTATAACAAGTCTCTTAAAATCCTATTATTAGGGATTTGACTAATTCTAAAGAACTATAATCGTGTGTAATAATAAGCATGATAAAGGCGGGTGATTATTGTTGCATTATTTACGAATAAGCGATGAGCCTATTGAGGTAAGTGAAATGTATAAACAGCTCGTTGCTCCAGAGTACGGAGGAATTGATATGTTTGTCGGCACTGTTCGTCAATGGACTGGCGAGATCGAGACTACTAAGATTGAGTATTCCGCTTATCATCCAATGGCAGAAAAACAATTAGAAAAAATTGCAGCACCGATTGAAAAACAAGGAGGACGCGTTGTTGTCGCTCACCGAACTGGCGAATTGGGTCTTACTGATATCGCGGTATTCGTAGGCGTGGCAGCACCGCATCGGGCAGAAGCATTCAAATGGTGTCAATATGTAATTGATACACTTAAGCATGAAGTACCAATCTGGAAAAAGGAATACGATACAGATAAGATAAGGTGGGGAAACTAATGGAAATTAACGTTAAATTATTTGCGTTTTTACAAGATCAGTTAGGGCCATCTATAACTCTTGATGTTACTAATCCTATTCGAGTAGACGCCCTTCTTAAGCAAATTAGCCAGCGTGCACCACAACTGACGTCAACTTTAGCAAATTCGCGAGTAGCCATTAATCAAGAATTTGTTAACGCTGATACAATTAACTTAGAGGCCGATGCTGAAATCGCAATCATTCCGCCGGTTAGTGGTGGCTAGATCATTCTAAAAGATAGTTAGAATTAAATAGGAGGAGGACTTGATTATGTCAAGTGTTAAAGATGTTGCTCATGGGAGTAGGCGAAATGCTTATACTGCATTAATCCTCTCCACGCTTGCAATGATTGTTTGTTTTATGTCGTGGTCTAACTTTGCTCCACTTGCATCCCAGGTCGCCGAGATGTTCAATTTGGATGTATCGCAGCGAACGTTATTATTAGCAACGCCTGTCCTTTTGGGGTCAATTATGCGAATTCCAGTGGGGATCTTGAGTGATCGTTATGGTGGGAAAAAGGTCTATTTGATTTTGATGGCTTTTATTTTGATTCCACTAATTATGATTCCACATGTCCATTCATTCGGGATGTTGCTCTTTGCTGCATTGCTCGTTGGGATGTCAGGAACATCATTTGCTGTTGGAGTTTCTTATGCTTCAGTTTGGTTCCCGCCAGAACAGCAGGGACTAGCTCTTGGGATTGTCTCAATGGGAAACATGGGGAATGCTGTAGCTGCAATGACTTTACCGTATATTTCTAAGGCGGCGGGATTTGATAGTGTTTATTACTTCTTGATTATTCTTACAGTGATCTTTGGTGTTCTCTTTGCAGTTTTTTGTAAGGAAATGCCAGTTGATAAAAGCAAGACGATTAAAGGCGCATTATCTGTTGCCACAGACAGTGGAACATGGTACCTATCACTGTTCTATTTCCTTACATTCGGTTTATTCGTTGCCTTTACAAATTTAACGCCGACATTCTTAACTGGGATGTTCCATTATACTCCTGTTACAGCAGGTCTTTATTCAGCCTTATTTGCCTTTGTATGTACGTTAGTTCGGCCATTTGGTGGTTACCTTGCCGATAGGAAACGACCGATGGCATTATTACAATGGGTCTTTGTAGCAATCGTTATCTTTGCTATTTGGATTATGCTTAGTTTCCACAATCAATTCATGTTTATCGCAGGAATTGTTTTGGTTGGTCTTTCTGCCGGAATAGGTAACGGGGTTGTCTTTAAAATGGTTCCGTATGTATCCCAAGGTAATACAGGAGCAGTTACTGGTTTTGTTGGAGCTGTTGGTGGCCTGGGGGGATTCTTCCCACCACTAATTATTGGTTATATTTACCAATGGACAGGTAGTTATGAGCTTGGAATTGCGCTCTTAGCGCTAACCGGTGCAATTTGCTGGTTTGCTCTATGGAAACATTATATTCATGGTGACGTTCATATCGTTAAATAAGCACATTAAAAAATGGAGATGAGGATAATTTCTTCCTTAATCTCCATTTTTAGTTTTAAATTATTTTTTTAATTCTTCAACTAGTTTAAGCAATTCATCCTGAGTTTGACCAGTCGGTAATACTTCAATATCAAGGATTAACTGGGAGAAGATGTCGGTGATTAGTTGTTTGACATCATCAGTGCGGCTAAGCACTAAGTTATAAGCTTGGTTAAATATCTCTTGTGAAGGACGATGATTTGAAGAGAAAAAATTATTAAACCATTGTGGATCTTGTTGACGAGCGAATAAAAGTGCCAGTGGATACTGCCCAGCCGTTATCATCTTTATAAACAAGTTAGGATCATTGCTAAGCTGTTGAAACTCATGTGTAATATAACTAGCAGTACCAAAGGCTTGACCAATCTGTCCTGCAAGCGAGACAATTTCATTTCCTGCTCCACTAAGGACGGCACTTTGTTTTGCGGTCATTGCTCCAAGTAATCCCCACCGTGCTTTAACATCTGCTAAATAATCAGCTACCTTAAATTGCTGATTATAGTTAAACTGCAGTCGTCGAACCTGTGCAAGCATCACATCCCCAGCGTCAGTTATCAACTCTTCAAGTACCTGTGGAGGATTACCTACAGTACTTAACGAATGGACAAAGCGATTCATCAAGTAGCTCGCAACATATGAATATGCCTTTTGACTAGCAAATTCCCCAGGAGTTAGGTTATTTGGTTGAAAAGAAGGAGGATTCAAATAAGTTGCTAATGCCAGTAGTTCTGGTAATTGAGCAGCTGTGATTTGATCAATCGTAAGATCTCTTTCGCTGAGGTGACTGAAAGCTTCAAAAATCGATAATCTTAGCAGACGTTCTTTTTCACCGGCATTAAGATTAATCATTTCACTAACCATTGGAGGATATTGATAAATAATGGTTGTTAATGCATCTGCCAGCCGTTCATCTGGTGTTAAATTCACAGTATCAGTCCTTAAATTTATTTACTTCAGCAATTATTTGTTCAGCAACGGGGATGAAGATATCACTGAAGTATTCATTAAAATCAACCTTTTTTATTTGCTTTTCAGTAAATTCTTGTGCACGGTGAAAAGCATCATTACGCATATTAACGATAAAGGTTTCTCGTTGATGTTTAAGTCGTTTATGAAGCTTATCATTGGCATTGCTCATGTAGAAGTAGTAGTAAATTTCGTAGAAGGTATTATCAAGAACCCAGAAGAGGGTGCTCCGTCGAATGTTATCGCTTATCATCTCAGTAAAGGAATTTTTACCAAGAAGTTCATGGTTAACGAAAGCACCAGCAGATAATACGACTGCTTGTACTTCATGCATATCAGCCATGTAACGGCAAAATTGGTTGATTTCATTTTCCGGAACACTAAACCCCAGCTTTTCTTTTCGTTCAGCCTCAGTCATCTTGGAAAAAGTAATCCGATATTCTTGCATCACATTTTGACTATCAGCAATCAAATCCTTTTCGATAGTCGTTAATAAAGCAAAATTATCCTGCATAAATTTCTTAATAGTTTGCCATATTTTTTCAATTTGCTCGTTAAAGTTTGTAAAAAGATCTTGAACTGTACCTATTCTTTTTTTAACCACTTCTTTTTTCTCTGCATGAGGGGCATATTGGATTAGAAGAGGAATATCATTGTTATGTTCATCTAAACCATGCTTAGATCGTTGTTCATTTTCATATTTTTTAAGTTCATCAAGATCAACGAGGCCGAGGGGCATTACATTAATTTCGCCATTTGTAAGCATGATTTGTAAAGCAAATGGCGTTGTGGCTTCTTGATTCTCAACTAGTGATTTTAAGACATCAAATAATTTTTTACGATTTTCAAGGTCATTATCTGGGTCTGCGTAAAAGCCTGCAGTATAGATCGATTTATTTTCGTAATCTCGTTTTAGCTTATCTTGAATATCCATCTTAATTAATTCTCCTTTGCTGATTGGGTGAGAAGTTGTGCAAGCTTATTACGACCGCGATCAGTTAAAACAGCATTTTTTAAATTTATCTCTGCTAATGTTGAACTAAATGATTCGTCAATAACTGCTCCAGAAATATATTGGTTTTCAACTGCATATTTAGTTGTTAAAAACAGGTTGGAAACGGGATTAACTTGTCGACTATTAGTAAAGCGTTTGCGAGCAACATCACTGAGGATTCCCCGTAACTCATCCTCTCGACTGAGGTTCGTCGCCATTATAAATCCACTCCTTTAATCGTATTTCTTTTATTGTAAAAAAATATCGAAGTAAATAAAATCGGGGATTCTTCTTAATTCAGAATCTCCGCTAGTTAAAGGTCAATTAAATGGTGATGAATAGCATATTGTACTAGTTCAACCCGTCCATGTAAATGAAGTTTGCGTGAAATATTTGCTTTATGAGCTTCTACTGTCTTTGTTGAAATAAACATCTTTTGGGAGATTTCCTTATTTGAATACCCTAAAGCAATAAGTGGAAAGACTTCTTTTTCTCTTTTAGAGAGACCATTATAGCCCTTTAACTTTAAGGTGTTACCAGAAGCATTTATTTCCTTAATGTCTTTCTTACTAACAATGATGTTTGCATCAAGGTATTTTTCACCATTTATAACATGTTTAAGGGCGTTAACAATTTCGCTATCCGGTGAACTCTTCAAAATATAAGACATTGCGCCATTTGCCATTGCCTTATTGATATACTCCTGTTCTTCGTGCATCGAGAGAATGATAATTTTAACTTTTGGAAACTTGTCATGGATTCGCCGAGTCGTAATCAGACCATTTTCGCCAGGGGGCATACTTAAATCCATAATTAAAATGTCAATTCCACCTTGTTCAACTCGAATATATGTATCTGTTCCACTCGCTGTCCCATCAACCACCGTAAAATTCGGCTGAAGATCGACTAAATATGAAATTCCTGAACGAACGATTGCGTGATCGTCTGCAACTAAAACGTTATACATTTGTTCTCACCGTATCCTTATTTAAATTATTATAGGGAAACTTCACCTTGACTGTCGTTCCCTTATTAATTTTTGATGTAATTGTAAAGGCCCCATTATATGCCTTAACGCGTTCATTCATATTCATTAATCCAAGTGAATGCCCATTAAATCCGCTATGCTGTTCAAGATCAAAGCCGATACCATTATCAAGGATCTCTAACTGAAGGTAACTATTATGGTTGGTAACAATAATAGTTATTTCTGTTGAATGAGCATGCTTAATTGCGTTATTAATTGCCTCTTGTGTAATTCGGTAAAGAACGTTTTGGATATTTTTTTGCAGTTTTTCGGCAGAGGTAAGGGCTATAACATTAATCGTGATTCCTGTACTATTTTGAAGCCGTTTTGCCAAAGCTTTGATTGCTGGAATTAAGCCAAAATTATCGAGCACCGAGGGGCGGATATCGAGTGCGAGCTCTTTAATTTCTTTAAGGGTCGTTTGTAACTGTTTTTCGATTGCAGCACTCATTGATTGAAACTGCTCAGTGTTTCTTTGATTTTGCACCGTTGCTAATCTTTGAATACCCATTATTGCCGCGTAGATTCCCTGCGCAACACTATCGTGAAGATCTTGTGAGATTTTTTGCCGTTCCTTTTCATGCGCTTCATTGACATATTGATTGAGAATTCGTTGCTCCTCAACTTGAGAAAGGCGCTGCTGTTGCTCACGATTTTCAAGAGTCAAGGCAAAGATATTTTCCTTATCATCAAGAGGAAGATAAACCATTGAAAAATGAAAGGGATGAGTAGCATTAGAATGGAATGTTATCGGAACTGTAGCTCCCTTTAACCGCTTTTTAATCAGACATGACGCACAGTTATCATTTTCTAGTTGTGACCAAGCGTTTTTTCCAATTTGTAATAGGTAATTGACATCTAAATTAAGCATAGTAACTAACCGTTGTGCTGGCTCATTACTAACTAAAAGATCATCATTTTTAAACAAGAAGATTGCATCTGGTGATTGATTAAAATATTTTTGTATCCAATTAGCTGTTTCAAGCACGATCTGCTTCCCCCCCAATAAAATTCCCCAATTGCTATCATAATATTCCTATTTTATATAATAACGCTTTCTTTGGTTAGAAGCAATGATAGACAACTTAAAAGGCAGGGCTAGAAAAGCGCTGCTTCTTTTAGTCCTGCCATCTAAGTTTTAAGGATGTCGTGGTAAACCCATCGATGGTCCTTGGAAATACTTGGTTGCACTAAACTCAAATTCCGGATCCTGGAATTCGCGGTAATGATCAAAATCAGCTTGAATTTGTTGAATTTGGTCATCCAGTTGCTCTAATTCAGCATCTTTTTCCAGCGAACTCATTTGTTGGTTTACTTCTTGTTCCCGATTTTCTAACATTGTTCGTCTGATTGTTAAGTCATTTAAGACAAGAGAAATTAGTTTTTGAAAATCAGGATTTGTCATTGAATCTTTACTTTTCATTTAAATCGACCTCACGATAGTTTAAATTTGAAAATTCGGTACTTGAGCGATATACAAGGGGATAACACCCGCATTTATTAGTGATGAAACTACGTAATCGCCAGTCACTATTATTATCAACCCAAGTAGTAACTTGTTCATTGCTAATTGAAAAATGAGCTAATGAATAATGTTTATGCTGACTTGTTACAATATAAGAGTTAGATGTACGAGCAAGAATGGCAAGTGCATCTTTTGTGATATATGGATAATCAACAGCTAAAGTTAAATAGTCTTGAACAACGGAAAATTGACTAGTACAAGCAATAATTGCTGAAAGGGGACCATGATGATCATAAGGAGGAATATCACAGATAATCTGCACAGCCGGTACTTGACCAACTAATTCTATTATATGTGCACGATTTGTTTCATTAGCACAAACAATGATCTGCTGACAAAGGGGCATTAGTTTCTCAACTGCTAGCTGTACATTGGTAGCTGGTAATCCTGGAACATGATAAGTGGCCTTGTCTTTACCAAAGCGAATAGATTTGCCGCCCGCGTATACTAATCCAATCATCATGCATTCTCCTTTATTTGTTTTAAGTAGTTATAGCACCAGTTTACAATTGTATTTTTCCCTAGTAAGTCAGCATTTATCCCACTAAAAATACTACCGGTTTTAAGCGGCGTAGTAGGAGCAATATTAGTAGGATCTTCGCCAGGCTTTAATAATAAAATTTGCGGATATTGAGTGACTTCCTTATGGCCTTCAATTAAGACAAAATCATTGTCGTCACTTAACAACTCAACCATTTCCGTTAAAGCCGGAACATTACTTTTTTGATGAAAGAAAAATTCAGTGGCAGATTGTAAGATAACCTGGTTTGCTCCAGCGTTACTCATTCTAGCACTGTCAGTAGTTGGCACATCCATTGTAGCATTATGGGCATCATGTTTAAGAGCAGCTACTCGATATCCTTCTTTTGAAAGCCTTTCGATTAAAGCCGTCGTGATAAGAGTTTTCCCGCTTTTCTTATGACCGATTATTTGAAGGGTAATAGCCATGCGTCAGTCTCCGTTCCGACCTTCATTGGAGTTGTACTATGCGGAATCAGTGCCAAACAGGTCGTCGTCTGGAGGTTAGCTAATGAGCCAGATCGGTTGATTCCATTTGGATAAACATAAAACTGATCATCTTTGAATTCATAAGTACAACGAAGGTAACGATCAAAGCCGTTAGTTTTATTATATGGGGCTGCTAATATTGCCCGTACTCGCTTAATTCGGCTTGCTTGGTGTTGATAGCGTCGAATCAGCGGTTCCATGTAGAGATAAAAGCCAGTAAAACAAGCGCCTGGATTTCCAGAAAGAGCCATTACTAACGTATTGTTTTGAACAAAGGCAGTCGTAACGCTTCCTGGTCGTTGCTTAATCTTATTAAACAGCAATTCATCAGCTTTACGTGCTTCATCTCCAATGAAATCAAAATCACCGACAGAAACGCCACCATCAGTAATTACAATTTCATGAGTTGCTATTTGTTCTTCAAGAGTCTGCTTGATAAGATTAGCATCATCTGGTAATTGGGTTTCAAAATCAACAATCCCACCAGTTTCTTCTACCAGATTTTTTAACATAATGCCATTACTATTAAAGATCTTTCCCTGTTCAATTGTCTCATTAGGGCCTAATAATTCAGTTCCAGTAGCGATAATTGCAATCCGTGGTTTTTTATAAACTGTTACTTCTTGAACACCAAAAGCCGTTAAGACTGCTAGGCCACCGGGATTTATTTCCTGATCTTTTGCTAAAACGATATCACCGCTTTTTACATCAGTACCAGTTTCTGTAATGTTAGTTTTACTCTCAGTTGTAATAATTTGAACCTTATTTTTCTCTTCAGCAGGACGAGTTTTTTCAATTCGAATTACTTTCCCCGCATCAGAAGGGACATATGCACCAGTCATAATTCGGACGGCATCCCCTGACTGTAACGGTTGATCCCAAGTTGCTCCAGCTTGAATCTCTCCTCGGACATTAAACTCGCGGGGGAAGTCATGATCATCGCTGGCTAAAATTGCATACCCATCCATTCCGGCTCGGCGAAAATGAGGATAGTCATAATGAGCATGGACATCCTCAGCTAAAATACGATGGTTAGCTTCTGATAGGGGAATTGTTTCTGTAGTTGTTTTCAGGGGGATTTCGTTAATCTTTTTCTGTGCCTCGGCAACAGAGATTGGTGTCCTTCTAGTGAGCATGGTGGTGAACTTCCTTTCGTTGGGAACTGCTTTCAAATAATAAATGTTCATATTCTGGCAAAATTAGTTTACTTAGAGCTGTTTGACAGGCATTGTGGGAACCTGGCAAACAATAAGTAAGCTGGTTGCGGTAGTTAAATCCGGCTAGTGCTTGTGATGCAAGGGCTCGGGTACCGATTTCATCAAATGATATCTGGCGAAATGCTTCCCCAAAACCAGGAATTAGGCGTTTTAGAAGAGGGCGGATGGCTAGAATTGTAACATCTCGTTGGGCAATTCCCGTTCCACCATTAGTAATAATGATATTAGGAGATTGTTGTTCTAATTGGAGGTAGGCAGTTTGAATATTGACAATATCATCATTAACGATTAACCGATCAACTACTGATAAGCCCGCGTTAGCCATCTTTGTAGCAATTAATTTTCCAGAAGTATCGCTATCTAATGTCCGGCTATCGCTAACTGTTAAAATTGCGATGTTTTTCATGATATATCTTCTTTCATCAAAGTATTTAACGACTTAAACTGTTTCTGGGCAATCGCCGAAGTGGGTAAGTCATACATAACAATCTTACCATTCTTGAATATACTTACTGGACGATTTTTCCATTTAAAATGAAGAAACAATCGATTTGCATTAACTAAGAGCTCTTTTTTAGCCAAAAATTCTTTAAGTCTGCCAAAATCAATAGTTTTCTCTTTGACCGTATAATATGCATTTTCCCCACATAACATATGTAATTCTGGTACTGATTCTTCTTCCAAAGAAATGCTGCTAGGATTAGCGCAAGCCGGACAATGGCTATTTTTATTAATGATAAATTTACTAAATTGGATTGACCAATTATCAATAGTGATCAATTCATTAAAGTTAACCTGTGTCTTATCAACCAGATAATGAAGCGCTAAAGATACTTGTACTCCCGCTACAATAGGAATTAAAGCAGTATTAACCCCAATTAAATCACAATCATTTTGCTTTAGTTCATTGATATTAGGAAAAAGGCAATTCAAACAGGGATGATTTTGTGGTGAAATCGCCATTACGTTTCCATAGGTTCCTGCACAGCTGGCAAACAGATAATCAAAATTTTTGATGATTGCCAATTTGTTTAATAGATCGCGTGCTTGATAATTATCAAGACAGTCTAAACAAAGGGTAAACTGATATTCGTCAATAAGATCAGCAGTAATTGGCGCTGGGATTGCAATAATTTGACATGCTGAATTAATTTTATGTAAATGTTCTTTAGCTGCTTCGACCTTAAGCCGTTGTTGGTTAGCATCTTCTTCGGTGAAAAGCGATTGACGTTGAAGATTAGTTACATCAACAGTGTCAGGATCAATTAAGACAAGCCTTTTAACTCCGGCACGGACAAGTTGCTCAGCTGTATAACTTCCCAATGCCCCTACACCGACAATCATAATAGTTGCATGGCTAATTTTTTGTTGACCAACGACACCAATTTGATGTACCCTTTCTTGACGATCGTAACGATTCATGGTTATTAACACCTCATTTAGTTCGAAAATATAGGTATTTCCCTAGTCGTAGTATAGCAGTTATGGTGCTAATCTTTACATTAGGGAAAAGACTTACTTTATTTTTAATATTGGTAAGCCATTCAATAAAGGAGGTCAATCAACGATGAAGTCACGGTTCTTTAACAAGGTTGATAAGTTTAATGGAACCTTTACACAACTTGAAGAAAATAGTCGTCGTTGGGAAAAGCTTTATCGTCAGCGATGGGCGCATGACAAAGTTGTTCGAACAACCCATGGAGTCAACTGTACAGGCTCATGTTCTTGGAATGTTTATGTCAAGCAAGGAATTATTACTTGGGAACATCAAGCTACAGATTATCCATCATGCGGATCTAATATTCCAGGATATGAACCACGGGGATGTCCACGGGGAGCTAGTTTCTCTTGGTATGAATATAGTCCCGTTCGAATTAAGTACCCATATATTCGTGGTAAATTATGGGAGCTTTGGACTGCTGCCAAGAAAGAACATGAAAATCCCTTAGATGCGTGGGCAAGTATTGTCGAAGATCCAGAAAAGTCTAAAAAGTATAAAATGGTTCGAGGACACGGTGGCTTAATTCGTGTTCATCGTTATGAAGCATTAGAAATAATTTCAGCTGCCTGCTTATACACAATTAAGAAGTATGGGCCCGACCGTATTGGTGGTTTTACCCCAATTCCTGCAATGTCAATGATGAGTTTCAGTGCTGGAGCCCGATTCATCGCCTTAATGGGTGGGGAACAAATGAGTTTCTACGATTGGTATGCTGATCTACCACCTGCATCTCCCCAAGTTTGGGGTGAACAGACTGATGTTCCAGAATCTGCAGAATGGTATAACAGTTCCTACATTATTATGTGGGGATCAAACGTCCCATTAACTCGGACACCAGATGCACACTTCATGACAGAAGTTAGGTACAAAGGAACAAAGATTGTAGCAGTTAGCCCTGATTATGCTGAAAATGTAAAATTCGCTGATGACTGGCTTGCACCAGAACCAGGTAGTGATTCTGCGGTGGCTCAAGCAATGATTTATGTGATTTTAGATGAATTCTACCAAAAGCACCCAGTCAAACGTTTCATTGATTATTCCAAGCGATTTACTGATTTGCCATTCATGGTTGAATTGGAACCAAGTACAGCAAATGATGATCACTATACACCAGGTCGTTTTGTTCGGATTAGTGACTTAGTTGATGATGATACGATTGTCAATCCAGCATGGAAGACGGTGGTTTATGACCAAAATAACCACAAAATTGTTGTTCCAAATGGAACGATGGGTCAGGAATATAATGCTAAAGAAAAATGGAATCTTGAATTATTGGACCAAAATGGCAATAAGATTGATCCGGCACTTTCTATTAATGATCAAGGTGGAGAAACTGAACAAATTATTGCTGATTTCCCTGCATTTAGTAATGACGGAAACAGCGTTGTTCAACGTCATTTACCAGTTAAAAAACTCAAATTCACAGATGGCCAAGAACACTTGGTAACTAATGTTTATGATCTGATGATGGCTCAAATGGGAATTAATCGGACTGGTAATGATGAACTTGCTGCTAAAGATGCAATGGATGCTGAAAGTTACTTTACTCCTGCTTGGCAAGAAAGCCGTTCGGGAGTAAAAGCAGAGCAAGTTATTCAAATTGCTCGTGAATTTGCCCAAAACGCGGCCGAAAATGAAGGTCGAAGTATGGTAATCATGGGTGGTGGGGTCAACCACTGGTTCAACGCCGATATGAACTATCGAAATATTATTAATATGCTGATGTTGTGTGGTTGTGTTGGTATGACTGGTGGTGGTTGGGCTCACTACGTTGGTCAAGAAAAGCTCCGTCCACAAGAAGGTTGGGCAAATATTACCTTTGCTAATGACTGGGAAAAAGGTGGTGCCCGGCAAATGCAAGGTACTACTTGGTATTACTTTGCTACTGACCAATGGCGTTATGAAGAAATTGATAACCAAGCTCAAAAGTCACCGGTTTGGAAGAGTAAACATTCTTACTTACATAATGCTGACTATAATCAAATGGCAATTCGTTTAGGATGGTTACCATCATATCCGCAATTTGACCGTAATCCACTATCTTTTGCAAAAGATTACAATACAACTGATATTGATGAAATTTCAAAGAAAGTTGTCGATGAATTGAAGAAAGGGACTTTGCATTTTGCTGCTGAAGATCCTGATGCTAACCAAAATCAACCCAAAGCCTTCTTCCTATGGCGTTCAAACTTATTTGCATCTTCTGGCAAAGGTGCTGAATACTTTATGAAACACTTATTAGGTGCTGAAAACGGATTACTTGCTAAGCCAAATGATCGAGTTAAGCCCCAAGATATGGTTTGGCGTGACAAGGGAGCAATTGGTAAGTTAGATCTTGTTGTTGATATGGACTTCCGCATGGTTTCAACACCTATGTACTCTGATGTTGTCTTGCCAGCTGCTACTTGGTATGAAAAGAAGGACCTTTCATCAACTGATATGCACCCATTTATTCATCCATTTAATGCAGCAGTCAGTCCGATGTGGGAATCAAAGTCTGACTGGCAACAATTCAAGCTCTTAGCAAAAACTGTTTCTGAAATGGCAAAGAAATACATGTCAGGAACAGTTTACGATCTTAAGAGTGCACCACTTGGCCATAATACCCAGGGAGAAATTGCTCAACCGTACGGGAAAATTAAAGATTGGAAGAATGGTGAAACTGAACCAATTCCAGGAAAAACAATGCCTTCCTTGAAATTGGTTACTCGTGATTACACCAAGATTTACGATAAATTCATTACCCTTGGACCTAATATAGTGAATAACTATGGCTATAAAGTCGATGATCAATATGATTATTTAAAGGGAATGAATGGAACTGCCAGCGAAGGCATTGGTGCAGGCTGTCCGTTACTTGATGAAGATGAAAAAGTATGTGATGCAATCTTACGGATGTCAACTGCTTCCAATGGTAAACTCGCTGACCGAGCCTGGGAAAAGAAGCAAGAGCGAACTGGTGAACATTTAACAGATATTGGCCGTGGTCATGCTGATGATTCAATGTCATTTAAGCAAATCACTGCTCAACCACAAGAAGCCTATCCAACACCAATCGGAACTTCTGCTAAACATGGTGGGGCTCGATACACACCATTCTCATTAATGACTGAGCGAAATATTCCTACATTTACTCTTACAGGTCGTCAGCATTTCTACATTGATCATGAAATTTTCCGTGAATTTGGTGAAAATATGGCAACTTATAAACCATCCTTACCACCAGTTGTAATGGCCCCAGGAGATGTTGATGTTCCACCAGTAAAAGATGAAGTTACACTTAAATATATGACTCCTCATGGTAAATGGAATATTCATACGATGTACTACGATAACCTTGAAATGTTGACATTATTCCGGGGTGGTCCAACTATTTGGATTAGTCCCCAAGATGCTGATAAGATTAAGGTAAAAGATAACGACTGGATCGAAGTTTATAACCGTAATGGGGTTGTTACTGCGCGGGCGGTCGTTTCTGTTCGGATGCCTGAGGGGTCAATGTACATGTATCACGCCCAAGATAACGAAATTTACGAACCTCTTTCTACCATTACCGGTAATCGTGGGGGCTCACATAATGCACCAACGCAAATCCACGTTAAGCCAACACACATGGTTGGAGGATACGGCCAATTGAGTTATGGTTGGAATTACTATGGACCAACTGGGAACCAACGTGATCTTTATGCAAATGTAAGAAAACTGAAGAAGGTGAACTGGAGTGAAGATTAAAGCACAAATCAGCATGGTCTTAAACCTCGATAAGTGTATTGGTTGTCATACCTGTTCAGTAACTTGTAAGAATACATGGACAAATCGTCCAGGCGCTGAATACATGTGGTTTAATAATGTTGAAACTAAGCCAGGTGTCGGTTATCCAAAACGCTGGGAAGATGAAGATCAATACCATGGAGGGTGGACCCTTAATTCAAAAGGTAAATTAAAATTACGTGCTGGAAGTAAATTAAATAAAATCGCTCTTGGCAAGATTTTTTACAATAATGATATGCCAGAGTTAGATAACTACTACGAACCATGGACCTATGATTATAAGACGTTATTTGGCCCTGAACAAAAGCACCAGCCTGTTGCTCGTCCTAAGTCGCAAATTACTGGCGAAGGAATGGAATTAACCACTGGTCCTAACTGGGATGATGACTTAGCGGGATCAACTGAATATGTCCAACAGGATCCTAACATGCAAAAAATTGAAGGGGATATTAAGAATAACTTTGAACAGGCATTTATGATGTATCTTCCCCGATTATGTGAGCACTGTTTGAATGCTCCTTGTGTAGCCTCTTGTCCATCAGGCGCAATGTACAAACGAGATGAAGATGGGATTGTTTTAGTAGACCAAGAACGCTGCCGGGGATGGCGTTTTTGCATGACTGGATGTCCCTATAAGAAGGTATACTTTAACTGGAAGACTCATAAGGCTGAAAAATGTACTTTTTGTTATCCGCGAATTGAAGAAGGTCAACCAACAGTTTGTGCCGAAACCTGTGTCGGTCGAATTCGATATATTGGTGCTATTCTATACGATGCTGATCGAGTAGAAGAGGCAGCATCAACTCCTGATGAGAGTAAGCTGTATGAAGCACAACTTGGCTTATTCCTCGATCCCAACGATCCTGAAGTTGTCAAGCAAGCACTCAAGGATGGCATTTCTGAAGAGATGATTGAAGCTGCACAAAAGTCACCGATCTATAAAATGGCAGTAAAAGAAAAAATTGCCTTCCCACTTCACCCAGAATACCGGACAATGCCAATGGTTTGGTACATTCCGCCGCTATCGCCAGTTATGAGTTACTTTGAAGGACGGGACTCAATAAAGAATCCTGAAATGATCTTCCCAGGAATTGATCAAATGCGGGTGCCTGTTCAATACTTGGCAAGTCTATTAACTGCAGGAAACGTTCCTGTCATCAAGAAAGCCTTATATAAACTTGCAATGATGCGGCTATACATGCGTGCTAAGACTAGTGGTCGGGATTTTGATAGCAGTAAACTAGAACGAGTTGATTTAACAGAAGAACGGGCAACATCACTTTATCGTTTACTGGCAATTGCTAAATATGAAGACCGCTTTGTTATTCCAAGTAGCCAAAAGGCAGAAATGGAAGATGCACAAACCGAACAAGGTAGTCTTGGCTATGATGAATGTGAAGGCTGTGCATTAGCTCCCCAACACAAGAGTATGTTTAAAAAGGCAGAAGCTGGCAAATCAACTAATCAGATTTATGCTGATAGTTTCTATGGAGGGATTTGGCGTGATTGATTTTAGACGATTGACAGATTTAAAGGATATATTTGCCGTTCTTTCCCGTTTGATTGACTATCCTGATACAGAAACATTTTCACCAGAGATTCGTCAACTATTACTTACAGATAACGCATTATCAACAGCAACGCGAGGAGAATTATTAAGCCTTTTTGATGAATTAGCCGCACTATCTTCAATCGAAGTCCAAGAGATGTACGCTCACCTTTTTGAAATGAATCGACGTTATACTCTTTATATGTCATACTATAAGATGACCGATTCCCGTGAACGAGGAACCATTTTAGCACGGTTGAAAATGTTATATGAGATGTTTGGTATATCAGAAGCGACCAGTGAACTTTCTGATTATTTGCCTCTATTGTTAGAATTTCTAGCATATGGCGATTATGCTAATGATCCGCGTCGTCAGGATATCCAATTAGCATTAAGTGTGATTGAAGATGGAACTTATACCCTTTTAAAAAATGCAGTGACAGATAGTGATAGTCCCTATATTCAGTTAATCAGACTTATACGTTCATTAATTGGTTCGTGTATTAAAATGGAGGTGCAAGAAGATGCATAATGGCTGGTCAATTTTCTTATGGGTTATTTATCCATACATAATGTTGGCATCATTTTTCATTGGAACATTTGTTAGATTTAAATATTTTCATCCCTCAATTACTGCCAAATCAAGTGAACTTTTTGAAAAGAAATGGCTAATGATTGGAAGCGTTACTTTCCACATTGGAATTATTTTAGCTTTCTTTGGTCACTGCTTAGGAATGTTTATCCCGGCAAGTTGGACAGCTTACTTTGGGATTACTGAACATATGTACCATATCTTTGGTTCATTAATGATGGGAATTCCAGCAGGAATCCTTGCATTTGTCGGAATTGCAATTTTGACTTATCGGCGAATGACTTGTTCTCGTGTTTATAAGACAAGTGATATCAATGATATTATTGTCGATTGGGCTTTATTGGTTACAATTGCATTAGGTCTAGCATGTACTATTACGGGTGCATTTATTGATTACAATTATCGGACAACAATTAGTCCATGGGCAAGAAGTCTATTCGTTCTTAATCCTCAATGGCAATTGATGCGTTCAGTGCCATTAATTTATAAAATTCATATTCTTTGTGGATTAGCAATTTTTGGTTACTTCCCATACACCCGGTTGGTTCACGCTTTAACACTACCTTGGCAATATATTTTCCGTCGTTTTATTGTCTATCGGCGCCGTGCAAGGGTTTATTAGTATATAAGAAGATATAATAAAAGCATCAGATTTCTTTACAGGGAAATTCTGATGCTTTTATATTACGATTATTCGTGATTTGTTCTTGTAAAGGTAACAATTGTACTAGCTAAAATTACTAAAATAGCTCCTAAAACCAGGGAAGGAGTTACCTGAACAGGAAAGAAAAATGAAGAGTAAATAATAACAATTACTGGACCAAGTGCACGAACAATATTTGCTTTACCAGCTGTAATAAACTGTAAGCTAGTATAGAAAAGAAGTAGTGACATGAAGCCATTAAAGAATGCTCCACCAAAATTAAATGCAACTGCTTGACTAGAAATATGGCTAAATGACGTTCCTGTTATGAGAGCATAGCAGAAAAGTAAAAGAGCCGAAGTAAAATGGTTAAAGAACAAGACATTACTTGGCTCTTCATCACTAACTAGATACTTAGCCACGATATTGTTGGCGGCGTACATTAGTGGATAGATGAATGCACAAATCAAGCCGAGAAGATTATCACTAAATTGAAGACGACTTCCTGAAATAAAGAAAGAACCAAGAATGCAAAGAATAATTGCTAAATAATCCCACTTTGTAATCTTTTCCTTTAAGAAGATATAAGATAGAAAGAAAACGTAAACTAAATACATCCGAGCAATAAGGGTAACCGTGATTGGACTTAGGGTTGAGAGGGCAATGTATTGAAGAATAATTCCGATTGCATTTGTTCCACCCAAAAGCCATAACCACATGCGCTTAAGATTGGTCAAAGAAACATGTTGACGAGTAATGAGGATTGTTGCAAAAGTAAAAATTGCAGCAAACGCACTAGTAAAGATTCCCCCAACAACCGGACTTAAGCTAGTAAGTGAAAACTTGTTTAGAACTGGACTAATACTACTAAATAGGAGAGAAACCAGATTTAATTCAATTCCCCATAATTGCTTCTTTGAGACACTTTTTATATTCATTTAGTCACATCCAATACATTTTATTACTTTAATCCTAATGAATTATATCCTTAAGTCTATTAGGAAAATGACTAAATATTTTAATTTACATAATATTCAGAATAATAACTATTCGAATTTGAAATTTTGAACCACTTTATCAAGGTCTTCTTGTTCAATCCCCAGATAGTGGCGCGTATTCCGTTCGGAAGAGTGGTTAAACAACTGGGAAATGATTTCAACGTTAACCCCCTTCTTATAGAGTTGGCGACCAAAAGTTTTTCTAAAAGAATGTGTTCCAATCTTAGCAACGATTTTATTATTTTCCGTTTTTCTAGCCATTCGTTGCAACATCTCATAAAAGCCATGCACCGAAAAATGGCCTTCTTGTTTTCCGGGGAAAAGGTAATCATTTTCATCTTTGTAATCTAAGTCGTTAAGATAATCAATAATCTCAGCAAGGCAATTATTCCAAAAGAGGGTTTTAGCTTTACCAGTTTTTTGTTCAATAACACGGGTTTTAGTTTTGTTTAGAACATGACCAACCCTTAATGTCACAACGTCTGATGCTCGTAATCCGTTATTAAGGGCAATTGCAATTAGTAATAGGTTCCGGTTAACCAATTCAGGACGAGAATGCAACTTAATTGTCTCACGGAGCTGATCATATTCTTCAAGAGTTAAAAATTTAACATTCTCTACCCATATTTTCCGTTTACCCTTAATTTGACCGTTAGTTTTATTTTTGGGAATATAAATTCGCTTTTTAGTTGACATAATATTTATTCCTTTATTAGTTTGTGAGGTAATCAACTAAAGTAGGGACGATTTTCTCTCCTTCTTTCCGACCAGTTTCGTAAAGTGCTCGAATCTTCTTAACATTTCCTTCAATCCGTTTAATCTTGATTGGTTTAGAGGGAGCGATATTAAAGATCTTTCCTTCACGAGCTAGGCGATTGATTTCAGCAATCTGTTGGTTGTAGAGAAGGGGGCGATCGATCCCTGCTTTAGCAAATTCAGGATAATCTTTATATACCATGTTATATAACTTCTTTACAGCAGAACTGGATGGCTTCTTCCGGTAATTAACATCTCTGGTCCGGACAACAACAATCTTGTCATATCCTTGTTGTTGTGCAATATCAAATGGAATAGAATCTGTAATCCCGCCATCAAGACAAGGCCCTTGGGATGTTTCCTGTGGATCTGAAAGAAAGGGCATCGAAGAAGAAGCTTTGAGGGCATTGGTTAGCTCCTCACCAACAGGATCCGTAAACAAAACTGTTTTTCCTGTTTTCACAGAAGTAGCGACTGCTGTGAAATGGGATGCTGAACGCCGATAAGCTGCCTCGTTAAAATTCTGCCAAGAATATCCGTGATCCTCAAAAAGATAATCAAGATTGATTATTTGCTTTTTAAATACGCGAGCCATCGAGATATATTGACGATCGTGCCGATGATTAATATTAATATTGGCCGCGCGTCCATATTGCTTAGAAACGAAATTAACTCCACAAAGCGAACCAGCAGAAACGCCAATTACACTTCGAAATTCAATATGGTGAGCGAGAAATGTATCAACTATTCCGGCAGTATATTGTCCACGGAATGCGCCACCTTCTAAAACTAATGCTGCATTATATAACATAAACTGAAATAACTCCTTTTTGTCCGCTAAAAATAGCAAAAATGACTTAATTTTTAGTGAGACACTTTTTCAATAAAATTATACAACAGTCTCACACGAAAATATAGAATTTTAAAAGCTTATTATATCAACGTTTATTCTCAGTTAACGTAAGACTCTTTTATCAAAAGAGTCTTACTAATTTTAAAATAATGCAAAAAGCGGGATAAAAATAGTAATTCCCTCTCAGACAAAATGAAAATCATTTTAATGAATAGTAGGTCATTAAAATTCGTCTCAGAGGGAGATAAGTAGTACTACCAAAAGTGAGTAGACAGTAATTATTTAAATATGAACTTTTTATGAAGAAACTATTGATAATTTAAGATAATCATAATAAAAAGGTGCACAGTTAATTATTAAACGTTTAGCAAAAAAGTAAAAAACGGGTTATTTCTATGCTAGAACGCAAGGAACATAAGAAAATGTATAAAGCGGTAAAAACTAGGCAGTCGTTAAACTCTCTACTGTTGCGCTGGTATTTGGTGCAACAACTATAAACGCATCCTCAGACATAAATATTGAAAATAATGATTCTTCTACTGTACAAGTTACAACAGGCAATAATGATATTGCTGTGTTTTTGAAGCAAGTACTGGTTTAGAAAATTATCAAGGCGAGGACCAAATTTATAACTGGCTAAATTATGGCGGAGATGATGCATTTAATATCAAGAGTTTATTTAGAATTCTTTCCAATGATGATATTAAGAGTCGGGCAACCTGGGCTAATGCAGCTATCGGTATCCTCAAACTAAATAAGGACGAAAAGAATCCTAAAGTGGCAGAATTATACTCACCATTAATTTCTGCACCAATGGTAAGTGATGAAATTGAGCGCCCAAATGTAGTTAGATTGGGTAATAAGTATTACTTGTTTGCCGCTACCCGCTTAAATCGAAGAAGTAATGATGATGCATGGATGAATGCCAATTATACGGTTGGTGATAATGTGGCAATGATTGAATATGTTGCTGATAGTCTGACTGGTCCTTATTAATATCTTTAGACCTGGTTGACTGCGCGAGCAGAGCGAGTGCACGAAACAAAAAACCACCTGCTATGCGGGTGGGCGATAAAAATTATATAAAAAAGGCCTCTTTTGCCTTAAGATGTAGGTGTTCAAGCCAAAGTCAATAAGGGAAAAGAGGTTATATAAATATGGCTAATAAATTAAATAGCTTAGCCCATACGAAGTGGTTATGTAA
>NZ_NGPY01000016.1:0-25837 GCF_002254085.1 Limosilactobacillus reuteri | reverse complement strand
GAATTGAATACTTTACAAATACATTTATTTCAGCTAAAAGAAATGACCTTACTGCAACGGAATTTCGTTACGGCAAAGCCAATTAATTTTTATTATTTAGTGTGTAAACTTGACAGGGTACAGTACCTCCGGTCGTTTTTTAGTATTGAGCTCCCTATCTAAACGGAGGATAATAATAAATATCTTTGAACAGAGAAGGCGAAAAGATGTTAACAAAACGACGACAAGCACTCGCGCTTAAAACTTGTTTACTGGCTGGGAGACTTTTAATTGAAAACGGCTCAAATATGGAACGAGTTAACGATACCTTATCTCGAATGGCCAAAAGTGCTGGCTTACATGACTTTCAGGCATTTACAACTGTGACCGGAATTGTAGTCGGAACAATTAATGATCCCCATGCTCAAGTAATTACTATTCGTCATCGAAAAAATAATTTAAGTAAAATTGCGGAGGTAAATGAAGTTTCTCGTGAACTAGCACGGCGCAAAATTGATGTTCCACAAGCATTTGCTAAATTAAAAAGGATTGATCGCCAAAAGATGCCAAACTGGCAAAATTGGTATGAATCATTTGCCGCTGCAATTTTAAGTGGAGCATTGATGATTGTTTTTACGGGGAATGTTTCTGATTCTTGGGCAGGATTCCTTGCCGGTGGGATAGGCTATGCTGCGTTTTCATATCTCTTACGAAAATTTAAAATTCAGTATTTAGGAGAATTTTGTTCGTCCTTAATTATAGGCATTTTGGCGGTGATATTTGTTAAAATGCACCTTGCTAATAATATTAATGATATTATTATTGGTGCAGTTATGCCGCTGGTTCCTGGAGTGCCCTTAACTAATGCGGCGCGAGATTTAGTTTCCGGAAATTTGATTAGCGGACCTACAAGAGGGATTGAAGCAATTCTAACTGCCGTTTCGATTGGTAGTGCGATTGTAATTGTTTTGCACTTTAATTAGGAGGGTAGGAGATGAATTGGAGTAACTTATTATTACAATTTTTCTTATGTTATGTTTCAACGGTTTGCTTTGGTATCCTCTTAAACATTCCGAAACGTGCCTACCATACTGCAGGGATGATAGGTGGAGGTGTGTGGGTGGTTTACTGGATAATGTATTATTGCAGTGGGATTGGCCTTGCGTTTAGTAATTTAGTTGCTGCAATTTTAATTTCGATATTAAGCCAGGCAGCTGCTCGTCGAAAACGAATGCCAATTATTGTTTTTAATGTGCCTGCGCTAGTCCCATTCGTGCCTGGTGGACAGGCTTATAAAATGGTTCGTAATTTTGCTATTGGTAATTACCACCTTGTTACTGTTTATTTCTATCAGGTAGTTGTAATTGTTGGGGCAATTACGCTTGGCTTTGGGTTAGGGGAACTTTTAAATCGTGTTTTGAACTATCTTCATAAATATTTAATCAAAAAATCACGATGGAATTTTTGACACTGTGGTATACTTATTTTTGATTAATTAATTTAAGTTAGGAGAATCCTTGATTATGTTTATTGAACGTGATGATCATCGTTGGTGGCGTTTTGCCTTAAGCGGTGGTTTCTTTCTTGCATTGATGCTGTTAATTATGTTTAATTCGTCAGTGCTAACAATGATTGATGCTATTTTGCAGTCATTATTTACTAGTCAGCGCCTGGAAGGTATTGGTTGGTTCCATGCTTTGATGAGCTTACTTTCATTTTTAGCTAAACCGGTCTTAGATTTAGTATGGGTATTTATTATTGCAGGTGTTTTATGGCTGAAGGGTTATCGCATTCCAGCTTTGTGGTCACTAGGAACAATTTTTGGTGGAGATGTGCTTGGAACAATCATTAAACACATCGTTAAGCGGGTTCGTCCTGCACAACACTTGTCGGCAGATGATGGCTATAGTTTTCCTAGTGGGCACACTTTAGGATTCTTCTTGGTAGTAGCAATTTTATTCTTAATAGTAATTCCGCTTATTCAAAAAGCATCTGTTCGCACAATTTTGCAAATCTTATTAATATTTGCAGTTTTCTTCCTGGCGGTATCACGGGTATATCTTTATGCTCACTGGCCATTTGATACTATTGGTGCAATGTTATTAGCTTATGCATGGTTACAAGTAGCGGAATGGCTCTATGTCGCTTGGGCACCACGATTACAACGAATTCCGTTCTTCCGTAGTGTTGAAATTTAATAATTGGAATTGATGAAGGGCAATCTTATTTGGTTGCTCCTCTTTTTATTTCCCGGGAAATAGGAGAAAAATGTGTGAAATTATAATTGAACCAGCAAAAGATAATAATAATTTAGGGGCAATAGTTAAATTATTAGACGATGAAAATTTAACACGAGCAGTGGGATTATTTTTACCTCTTCAAAGAGAAAATCGTGTGCAAGCTATTAAGACATTTGTTCACCAAAATCATGTTATGGTAGTGAAACTAAATGGAGATGTAGTGGGAATGGTTGTATTAAGCCCTTGGTATGGGGATGAAGGAATAAGAATTGCTCATCATTATGAATTAGGTTATCTTCTGCGACAAGATCAATGGAATAAAGGTATAATGACATCTGCAATTCAACAAATTATTTCTATTTTGCCACCTAAAATTACGATTCATGCGGAGTGTAAACAAAGTAATTATCGTTCCCAGCGAGTACTCATTAAGTGTGGCTTCATTTATGATAAAGGCGACTTATGGCAACGGATTATTAAATAGTCGGACTTGCATTTTTGTTTGAGTGGGGTATAATTTCATTCAATGAAGAGGTTGCATATTTTATTAGTAGTTACTATTAGGTGAATAAGCACCGGAGTATTAGTGAAAGGGAAATATGCCGAAACACTACTTAGCTTATTTTAAGTAGGTGTTGGGCTATAGTCATAATAGGCTATAGACTGTCGCAATAATTGCGGGGCGCTTCCTAAATTGGTTCAACGATTAATTATAGGTATTAAGTTGGGTCTTCTGGTAGGGTTACCGATCAGAAGACCCTTTTAATTTATCCTCTTCGAAAATGTTGACGTTAAGATACACAAATTTGGAGGAAATATATTTATGGCAGATGAATCTAAGTCGACGGGTCATATGGAACGGACATTACAGACACGTCACTTGTCCATGATTGCTCTTGGTGGAACAATCGGTACTGGACTTTTTATTGCCAGTGGATCCGCTATTTCAACTGCGGGACCTGGTGGAGCATTAGTTGCGTATGGAATCATGGGAATTATGGTTTATTTCCTAATGACGAGTCTAGGTGAAATGGCAACATATATGCCATTAACCGGGTCATTTTCAGCTTATTCAACGAAATTTGTTGATCCAGCACTTGGCTTTGCTCTTGGTTGGAATTATTGGTTTAACTGGGCAATTACAATTCCTGTTGATGTTACAACTGCGGGAATTGTAATGAATTATTGGCTTCCCAATGTTCCAGGCTGGATTTTTAGTGTAACGGTGATGGCACTAATTTTCTTAATCAATTATTTATCGGTACGATCTTATGGTGAAACTGAATTTTGGCTTGCTTTAATCAAAGTTGTCACGGTTATTGTCTTTTTAATTGTTGGTGTTGCAATTATTTTTGGAATTATGGGTGGCAAGCCAGTTGGATTAAGTAACTTCCACTATAAGCAGGCACCGTTTGTTGGTGGTGTGCCAGCAATTATTAGCGTTTTCTTGGTTGCTGGTTTCTCATTCCAAGGAACAGAATTAGTTGGAATTACGGCTGGTGAAGCTGCTACACCAGAAAAGTCTGTCTCTAAGGCAATTCATTCAACTTTCTGGCGAATTTTACTTTTTTACATTTTTGCTATTTTTGTTATTGCTTGTATCCTTCCTTACACAGATAAGAACTTATTGAATCAAGATGTTTCAAATATTACAATGAGTCCATTTACGATTGTGTTTAAGCGGGCGGGATTGGCCTTTGCAGCTAGCGCAATGAATGCCGTTATCTTAACTGCCGTCATTTCTGCTGCTAACTCTGGTTTATATGCCTCAACCCGGATGCTTTATTCACAAGCGCGTGAAGGATATGCATGGCGGATTTTTGGTTATGTAAACCGGCGTGGTATTCCAATTTATGCTTTATTGGGAACAATGGTTGTCTCGTTAGCGGCTTATGCAACTCAATTCATTGGTCCAAAAGCTTATAACTACTTAATTGATGCATCTGGATTGTGCGGATTTATTGCATGGTTAGGAATTGCAATTTCACACTATCGTTTTAGGAAGGCATTCCTTAAGCAAGGACATAAGCTTTCTGAATTGAAGTATCACGCAACAGGATTCCCATTTGGTCCAGTATTCGCCCTTACTTTATGTATTGTCGTTATTTGTGGTCAAAACATCGATGCTTTTGTAAAAATGGATTGGCAAAACATCTTAATTACTTACATGGGAATTCCATTATTCTTAATTCTTTTCTTCTACTATAAGATTCGTTATAAGACACACTTGATTCCACTTGATAAGGTTGATTTATCACGGCGAACAAAGGGTGAATCATACGAACCAGAAGATAATTAATAAGTGAAAAAGGAACGAGAAAATACTCGCTCCTTTTTATTTTAAATGTTAGAATTGTTTTCGTTACTTTTTGAATTTAAAACAGGGGGAAATAACTAATGATTGCTTTAGCCGGGACAATCGGTGCAGGAAAAACCAGTTTGACAAAGTTATTGGCAGACCATCTTAATAGTCAGGCCTTTTATGAATCTGTTGACGATAATAAAATTTTGCCACTTTTTTATAAAGATCCGAAAAAATATGGTTTCTTATTACAGATTTACTTTTTAAACAAACGTCTTGATGAGATTAAAGATTCATACTCAAATGACTTAAATGTTTTGGATCGTTCAATCTTTGAAGATGCTTTATTATTTAAATTAAATGCAGATATGGGCCGGGCCACGGAAACGGAGTCAAATATTTATTCTTCATTATTAGGTAATATGATGGAAGAATTACCAGAGCAACCACATCAAAAAGCCCCCAACCTTTTAATTACAATTAGGGTTTCGTTTGAAACAATGCTTGAACGGATTAAGAAGCGGGGACGTTCGTTTGAACAAATTGCTAACGACCCTTCCTTATATTCATATTATAAGAACTTAAACGAACGTTATGTTCAGTGGTATGAGGATTACAACGAAAGTCCTAAGATGGTTATTGATGGCGATAAATATGACTTTGTTGAAGATCCGGCGGCTGCTAAGAAGGTCTTAGCCATGATTGATGAAAAATTAATTGAATTAAATCTTAAATAGGATTTGACAAAAGATCATATAGATGATATATTAAGTAGGCTGATTTATATAGCAAGCCTATTTATGGAGGATTAGCTCAGTTGGGAGAGCATCTGCCTTACAAGCAGGGGGTCACAGGTTCGAGCCCTGTATCCTCCATTAATTTGCGGATGTGGCGGAATTGGCAGACGCGCAAGATTTAGGATCTTGTATCATTTTGATGTAAGGGTTCAAGTCCCTTCATCCGCATTTAATATTTTTTTGAAAATTCTTGTTGACATTGATGAGGTTTTCGTGTAATATTAATAATCGTTGATAGGGAATAACTTATCAAAGACATGCGGAAGTAGTTCAGTGGTAGAACATCACCTTGCCATGGTGGGGGTCGCGGGTTCGAATCCCGTCTTCCGCTTATATGCACCCATAGCGCAATTGGATAGAGTGTCTGACTACGAATCAGAAGGTTGAAGGTTCGACTCCTTCTGGGTGCACTAATTATGATAAGCGTGACAGTTTTTGACTGTTGCGCTTATTTTTTCGGAATTTAGCTCAGCTTGGTAGAGCGCTGCGTTCGGGACGCAGAGGTCGCAAGTTCAAATCTTGTAATTCCGATAAGTTAAAAAGACTGTTATCACTTTCTTAGTAGAGAGATAGCAGTCTTTTATTATTAACCTTCGAAAACATTTAAAACTAAAATACCAATCAGCACTCCACAATTGAGACGCTGGTTGACATTTCTATAGTTTGTTTATGCGTTGAAACTGTCTTTTATAAACTTTGCAATTTGATCTACTGGAATTTTTTCCATATTATCATAAAGGTCAATGTGCTCACAGTCTTCTACGATCAATCTTTGTTTTGGTTGGTTAGCAAGGTAATAAGCTCTCTCAGAATAAGAACGAGAATGAGCATTGTCTCCATAAATAAATAGGATTGGTCGTGGTGAAATTTCTTTGATATAGTCTAATGCGGAAAATTCAAGCATTGCTAAATTAGAAGTAGTTGTTGCGGTTCCGCGTGCGTTAGGATGGAATCCACGTTTAAGAGCATAAAAGCGAAGCCACTCATTTGTTAGTTCATCATGATTTGGCAAATCGTCAATACTATCATATGGTTCTTCTGGGAAGGATGGATGGTAGTCGGGTTGCCCATTTTCAAAATCATCCCACCGTTGCCTTGATAATTGATCTTTAAGTTGGAATAATTGTTCAGGAGCAAGATTAGCCATCTCACGAATATCTGTCATATCATACATTGAAATTGTCACAACAGATTTAATTCGCGTATCAACAGCCGCAGCACTAAGAGCAAACCCAGCGCCCCCACTGATACCAATAACGCTAATTTGTTCACGATTAACATGCTTTGCTTTTGTACCTAGATAATCAACTGCAGCACTAAAAGATTCCGCGTATAAGTCCGGAGAAGCAACATGGCGAGGTTCGCCAGCTGATTCCCCCATATATACTTGATCAAATGCGAGAGTAACAAAACCTAATTGAGCAAATGTGTTTGCATAAATTGCGGCTGCCTGTTCTTTTGTACTTCCGTAAGGTGCCCCGATTACGATGGCAGGTAGCAATTTGTCTTCTTCTAGATTCTTAGGGGTATAGATATCAGCAGCAATCGCCGTTCCATAACGGTTATTGTAACGAACATGTTGCCGATCTACATTTTCGCTTAGCTTGGTGATATATCCATAAGACATTATTATACTCACTCCTTTATCTTATTGGTTAAATTATAACATTCATTATTAATAGGGAGCGTCTAAAATTATAACAGTAAATTTTTAGTGATAATTAATAAGTGATTTACTGTACAATGTTGCAGGAACTGATTTATTAGGCCATAGCATTGTCATATCGGCTCTTTAATTAAAAATCAAAATTTTTTGTTTCATCAAATGTGCAAATTTTCACTTTAAATTTGTCTAAGAGTTGTGGTACTATAAGCATTGTAAAAAGTAATTTGTTTATTAATAAAGGAGATCTTACCTTATGAAAGCTGCTGTTATTAATGATCCAGTAGACGGTTTTGTTACTGTTAAAGATGTTCAACTTCGGGATTTGAAGCCCGGTGAAGCTTTAGTTGACATGGAATATTGTGGCCTTTGTCACACTGATTTACACGTTGCTGCTGGGGACTTTGGTAAGAAGCCAGGTCGTATTATCGGTCACGAAGGGGTTGGTCGTGTATCTAAAGTTGCTCCTGGAGTTACTTCATTAAAAGTTGGCGATCGTGTATCAATTGCATGGTTCTTCAAAGGCTGTGGACACTGTGAATATTGTTTAACTGGTCGTGAAACTCTTTGTCGTAACGTTGTTAATGCGGGTTACACTGCTGATGGTGCAATGGCTGAACAATGTATTGTCCCAGCTGACTACGCTGTTAAGGTTCCAGAAGGCCTTGATCCTGTTGAAGCTACTTCATTAACTTGTGCTGGTGTTACAATGTACAAGGCATTAAAGGTTGCTGACATCAAACCAGGTCAATGGGTATCAATCGTTGGTGCTGGTGGTTTAGGTAACTTAGGTATTCAATTTGCTCACAACGTATTTGGTGCTCATGTTATCGCAGTTGATGGTAATCCTGATAAGCTTGAAGCTGCTAAGAAGAATGGTGCTGAAGTTTTAATTAACCGTCATGACGGTGATGTTGATAGGCAAATTCAAGAAAAAGTTGGCGGTGTTCACGCCGCTGTAGTAACAGCTGTTTCCGCATCTGCATTCGACCAAGCAGTTGATTCACTTCGTCCAGATGGTAAGCTTGTTGCTGTTGCTCTTCCACAAGGTGACATGAAGCTTAATATTGCTAAGACTGTTCTTGATGGTATCATTGTTGCTGGTTCATTAGTTGGTACCCGTCAAGACTTAGCTGAATGTTTCCAATTTGGTGCAGAAGGTAAGGTTCACCCAATTGTTAAGACTCGTAAGTTAAGCGAAATTAATGATATGATCCAAGAACTTAAGGATAACAAGGTTGTTGGTCGGAATGTTGTTGATTTTGTTCACAACGATAACGATTAATTTAAAAAAGTTAGTTTATATTTAATTCTCTAAAAGGCTAGTGTTGCACTTGAATGCTTCACTAGTCTTTATTATTTCCTTAAATGTATGGGTATAGAAGTAGGCTATCACTCTAAAAGTGTGTTAAAATAATGGTCAAGATTAGTCAAAAGAGCCGAGGTGATATAATGGAGAATAAAAGTATTTCAGATATTATCGAAGCATACTTAAAAGAAATACTTGGTGACTCAGCTCAGGTCGAAATTCGTCGTTCTGAGATTGCTAACCAGTTTGATGTAGTACCGTCACAGATTAATTATGTTATTAAGACGAGATTTACTATTCAAAATGGTTATTTAGTAAAAAGTAAGCGTGGAGGCGGCGGGTACATTCGAATCGAGCGAGTTAATTTACTTGATGATGTAAATGTGCTAAACTCACTTATTCAAGCAATTGGCGACTCGGTTCGTGAACGTGATGCTTTTGATATTGTTCGAACGTTATATGAAGAAGACGTGATTACGAGACGTGAAGGAGATCTTATGCTTGTTGCATTATCTAAACAAGCATTAGCAGTTAACGATAGTAAGATTGAAGATCAACTTCGCGCTCGGATATTAGTATCATTCTTGAATCGACTTCGCTATGAAAGTTAAAAGGGGGATTGTACATGGATAATATGTTCACGCCAAGTGCAAAGCATGTTCTAGCAATTGCACAAGAACAAGCAAAATACTTTAAACACCAAGCAGTAGGGACTGAACACCTTCTACTTGCCCTCTCAATGGATAAAGATGGGATTGCTAATAAAATATTTGAACAATTTTCTATTACAAACGATGATATTCGTGAAGAAATTGAACGCTTAATTGGCTATGGAACGATGGAAAATCTGGGAGCTTCAGATTATCTTCCATACTCACCAAAAGCAAAGCAAGTATTGTCGTTAGCAGGTAAAGAAGCCCAACAAATGCATGCATTGAAGATTGGCACTGAACACTTATTATTAGCCTTAATCGCTGATGAAAGTGTCCTATCTTCACGGATTTTATATAGTCTAGATGTTGTGCCACGACAGATGAGAAAAGTAATTTTACGGCGGTTAGGGATTGCTGATAGTCAGCAACGCAATTCTAGTCGTCAATCGTCTCGTCGGCGGGTCCGACAAACTGGTACACCAACATTGGATAAACTAGCTCGTGATATGACAGAACTTGCTCGGAATGGCCAGCTTGATCCTGTAATTGGTCGAAATAAGGAAGTTAAACGTGTGGAGCAGATTCTTAGTCGTCGTACCAAGAACAATCCTGTGCTGATCGGCGAACCTGGTGTAGGAAAGACAGCGATTGCTGAAGGACTTGCTCAGCGGATTGTTGAGGGAAAAGTCCCAGTTGAATTAGCTAATAAACGTTTGATGATGCTAGATATGGGATCATTAGTTGCGGGAACCAAGTATCGAGGAGAATTTGAAGATCGCCTTAAGAAAGTAATTGATGAAATTCAAAATGATGGGCATGTGATTCTTTTTATTGATGAACTCCATACCTTAATTGGTGCTGGTGGCGCTGAAGGGGCAATTGATGCATCCAATATTTTGAAACCAGCCTTAGCACGAGGCGAGCTGCAAACAATTGGTGCTACTACCCTTGATGAATATCAGAAATATATAGAATCTGATGCGGCACTTGAACGACGCTTTGCTACTGTTCAAGTTGATGAGCCGACTACTGACCAAACCCTGCAAATCCTGCGAGGACTACGACCGAAGTATGAGGAGCACCACCATGCTAAGATTACTGATGAAGCGCTGGAAGAAGCAGTTAAATTGTCGGATCGTTATATTTCAGATCGTTTCTTGCCGGATAAAGCAATTGATCTTATTGATGAATCGGCAGCTATGGTTCGGATTGATGCTGAAGATAAGAACAATCATCAGCCTTCATTAGAAAGTCAGTTAGAAGATTTACGAACCCAAAAAGAAGAAGCAATTGACAATCAAGACTTTGATCGTGCAGCTACTCTTCGTCAACAAGAATTAGCACTAAAAGATAAGATTGATCGCAAAAAGCAACGCACTCAACAAAAGGATTCTCATAACTATAAATTGAAAGTAACTGGTGAAAACATTGCACAAGTTGTTGCTGAATGGACAGGAGTTCCTTTAACTCAATTGAAGAAGAGCGAAAGTGAACGATTGGTTAACTTGGAAAAGGTTCTGCACCAACGAGTAATTGGTCAAGATGAAGCAGTTACCGTAGTCGCTAAAGCAATTCGGCGTGCACGAAGCGGTCTTAAGGATCCTAGTCGGCCGATTGGTTCCTTTATGTTTTTAGGACCAACTGGGGTAGGAAAAACAGAACTTGCCAAGGCATTAGCTGCTGCGATGTTTGGCTCGGAAGATAATATGATCCGGATTGATATGTCAGAATATATGGAAAAATATAGTACTAGTCGCTTGATTGGTGCTGCTCCAGGATATATCGGCTATGACGAGGGTGGCCAATTAACTGAAAAAGTACGGCAACATCCATATTCGGTTGTCTTATTAGATGAAGCTGAAAAGGCACATCCGGATGTATTTAATTTATTACTTCAAGTTTTAGATGATGGTTACTTAACTGATGCAAAAGGTCGGCGCGTTGATTTTAGAAATACCATTATTATTATGACTTCTAACCTTGGAGCAACTCAGCTTCAGGATGAGAAAGAGGTTGGTTTTGGGGCAAAAGATATGTCACAGGACTATAATGCGATGGCGGCGGCGATTAAGCAACAAATGAGGTTATACTTCCGCCCAGAATTTCTTAATCGGATTGATGAAACGATTATCTTCCATTCATTACAAAAGAAAGAACTTCATCAAATTGTTAAACTCATGGTTAATGATTTAAATAAGCGGGTAAGCGAGCAAGGTATTAACTTGAAAGTTACGCCTGCTGCAATTGATGTAATCGCAAAGCTTGGTTACAATCCCGCTTATGGAGCTCGTCCGCTTCGTCGTGCTTTACAAGATCATGTTGAGGATGATTTGAGTACTGGACTGCTTAGTGGTGAAATCAATGTGGGGGATGACGTAACAGTAGGTGCACATCAAGGTAAAATTACTTTTAAAGTAAAAAAGCCGGATAAAGATAAAGCAGTTGAATTAAAATTAAATAAATAAAAGAAACGGTAAGTTATTCTGAAAATGCAGAGTAATTTACCGTTTTTGCATTCTAGCTTCGTTAAATTTGAAATACACAAATAAATGTTTCGCATTTTATATCGCTTAAAATCAACTACAATCGCCAAAGTTGTTCTCTGATGATAATAGAAAAAGGAGCTGCTAAATTGCATTCACTTATCACATTTGATGATTATTTTTCTAAAACGGTTGTCAAAAGATAAGTTATAATCTTATAATGTGTTTATCAGATAATTAATGATTGAAAATAGGGGATGAACAATAAATGAAGCGAGCGGAACAATTAGAAAAGACAAGACAAGCAATCTTAAAAACCGCTACAAAATTATTTTTACAAAAGGGATTTGGTGAAACTTCAACACGGGATATTGCCAAACAGATTGGAATTACTCAACCGGCTTTATACCACCACTTCAGCGATAAAGAGGTTTTATATCTGGATGTAATGGCAAATTTATGTGGAAAAGTTCGCCAAGATATTAATAAAGTAATGCGTAAACATGATTTGTCACCAAATGAACAATTATGGCAAATCACCAAGGCATTAAAAAAACATCATCCATTGAGTATTTATGACCAATACAATCAAGCAATGCGCCTATTATCGAAAAGTGCACAGCAAAAGCTTAATATGATTTTTACAATGGATTATCTAGAACCAATTGCAGCATTCTTCCGTCAACCAGATGTAGGGTTGCGTCCTGATATTCTGCCGAAAGAAGCTGCTGAATTATTTATTGCAGGTTTGACTCCGATTTTTGGTACTTCTCAATTAATTGGTGGTCATTCAATCACACCAGAGCAACGTGACCAATTAATCCTAGACTGCATTATTAACGGTTTATCAAATTGGGGCGGAAAAAATTAAAAAATATAAAAATAATTGTTGACAAAATTTAATAGAACTTGTATAATTTAGTAGTATGTAATTGTGAGTTCATTTGAACCTGGTGATCTATTGTCCATCAGATTCTGCATAAAAGCCAAAGACAGTCATCGAACTGTTTTTGGATTTTTTTTGCCTAAAAGTTGTATTTTAGGCAAATTGTAATCAAATTGTAACATTTAAATGAGCTTGCGGAATAAATTAGAGAGGTGAACAGTTTGGCTGGACATTTAGTTAAATACGGTAAACACCGTACCCGTCGTAGCTACTCGCGAATTAAAGAAGTTCTCGAATTGCCAAACCTTATTGAAATCCAAACCGATTCTTACAATTGGTTTATGGAAAAAGGTTTACGGGAAATGTTTGATGATATTATGCCAATTGATGATTTTCAAGGAAAGCTTTCTTTGGAATTCGTTGACTATCAACTTTTAGAACCTAAGTATACTGTTGACGAAGCTCGTGAACACGATGCTAATTACTCAGCACCACTTCATGTTACGTTACGGTTAACTAACCATGAAACTGGTGAGATTAAGTCTCAAGATGTATTCTTTGGTGACTTCCCACTAATGACTGACCAAGGTACATTCATTATTAATGGTGCCGAACGGGTTATTGTTTCACAATTAGTTCGTTCACCAGGTGTCTACTATAGTGAAGAAAATGATAAAAATGGTCGGCCAAACTACGGTGCTACCTTTATTCCAAACCGTGGTGCATGGTTAGAATACGAAACTGATGCTAAGAATGTTTCATATGTTCGAATCGACCGGACCCGTAAGTTGCCAATGACTGAATTGATTCGTGCATTGGGCTTTGGCTCTGACGATGAAATTATTGACATGTTCGGTGGCGATAGTGAGACATTATCATTAACCCTGGATAAAGATGTTCACAAGAACGCTGAAGATTCTCGGGTTGAAGAAGCCTTAAAGGACATTTATGAACGGCTTCGTCCTGGTGAACCAAAGACTGCTGACTCAGCACGGAGCTTATTAACAGCTCGTTTCTTTGATCCAAAGCGTTATGATATGGCACCAGTTGGTCGTTACAAGACAAACAAGAAGTTGATGCTTAAGTACCGTTTACTTGGACAAACTTTAGCTGAAACTTTAGCAGATCCTGATACTGGTGAAGTATTAGCACAAAAGGGTGATGCGGTAACTAAGGAATTACTAAATAAGCTTGAACCTTACTTAGACCGTGATGACTTTAAGACTATTACTTACACTCCATCAGATGAAGCGGTTGTAACTGAACCAGTTAAGTTACAAAAGATTTTAGTATATTCTAAGACTGATCCTGATCGAGTTGTACCTATTATTGGTAACGGTCATATCCCATTAGAATACAAGCACATTGAACCAGCTGATATTCTTGCTTCCTTAAACTACTTCTTTAACTTACAAGAAGGTATTGGTAGCACAGACGATATCGACCACTTAGGTAACCGTCGTATTCGTTCAGTTGGTGAATTACTTCAAAACCAATTCCGAATTGGACTTGCACGGATGGAACGGGTTGTTCGTGAACGGATGTCAATTCAAGATCCTGACACTGTTACCCCACAGCAATTGATTAATATTCGTCCAGTAGTTGCTTCTATTAAAGAATTCTTTGGTTCATCCCAACTTTCCCAGTTCATGGACCAAACTAACCCATTAGGTGAATTAACTCATAAGCGTCGTCTTTCAGCGCTTGGTCCTGGTGGTTTGACTCGTGACCGGGCTGGATATGAAGTGCGGGACGTTCACTATACTCACTATGGCCGGATGTGCCCTATTGAAACACCAGAAGGTCCTAACATTGGTCTTATTAACAGTCTTTCATCTTACGCACGGGTAAATAAATATGGATTCATCGAAACTCCATACCGTCGTGTTTCCTGGAAGGATCACAAGGTAACTGATAAGATTGATTACTTAACTGCTGACGAAGAAGATAACTTCATCATTGCTCAGGCTAACACGCCATTAAATGATGATGGTTCATTTGTTGACGATCAAGTAATGGCTCGTGATAAGGATGACTACATCGAAACCAGTGTTGAAAACATTGATTACATGGATGTTTCTCCTAAACAAGTTGTTTCTGTTGCCTCTGCATGTATCCCATTCCTTGAAAACGATGACTCTAACCGTGCTTTGATGGGTGCTAACATGCAACGGCAAGCTGTTCCTTTGATCAATCCACATGCCCCCTTAGTAAGTACTGGTATTGACTACAAGGCCGCCCATGACTCTGGGGTTGCAATGATTGCTAAGAAGCCAGGAACGGTTGAATATGTAGATGCTCGTGAAGTACGGGTTCGTGAAGAAGATGGAACACTTGATACTTACAAGTTAATGAAGTTCCGTCGTTCAAACGGTGGTAAGAACTACAACCAACGCCCAATTATTAAGGTTGGCGAACATGTTGATGCTGATGACGTATTAGCTGATGGTCCATCAATGGAACAAGGTGAATTAGCTCTTGGACAAAACCCATTAATCGCCTTCATGACTTGGCAAGGATACAACTTCGAAGATGCCATCGCTATTAATGAACGACTAGTTAAAGACGATGTTTATACTTCTATCCACATCGAATCATACGAATCTGAAGCACGTGAAACCAAGCTTGGACCTGAAGAAATGACGCGGGAAATTCCAAACGTTGGTGACGATGCTTTGAAAGATCTTGATGAAAACGGGATTGTTCGTGTCGGTGCCGAAGTTCATGATGGAGATATTTTAGTAGGTAAGGTTACTCCAAAGGGAATGACTGAATTATCTGCCGAAGAACGTCTTCTTCACGCTATCTTTGGTGAAAAGTCACGTGAAGTTCGTGATACTTCATTACGCGTTCCTCATGGTGGTGGCGGAATCATCCAAGATGTTAAAGTCTTCACTCGTGAAAATGGGGATGAATTATCACCAGGTGTAAATACAATGGTTCGTGTTTACATTGCACAAAAGCGGAAGATCCAAGTTGGGGATAAGATGTCTGGACGTCATGGTAACAAGGGTACTGTTTCTATCGTTGTGCCAGAAGAAGATATGCCATACATGCCAGATGGAACTCCTATTGATATTATGCTTAGTCCGATGGGTGTGCCAAGTCGTATGAACATTGGTCAGCTTCTTGAATTGCACCTAGGAATGGCTGCTCGTCGTCTTGGGATTCATATGGCTACTCCAGTATTCGATGGTGCATCTGATAAAGATGTTTGGGATGCTGTTCGTGAATCTGGATTCCCAGAAGACGGTAAGACAATTCTTTATGACGGTCGTACCGGTGAACCATTTGAAAACCGGATTGCTGTTGGTTCAATGCACTATCTTAAGTTAGCTCACATGGTTGATGATAAGATTCACGCTCGTTCAACTGGTCCTTACTCACTTGTTACTCAACAGCCATTAGGTGGTAAGGCACAATTTGGTGGACAGCGTTTCGGTGAAATGGAAGTTTGGGCTCTTGAAGCTTATGGTGCTGCCTACACTCTTCAAGAAATCCTTACTTACAAGTCAGATGATACCGTTGGTCGTGTTCGGACTTATGATGCAATCATCAATGGTCAACCAATTCCTAAGCCAGGTGTTCCAGAATCATTCCGTGTTCTTGTTAAGGAATTACAAGCATTAGGTCTTGATATGAAGGTTCTTGATGGTAACAACAAGGAAATTCAGTTAAAGAACATGGACGAAGATGATGATGAAGTTGTAAATGTTGATGCATTAGCTAAATATGCAGAAGAACATAAAACAGACGATAAGAAGAACGAAGAAGAAAACAAGTCTGAAGCAACTTCAACAACTACCGATGACAAAACTAATCAAAATTAATATTTAGGTTGCTACGGTTTACTGAAAGAAGGAGGAACATCCTTTGATTGATGTCAATAAATTTGAAAGTATGCAGATCGGTCTGGCATCTCCAGATAAGATCCGTAGTTGGTCATATGGGGAAGTTAAAAAGCCCGAGACTATTAACTACCGGACATTAAAGCCAGAAAAGCAAGGTCTGTTTGACGAACGAATCTTTGGCCCAACCAAGGATTACGAATGTGCGTGTGGAAAGTACAAGCGTATCCGTTACAAAGGTCGTGTTTGTGACCGTTGTGGTGTTGAGGTTACTAGTGCAAAAGTTCGTCGTGAACGGATGGGGCACATTGAATTAGCTGCTCCTGTATCTCACATTTGGTACTTTAAAGGAATTCCAAGTCGAATGGGACTTGTATTAGATATGAGTCCACGTTCGCTTGAAGAAGTTATCTACTTTGCTTCATATGTTGTTCTTGACCCAGGTGATACTCCACTTGAAAAGAAACAACTTTTAACTGAAGCTGAATATCGTGATAAAAAAGCAGAATATGGTGACCGTTTCAAAGCTGAAATGGGAGCTGCTGCTATTCAAAAACTTTTAGCTGATGTTGACTTAGAAAAGGAAGCTGCTGAATTAAAGGAAGAATTGAAAGAAGCTACTGGTCAGAAACGGACTCGTGCTATTCGTCGTCTTGATATTCTTGAAGCTTTCATTAAGTCAGGAAACAAGCCTGAATGGATGGTTATGGATGTAATTCCAGTTATGCCACCTGACTTGCGGCCAATGGTTCAACTTGAAGGGGGACGTTTTGCTACCTCTGATTTGAACGATTTATATCGGCGGGTTATTAACCGTAATAACCGATTAAAGCGACTTCTTAAATTACAAGCACCCGGAATTATTGTTCAAAACGAAAAACGGATGCTTCAAGAAGCTGTTGATGCATTAATCGATAATGGTCGTCGAGGACGTCCAGTAGCTGGACCTGGTAACCGTCCATTGAAGTCACTTTCTCACTTACTTAAGGGTAAGCAAGGGCGTTTCCGTCAAAACTTGCTTGGTAAGCGTGTTGACTACTCTGGTCGTTCCGTTATTGATGTTGGTCCATCATTGAAGTTGAACCAAATGGGATTACCAGTTCCAATGGCACTTGAATTATTCAAGCCATTTATTATGCATGAATTGGTAAAGCGTGGTCTTTCTGCTAACGTTAAAGCTGCTAAGCGTAAGATTGATCGCAGTGATGATGATGTCTTTGATGTATTGGAAGACGTTATTAAGGAACACCCAGTTCTATTGAACCGGGCACCTACTCTTCACCGGTTAGGTATCCAAGCGTTCGAACCAATCTTGGTTTCCGGTAAGTCAATGCGTCTTCACCCATTAGTATGTTCAGCATATAACGCTGACTTTGATGGGGACCAGATGGCTATTCACGTTCCATTATCTGATGAAGCTCAAGCGGAAGCACGTTTGTTAATGCTTGCTGCTCACCATATTCTTAGTCCTCGTGACGGAGAACCTATTGTTTCACCATCACAGGATATGGTTATTGGTAACTACTACATGACTACTGAAGATAAGGGTCGTGAAGGTGAAGGAATGATCTTCAAGGATACTGATGAAGCTGAACTTGCTTACCGCAATGACTATGTTTCATTACAAACCCGTGTTGGAGTTCAAGTATCTGCATTCCCTGAAAAGCCATTTACTGATGAACAACGAGGCAAGATCATGGTGACAACTGTTGGTAAGCTTCTTTTCAACCGAATTATGCCAAAAGATTTTGCTTACATTAACGAACCAACAGACGCAAATATTCAAAATGGTGTTGATGATCGTTTCTTCCTTGAACCTGGTCAAGATATCCATGAATACCTTGAGAATGCACCATTAGTTCCACCCTTTAAGAAGGGCTTCCTATCTGACTTGATCGCTGAAGTATATAAGCGTTACAAAGTTACAAAGACGTCCCAATTCTTAGACCGTATTAAGGACTTAGGTTACTACGAATCAACTATTTCTGGTTTAACTACTGCCATGTCTGATATTCATGATTTACCAGAAAAACCAGAGATTCTTGATAAGGCTCAAAAACAAGTTGCTTTAATTACTAAGCAATTCCGTCGTGGTTTAATTACAGACGACGAACGTTATGAACGAGTAATCGGTGCATGGAACGATGCTAAGGATGAAGTCCAAAACAAGTTAATTGAACACATGGATATCCACAACCCAATTAACATGATGTCTGACTCTGGTGCGCGGGGTAACATTTCCAACTTTACTCAGTTAGCCGGAATGCGTGGATTGATGGCATCACCAAACGGTAAGATTATGGAATTACCTGTTAAGTCAAACTTCTATGAAGGACTTTCAGTGTTGGAAATGTTTATTTCATCACACGGTGCTCGTAAAGGTATGACTGATACAGCCTTGAAGACTGCCAACTCAGGTTACTTAACTCGTCGTCTTGTTGATGTTGCTCAAGATGTAGTTGTTCGTGAAAAAGACTGTGGTACTGATCGTGGACTTGAAGTTACTGCTATTACGAACGGTAACGAAATGATTGAACCACTTTATGATCGGATCATGGGTCGTTACACTATGAAGTCTGTCTTTGATCCTAAGACTGGTGAAAAGATTGTTGGTAAGAATGTCCTTATTGACGAAGAAATGGCTCAAAAGATTGTCGATGCAGGCGTAAAGAAAGTAACTATTCGTTCAGCATTTACTTGTAACACTGAACATGGTGTATGTGAACGTTGTTATGGACGAAACGCAGCAACCGGTGACCGTGTAGAAGCTGGTGAAGCTGTCGGAACTGTTGCCGCTCAATCAATTGGTGAACCAGGTACTCAGTTAACTCTTCGTAACTTCCACACTGGTGGGGTTGCTGGTAACGATGATATTACTCAAGGTCTTCCACGTATCCAAGAAATTGTTGAAGCACGTAATCCTAAAGGTCGTGCAACAATTACAGAGGTTACTGGTGAAGTTGTGTCTATCGAAGAAAATCCTGCTGAACGGACGAAGGATATTACGATTAAGGGTGAGACTGATACCCGAACTTACACCCTTCCAATTACAGCACGGATGAAAGTTGCCGAAGGTGATTTCATTCACCGTGGGGCACCACTAAATGAAGGTTCGATTGATCCTAAGGAATTAATCCAAGTTCGTGATGTTCTTTCTACTGAAACTTACCTCTTAGCGCAAGTTCAAGGTGTTTACCGGATGCAGGGTATTGACTTGTTAGATAAGCACGTTGAAATTATGATTCGTCAAATGATGCGGAAAGTTCGTGTCATGGATCCAGGTGATACCGATCTTCTACCGGGTCAATTAATGGATATCAGTCAGTTCCGTGACGCCAACAAGGATACCTTAGTTGCTGGAAATATTCCTGCAACAGCTCGTCCTGTTATTCTTGGTATTACTAAGGCTGCCTTAGAGACAAACAGTTTCTTGTCAGCTGCTTCATTCCAAGAAACTACACGTGTATTAACTGATGCTGCTATTCGTGGTAAGAACGATCCATTAGTTGGATTGAAAGAAAATGTTATTATTGGTAAGATTATTCCTGCGGGTACTGGTATGAGTGCTTACCGGAACATCAAGCCAAAAGAAGTTAGTGTAGCTGCTTACTCAATTAAAGATATTGAGGCTAAGTTAAAAGAAGAAGATAAGCAAAACTAATTTATAAAAAAGGCAATGGTTAACCTGTGAAGGAGCGATTGCCTTTTTAGTTTAAAATGAGGTGATTACTTGGCAAAAAAATATCAGATAGAAATTCCTGACTCAGCATTTAAAAAGACAGATTTTTCTACGAATGAAGAACTTTCTCTTAGTGTTAATCATAAGCAAATTAACATTCGTCCAATAAATGTGAGTGATCAACTACCTAAAATTAATATTTTCTGGTATGTGATTCCTTCAATTATTTTAGCTGCAATATTTTTAGCTTTTTTTAGTGCTAGAAAAATTAATACAGTCCCGATAACAGGTGATGATTATTCCATTGCCAATGGTGCTTTAATCTTAGGAGTATGTAGTGGAATTCTATCGTTTTTGATAACTTTTATTATCACTAAAATTCTCGGAAAAGGACCTAGCAAGGATTTTCATTGGCGAAGTTTGCCAACAATTACGATTGCATGCGGCCTAATCATTGCATTTTCGCTATCGGCAATTTTTTGGCTATTCGGTCAGATGTTTAAAGATGCGCGGTTTGATATTTATACGGCAACTGCTTTTATATTTGTAATTATTGCAGCAATAAACTATATTATGATTAATTTGGCGTTAACATTATCGTCTGGAGTTATCACTAATTTATTAACAATAATGATCATTGGTGGAATGCTTTTTTCGATGTTGACGAATTCTAAACGAGACTGGTGGCGTTATAATTTCAGTTTTTTAGGAACAGCAAAAAATTCCACCAGTTTGCAATTTAATATAACTTTGATTTTTACTGGATTACTAATGATTGCTTTAGTTGATTACTTGTTTGTAAATATTCAACGTCGGTATCATGGTTATAAAATTCAAGTATTGCGGTGGCTGTTAATTATGTTAGCGATGTGCATTGCTTCTATTGGTCTTTTTCCCAATAATCCAGAATTTCACGTGTTACATGATAGAATTTCAATGTGGCTTGTTTACATTATGTTAATTCTAATTGTAGTTATTAGGTGGGTTTTACCCGAAGTCACTAAACAATTTTTGGTGATTTCTTATACGATTGGGGCTGTAATGAGTATCGAATATATTGTTTTTAAGTTAACAAACTATCTTTCCTTAACAGCATTCGAATTGTTTGAATTTGGCTTGGCTTTTTCTTGGTTACTTTTATTACTACAAAACATTGAAAATCTCGCTCAATTTGGGCAAAACCTATTTGTAGTAAAACTGAAGCCGGTAAAAGAGGATACTAATTAAATATTGCAAAAGACTGGGGCTTGCTCTGGTCTTTTATTTTTAACAACCTTGAATAAAAAGACACAGGATAGTAGTGAAGGCTAGGGCTGGGATGAATGGTAGTTTGTTTTTCCTTGTAAATAAAAAGAGAAATAGCATGATTAAAGAACTCCATTGGATAATTAAAAGAGTTTGATACCATCCCCATATCAGACAGATTACAAATAAAAATTCAATGTCACCAATCCCTAGCGTCTTAGTAAAAGTAGCGAACAATAGTAAACTGACTGCTAGAATACAGGCAAAAATCAAATTATAAAAATAATTTTGCGGAATAGACAGCAACGCAATAGGAAATAATCCCAATAATGAATAAGAATAGATTACATGACTAAACAAATCAGTAGAAATCAAAAAAATTAAACTAGTGAGAAATAGAATAATGATTAAGTCATGAATAGGTTCGTAGATGATGAAAGTAGTAAAAGCAATTCCAGATAAAAATTCAATTACAGGCAGATATAAACTAATTTTTTGCTTACAATAAAAACATTGACCGCGAAGGATAATAAAACTAAAAATAGGGATAAGATGCCACCAGCGCAAAATAGAATGACAATTGTCACAATATGAACGTTGAGGAATGGTTAAAGAGTGACTATTGCCAAGACGATAGCTACAAGAAGTAATGAATGAAGCTACAGAAGCACCAAATAAAAATGATAAAAATAACATGAAAAACCCTCCCAATAAATAAATACGTAATTTTTAATGAAATTCACTTTTAAATTAACGATTTAAAAGAAATCGATGAGGATACATTGACATTCATTTGTAAGCATGATAGTCTATTTAAGGTGCTTTTTTAGCAACGGAGTGTCTGTCGTTGGGCAGATGCGTCAACGAAGGCACAACAATTGTATAGATACATTTAGGACTTTTTTTATTCATAAAAAAGAACCGCCTGGATGTGTGGACTTAAATTGAGGAAGGGGAAAAAATAATGCCAACCATTAACCAATTGGTACGTAAAGGCCGTAAGAGCCACAAGGGCAAGTCAAAGTCACCAGCTCTTGGTTATGTTTACAACACTTTCAAGAAAGAAGAAATTAAGACTCCATCACCACAAAAGCGTGGAGTTGCTACTCGTGTGGGTACTATGACTCCTAAGAAGCCTAACTCAGCTTTACGGAAGTACGCCCGTGTACGTCTTTCAAACTTAATCGAAGTTACTGCTTACATTCCTGGTATTGGACACAACCTCCAAGAACACTCAGTTGTTTTAATTCGTGGTGGTCGTGTTAAGGATTTACCTGGGGTTCGTTACCACATCATCCGTGGTACTCTAGATACTGCTGGTGTTGAAGGCCGTATGCAATCACGTTCTAAGTACGGTGCTAAGAAGCCTAAGGATAAGAAGTAATTTTAAGGAGGAGTTAAGTAATGCCACGTAAAGGACATGTACAAAAACGTGAAATTTTACCAGATCCAATGTACAACTCAAAGTTGGTTACTAGCTTAATTGATCACTTAATGATTGATGGTAAGCGTGGAACTGCTACTAAGATTTTATACGCTGCTTTTGATGAAATTAAGAACGAAACTGGTAATGATCCAGTTGAAGTATTCCAACAAGCAATGGAAAATGTTATGCCTGTCTTGGAAGTTAAGGCTCGTCGTGTTGGTGGTTCTAACTACCAAGTTCCGATTGAAGTTCGCCCAGACCGTCGTACTACATTAGGCCTTCGTTGGATTGTTCAATACGCACGTTTACGCGGTGAACACACAATGGTTGAACGTCTTGCACGTGAAATCATCGATGCTTCAAACAATACTGGAGCTTCAGTTAAAAAGCGTGAAGATACGCACCGTATGGCAGAAGCCAACCGTGCATTCGCACACTACCGCTGGTAATAATCACTGTCATTTGATTCTGGTTATTTAACTAGTTTCAGTGAAGGGGTGACGTTCAAACATCGATTACGTCACCCCTTTTTGAAAATAATGGTAAAATAAGTATAACCATATTTCGGAAGGAGATACTCTTTTAAGATGGCTAATAAACGTGAATATCCACTTGCTAAAACTCGTAACATCGGTATCATGGCACACATCGATGCTGGTAAGACGACTGCAACTGAGCGGATTCTTTACTATACTGGTAAGATCCACAAGATTGGTGAGACCCATGATGGTGCTTCACAAATGGACTGGATGGATGAAGAAAAGGAACGTGGTATCACTATTACTTCTGCAGCTACAACTGCTGTTTGGAATGACCACCGTATCAACATTATTGATACCCCAGGACACGTGGACTTCACTGTCGAAGTTGAACGTTCACTTCGGGTTCTTGATGGTGCCGTAACCGTTCTTGATGCGCAAGCTGGTGTTGAACCACAAACTGAAACTGTTTGGCGTCAAGCTGACGATTTTGATGTTCCTCGGATTGTTTTTGCTAACAAGATGGACAAGGTTGGGGCTAACTTTGATTATTCTGTTCAAACTATTAAAGACCGTTTGAATGTTACTCCTCTTCCTATTCAAATGCCAATTGGTGCTGAAGATGATTTTATCGGTTTGGTTGACCTAGTTAAGATGGTTGCCTATGTTTATGATGAAGATAAGCTTGGTACTAACTGGGATACTGTTGAAATTCCTGATGATATGAAGGAAGAAGCTCAAAAGCGTCATGATGAAATGGTTGAAACATTAGCTGATATTGACGATAACTTAATGGAAAAGTACCTTGAAGGTGAAGAAATTTCTGTTGACGAAATCAAAGCAGCTATTCGTAAGGGTACTTTGGAAGAAAAGATCTTCCCTGTATTAGCTGGTTCAGCTTACAAAGATAAGGGTATCCAAATGATGCTAGATGCTGTTATCGATTACTTACCATCACCACTTGATGTTAAGCCTTTCGTTGCACATGATGCTGAAGGAAATGAAGTCGAATTAACTGCTGGAGACAACAAGCCTTTTGCTGCTTTAGCATTTAAGATTGCTACTGACCCATTTGTTGGTCGTTTAACATTCTTACGTGTTTACACTGGTTCACTTCAATCAGGTTCATACGTACTTAATGCAACTAAGGATAAGCGTGAACGTGTTGGTCGTTTACTTCAGATGCACTCTAACCAACAACAAGAAATTCCAGAAGTGTTCTCTGGTGATATTGCTGCCGCTATCGGTTTGAAGAATACTACTACTGGTGATTCTTTAACTGATCCTGACAACCCACTTCAACTTGAATCGATGGACTTCCCAGAACCAGTTATTCAAGTTTCTGTTGAACCTAAGTCTAAGGCTGATCAAGACAAGATGGACAAGGGACTTCAAAAGCTTGCTGAAGAAGATCCAACTTTCAAAGCTGAAACAAACCCTGAAACTGGTGAAACATTAATCGCTGGTATGGGTGAATTGCACTTAGACATCATTGTTGAACGTCTTCGTCGGGAATTCCATGCTGAAGTTACTGTTGGTAAGCCACAAGTTTCCTACCGTGAAGCATTTACTAAGCAAGCAAGTGCTCAAGGTAAGTTCGTTCGTCAATCTGGTGGTAAAGGTCAATACGGTGATGTATGGATCGAATTTACACCACTTAAAGAAGGGGAAGGATTCGAATTTGAAGATGCCATTGTTGGTGGTGTTGTTCCTCGTGAATTTATCCCTGCTGTTGAACAAGGATTAAAGGAAGCCATGCAAAATGGTGTTCTTGCAGGTTACCCACTTGTTGATATGCATGCTAAGCTTTATGATGGTAGTTACCACGAAGTCGACTCTAGTGAAGCTGCCTTTAAGGTTGCAGCATCATTAGCACTTAAGAATGCTGCTAAGAAAGCTGATCCTGTTATCCTTGAACCAATTATGAAGGTTGACATTGTTGTACCACAAGACAACATGGGAGATGTTATGGGTCAAGTAACAGCTCGTCGTGGTACTATTGATGGGATGGAAGAACGTGGTAATGCTCAATTAATCCACTCATTTGTTCCACTTTCTGAAATGTTTGGATATGCTACTGCATTACGTTCAGCAACTCAAGGTCGTGGTACCTTCACTATGACTTTCGATCACTACTCAGCTGTTCCTAAGTCTGTTCAAGAAGATATTATTAAGAAAAACGGTGGCAATAACTAATTATTGACATTGTGATCTCAAATCCATCGAAGAGCTACAGTTTGATTACTGTAGTTCTTTTTTTATTTAGCAATAAAAATTCGGATATCTGTCAACTGGTGTGGTTGACTAAAATACTTCCTACGAAAATGTAGGGAGTATTTTTTTACGAAAAAATACAATCGATTCTTAAAAAGAAAAATCTTTGATTGGCAAAACCATAACAAGTTCGTTTTAGAGTTTTAATTTTGCGATTGATGCCTTCTAAAGGACCATTAGAGTATTCAAACTTAGCACTATTTAAGACATATTTTCTGTTTTGACGAAGGGTTTGGATAGCGGTATCCATTTCTGTATTGTTTTTTTGGTAGTCTAAGATGGTTGACTCTAGTAATTCACTATTGCGCTCGTTGAGGGCTTTCGTGATATCTTGGTAAGTTTGGTATACTTCAGCAAACTTGAAAAAATTACTAGTAATGAGATCAACAGCATTTTGACGAATCATGTATTGCTTAACGCCGCGAAGAAAAACTACTTCTTCAGGGTCGTACAATACCCTTTAGGGTTGACACTTTAAATAATAAAAGTGCCAATTCTAGGGGGTGTTTTTCGTTTCTAGTTATTCCACAACAGAAAAATTAAGATTACTAAGTAATTATCAGGATTCAGATTG
>NZ_NGPY01000015.1:0-33262 GCF_002254085.1 Limosilactobacillus reuteri | reverse complement strand
AAGGGACAAAGAGTGTGGTGATGATGGCTTGAAGGATACACCTGTTCCCATGCCGAACACAGAAGTTAAGCTTCAACACGCCGAAAGTAGTTGGGGGATCGCTCCCTGCGAGGATAGGACGTTGCCACGCTTATGGAGGATTAGCTCAGTTGGGAGAGCATCTGCCTTACAAGCAGGAGGTCACAGGTTCGAGCCCTGTATCCTCCATTGAGCGATTAAGCTCATGAGCCGTTAGCTCAGTTGGTAGAGCATCTGACTTTTAATCAGAGGGTCGACGGTTCAAGCCCGTCACGGCTCATTATCAGACTTTAGATCTGATAATAAAAAATAAAGTGTCAATTGCCGACTTAGCTCAGTTGGCAGAGCACCTGTCTTGTAAACAGGGGGTCGGAGGTTCGAATCCTCTAGTCGGCACTTTCATATGCGGAAGTAGTTCAGTGGTAGAACATCACCTTGCCATGGTGGGGGTCGCGGGTTCGAATCCCGTCTTCCGCTTTGCCAGTTCTATAATGCCGGGGTGGCGGAATTGGCAGACGCACAGGACTTAAAATCCTGCGGTTAGTGATAACCGTACCGGTTCGATCCCGGTCCTCGGCACTTATTATGCACCCATAGCGCAATTGGATAGAGTGTCTGACTACGAATCAGAAGGTTGAAGGTTCGACTCCTTCTGGGTGCATTTTTCGGGAAATAGCTCAGCTTGGTAGAGCACCTGGTTTGGGACCAGGGGGTCGCAGGTTCGAATCCTGTTTTCCCGATTTATAAAATTAATATATTATTAGTTTTTTCGCGGTGTAGCTCAGCTGGCTAGAGCGTCCGGTTCATACCCGGGAGGTCGAGGGTTCGATCCCCCCCGCCGCGATTGGCTGGCTGTTTTGGACCTTTAGCTCAGTTGGTTAGAGCAAGCGGCTCATAACCGCCTGGTCGTAGGTTCGAGTCCTACAAGGTCCATCAGAGATTAGCTTTGATGAATCATTATTGTTTAATCTTATTAGTTTATTATGGAGGATTACCCAAGTGGCTGAAGGGGGCGGTCTTGAAAACCGCTAGGCCGTGAGAGCGACGCGAGGGTTCGAATCCCTCATCCTCCTTTTATTATCGCGGGGTAGAGCAGTCTGGTAGCTCGTCGGGCTCATAACCCGGAGGTCGTTGGTTCAAATCCAGCCCCCGCAATTTTGGTCCGTTGGTCTAGTTGGTTTAGGACGCATCCCTGTCACGGATGAGATCACGAGTTCGAGTCTCGTACGGACCGTTTATATTTGGCTCGGTAGCTCAGTTGGTAGAGCAACGGATTGAAGCTCCGTGTGTCGGCGGTTCGATTCCGTCCCGCGCCATTAGTTTAATATTATGCGGGTATAGTTTAGTGGTAAAACCACAGCCTTCCAAGCTGTTGTCGCGAGTTCGATTCTCGTTACCCGCTTTAAAATATGGGCCTATAGCTCAGCTGGTTTAGAGCGCACGCCTGATAAGCGTGAGGTCGATGGTTCAAGTCCATTTAGGCCCATTGGAGAAGTACTCAAGTGGCTGAAGAGGCGCCCCTGCTAAGGGTGTAGATCGCGAAAGCGGTGCGAGGGTTCGAATCCCTCCTTCTCCGTAATGACCCGTTAGTCAAGTGGTTAAGACACCAGCCTTTCACGCTGGTATCGTGGGTTCAAATCCCGCACGGGTCATTTTTATTATCGCGGGGTAGAGCAGCCTGGTAGCTCGTCGGGCTCATAACCCGGAGGTCGTTGGTTCAAATCCAGCCCCCGCAATTTTGGTCCGTTGGTCTAGTTGGTTTAGGACGCATCCCTGTCACGGATGAGATCACGAGTTCGAGTCTCGTACGGACCGTCTAATTAATGGTTTAAAAAATACTTCCTACCTAAAGGTGGGAAGTATTTTTTTGGGTATACACTTTCTGGTATGGATGGAGATTCCATGCCAGATTTTTTTATACGTCGTTTGTAAAATTAAGTTAGAAAAAATAAAAAGCCATTTGTGATAGACTTTTGGTAAGCAGTCAATAACAGTACGTCTAGCCCTAGCTACCCCGAATCTCCTATACTGAGACTATCATCAGTAAGGAGATTTTTATGTATGACAGAACAAAATGAAATTATTACCCCGGTTTTCAAAAATAAAGCAAGTGATTTTAAGAAGCATGTTTTTACGGCACGCCCTGCCGTAAAAATCAATGTAAATGAAGTCGAATTAACTACTTTTATCGAATATTTGAAAATTAAAATTTATTTCAATTAAAGTAAAACGCCAAACTATAACTTTTATATCGATTATAGTTTGGTGTTTTGCTAATTAAACTTTATTGACCGGTTTTTGCAACCAATGAAAGAAAACAGTACGCTGACTATTAGCTAATAACCACCATCCGCTAGCTAATAAGAAGGCCCCGATTACATCGGAAGTAAAATGAGCATGTAAATAAACTCGCGAATACATAATAATAATAATCCATAGCGCGCCGATGATTTCTAAAAATACCTTTTGCCATTTAACTTTACAATAGGGTAAAAGAAGAGCTAAGATCGTAAAAGTAAAAATAACTGTTGAAAAGGTATGCCCACTTGGAAAACTATATCCACTAACATTAATTAACCGAAAGGAAGGACGAAAACGAGTAACGCTATACTTGATTAATATTACTAAACAGTAACCGATAAATTGTAACATACCATACCAAACGCTATCGGTTGCCCTTCCGCGCCGCCATAATAGAAGCATTAAGCCAATTGTTATAATTCCAACTGTAACTGGGTCACCCATAAAAGTCAATTCGGTTAAGATAGTGGTTTTGACTTTAGATACTGGAGCAGTCAGCGCAAAACCACTTGTATCGATTGAACGAATAAATAGAGATTTAGTTAAAACATTGAAGAGTAATATTCCGAATAAAATCCAACAAAAGAATCCGAATCCAATTTGTGCTTTTTTATGCATTATTTTATAAGCCTCATTCATTTTCGTTATCACATTTAATTATATCCTATTTATTCTTAAAAAGTTATTTTCCCCTTCACGAAAACGTTTACATTTAAAATAAATGCGATACAATAAAAGTAAAAAAGAGGAAGGGCGACATTAATGAATAACCAATTACGTGGATACGCAACTGTTGATCAAAGGATTACGATTAATTATCAAAACAGTTCAATTATTTTATCAGTTATTACGCCTGAAATTATTCGAGTATTTCAAGATCACGGTGAAAAAGGAGCATCATATGCTATTGAAGGCAACAAAACAATTAAAACTAACTTTACTGTTTTGGATCATGGTGACCATCTTGAATTAACTACGGCGGCGTTAATTGTAAAAATATACGACGATGAGAAAATAGATGTTTATGACAAAAATGGTCATCCATTAATTATTGATTATCAGGGCAAGCGAACACCGATTGATCGTGGATTAGATGAGGCTCATGCAAAGTTAGTTGCCGCAGAAGGTCATGATATTGCTGGTGGAAGTGACAAAGATAAGACATATTTTGAAGTAATTAAATCTTTAGCTACTGATGAACAGATATATGGTCTTGGGGATAAAACTGGGTATTTGAATAAACGAGGCTACGAATACGATAACTGGAATACCGATAATCCAGCACCCCAAGTAGAAAGTTTTACTCGGCTTTATAAGTCTATTCCTTTTATGTTAGGTTTGAAGAATGGTCATCCATATGGTCTCTTCTTTGATAATCCTTATCGTAGTCATCTTGATTTAGGAAAAGAAAATGTCAATTACTACTTTTATTCTGCAGTTGCCGGTAACCTTGATTATTACATTATCGGGGGCTCGCACTTGAGGGATATTGTTACAAATTATACTTACCTTACTGGGCGCGTTCCATTGCCACAAAAATGGGTGCTTGGTTATCAGCAATCGCGTTGGGGATATAGTGTAAGTCCTGAAAAAGTTCAAGAGATTGCGACTAAACTACGAGAAAATGATCTTCCTTGTGACGTGATCCACTTTGACATTGACTATATGGATGGTTACCGAGTATTTACTTGGAACAAAGAAAAGTTTACTGATCCTCAAGCATTTGTTTCAAAGTTGAGAGACCAAGGATTTAGAGTAATGCCGATTATTGACCCCGGTGTTAAGCAAGATAAAAAGTATAAAATTTATAAAGAAGGAATTAAGAAAGGATACTTTGTTAAGAATCCTGATGGAACCGATTATGTTAATAAGGTTTGGCCTGGCGATGCTGTTTTTCCTGACTTTGGCCGAGAAGAGGTACAACAATGGTGGGCTGATAATTGTAAATATCTTGTTGATACCGGAACGGCGGGAATTTGGGACGATATGAACGAACCAGCATCATTTGAAGGTGAAATCCCTGATAATATTGTCTTTAGTGATGGAAAATATCTTTCTACCCATAAGAAATTACATAATGTTTATGGGCATAATATGGCAAAGGCTACTTACAATGGATTAAAGAAATACAGCCATAAACGCCCTTATGTCATTACCCGGGCAGCTTATGCGGGAACGCAAAAGTATTCAACCGTCTGGACAGGTGATAACCAAAGTTTGTGGCCTCATCTACAAATGATGATTCCTCAACTATGTAATTTAGGGATGAGTGGTTTTACCTTTGCGGGAACTGATATCGGTGGATTTGGTGCGGATGCGACGGCAGAAATGCTAACACGGTGGATTGAGGCAGCCTTATTTAGTCCTCTCTATCGTAATCATGCTTCAATGGGAACCCGTGCACAAGAACCTTGGGTATTCGGTGAACCAACGCTCTCAATCTACCGGAAGTACTTAAAGTTAAGGTATCGTTTCATTCCATTCTTATACGATCTTTGCTACAAGGAGACAAAGAATGGGCTCGGAATAATGCGTCCGTTAGTATTAAACTACGATCAAGATCCTGCTGTTCGAACAATGAACGATGAATATATGGTTGGCGATGAATTACTAGTTGCTCCAGTAGTTCAAGAAGGCCAAAATACCCGGGCAGTTTATTTACCAGCAGGGGAGTGGATTGACTTTTGGAATGGTGTTGAATATGCTGGCAAGCGGTCAATTTTAGTCGAAGCACCAATTGATAAGTTACCATTATTCGTTAAAAAGAATACGATTATTCCATGGGGGCCTGAAGTAAGTCATATTAGTGATGAACCTAATGAAACAATGACTTTCCGCCTATATGGACAACATGCCTCATATACTCATTACCAAGATAACGGTCTTGACTTTGCTTACCAAAGCGGTGAATACAACCTTTATCAAATTAAGGCTTCTCAAAATGAAGTAACAATAGATATGCCTCATAATGGTTATGATAAAAATTACCGGAAGATTTTTGTCGAATTAAATGATCAAAAATTGACTTTTGAATTTGATCCGCAAAAACAAACGTACGTTCAGCGATAATCTAAGATAGAAATAAGACCGAAGAATAAGTGCTAACCTTCTTCCTCGGTCTTATTTTAGTTTACATAATATTCAACATAGCGAGACATTGCTATTATCTTTTTCAGTTCATCCGTGATAAACTGAAAGTTGATTTATTTTTATTAGGAGACGAGAAGATGAAAGAAACGCAAGAGAACATTCCATTAGCGATTGCAACGGTTGTTCTTGGAATAGTCGTTGGGTTCAGCTCATTAATTCTTAGCGCTATTCTAGATTTAACAGAGCACTATTTTTTAAACTTTAACGAGACAAATAAGATTCCAGTTAATATTAATATTTTCCCTATTCATCGATTTGCCTCGGTGTTAATAGGGGGGATAATCGCTACAATTATTTGGTACTTCCTTCAACGCCATTATCATCCAGTTAGTATTAAGAATGCCTTAAATGGTAAAGAAATGCCGTTAAGAAAAACATTCATTCACGTGGTTACTCAAATCTTTTTTGTAGGGACTGGTAATTCGATCGGTCGTGAATTAGCCCCACGAGAAGCAGGGGCTGCTATCGCTCAGAAATGGTCCCGAGCACTTGATTCTTATCGGTGGTTGCGCCTTAATGACGAAGATAAACGTTTACTAATTGCCGCTGCTGCTGGAGCTGGCTTCGCGGGGGTCTATATTGCACCTATTACAGGAACTGTTTTCTGTTTAGAAATTTTATACCGGCGCATTAATGCTCGTTCAGTTTCCGTTAGCTTAATCATGTCAGTAATTGCAACGATGATTGGTTCGATTTTAAAAGGATTCGAACCATATTATATTGTCGGAAGCCGTGATTTCTCTTTGCTATCCGTTCCATTAGCAATTGTATTAGGCTTAATCCTTGGAGTAACCGGAACCTGGTTTAAACAAGGAGTTAAAGCAGCTTCTAGTAAACGGGCAACGGGTAAAAACATTTTCTGGCAATTACCGCTTTTATCGTTCTCAGCAGGAGCAATTGCAGCTTTTTATCCACAAATTATGGGAAATGGGCGGGGACTTGCTCAATTAGCCATGAATACGACCACTGTCAATTCTCAGGTCCTAGGAGCGCTCTTGTTTGGCCTCGTTGCTAAAGTAGTAGTTACCTTATTTACAATCAAATGTGGGGGCTATGGAGGAACACTGACACCATCGATTGCCGCTGGAGCAGTTATCGGAGTATTTCTCGGTATTCCTTATATGCACTTCTTCCCAGTTGTGACTTTAACGCAGTGTGCAGTTATCGGCGCCTCATTATTTTTAGCCGCATCACAACAGGCGCCATTAATGGCATTATTTATGTTATTTGAAGTTTGCCACCTTAACTTTACAGCTTTTCTTCCATTGGGGATTGGAGTTGCAATTTCAATTGGCGTTTCAAAGTGGCTGCAGGAAGCAAAAGCAAGTACAAAATAACCTTTATTAAAAATAGTATCTAATAAAATAGCAAGGCTGAAATTTCTTCCAACCTTGCTATTTTATTTATACAACTTTTTCATTTTCTTTACAGTTGCTGCAAGATCCTTACTATCAAAGACTAATGAAATAACTGCTAATCCTGCAACTCCAGTATCATGAACAACTTTCATATTTTCTTCATCGATGCCCCCAATTGCAACTACGGGACGTTCACTGATCATGTTTAAACGTTCAAGACGATTAATGCCAATAGCAGTATTAGCGTCCGGCTTTGATTTTGTAGGGAAAACGGGGCCACAACCGATGTAATCAACAAAGTTCATTGTATTAGCACGTTCAACTTGTTCTGGCGTGTTACAGGAGTAGCCGATGAACATTTGATGACCTACAGCGACAGATACCTGTTCAATTTTAGTATCATTTTGCCCAACGTGAACTCCATCAGCGTTAATTTGCTGGGCCAATTCATAATCGTCATCAACGATCAATGGTATTCCGTAACGTGTACATAAGGTTCGTAATTCTAGTCCTAAGTCTACTCGTTCATTAGGTCGTAACTTTGAGTTTCCTTTTTCTCGATATTGGAAGGCAGTGATACCACTCTTCATTGCTAGCTCCACTTTTTCAAGAAATTTAACAACATCATTATGAACATCTTGTGTTCCGCCAACTAAGTATACTTGTAACATTTTTGGATCAAACATCATTTTAACTCGTCTCCTTCAATTTTAACCCAGTGATTAAGTGGTCCATGACCGTGACCAACATTAATCCCCTTGCTAATCGTCTTTTCAACATATGTCTTTCCAATCACAATTGCCTGTTCCATGGAATGTCCCTTAGCAATTTCCGCAGTAATACATGCAGAAATTGTATCACCAGTCCCATGAGTATTTTTAGTATCAACACGGGGAGCAGTTAACCACATATCATTACCATCTTCAAATAAAATATAATCATCAGCTTTGTCTGAATCTTCTGCATGACCACCTTTTATGAGAATGTTTTTTGCTCTTCGCTTTTGTAATTCACGGGCGGCCTTTTTAATATCATTTTTATCCTTTATTGCGATTCCCGTCAACTCACAAGCTTCTGGAATATTTGGTGTAACCAGGGAGGCAAGGGGAATAAGTTCATCTCTTACAATTGCAATTGCATCATCACTAAGCAACTTTGCGCCGCCTTTTGCTACCATGACCGGGTCGACAATAAGCGGTCCTAAATCATATTTCTTTAAGTTTCGTACAACGGCTCTTACGCGGATAGGGTCAGCAAGCATCCCCGTTTTACAAGCCCTAATTTTCAAATCATTAGCAATTGAAGCAAATTGCTCATCAATTAATTTTTCTGGCATTGGCAAGGCATCTTGTACTCCTAATGTATTTTGGGCTGTGACTGCTACGACTACCATTGCTGAGTATACGCCTCGCATCTGCATCGTTTTTATATCCGCTGGAATACCGGCACCTCCGCCACTATCAGTTCCAGCAATTGTTAGGGCCTGGGGATAATCATTAATCAAGGTAATCTTCCTCACTTTCTGCAAAGAATTCTAAATAATTGTTCAAATATACTGTAATATCAATGATATCATTGTATTTTGTTAGCTAATAAAATTAAAAAGGGACATAAAAGGGGAAAATTAAAGTGATTCTATGATATTATCATATTTTTTCTGTGCTTTTTTAGTTACATGAAGATAAACTTTTGAAGTTATTTCAGAATCACTATGACCCAATCGCTTTTGAATTATATATAATGGTACACCTAATTCAGCTAATTGGCTAACGTGAGTATGTCGAAATGTATGCGTACTAATTGTTTTTGGTATTTTAAGCTTCTCTTTTGCTTTTCTTAAAAAATAATTGATGTTATCGATTGAAACAAAATTGTGATTAGATAGGGTAAACATAAAATCGTTATCTCGTTTGCCTTTTGAAAATTCTTTATAAATTGCTACTGCTTTTTTAGGAAGTAAAATCGTTCGTTGACTATCATTAGTCTTTGTCAGCGGACTTTTAAATTGTTTTTTAGATTTTAAGCCTTTGTAAACCAATGTTCCACAAATTTCTACAAAATATTTATTGTTAGCTTTATAAACATTTTTAACTTGAATTGTAGTAGCTTCGCCAAACCGCATGCCGGTTAACACCATCCATTCGCAAAGTGAGGCATAAAGATGGTGATTAGGTGATTGAAGATGTTCCAAATAATCTATAACTTTTCTTAATTCATCATTTTCTAAAAACTTTTCTTCAATTTCGGACTTCTTTCGTTCTCTTGGCCAATTAATTTCTAAATTAGCAGTTGGCAAGGTCGATATATAATCATGCTGGTAGGCATATTTCATTATGTGATTTATTTTTGCTTTTAACTGAATAATTGTGCCACGCTTATAATCCTCTTTATAAAGCATATCCTCATATAGATTAATTAGATATTTTGAAGTGATTTTATTAATAAGAACATCAAAACCAATCTTGTCTTTTATTATTTTTTTGTAGGTGCTCCACGAATAATAAGTTCCAGATAATACTTGTTTTTTATAAACGGGTTCCCACTCTTTAATAACTTCTCCAAGAGTAACACCTTTTTTTATGTTTCCATCTTGGATATGTCTTAACTTATGCTGTATTTTTTGCTCTAAGGCTATCTGAGCCCTTCTACGTGTTTGATTAGTATTCTTATCATAAGTGACAGAAACTTTCTTATACTTGCCTGTGAGGGGATCTTTATACTGTTCTCTGAATTTAACTTTGCCATCTTTTGTTGTTTCTGACCACATAGACGTTCTCCTTTCGTACATACGTTCGTTATAATGTCTTTTTAAACCGGTCGATTTCGACCGGTTTAAAATTAAGCGCTAATTTTTTCAGCGATCTCTAGCGACTTTCGATATTCCTCAGCTTCAGGGATTTCACGGAATTCAAACGTCCTATTGTAATACTTATCAAGAGCATCGTGAATTTGTTCGATAGTAATGTTAAAGAATTCTTTGCGATTATTAACTTTATTGACACGTTGCTTATCAAAGTAATTATGGAGATTCGCTTCAAGCTTATAGGCATCTTCGCTAAAGATTAAAGCGTGAACATCAAACTTAAATGGAACTGAGGCGCTACTTAATTCTCTGATACGGTCTAATGGTTCTAATCGCCTTGTTACACCGATTTTGAATACATTTTGGCCAAATGAACCAATGTTAGAAATGATGTATACATATCCAGCTGTTGCATGATTTTCGCGATAATCAAGGCTTTCAGACTTCTTGTCAAGCTCGCTAAGCTTAGATTTAAGTTTTGCAACTTCTTCTTGAAGTGACTTGTATTTTTCGTCATCTTCATTAACGTTTTCCATTTTTTCTTTAAGAAGCGCTTGAGCTTGTTCAAAGTGCTTTGCTTGTTTTGCGCGTTCCTTTTCAACGACTTTTCTTTGTTTAGCTAACTCAGCTTGTACTTTTTTCTCTTCTCGCTCTTTTTCACGTTCTTCACGTAACTTTTCTTTTTCTTCTTCTTTCTTTTGCTCGTATTCAAAGGCTAGGTGAAGCTCATCTAGTTTCAAATTAAGATAATTTTGACTTAATTCCACACTATTTCCAGTGTTAAGCTTATTAAGTTGGTCAAAGGAACGATTAATTCGTTTTTCAATTCTAGGCATATTTGTATAAGTTGCTTTATTGATTGCAGCCTCACATTCAACGTTAAATGTTCTAATGAGTTGTTTTATATTTTTAAGTTGTACTCTGTGACCCTTTGAAGCAGAACCGTCCATTAGCATAGAGCTAATGATTACTCCAGCAGAGCCATTTTTTATTGCTTTTTTTTGTTTTTCTCTAATTTCAGATAATTTATCTTTATATTCAATGGAATTTTCAAATGAGTAGTGAGGGGTGTAAAGCCCGTATTCTTCGATACTAACTTGTTCGTCATATGAAATAATTTCATCTTTCACTTCATCTAATTCTTTTTGTTTTTTATCTAAGTCATTATTTAGATCATTCACTTTAGCGTTTAACTGCTGAATATTTCTTTCAATTTCAAGCTCTTCGCTCAATTCAGTTGCTTGTTTATTAAGATTGTCAATTTTCTCTTTAGCTTGTTCCAACTTTTTATTTTGAGCATTAAAATTATTAGTTATTTTGTTTAGGGCACTTTGTTTCTCTTTAATTAAATTATTTAATTCTTCTGGTTTCATTTGAAGAATCGTCATCTTTTTATCTAGTTTTTCTTTTTGCGCCTTATTTTCAGCTTCTAATTTTGAAATTTGTTCAGCCTGATTTTTAATTTCTTCACGAAATTTCTTGGGATTAATAACAGGCCAAAAGAATGATAATCCCCATCCTATTAACAATCCCATTATGGCCGGGAAAGGTGAACCATTAGTAAGAGATGCACCAATTACAAACCCCAAAAATGAAATGGCTATAATAGCTGAAATCCTTTTAAATCTTTTCATGAAATGTTCCCCCAATTATTAGGTAAAATGTTATCTTCTGAAGTTAATCTATCTAAATATATATTAAAGTGAGTAGCGTCGGTGAAACCATCTAAAATAACACGTTTACCAGCGCTGCTATACAAGGCTACACCATCTGAATAGGGTTCCATTTTTAACAATCTCTTAAATGTATATGCCTTGATTTGATTGTCGCTAGCAACAATAATTCGCTTATTAGTTAAAAATAGAGTTCCGGTAAGTACCGTTACTATATGAGCACTTTTGTTAATAGCTGTATTTATACTACCTAATCGATAATTAAGCCCCTTTGCAATATGGATTGTGGCGGTTAATCCACCGTAGTTTATTCTTCTTGTAGATACACGGTCTTCTTTCCAATTAATTGGTTCAGAGCTTTTGTAGTAGCAATATTCATTTTTAGATAGCTTCAAACCATCTATTTTTTTAGCATGAATAGATAAATCTTCTGTTAGCCACCATTCAACTTGCTTTTTATAAAGTTCTTCTCTTTCTCTTTCAGCTTCTTCTCTTTTATGTTGTTCTTCCTCTCTTTTTCTTTTTTTAGCTAGCTTTCTCTGCACTCTTGTTTCTTTACGCTCTTGGCTTTCTTTTTCTAATTGAGCATTTAGTTTTTTACGTTGCTCACGAAAGTATGCTTTTTCTTCTGGCGTTTCCTTAATTTTGAAAGCAATAAGAGCAAAAAGAAAACTTATAAAGAAACCAAAAAGCGCAAATAAAATAGCTCCGAGAATTCCACCAGCTAGACCTATAAAAGCAAAAATACCAGTCGAAATCCATATGCCCTTTTTATGTTTTACATAAGCTTGGGTAGCTTCAGTCTGTGTTGATTCCATTAATTCAATTATTCCCAATAGTTTTTAACGTCGATCACGTTTGGACGTATATTAATTTGCTATTTTTTTGTTTTTAAACATCGCATCATACTCTCGTCGAGACTCACGTATGGCCCAGCTTTCAGCAACTTTTGTTCTGAATTGGGTTCCATCCGAAAGATCTCCTGTATCAAAGTCAGAGTGTGTGCATTCATGAAGTGCAGTTTTCAGCCAGTCCAATTGAGGCTGGTTTTCGTTTATGTATACATCGTTTCCTATAATATGACCGTGATAGTGTAGATTTGGAACATCAATCATATAGAATTTTAATTCAGGATGTTGGTCCTCGATTTTCTCTAAGTCTGACATTTCCATAGCAATCACCTCAGACGCGTCGACGGTTCTTCATTGCAATCTTAACCATCTCGATGATATCGTTACGTTCTTCGTCAGATATATCGGGGTCAATCGAGTAAGCGACGAGTTTTTGGTTTTTTGATAGGGATTTTTCATCTCCACTTGATTCTTTGCCATTTAGAAGATAATCTGTCGAAACATTAAATACGTTAGCAATTTTTAAAATCATTTCAAAATCTGGTTCAGTTCGACCATATTCCCAATTGGCATAGGTTTGCATGCTCTTAAGACCAATTTGTTTTGCTGTATACGTTTTGCTCCATCCTTTATCTTCACGAAGGGACGTTAAGCGTTTGCTAAAATCACTCATAATTAATCTCCTTTTTAGCTATATCATACAACTGTTAAACAAAAATGTTACATATTTAGCTGAAAAAGCTAAATAATAGTTGACTTAGCTAAAACAGCGATGTATTATAATAATCGTAAAGTTAAACAAAACAGCTAAGGAGGTGCTGACAATTGACAACAGTTCTCAAAGATGATGCTTATAAAAGATTAAAACAAGAGATTGATAGTCGGGGAATTAAAACTAAATTTATAGCTAATAAAATTGGTATAAGCCCTAGCTATCTTGGACAAGTACTTAGTGGTAGTCGTAAACTATCAACCAATGTTGCTGTTAAAGCTAGCCAAGTACTAGATGTACCATTATCTATTTTTTTAAATAAAAGTTAGCTAAAACAGCTAAAAAGATTTGCCGTGTTCTGGATATGTAGGAGGTGACTTGATGAAACTAACTATTATTGGCCCAGATAATCATGATTTTCTCCAATCAATTATCAACGGTGAGTATGTATCGCTGAAAGATTGGCCAGGAGCGAAGCTGTTTGTCGGCAGTGCTTATGACAAGTATTTGGAAATGAAAAAAGCCAGCGATAACGCTGACTGTGAGAATTAAAACACTTTATCAATTATCCATTGATCGGGGTTGAATGATGTTGGGCAAGGGACTGTATCAAGTTCATAACTTCCAACTTCTGACCAATTGAATGACTCGAGCGTTTTGCAATTACTCTGGTCGAACACTATATCGCCATTCAGGTATGTATGAAGAGTTACGTGGGTGGCAGTGTTGATAACAATTGGCTTTACCCCAGATTTCTGGACGTTGATTAGCCTTAATTTCATATAATTCACCTCCTTTCGTTAGGAGATGTCTTAATTATAGTAAAGCATTTAAGGAGGTAATCAAATGCAGCAATATTTCATTAACAAGTTCTTAAATGCACCAGTAATTGAAGCTTAGGAGGTGATTTGATGGCAACTCCTGTAAGAGTAGTCACATTAACCGTTGATGAATTAGATAGACGAATGGAACAAGCTGCTTACAAGGCTGTTGCCAAGTTCGTAAAAGACCAAGAAGAAAAAAGCAAAGATGATGAGCTGGTAACTACTACTGAACTTGTAGAACTTGGCAAGTATGGCAAAAGCCGAGAAACCATCAAAAGGTTTCGTGATCAGATTATTGCTGAAAATCCAAATCAAAAAATTGCTATTAAGCACGGACGGAATTGGTCATACAAGCTAAAAGCATTTGACGAGTGGTTTGTAAATCATAACGAAGCTCATGAAGAAGCGCTGAAAATCGATCCACGATTGAGAGGTGATTAGATGGCATATCTATCGTGGTGCGTGTTAGCAATTATGGCTTGCTTCTTAGTCGGAGCAATCGTCAACGTTATTGAAGGCGAGAAGCTGAATGTATTGAAGCCAAAGTATCGAAAGAAACACTAAGGAGGTGAAGAGCAGTGAGTAAGGAAGAGATACTGCTAGATTTGATTACAAAAATTCTTACAAAAGAGTATGTGCTAAGCGAAGTTAGGCGTAGTAATTCAAACGATAAGCAAGAATATGATTTTGTAATAAAAAAAGCCTCCTCAAAAGGAGACTTGAATGTTAAGAAACCTATGACAAAAGAAGAATACGAGAGAATGATTAAAAATCGAGAATATTTTTCTTGATATATTCCCACTCATTATCTGTTAACCATCCAGAATAATTTGATGACATTCCTGATGGTATTTCTGAAACAAAAAGTCTGTCATTGACATCAACATAATTTTCTAACTTATGCATTATTTGCCAAGCGCTTAGCTCTGAACGAAAAACATAAGTCGAATCCCAGCAATGACACCAAGTACCAGTTGAGATTTCATCTTCAATAATTTTATGCAACTTATTGTAGTCTTGTCCGGGAGTATTTAAATCATAGGTAAGTATATAAGGCTTGCTCATATTATGCACCTCACTTTGATTGAATTGACGATTAATTTACTAAAAGGAGTGTTACGTAAATAATCGTAATTTTGATTATATCACTACATATGGATATGGAAAGGATTGATTTATACAAGATGTTGTGGAATAGCATACAAATTCAGTTAGATAAACAAAAGATAACAGTTTATCGCTTATCTAAAATGACAGGCATACCTCTAACAACAATTTATAACTACAAAAACGATGGGAAGGAACCACCGTTCAAAAATATGTGCAAGATTGCTGACGCATTAGACGTTAGCTTAGATGTTTTCAGAGGAGGTAAAGAAAAATGAAAGACGGAATGGAACGAATTAACCAACTGTTTGATGAGTATGATTTCCCATTAAATGCCATACAAATGGTACGGGAACGCTTGGGTGATTGGTTTATCAGTGGTGGCAAGCCAACTGATGGCTATGTTTGGCAACAAGCACGCTACCTTGAAAATTTAATTCGTTATGGATTAGCACAACGAAAGGCGGTGATTGAATGAATGAACCAGCTTTAATCTGTACGGGCTTAACTGCTGCAATGTTAATCTCATTGTTTTACGGGTCTGGATTGTTCCTTGTCTTTGGATTTGTTCTTTTCTGGCAAATCTTAGGGGCACTAGGTGATCCAGATAACCCAAACAAAAAAACCACCGGATCTGACACATCCGATGGCAAATAGAAAATAAACAAAAACATTTATCGAGGTCTATTTTATCATGTTTGATCAAAAAATGAAAAAAGCAGAAGGATTTATCCTTCTACAAAATAATCTAATGAACGCAGTATTTGTTAAGCAAGCAACCCCCGTAGGTGATGTTGAAGCACTTACTCGCTATTACAAATCGCAACAAACTTTATCAGAACTATTTAATGAGCAAATGGGGTGGATGTAATGAACCTATCTGAAATCTTTGCCCGTAATTTGCGAGTTCGTATGGCAACGCTCAGCTTCAAAACAAGTGACTTGTACAAAATGACAGGAATATCAAAGACAACCATAATGGCTCTGGAATACGGGAAAAATAAGGGAGTTATGTTTGAAACTATCGACAAATTAGCAGTAGCACTTGAATGCAAACCAGAAGATTTTTTCAAACTAAATTGCGAATGGACTAGTAAATCACACACAAGCAACTGGAAGAATGAGGTGGTCAAGTATGAATAATCAAGTAGCACAACAGCAGAAGCCAACTAAGCTAACCGATCTTGTCCTAGATCGTGTTAAACAAATGCAAGACACACAGGACTTATCACTGCCGAAGAATTACAACGCTTCTAATGCGCTTAATGCGGCCTTTCTTGAATTGCAAAAGGTACAAGACCGTAATCATCGGCCAGCCTTAGAAGTGTGTTCGCATGACTCAATTGTTAAATCCTTGTTAGATATGACACTGCAAGGATTGTCACCAGCGAAAGATCAATGCTACTTCATCGTATACGGCAATGAACTTCAAATGCAACGAAGCTACTTTGGAACAGTAGCAGCAGTTAAGCGACTGGATGGAGTTAAGAAAGTCAGGGCAGAAGTTGTTCATGAAAAAGATGACTTTGAAATTGGCGCTAATGAAGACATGGAACTAGTTGTTAAGAGATTCGTTCCTAAATTTGAAAATCAAGATAATCAAATCGTTGGAGCCTTTGCCATGATTAAGACTGATGAAGGCACTGACTTTACTGTGATGACCAAGAAAGAAATTAATCAATCATGGGCACAAACACGTCAAAAAAATAACAAAGTACAGCAGAATTTTAGTCAAGAAATGGCAAAACGAACTGTGCTAAACCGTGCCGCTAAGATGTTCATTAACACTTCTGATGATAGTGACCTATTAACTGGTGCTATCAACGACACAACAAGCAACGAATACGATGATGAGCGCCGAGATGTAACGCCTGTTGAAGAAGAACATAAGCCTCAACAATCTGCTATGGATATTTTAACTAATTCTAATCAAAAAGAAGAAAAGCCTAGTAAAGCAGATAAAAAAGATGTAGCGCCAAAATCAGTAAATCAGAAGGGCGGTGAAGGAAATCATGCTCAAGAAGAACTCTTCCCAGATGGCACTATCACGCCTACCCCTGCTGACAAGTGATAACTATTACCAAGACGACACGTACATGGATGTAAGCTCGTTTAAGCCATTTTTACAATGTGAAGCGGCTGCCTATGCCAAATATCACGATCAATATAAACCAAGCAAACCAAAGAGTGGATTAGATCCACTAATTTTTGGCAATTTCATACACAGCTATTTTGAAAGCGATGAGTCACATAAAGCTTTCTTACAAAAGCCAGATGTAATTGACGAAATGCATATTCATAAAAGTAATGGTGAGGTAACAGCAAAGCTAAAGCAAGCTTATAGCGAAGACGGTCTAGCCAATCGGATGATTAAGACATTAGAAGATGAACCGCTATTTGATGATCTATATATGCCAGGTGATAAAGAAGTAATTGTAACAGGTGAAATTAACGGATTTGCATGGAAAGGCAAGATTGACAGTTTAAACCTTGAACGTGGATATTTCTGTGATCTTAAAACTGTTGATGATCTTCTTAAAAAACATTGGATAGAAGGTAAGCATTATCCAGTTAGCTTTGCTGAAGAGCGTGGATATTTTATGCAAATCGCCTTATATCAAGAGCTAATCTATCAGAACTATAACAAGTGGCTACAACCATTTATCTTTGCTGTATCAAAACAAGATGTACCGGACCATGACTTATATGATTTTGACACTGATGAAATACGAGAAATCTTAGATGAACAAATTGAAACAATCAAGGATAAACAGCAACGAGTATTTGATGTAATAAAGGGCAATGTTAAGCCTACACGATGCGAACATTGTGAATATTGTAGAGCAACAAAGAAGTTAACAGGGTCAACACATATTACAGACATTGAACTGCGTTAGGAGGTGAATCCATGAACTACCTTAAACAGATTATTGCTTTTGATAAGTGGGAAGAGTTACACCCGTTATCCGATAAGGCGTACAGACTATGGTTCAAATTAATGGCCATTGCTAACACCTCCGGATGGGACGAGTGGCTGTCAGTACCACTCCTTAAGCTAAAATCAGAACTTCATACATCTAGTGACCAAACAGTTATGAATGCAAGAAATTCATTGGTACAGGCTGGACGTATTGAGGTGAGAAAAGGTAAGCATGGTAAATCAGCTGATTATCGTTTGATTCCATTTTCTGAAGCTACTTCTGGAGTACCTAATGGAGACACCTCTGGAGTAAAGAGTGGAGAAGATAGTGGAGTACCTAGTGGAGAAGATAGTGGAACATATTATAAACAAAACAAAACTAAACAAAAGATAGGTAGTAGTAATACGCACACGCGCGAAGACGTGTTTAACTTTTGGCAGCAAAAATTAAACTGGGGCTTTCCTAATGGAATTGTGATGGCTGATTTAACAGGATGGATTACTGAGTTTGGTCCTGATCTAGTTATCTTTGCTTTGACAATTGCAGGCAAAAAACAAGTTACAGCTAGTGCAGCTGATAGCTTTTTAAGTAGTGTCTTTAACTCTTGGCGTCAGCAACACATTTCAACGTTAGAGCAGGCACAGAAAGCCAATGAGAGCCATGAGAAGAATGCTTACAATCAGCGTCAACAGCGTAATTATTACCGCAAACGCCCGCCGATTAACGAACCAATGCCGGAGTGGTTCAAGCAACAGCAGGAACAAGGAAAACAGGGTAAGTCTGATCAAGGTAACTGGATGGATCAGCTACCAGACGAGAGTGAGGTGCCAATGCCAGATGACTAAAGACAAAGTAAAAGCTAAGTGGGCTGTTGCTAAGCGGATGGTGCAGATAACCCAAGATGAATGGGATAGCCACAACGTTGAGGCGCAGGCAATCAAGTTCGTTAAAGCAAAGCTACAGATAGCGATTTATTACCTGTCGCAACTTGATGAGCATGACAGCAACTACACCATGCCCTTTACAGGCAATCAAATGAAGCAGGCTCTAAAAGCTCCAATTACAAAGCAAAACGTTAAAGATGCAGCCGATTGGTGCCACCAGTGCCGTTTAATACGAGATAAGGCTTGTACGAGTTGGAGTTACGAGGAGGCGACAGCATGAATGCAGAAGAGTATTTAACAACCGACGAATTAATTGAGCGGATTAATCAGTTGCCTAAAGTGTTCGCTATCCGTAGCGATGTTTATGGTATCGACATTTACGCGGATTGGGAAGAATACCGAGACGATGACAAAGATTGCCGGTGGTTTATGACTGTTGATCCAAAGGCAAAGAGTATCGCTCAACCGTTTGGCGATAACTTTGAGGGCTGGCCCGAAGAATGGCTTGATCCTGAGTTTTGGGATATTACTACCGAAGAAGCATCAAAGAAGATTTTTGACCTAAACGATGAGCTGCGGGATAAAATTGCTGATCTGATTGACCAGTACATCGCAACGCCTGTTAGCAAGCGAGAAATTAAGGTAACTGAGGAGGTAGCGCAATGAGCGCAGAAACAAAAGTATTATCAGCAAGCACACGGACGAACTTAGAAGCGTTGAAGCACCATATGAAGAAGTTGGGATTTAAGTATTTTGAAGAAAAGGACGGCTGGATTGACTTTGGAACAAGGCTTTGCGAAACGTATAGCGGAATTCACATTGACCCAAGCAATCATATTTCTGTGCAGCTTTCACGCAAATGTATTTTCAGTATTATTGATGAGCTAGACTCATACGACAAGCTACCAGAAGTAAAGCAAGCCATCTTAGATTTTTACGAAGCGGAGGGAATTAAAGAATGACAGCAGAATTAGTAATTATGCGTGATCGGCAAGCAGTGACAACCAGCTTGCAAGTAGCAAAGGTATTTAACAAGAACCATCGTGATGTAATCCGTGCTATTGAGAACAAAATTAACTCAGCGCAAAATTGCGCTCAGTATCAAAAGATGTTTGTGTCAAGCAATTACAAAGATGCTAGCGGCAAGGCTAATAAAATGTATTACATGAATCGTGATGGGTTTACGTTTATTGCATTTGGCTTTACTGGAGCAAAGGCGGATCAATTCAAGTTGAAGTACATTGATGCTTTCAATCGGATGGAAAAGCAACTTCAACAGCAAAAGCCTCTTACCTTACCTGAACAGATTAGTTTGATTGCTAAGGGCTACGAAAGCCTTTCAGCGGACGTTAAGGACATTAAGGATCGTATGGGACTGCCCGGCAACATGGCTCATTCGTTTTCTAAGAAGCGTAACGCAAAGATTATCAATGTTCTAGGCGGTAAGAAGTCTAATGCGTATCGTGACAAGAACGTTCGAGCTAAGACCTATCGTGCATTGTTCAGCTCGTATCGTGAGACGTTCGATCAAGACCGATACAACGACTTACCGATGAAAGACTTTGACAAGGCTGTTGATTTTGTTAACAACTGGTATCCGCCGTTTGAATTGCAACAAGAAATTCAGCAGACCAATGCACAGTTAGCAATTGTTTAGGAGGGAATAGCTAATGAAGATTAAAGAAGCATTGAATTTTATTAACGCAACTACGACAGTGAGAGCAAAAGTGGATGGCGACTATTTGAACGTTTTTTCAAAAGACATGATAAGCCATAATTGGTTCTTAAAATTGAATACTAAGGCGGTTAACTGGGATACGGTTTTAAAACATTGGGGTGGCTTAACTGACGTTGCACCAGAAGACCTAGCACGTGCCATGGACGTTATCCAGCGACTACTTGATACGCCAGTCGAAGAACGTTTTCCCGAAAAGAAGTATCGTCTGCGGTGGATTGATGATCGTAATGGGAAAGCTAACTATGCTTATTTAGATATAGATGCTACTTGGCGCATGGTTACTCTTAAGAATTTTGCAGACATCTTTACCGAATCAGAATTAGAGCAACTTAAGAAAGATAATCCACACTTTGCACCTGCGATTGATTCAATGAAGGAAGAGGTCAAAGACGATGAATAAACTGGATGATGTTTTAATTTCTAATGATCCGGCACACAAAATAGAAATTTATTTAGATTGTGGTGTCTATTGGAAACAAGTTAATCCTCAATTACCCGCAACATTGCATGACATATACCTCCAATATCCAAATGCGGTAATGATTTATGTGATTGTTGATGGTTTTATGAGTGGCGTTATCTATCGCTGTGGTAATTATGGCGATGGTGAATGGCAACAATATGCTGTAACTCAGGGCATGGCTTAGGAGGTCAAAGATGAGATTTGATGAACTTATAGAATCACTAGAAGAAATTAACGATGAAACTCCCCATCATATTTGGGTCACAATAGTTTCACAAGAACCACGCCAATTTGAAATTACAGCTGATGACAAGGCCAATCTAGATAAATTACAAAAAGTCCAGAAATTACTGTGTCAATGGCAACGTTCAGGAGTCAAGCGTTACCGAGTGCGACTTCTAGGTTTGAATTCCAGTCACGGTAAGCAATATTTATCCTGTGAGCGTGATATTCATGGCAAGATTTTTGCATGCGCTCCAAATCACTTTTTGAAACAAACTTTCACTTGGGATGAATTAGATCAATTGAGAAATGACACAAGATTTAAAGGCATAGCTTATTTTGACCAATTATTGCGGACAGGTATTGAAGAGGTCAAAGACGATGAGGCGGACTAAAAAAGATCGTTATTTCGCCATGTATAAAGGTGACAAATACGTTGATGGTGGCACGATTGTTGAGCTTGCAAAGAAGTATCATCGCACTATTGAGCAGATGATCTACCTAACTTACCCAACAACACATAAGCGAGCTAAAGATAACAGGCTATTACTATATGAGGTGAAGGGTTAATGAATGACAAAATTCAGTATTTTACTAAAAACAAAAACGGATGGGAACCGGTTAAATTTGAAGACGGCTCATCTATACCACCTAAAGATTTATTGCAATATAAGCCAAGCACTCTTGAAATTAAAACTCAAATTGAAACTAGACGTAATAAAAAAGCATTTAAAGATTTGAGAGCAATTATATTAGGCTATGCACGGCCAAGCGGAATCAAGCGCACTCGTAAGCGTCAAATTGCTAAAGCAAAGCATATGATGGCTATGCACGATCACACCAGCTACGAGTGGTCACAATGGTGGTCAATGCCAGCTAGAAAGCCTAAGAGGTGGAAGAAATGAAGCAATTACCGTTATGCGTGGGGATTGTCTGTGTAACGGCAATTATTATCACAATGATTATCTGCAAGGTTAGCCTTGAAACAATATTTGGCCTGATTATTGGATTGATAATTATTGCTTTCGTAGTTGCCAACTTAATTGATTTATGAGGAGTTTGAAGAAATGAATAAACATGGCGAAACCATTGTCCTAAAAGTTAATAAAGATAAATGCTTAGCTGGCTTTTATGCGCTAGGGTTTGAACCCAAAGAGATTATGGGAGTTCTATATCAAGCGATTACCGTGTTATGTAAGGAACAGGGAGTAGATCCGGCAGTTCAATTAATGCAGTTGATGATAGCAGCAGAGGAGAGAAAGAGTAATGGAAGAGAGAGTTTTTGAAGACGAACACGGTAGAAAATTAATTGTGCGGGTGAATAGGTCTAATATTCAAATCCACACAGAAAGAAAAGATCTTCTAGATTATCGGTTCTATTTAGATAACATTGATTTACTTAAATTCTTAAAGCAACAAGCAGAAAAAGTCTGGAAGACGTTTGCTCCCAAAGAAGCTAATTCTTTTGGGGCAGATTATTGGGAATTTTATGATAAAAATACTGATAACAACGGATATTTAGAAGTTAGTAAAGAAGCTCTTGTGTTTCGAAGTCCCAGCGATGAAACAACTTTGCTATATCAATTTAACAAACGAAAGATGGAAAGCTTTATCTACGATATGGAAAGCTGGTTTATGCTATGAAAATTCTTGATGTGTGCTGTGGTAGTCGCATGTTTTGGTACGACAAAGAAGAACCGCATACAACCTACATGGATATCCGTAAAGCCGTCTATACAGCTATGGATCGTGGTAAGGAACGTAGGATTGAAATTAATCCAGACATCCAAGCGGATTGGAAGAACATCCCATTTGATGATGAAACGTTTGATCTGGTTGTATTTGATCCGCCACACTTGGTCCGAGCTGGCAAAACATCCTGGTTGGCAAAAAAGTACGGAACCATTGATTTGATGACGTGGCCAAACGAATTTCATAAGGCATTTCAAGAGATCATGCGGGTGTTGAAGCCAACCGGCACAATGATTTTTAAATGGAACGAGGATCAAATTCCGATTAAGAAAGTTTTTGAAGCATTTGGTCAGCAACCGATTTTAGGTGATATGAAGAGTAAAACAAAGTGGAGTGTGTTTATAAAAAATGAAACCAATTAAAGAGGTGCTGAAGTCGCCGTTAATCACAAAGATAACCGGTACAGGTGATGATGGAGCGATGTTTGAATTTAAGTACAAAGCACGAAAATATGAAGTTATCGCAAGCAATGGTGGTGGCTGGGATCATGTATCAATTGTTCCTGTCAACCAGAAGAGAATACCAACGTGGGAAGTTATGTGCGTGTTGAAAGATATATGCTTTAACGAAGATGAAGTTGTAATGGAATTACACCCAGCTAAAAAGGATTACGTTAATGTGCATAACGAATGCTTGCATTTATGGAAACCACAAGAGAAGACAATACCCACACCGCCAAAATTATTTGTTTAAACGAGGAGGAAGAATAATGACAAAAGAAGAAATATTCAATGACTTTATCCAAAAAGTAAAGTGGGATAATTTCCAAATTATTAATGTATGTAGAAGCAACAGAGACAATGTTCAATCATTTAGCTTTGAAATTACTGATAAACAAACTGCCACTAACATTGAATTAGCTAATAAACTTTCAAAAGAGAATGCGGAAATTGCAGGTAGACTGAATCGAATAGATGAGTTCATGGATACAGAAGAGTATAGACATCTGAGCGATAAAGAACAGCGTTTAATGATTATCCAGTACAATGCTATGCAAACGTACGCTGATGTACTTTTGCAACGAATTGATGAGATTAAGGAGCGTTTGTAATGCTAAAAAATGAATTACAAGAGAAACTTACTAAATTAGATTCACATTTAAGCTGTGAAATCATTACAAAAGACAATACAAAAGTTGACTTAAACGGTAACTTTTTTGAATTACAGCAACAATCTGCTGGTGATGTCATAGTTAAATACGCTGGCGAAACTGTGCTATCTATGATTAAAGTTGATGGGACCCCTGCAATTAAATTAGAAGTTGGTTATGTAGATAAGCCTAATTCAAAGATGTTTGCTAACTTAATTGAGCTATGTGGAAGTTATCTTCCTGATAATGAGGAGGAAGAATAATGCACATTTACGAAGTAGTAATGCTTAATCCAGAGTATGACGGCGAAGATCATTTCGTTATAGCTAAAAGCGAACAACGCGCTAAGAACATTGTGCTTGATTATTACGAACAACAAAACGATGGCTATTGTAGTCCGGTGACTGAGCATGATTTAGCTATCAATGGGCCAGTTGAACCAGAAAATTATGCAGAGGAGATGCTATTGAACTGATGACTATGATTAAAGTAAATACACTATGCAAGATTGATGAAGAGAACCCGACACCGGTTAAACGTCAAGAAATTGCCTTGAATGTTACGGCTGTTGACCCTAAGGCTGACTTTCAGAATTTTGTTTTAGGAATTGACGATTATCAAGATTGTTGTGATGATTTTGGAAGTTTTTCCGATGATATTCCTGAACAGTTATTTGTCAAAGCGATTTATTCAGATGAAGAGTTAACAAAAGAACAGGCTGAACGTTTATCACTGTCTGATGAAGAGGCAGACGCGGCAATGACATTTAAACTAGTTGACAGTGATGACAAAGAATATTATTTCGGTGTATATAACGACCATAACGGCTATTATTCCCACGTAGTCTACGAGAATGGTAAGGAAATCGACTATCTATAAGGAGGTAACTATGCTACACAAATATAAAAAGATAGTTCCAATTGAAGCAGAACAATTTGATGGTTCTGATGAAATGATTAGTCGCTACGGGATTGTTGATTTAGCCAAAGCGATTGAAAGTAAAGAAGAAACTACCTACGTAATTCCAACAAAAGAAGGTTCAATGGAGCTAAAGAAAGGTGATTATATATCGACTGGTATTGATGGTGAACATTGGCCGATTAAGAGGAGCATATTTGAGCGGACATATGAGAGGTGCGACTAATGGAAAGAGTCGGAGAAAAAACTCTAGTCGTTTTAAGAAAAACTGGTCGTATTCATGTTCTTTCTTCTGTAAAGAAATTTGATAGAAGTGATCCTTTACTGTACGTTATTACGTTTGAAGATGGCGGTTTAATGGCTTTCCCTAAAGAAGATTTAATCTTCTTAGATAGCAGTACAGGTTATGGGATAAAAAGACAGTGTGATTGATTAGGAGATGAAAAATGATTAAAGAATTACTTCAATTAGTTTCGTTAGTATGCTTCTCAGCAATTATTATTACTGAAATTATATGTAAGTTTGATGAAGAGTTTATAGGATCAGCCGTATTTGGGCTATTTATGTTGATCCTTATTCAAATGGTTATTACTTCCGTGCGATAAAAAAAGACGCCCGTTGTTAAACGGACGCCTCTCTCGAAGATTAAGAAAAATACCAAAATTCATTATATCACAAGGGAGAGGTAAAACGATGGCTTTATTTGAAACTTTGGACGTGAACGGCACATATCACGCGGTACAGAATTTCTTCTATGACCGATACCCAGTAATTAAACGGCGGTCTGGAGCGTGGGGTGATTATAGCTCACCATCGTTTGACGGAATGCCAAAAGCACCAGCAAAAGGAAATGGTACAGAAAACGCAATGATTGAACATAGTATCTACGCTAGTGCGTTGTACGCAGTTCATTACGCTATTCAAGGGTGTAGCAAGGAAAGCCAAGCGATTATCATTAGCAAGTACATCAAGGAACTACCAGACGATACCATTAGATGCCAATTAGCTGTTAGTGGTAACGGAGCATTCCGTAGAAGATTGAAAAAGGCTTGTTGCGAATTTGCAGACTGTATTGATCCAGCATGTGAGAGGTTCAAGGTAAAACGGGGGAAAGAAGGATTGATTCCCGAACTTAGACGCTATGAAAGTGAGAAAGTTTGCTAAAACGGACTTTTTTGGGTGCATTCTGGGTCAATTATTGGTCAATCTTGGGTTGAAAATTGGTCAAAAGTTGGTTGATCAGTGGTCAACTTTCTATTAGATAATGCTATTGTCGAAAGAATTCGATAAAGCCATCGAAAGAGTTGTGGAAAAAGGGTTATATAAGCCCTCAAGTGGTGGCAGAGACCATAATTCCACATAGGGAAGCTGCTCATGGAAACGGCAGGTTTCCCAGTAAATCATGATTTATGTTTAAGACTGACACACACGACCCATAGCGGATTACAGCAGTTGATGAAATAGTGTACTTATGAGTTCTAATATGAAACTTCTTCTTAATAAATAATTAGTAATATATTGTGTCAGTCTTTTATGCGAATATGCAAATTAGATGCCAAGTATCCTGGAGTGGTCCAATATTTATGGGGGCAGTTCCCAATATTCGCAATTGCAGTGCTTACGAGTCGCACTGCTTGCTGAGGTCCAAGATGGGCACACAACCGGTCTCGTGTGGCAAAAGCGTGGTTTGAATCCACCTCTCAGCTTTATCACGGCAAATTTAACTATGATAGGAGATGAAAGCTCCTTTTTCGTAATTGCATAGTATTTTTTTGTCACACGCCGTGATATTTATATTAGCAAAGCTAGAAAAAAGAGTTGCCTTTTAAAGTGGAAGAGTGCTAGATACTCTACGGAGCCTAGTGCGGGGCAACCGCTTTGCTTATGCTGATGTCGCTTAATGGTAAAGCACCACAGTTGTTTCCGTTTCAACGTGGAGAAGGCGGTTCGATTCCGTCCATCAGCATTCAAGGCTCATCTACTTTTAACAACAATCAACGAAAGGAGGAAGCACCTACTTACTAAGATGTTTCTTCCATTAGCCTTGATTGTCCGAAATGACGTTAAACTAATTTAAATTACCTTCAGAAGTCTAGCTATTGTGGCTAGGCTTTTGTATCTAAAAAAGCTCTCACAAAGTGTATAATACATTTTGCGAGAGTTTAATATAAAACGTCATCATATAGTTAAAATGGCTAAGAACACGCTTAATTTTGAAATTAACTCTATGTTTAAATGATTTAAATGGTATACTAAATAATGCTAACCAACCTCTTACTGTGCGTTTGTCACAAAGGCGACTAATACACACAGGGAGGGATGCATAAATGCAGAAGCTCGTAAATCTTGAGAGTGCCTCTAGCTTTATGAAAGGTAAATATGATGTAGGTATGCGATTCATACCTAAAATTCTTGAAAAACTGAAAGGTTTTTCAGAACCTGTCCAATTTGCAGTAATCCACTTACTGTACTTTGGCTTGTTTATGGGTGCAGTCACAACAATAGTATGTGCAATTTGTGCAGCTATTATTCGCTGCCATTAAGTAAAAATTTAAAATAAAAAAACCTTGCTTGACGGAGCAAGGTACAATCAAGACGCACAGCAATGTGGGTTAGCATCGAGAGCAATTACGTAAAGGCAAAAAGCGTAATTGCTTTTTCTGTACACTAGTATAATACGTTACTAACAATTAATTGTCAATCAAAGATATCTGGTGATTGTCTCTTCTAAACGTTGATATAACAACGTTTATTTAAAGAATTAAATATTTGTATTATTTGTATACATAATAATAAACATATGACATATATGCTGTTATATAAGTCAGCTTAACGGCTGGCTTTTTTATTTGGAGATAATTATGAGAACAACTAAAAACTGGGGCTTTACCAACAGTGGAGCCGAATTGCATATGTTAGCTCATGCTGAACGCACTAGGAAACGATTAGCAAAGAAAAAGCCGACAGGTCAACGCTTGTCGGCTTTTAAAGTATACAAAAATATTAAACACTAAGTTTTTCTTTTAGCGCAGTCGTCATTACTTCGCTAAAGTTAATACCATTTTCTTTACCTAATTCATTTAAGTAATTAGGAATGGTGATAGTCTTCTTAATTACTTTGTTATCATGCTTGCGCTTGTATTCTGAAACGTTAATGGTAACAAGAGTAACGGTTGCACCATCTTTAGCTTGAGGTAATTTGGTATTTGATTCAGGTAACTTATCTTCAAGAGAATAAGTACCGATGTAGTCTTTTGCCATTTCCATTGCATCTGCAATTGACTTACCTTCAGTCATTCCGTTAATATCTGGAATTTCGACAAAGTAAGGGTAGTCGCTGTTATCGTCTTTAGTAATGATAATCGGAAATACTTTAATGTCGTCCATAGTGATCCTCCTTAATTTTGGTACACAAAAGCTCGGCTCAATTAAGAGCCTTGCTTTACTACTTTAGGTTGAATTTTCTTATCAAAGCATTGTATAGCTTATCGCTAAACTTCGGGTGACGTGGCAGTTGGGTTTTAATTTTACCGTTTGACCAAATGTCGTGATTACCACCATGTCTAACGAAGTACCAGCCATTATCTTTGAATTTCTTTTCAACCTTGCGACGTTGTACCAAATGTTTCACTTCCCTTCAACACTTATTATAATACACGTATTTAATACGTGTGTCAATAGAATTATACATATTTAGCACGTATTTTTTAGAAAGGTGGTGTGGTGATATGCTATGAGTAAGAAGCAAGATGGAGCAAGAAATGACCCTTTTTCAAGCTTAACAAAAGCTCAGCAGACGCTTGTCATACTTGACTTTGAAGGTGGTCATAGTAATAAAGAAATTGCTCCTAAATTAGGCTTAAAGAATGAGACTACTGTGTCACATTGGCGTAAGCGTTCGTGGTATGAGCCAGCCTTTAATGCTTATGCTTCTAAAACTGTTAGAGGAAAGTATAAGAGCTTAGCTTTAAGAACATTAATTGATTTGTTAGACGCAAGATCTGAAATGGTGAAGCTGCAAGCAGCTACTTCTATCCTTAAACTATCCGGTATGTTGTCAGATAATAGCACACCAGAACTAGACAAAGCCAAGGTTCGCAAGGCTAATGCTGAGGCAGATATTGCAGAGCAGAAAGCAAAGTTACTTAAGAATGATAAAACAGGAATTACAAAGATTGTCTTTACTGACGATATGAAGTCGGATAAAGAAGATGATACCGACCAGAAAGGGGATGAGAGCGATGGAGCAAATAATTAGCTTACAGAAAATCGTAGGCGGTGGCTATTACGATTTTTGGCACGATAAGCATTTCTACCGTGTTGTAAAAGGATCGCGTGCTAGCAAGAAGAGCAAAACAACAGCGCTCAATATGATTTACCGACTTATGAAATATCCTTGGTCTAACTTGCTTGTTGTGCGACGCTACTCAAACACTAATCGACAGTCAACCTATGCGGATCTCGTGTGGGCTATCCATCGTTTTCATGCTGAACATCTTTTCAAATGCAATCCATCCATGCCGGAGATAGTCTATAAGCCAACAGGTCAACGGATTATCTTTCGTGGGCTTGATAAGGCTTTGAAACTTACTTCAATCACTGTTACGCACGGGTATTTGTCATTTGTGTGGATTGAGGAAGCTTACGAAATTGAAAATGCTGATAAATTGGAAACTCTGCAAGAGTCTATTCGTGGTCGAATTGATGTTCCGGGTGCTTTCAAGCAGATTACAGTGACGTTCAATCCGTGGAACGCTCAACATTGGCTTAAGCGGACATTCTTTGATCCAGAAACACGTAAAACCGACACGTTCGCCCAAACAACTACTTTCAGATGTAATGAGTGGCTCGATGAGCAAGATAGGCAACGTTACTTGGATTTGTATAAGACTAATCCTCGCCGTGCTAAGGTGGTAGCAGATGGTGACTGGGGAGTAAGTGAGGGCTTAGTCTTTGAAGATAACGTTGAACGTGTTGAATTTGACCCACAAGAAAAGCTGACCGAATGCGGGCACGCTGGATTTGGGCTTGATTACGGCTTTGGTGGTGACCCGAATGCGTTTGTAGCATTGGCAATTGATCCAAAGAGCAAGAATATTTGGATCTACGATGAAATGTATACGTATCACCAAACAACGCCACACATTGCTGAATGGCTCAAAAATAACGGCTATCAGCATGCGAATATCTATGCTGATTCCGCTTCACCAGAGCGCACACAACAGCTTTTAGACTTGGATATAGATAATATTCAATCTGTTGTTAAAACGCCAATAGAGGCTGGAATAGATCAATTGTGGCAATACAAAATCCACGTTCACCCGAAATGCAAAAACATTTGGAACGAGTTCAACAATTATGTATTTGATACTGACAACATCGGTAACACACTCAATCGTCCTAAAGATGAAAATAATCACGCAATTGATGCGTTAAGGTATAGTGTTAGACAGTATATGGATATGTATGATGGCTCAATGGGTGTCGATTGGGGTAATCAGTATCACATTGCTAGAGAAATGGGGCTTGATATTTAATGCAAAACACAATTCCACAACAACATCGCTTTGATTTGGAAGCTAACCGAGAATATCAAGTTCCGGTTAGCTATTTTAATACGATTAAAGATTATCCAATGCAACTATACGAAACAGCTTATAAGTTCATTCGTCACCACATTGATAGAGAGGTGCCACGATTAAAAGAGCTTATGCGCTATTACTATGCTGACACCAAGATTAAGAAGTGGGCTGGGTCACCCAATCCGGATAATGCGCATAATCGGGTGTCAACAGGCTTTGCGCGTTATATTACTAATATTCGTGTGGGCTACTTCATAGGTAACGATATTCAATACAAGATAGCGACTGATAATGACAGCATGAAGTCTTTATCCGAAAGGCTTGATGACTTACTTACTCATTACAACGACAATGCAAACACGCCTTACATTGATGAAATGATGAAGAAAGATTTATCTATCATGGGTCGTGCTTATGATCTTGTCTACGTTAATGAAGGCGAAACAACATTGAACCTAGCAAAGATTGACCCGATAACGTGTTTTGTTGTTTATGATGATTCAATCAAGGCTAAGCCACTGTTTGCTGTTCGCTACTATCAGACAGGCGTTTTAGATGAGTTGCTACGTGAGAATTACGAGATTTACACCGATTCGATGGTATATCGCTATCATTCAGATGGCGGATTGCCTGAGACTAACTCGCCAGTTAATAACGTTGTATTTGACGGTCAAGAGCCTTTGTTCTTTGAACGTGTTCCGTTGACAGAATACAAGAACAACGAAGAGCGTTTAGGGGATTGGGAGCCTGAAATTGATCAGATGGACGCATTAGACAAGGCAATCTCCACGATGGCAAACTTCCAAGAAGATTTTAACGATGCTGCTATGGTAGCAACCGGTCGCTTTGCTAATAAGACTCAGCCGATCTATGCAAAAGATAAGCAAGGCAACGTCCAAATGGGAAAAGATGGTAAGCCAATTGTGTTGGTGCCACCTAGACCGATCATTGATCCTAAACATCATATGTTTTACTTGGAGCCTTACATTGCACGTACTGGATTAAGTGAAGGACAGCGTACAGTCGTAGCTCCTACGCTTCAATATATTACAAAGCAATACGATTCCGCCGGCTGGTCTACTTACACCAATTTCTTAATCAATGAAATTCATAAGTATACCAATACACCAAACGTCAACGACCCTAACTTTGCTTCTAACGCTTCTGGTGTTGCAATGAGCTATAAGCTCTGGGGAAGCGATCAAGAGCGCAAGATACAAGAAGCACTATACAAGCGTGGTTTACGTGCTCGTATTAGTGCTTGTATTGCTTACTGGAACAAAATTAATGCTTTGCCCGGTGAGAATGATATTTCTGTGCTTGCTGATATGGTCAAGCCTAACTTTGACCCTAACTTGCCAAAGAATGACGAGGAGACAGCGCAACTTGTACAAACCTTATCTGGCATTCCGGGACTTGAAAGTATGAAGTCATTGCGTGAGATTACGCAACGCATTACCGGTGTATCGCCTGATGATGAGCAACAGCGGATTGATGATGAAGCAGAGGAAGAAGCCAAAAAAACAGACGACTACAAGAAAGGCCGAATTGGTATTGGTGAAGTATTTGCTACTGGCGAATCTGCACAAGTTGAACAGCCAAAGGGTGATAAGTAATGACGGATAAAGAATGGTTTGACCAGTTAGACAAGATATTTAATCCGAATAGTTCTAGTGTGCAAGCATTACGTGACGCTGTTGAACGTGCAGAACATAAACAAGAAGTTACTTTTGATCATTTTTTCAATAACGGTTTGAAGTGGAATGATAAAGCGGACCCAGCAGACGTTAAAGCGGTATTCGACGCTTTACGTGAGTTACGCAATATAGCTCATACACCACAGCAGAAAGCCGTTGTCGGTGCTTTGCTGAATAGTTTACCATATAAGACCAACATGGACGTAGCGAAGCTTACCAGCCGAATTAATATTGCAATGCTTGGCCTTGATGTTGCTAATCGACTGCAAGAACAGCAAGCAGATATTGTTAATAAGGTGACTGAATTAACTGGTAAACAACACGGCGGATATAATACCCAACTGAGACGCCGTGCTTTAATGCGTGTAGCTGTTCAAACGGGTAATGATACAGATACACTGCCACTTATCTTCAAGCACGCACAACGGCTCTCAATGGATTTAGACAAGGTGATTGATTTTCAGATTAGCAATCACATGAATCCTAATTCGTTGAAAAAGGCAGCCAAAGAAGCGCTAGAGGGTAATAAACAGTGGAATTATAACTCTGATAAATGGCGGTCAACGGTGCAGAAACGTTATATGCACACGAAAGCAAACCTTGAACGAATATTTGTTACTGAGGCAAAAGCAAGCCAGATGAAAGCAACCGCAAAAAGCCTGAAAAACAACGGCTATAAGTACGTTAAAGTGGTGAGCCGTCACAGTACCAACGTTTGTAAGTATTGTGAAGGAATGGACGGAACAAAAGTTAAGATTGACAGCATTGTAGTCGGTATTAACGTGCCACCGTTCCACCCTCGCTGTGCATGTAATATTATTCCAGCTGAAACGCCAGTTAAGGAAGCGCTAGAAGATTTAGGATTGTGAGGTGAGTTTAATGTATAGAGGAATTGATAAATTTGAGCTAAAAGACGATGGCTTATATATCAATGATAAACGTATTTCCTGCATTAAAAGTCTAAAAATTGATTGTCCAGATCATAGCGAACTTTCAACATTGACAATTCAAATTGTTGGAAAGTTAAAAGGCATTGATTTTGGAAAGAATAGTCAATATGACTTTGTAAAAGGCAGATTGCAAGAAATAACTTGAACGAATTTAGTGACGTAGATTAAGCAAGAAGATCTCGATTGGTGTATGCCAATTAAGACATTTAAGTGGCCGTGAATTCAGATACCAATTGATTTGAACCAGT
>NZ_NGPY01000014.1:0-33866 GCF_002254085.1 Limosilactobacillus reuteri | reverse complement strand
AGTATTTTGCCTTAGACTTCCTTCAGATTCCGTCTCACGACGGACACCCTTGTCCTCAGCTCATGGTTCCGACTACTACGGCCCATAGCGGACTTTCACCGCCTAGCTAATACCCATGCCGGGCGCATAAACAAAGAGACAATGGGGAAAATTTCCCCATGTCTCTTTGTTTTTTAGCGTTCATAAATAATTGTCGTGGGACCATCATTTTCCAGATCAATTTTCATCATGGCTCCAAAATGTCCGGTTTCAACAGGAATACCAGTAGCTGCTAATTTTTGATTAAAAAGATCATATAACGGTTCAGCAATCTCAGGACGAGCAGCCTGTGAAAATCCAGGACGATTTCCATGCTTAGTATCAGCATAAAGGGTAAATTGAGAGACGGATAAAATCGCACCATTAACATCCCGTAGTCCCTTATTCATCTTACCGTTTTCATCCTCAAAAACACGAAGATTAGTAATTTTATGCACTAAGTAGTCTAATTTTTCTTCGGTATCATCTGGAGCAAAACCGACTAAGAGAAAATAGCCAAGACCAATTTTGCCAACAACTTCATCATCAATTGAAACTGCTGCATGATTTACTTTTTGTAAAACAACTCGCACAAGTGCCCTCCTATCGAATAATCCGTTTGACAACGTAAACATCTGGAATGTTCTTTAAGCCATCCATGATCAGTTGCAACTGCCGTAAATTACGCACTCCAATAATCAAACTAATTGTTACCATCTTATTGTGGTCAACTTTTCCGTTAACTGAATTTAAGAAGCGAGTACTGTTATTTACTGAACGTAAAACATCATTTAATAAGCCATTGCGATTGTATCCTTGAACTTCTAAGTCTGCATTGTAGTTTGTTTTATCACCATTAGGATTTGCCCAGTAAACACTAACAATTCGTTCGCCGTTTTTACGGGCAGCTTTAATATTCGGACAATCATCCCGGTGAACCGACACTCCCCGACCCTTTGTAATGTAACCGGTAATAGCATCTCCTGGGATTGGACTACAGCAATGGCTCAAACGCACAAGGAGATTGTCAACTCCTTCAACAACTACGCCTTCACTGGATGCTTTGGCCTGCTTTTGTTTTTCACGTTCATTCGGCTTTTCAAGAGTCTGATGATCTTCTAGTACGGCTTTTTCTGCTGCTTGTTGGCGGTCGCTTTCAACCTGCTGACGGATATCAGCAGTAAAACGATTTCTAATACCAACTGGAGCCAAATCACCAAAGCCTAGTGCTGCAAACATATCGTCACTACTATTATAATGAGTCTCCTGAGCTACTTCCTCACATTTTTCATCAGTCATTAACTCTGCTGGCGAGTATCCTGCTTCACGGAGTTCATTTTCGAGAAGTTGTTTTCCTTCTTCAATGTTCTTTTCACGATCGTGTGCGCGGAAGAATTGGCGAATCTTATTACGAGCTCGCCGCGTTGAAACCAAATCAAACCAATCACGACTCGGACCAGCTGATGATGATGAAGTCAAAATATCAACAATGTCACCATTTTTGATCTCATAGTCAAGGGGTACGATCCGTCCATTTACTTTAGCTCCAGTTGTATGATTACCAACTTCAGTATGAATTTGGTAAGCCATATCAAGTGGTCCAGATCCCTTAGGCATTTCAATTACGTCACCTTTAGGGGTAAATGCATAGACCTTATCAGTAAATATATCGCTCTGAATCCCCTGCATAAATTCATCTGTGCCTTGACTTTCACTTCGTAATTCAAGGATTTCTTTGACGACATTTAACTTTTGACTATCCTGCGTTTGTTGGATTCCATTAGTCTTTCCTTCTTTATATGCCCAGTGAGCAGCAACCCCATATTCAGCAATTTCATGCATCTTGTGAGTCCGTATCTGTACTTCTAATGGCCGCCCTTCTGGTCCAATAATTGTTGTATGCAAGGATTGATATCCGTTAGTCTTAGGCATTGCAATATAATCTTTAAACCGTCCAGGCATTGGCTTCCAATTAGTATGGATAGCTCCAAGAGCAGCATAACAGTCACGAATTGAGTCAACAACAATTCGAACTGCAAGGAGGTCATAAATTTGGCTAAATTGCTTATGCTGAGTAACCATTTTACGATAGACAGAATAAATATGTTTAGGCCGACCATAAATTTCAACGTTCGGTCCTAAATCCAAATCCGCAATCGCCTTTTTTATCAACTTAATTGACTCATCAATATAGTCAACCCGCTGATCGCGCCGTGAATTCATCAAATGAACAATCCGGTAATATTGTTGCGGATTTAAGTACCGTAATGACAGGTCTTCTAGTTCCCATTTAATAGTACTGATACCCAACCGATCTGCAATTGGCGCATAAATTTCAAGGGTTTCATTTGAGATCCGCCGCTGCTTATCAGGTCGCAAATGCTTAAGGGTGCGCATATTATGAAGACGGTCCGCAAGCTTGACAATCATTACCCGAATATCCTTTGACATTGCAAGTAATAACTTACGATGAGTGGCAGCCATTTGTTCTTTATTTGATTTGTAACGAATCTTACCAAGCTTTGTATCACCATCAACGATCATTGCAATGGTTGGTCCAAAGAGTTCTTTAATATCATCTAAAGTTGCTCCAGTATCTTCTACAATATCATGTAAATATCCTGCACAAACTGTTTCTGGATCCATATGAAGATTAGCAAGAATCCCCGCAACCTGGATAGGATGAATAATATATGGTTCCCCAGATTTACGTCGCTGGTCATGGTGAGCCACTTCAGCAAAATGATATGCCTTTTCAACTAAAGCAACATGTTCTTCATTCATATAAGAACTAACTATCTTTTGAACATCTTCATGTGTCAATTCCTTCTCTTTTGACATTAGACGACCTCCTTTCATTTACTTTTGTTGCCGCATTGCCCATGATAAGTACGCAAGCGCTAAGTAAGCAAGGGCAAAATAATAAGTGTACCGTGGCATAAAGAAATACGCAGTTATCAAGTAAAGGATTGGAAAAATGAATAACTCGCTCCATTTTCGCTGGTGCTTATAAATCCAATAACCTGACCAAATACTAAAAATACCATTAATAAGGATTAAGACAATCTCTACCATTACTACCCGCGTAACAAATGGAAGCTTATCGACAACGAGCGTCAATACAAGCCCAATTAAAATACTAGCTAGCCATAATGGCTTGTCTAAATGTTCCCATGCTTTTTTCATAAAATTCATTCTCTCTCAACACCTATATTCAGTTTTAAATCACCGATTAAAGCTGTTCTTTATTTTACCATAAGTGAGCCGGCTACATTATGACAATTCCATTGCATATGAAATAGCTGCCATGAAATATAAAGGTGCTGTTTCAGTCCGTAGAATTCGTGGTCCTAACCCTGCTGCTATCATTCCAGCTTCATTCATTTTGGCAATTTCATTTTCCGTCAATCCACCTTCTGGACCAAAAACGGCAAGGACCGAATCTCCTGGTTTAAGGGCATTAAATTGCTGCGCCAAAACACTTGCTTCACCCTGTTTAGCTGATTCTTCCCAAGCAACAATCCGTTTGGTAGCAGGATAATTGGCTAGCAATTGAGCTAGATTAGCACTGTATTCAACCTGTGGAATTTTATTTCGATGGGATTGTTCTGCTGCTGATTCAGCTATCTTTTGCAGACGTTCGATCTTACGTTTCTGCTTATTCCCCTGCCAGTGACTAATGGAACGAGCAGCATCAAAGAAGACAATTTTGTCTGCTCCCAATTCGGTTGCCTTTTGAACAATTAATTCTGGTTTCTCTTTAGTCTTTGGAAGCCCGCAAGCAAGCGTCACTGAAACTGGTAATTCACTATCAGCATCTAACTTCTGATTGATTTTTAATGTTGTTGGTTCGGTAGCACTAAGAGTTGCGAGGTAAACACAGTGGTCGGCTAACACAAGTTCAACAGTTGTTCCAATCTCCGCACGCATAACTTTTAACAAGTGGTGAGCTGCTTCAGGTGGTAGGGTTACTTCATCAGCTGGAGTTGCATTTACAAAATATCGTTGCATTTATTTCACCTCGGTTGGCTTGTGGGCGATCATTCCATGCCAGTCCTTCATCTGTTGCTCATCATCAATCACAAATCCTTGTTCTTGTAACCTTTGACGAATTAATGAAGCCTTATCATCGATAATTCCGGAAACAAGGAATTTACCACCAGGCTTAAGGTTTTCATATGCTTGAGGAATAAGGGGCACGATGATTTCTGCAAGAATATTAGCAACAATTAGGTCTGCCTGGGTATGGATTCCGTCCAGCAAACTGTTTATACCAACCTTAACATCTTTAGCAACTGGGTTTAGTGCAAGATTCTTTTTTGCTGAGTTGACTGCCACTTCATCAATATCATAAGCATCAACTTTTCCTGCGCCTAAGTGCTTAGCAGCAATACTCAAAACGCCAGAACCAGTACCAACATCGATGACATATTCACTACCAACAATTGTTTTTTCAAGGGCCTCCAGCATTAAACGGGTAGTTGGGTGAGTCCCGGTACCAAAAGCCATTCCTGGATCAAGAAAGATTAATTTTTCTTTAGGATCTGCCGGCTGATATTCTTCCCATTGTGGAACAATTGTTAACTGATTAGTTACTCTTAATGGGTGATAATACTTTTGCCAAACTGTTGCCCATTGTTGATTATCGACAGTCGCTGCTGAGACATCATTTGCTCCTGGATTGAGGCCGAAATCTTTTAATTTTGCTACTCGTTGATGGATAGTTGGCAATAGTTCAGGAACAAATACGTTTTGTGGGAAATATCCAGACACTGCTGCACCACTTTTTCGGTGCGGAATTGATGATGGATCGATAAATTCACCGTGATCCCCATACTTTCCCTCATGCAAGTTTTCAAAATCAGCGGCATCATCAATTTGAACGCCTTGTGCGCCCATATCTGTCAAAATATAGCTAACTGCTTCAACAGCCTCACTAGAAGTTGCTACCTTTATTGCTGTCCAATCCATTTAATGACCTCCTTAAATAATAAAATCGTGACCACAATAAAAGTAAATGGTCACGATAAATACCAACTTAGATAAAGTTTAATCATTTTTGTTATCAACTTTACTAATATGTGGTCGTTCTTGTTCGCGTTTCTTTTCTTTTTCTAAATGATGACTTAAGTAATCGATTAAGTCGGACTCAGTTAAGAAAATACGGGGATGATGTTGGTGATGCAACCGAACATCAATCTCGTTAATTTTTAATCGTCCGGTCCAAGTATGGGAATAACGAACAATTACCCGATTATTTAATCTGTGTTTACCGAAGCGGAACACATATACATGTTGGGGTGTCATCATTGGCCGAATGTACTCTTTTTTATACATTAAATCATTGTCGCGCATAAACTGCTTAGTTCGATTCAGAATGGTAACCACCTCCTCTATTATTATTCCTGATCAATTTTAAATTAATCTCCCTAGATAGGTATATTTTAGCACAGGTCACCAACGTTCCAAAGTTTAATCTATGTTTAAACTTTAATTTTCAAAAAAATGCTATACTATGTTCAAAATACTTTAAAGAAAGGTGATTACAATAGTGAGTCTCTTAATTGCTATTCTTATCTGCTGGTTACTATGGAAGATCGGTGTCTTAACGGTTAAATTTATCGGCCTAATTCTGCTTATCCTATTAATTGGGACATTAATCCATGTTTTACTTTGGCCAGCGATCCTTTTAGCAGTCATTATCTTAGGGGCAGGCTTATTTACTAACTAATTTATCTATAAAATTTTATAGTAATTTTTCTGCGGAATGTTATAATCATTATTGTGAGAGGAATTCTCAAATAATGTATACATAAGATGAAAGGGAGACTGTTTATTATGTCTAAGAATCATCAAAAAGTTGTTCTTGTTGGTGACGGTGCTGTAGGTTCAAGTTACGCCTTCGCAATGGCTCAACAAGGAATTGCTGAAGAATTTGCTATTGTTGATATTATTAAGGAACGAACTGAAGGGGACGCAATGGACCTCGAAGACGCTACTGCCTTCACTGCTCCTAAGAACATCTACTCAGCAGATTACGACACTTGCAAGGATGCTGATTTAGTTGTTATTACTGCCGGTGCTCCACAAAAGCCTGGTGAAACTCGTCTTCAATTAGTTGATAAGAACTTGAAGATCATTAAGTCCGTTGTAGAACCAATCGTTAAGTCTGGTTTTGACGGAATCTTCTTAGTTGCAGCTAACCCAGTTGACATCCTTACCTATGCTGTTCAAAAGCTTTCTGGCTTCCCTAAGAACAAGGTTGTTGGTTCAGGTACTTCACTTGATTCCGCACGTCTTCGGGTTGCTCTTGGTAAGAAGCTTCATGTTGACCCTCGCGATGTTATTGCTAACATTATGGGTGAACACGGTGATTCCGAATTTGCTGCTTACTCAAGTGCTACTGTTGGTGGCAAGCCATTACTTGACATCGCTAAGGATGAAGGCATTTCAGAAGATGAATTACTTAAGATTGAAGATGATGTTCGTAACAAGGCATACGAAATCATTAACCGCAAAGGTGCTACCTTCTATGGTGTTGCCACTGCTTTAATGCGGATTTCAAAGGCTATTCTTCGTGATGAAAATTCTGTTCTCCCTATCGGTGCCCCAATGAACGGTGAATACGGACTTAACGACCTTTACATCGGTACTCCAGCTGTTGTTAACGCTTCTGGTGTTGCAAAGGTTATCGAAGTTCCACTTAACGACCGTGAAAAGAAGGCTATGGCCGATTCTGCTAAGCAATTAGAAGAAGTTGCTAAGAACGGTATGGCAAAGTTACAAGGTAACAACTAAGCCGTCTTCATAAATAAACGATAGATTATCGTACCACTAAAAAAACTCTCAGCGTTTAATAAACGTTGGGAGTTTTTTAATGCCTAATTTAGATCATTTTTCAAGTCACGGGCAAAATCATTAAGAAAGTCTTCGATTAATTTATCCATTTAAGATGCACCTTTTCCCTAATATGTTCGAGGTTATCAATTATTAAGGAACATCAATGCCAAGTTCAGTCCCGATTTCGTTCATTTCTTGATAGGTCTTTTCATCAATCGTGACCCCTTTTTCTTTATTTTCTGCTAATAAACGGTACTCACGATCACCGGGTACCCAAATTTCTTTACCAGGAATATGTTCAAGCTGGCGAATTCGATCTAACATTGACGTGGCATCTTTCTTCAATACCTCTGGATCACCAAAGAATGCTGGATTAAGAACCATTACAAATTGGCTAAAGTCATGTTTACCACTAACAGTATCAGCAGAAATAGAGCCTTGTGCCAATATTCCCGTCAATAATTCAATTACGATAGAGTTTCCCATCCCTTTATAATTAGAATTTTCCTCATTGCTTCCGCCAAGAGTGAGAACTCCCCCACCCTTTTGTTCCCCTTCAGTAAAGGCCGCGGTTGCAAGAATATCTTCTGCCTCTTGTGCATCAGTTACTACCTGCCGACTTTTATCAACTGCCCATTCACCTGGTAGCGGTTCGCCTTTTTTAGCATGAACTTGAATTTTTCCACCTGAAACAACACAAGTGGCACCATCAAACATAAATGGGTGTGGAGAAGCAGGAAAGCCAAACGCAAAAGCATTAGACCCAAGAAAAGCCTGAGTGGCATTAGTTGGGACTACCAGGGGACGAGTATTAGTAAGGGCAACTCCTACTAATCCCGCTTCTAACGCTAATCTTGTATAGTAACCAGCAGTACCGAAGTGATTCGAATTGCGAATAACAGCAATTGCCACCCCTGTTTTCTTAGCCTTTTCAATTATTTTTTGAGTCGCTAAAACCGTTGCAAGCTGTCCCATATTTTGGTTAGCGTCAACAAGGACGGATCCTGGTAACTCACGAATAATTTTGGCCTTATTTTGCGGAATAATCGTTCCTTCTTTAATCATCCGACGATACCATGCTAATCGCTGAATCCCATGAGATGAGATCCCGCGCAAGTCTGCATCAACTAGAGTGTCTGCTAATAATTGACTGTTATCTTGGTTAAATCCCAATTTTGTAAAAACTTCTACTAGATAATGCCGTTCATCGGTTGCTTGAATTCTCATTTTTATCCTTCTCTCATTTTATATTAATTATATTTTAATAATAAAGTGAGAAATGTCAATATTCAAAATATCTTAAAGGTTAGGATCCATCTTAAATGACATCTTTGAAAGCTCACAGCCTTCAGTTAATAATTCAAAGAAGAGGGCCTTTGTCCGTTTATTATAATGGGAGGCTATTTCATGATTTTGTCCCGTTAGATAATCAGTTAGTGCCTGCCCTTCAAGACTAGCTGCTTCTTTATCAACCTGCGCAATTTTACGGCGGGCCCATTCATTTAGCTCTTTTTGGTAGTCTTCATCTTTTTCCATAAATTCCTGATAATGACTTTCAACAACTTCTGCTAAGGCTTCATTTAACCAGAATGCAGACTCTAAGTTCATTTTTTCCGGTACGTTTCGATATGATTCATCAGTATCGTTAGCATTAGCAAAGAATGGAACATAAGGATTAAAGGCTGGAACTCCTAGTTCAATCCAATGAATACTCGTTTTATATTTATTCAGATCGCGCACTTGTAGAATATGTGATTGAGCAGTCCGTGATAAAGAGATAGCTCGGTAAGTCTTGCGTTCAGGAGCATCCCCCATTGGATCATAAGGTGTCTCATTGAAATGCGATTTTAAAACATACTGGATGTCTTCATTAGCAATCTTAAATTCGGCCTTACGGATAAATGGCATCTCAGAATCTTCGGGTCGTTGGCCTAATGAAGCGTTAGGACTAAGGTAACGTTGAGCAAACCAAGTCCGCGGTGTATTGTAGCGACGGTCTTTTTGTGTACTGGTACCAAAAATATGGCGGAAATCCCACCGGTCATGGTCAGGGTTTAATTGGTGTTCTTCAACAAACTCTTGAATTCCATCGGCCCACATATAATTATCAGGATCGTCAAAATCAATATCTTCAATTGCTACCTGGTTAGGAGTAACAGCATAACAATCATCGGGAATACGAACTGCAACCCATTGGTGACCAGTTACTACTTCCATATACCAAATATCGTCTGCATCTGCAAATTGCATTCCGTTTCCCTCAGCAGAACCTAATTCAGCAATTAATTTTCCAGTATATTCAACTCCTTCACGGGCAGAATGAATATACGGTAATACTAAAGTACAAAGTGAGTCTTCTGCCAGGCCATTTTTTACGTATGGATCATATGCTAACACCCGATCATTTGCATAAACACTCTCAGTAAAGGAAGCTGCCACATTTGCTTCATTAATTCCATCTTCTTCATTAGGTCCTGCTGTTTGATCAAGGGTAGGCGTAGAAGTATAACGCATTCCCTCTTCCGGCAAGGCTACAGTTACTTTATTGTAAGGTGATACGTAGGTTTCGTGGCGTCCTTTTACTGCCGATTTTACTAAAAATCGTTTGGGTTCAATTGCTTTTACGCGATCTTCATTACGAGCAATATAATTAGCACCGTCGAGAGAAGCCTTTTTACCGACCATGATTGATGTACAAGCATCTTTATTTTGCATATTTATTTCCTCCTCAAATAATAGCGATTATATTATCTATGATACGCTAATTTGGTGAGGGTTGCAGTAGAAGAAAGATTTAATCAATGATAAAGGAAATTTGAATGAGGGTCTATTAAATTAAGGATAGTTCTTGTATTATTATTTATGGGGTTACCTTCTTTTCTATGTGATTTGGCGATTTCATTGTATCAGAGGGCGATCCTCTTTTTAGTTTAAAAACAAAAAATCTAATATTGGTATAGGAAGTGATATTTCTATATCAACATCAAATACTTACGTCCATCTTTCAACCGAGTCCAAGAAAGAAACAGCTAATCTTTTTGACCAAGTATTTCAAAATTTATCATAACAAAAAGGGATCAGTACCTCTATTTTTTAGAGAATACTGATCCTTAATTTTTACCACATTTTAAGCTCGCGTGGTAAAAATTACTAGTTTTGTATATTTTTTGTTTTATACAAAGCCAATAAACGCCTTTACATCAACGTTTACTTCTCGTCCAATTGCTCATCGGTCTTCAAAACGGCCATAAAGGCGGCCTGAGGAATATCAACTTTTCCGACAGCCTTCATCCGTTTCTTTCCGCGTTTCTGCTTATCTAATAATTTAGCACGCCGGTCTGGATCCCCAGTATGAATACGGGCAGTAACATCTTTCCGGTAGGCTTTAATATTAGTCCGTGCAATAATCTTTGAACCGATTGCAGCTTGAATTGGAATTTCAAAGTTTTGCCGTGGAATGATCTTCTTTAATTTAGCAGTAATTTCCCGACCACGTTCTGCTGCAAAATCACGGTGAGCAATAAAGCTTAATGCATCCACCTTATCGCCATTAAGCAAGATGTCAATCTTAACCAAATTACTTGGCCGGTAGCCATCAATTTCATAATCTAAGGAAGCATATCCCCGTGTAGAACTCTTTAACTTATCAAAGAAGTCAAAAATAATTTCTGACAACGGAATATGATAAATAACATTTACCCGGGTATCACTTAGATATTCCATCGTATCAAAGTCTCCCCGCTTCCGTTGGCAAAGTTCCATTACTGGGCCAACATAATCATTGGGTACCATGATTGAAGCACGGACATATGGTTCCTTAATCGCTTTAATAGAAGATGCATCTGGCATTTCAGCCGGATTTTCCACTTCCTTTGTTGTCCCATCTGCTAATTCAACATGGTAAGTAACAGATGGTGCAGTCGTGATTAAATCAAGATTAAATTCACGTTCAAGTCGTTCTTGAATAACATCCATGTGAAGTAATCCTAAGAAACCACAACGGAATCCAAATCCCAATGCTTGCGATGATTCCGGTTCAAAAGTTAATGCTGCATCATTAAGTTGAAGCTTTTCCAACGCATCACGTAAATCATTAAACTTAGCATTATCGGTTGGATAGAGTCCAGCATATACCATTGGCGTCATTTGCCGATAACCTTCTAGTGGCTTATCTGTAGGATTATCCGCACTCGTAACCGTATCACCGACCCGGGTATCTTTAATATCTTTAATTGCCGCAGTGATGTAACCTACATCCCCGGCCATTAATACATCACGTGCCAATGGTTTAGGAGAGTTAATCCCTACTTCAGCAACTTCATATTCGGTACCACCGTTCATTAATTTAATTCGGTCACCTTTTTTAACCGTACCTTCAACAACCCGGACACTAAGAACCACTCCCCGATAATCATCATATTTTGAATCAAAGATAAGAGCTTTTAAAGGCGCAGTTAAATCTCCTGTTGGTGCTGGAACATCTTTAACGATTTTTTCTAGGACTTCATCAACGCCCATTCCAGTTTTCGCACTAATATCAACTGCTTCATCAGTATCTAAACCAATTTCATCTTCAATCTGCTTCTTAGTACCCTCAGGATCAGCAGAAGGTAAATCGATCTTATTAATAACAGGTAAAATTTCAAGGTCATTGTCAAGCGCTAAAAAGACGTTAGCAAGGGTCTGTGCTTCTACTCCTTGCGTTGCATCGACTACTAAGACGGCACCTTCACAGGCAGCAAGAGACCGTGATACTTCATAAGAAAAATCGACGTGGCCTGGTGTATCGATTAAATGGAAAATGTAATCTTCACCGTCTTTAGCATGATATGTCAAGGCAACAGCATTTAATTTGATTGTAATGCCTCGTTCTCGTTCTAGAGGCATATCATCAAGAATCTGGTTTTTCATTTCACGTTTGCTAATTGAATCAGTCATTTCTAAGATACGATCAGCAAGCGTTGATTTTCCATGGTCAATGTGGGCAACAATCGAGAAATTCCGAATGTGTTTTTGCCGCTCTTTCATTTCTTCTAGGTTCATTTAAAAAGACTCACTTTCAACGAATATTCTTTATCTAGTATACCAAATCATCGTTTAGAATGGGAAACCTTCTACTAGATATACAAAAAGCAGGAAAAAATATTAAGCTTTTCCTGCTTTATAAAAACTATTTACTTATCCTCAAAGGCATCCCGTAACTTATCAAGAACCGTCTTCTTAACACCCTTAACATCTTCACCGCTAGCAGCCGCAAAAGCTAACATTGCTTCACGCTGACGTTTGTTAAGGCTCTTAGGCGTCTTAACATGGACAGTAACATGTTCATCCCCGTTACCATTACCGTTAAGGTGTGGAACACCCTTGCCACGCAAGCGGAAATTAGTTTCTGATTGTGTTCCAGCAGGAATTTTAAGGTTGACATCACCATGAACCGTTTTAACTTTTACTTCGTCTCCCAAGGCTGCTTGAGCGAACGAAATATCACGATCAACGTAAATTGTTGAACCGTCACGACGGAATTCTCGACTTGGTGTTACTCGGAAGACAATATACAAATCTCCGGCTGGTCCACCGTTCTCACCAGCGTCCCCTTGATGTTGGAGTCGCATTTGTTGACCATCATCAACACCAGCAGGTACCTTCACTTCTAGCTCATGACGTTCGTGAACATGTCCTGCCCCATGGCAAGTATCACAACGATCCTCTGGCTTAATAATCTTTCCAGTTCCATTACATTCTGGACAAGTGGTTTGAGTTTGCATATTGCCTAGTGGTGTTTGACGAACACTCGTAATCACTCCGGCACCATGACACCGTGGACAAGTTATTGGCGATTTACCAGGCTTTGCTCCAGTTCCATGACAAGTCTTACATTCTGCATCACGGTCATACTTGATAGTAGTTGTTTTACCAAAGACCGCATCCATAAAATCAAGAGTCATTGCATATTGCAAATCACGCCCTTGACGTGGGGCTGTTGGGTCCCGACGAGTACGACCGCCGCCACCAAAAAATTGACTAAAGATGTCGTCAAAGCCGCCACCAAAGTTAGAATAAGCTTGACCACCACCAAAGCCGCCGAAGCCTTGACCACCAGCACCTTGTGGACCAGCCGAACCAAATTGATCATATTGAGCACGTTTTTGACTATCACTTAATGTCTCATATGCTTCATTAATCTTCTTAAACTTTTCTTCTGCACCAGGCTCGTGGTTAACATCTGGGTGGTATTTTGCCGCAAGCCGACGATATGCACGCTTGATGTCTTTTTCGGATGCATCCTTAGAGACACCTAAAATGTCATAATAATCTTGTTCTGCCATATAATAAATACCTCATTACTTTATTGCTTGTTTAGTTATACCACAGCCAGCAAACGAAAGTAAAAGCCAAAGTCCTTTTTTCTGGCCTTTGGCTTTTACACTAACATTTTAAGACTGTTTACCGTAGGCTATTTCTTGTCGTCTGGTGTAACGTCCTTAAAATCACCATCAACAGTATTGTCATCATTACCGTTGTCATTACCATTTTGTTGGTTATCACCAGGTTGACCATTAGCAGCGCCACCTTGTGCACCTTGAGCTTGTTGGTAAAGCTTTACGCTAAGGTCTTGAATAACTTTATTCAAAGCATCCTTCTTAGCTTTCATTTCATCAAGGTTGCCGCTTTCTTTAGCCTTCTTTAATTCGTCACGAGCACTTTCAGCCTTCTTGATATCATCTTCAGGAACTTTACCCTTAACTTCCTTCAAAGTCTTATCAACTTGGAAGAGTTCTTGGTCAACTTCATTCTTTAAGTCAACTTCTTCCTTCTTCTTCTTGTCGGCTTCAGCATGCTCTTCAGCATCCTTCTTCATCCGTTCAATTTCTTCATCACTTAAGCCGGAGTTAGACTTGATAGTGATGTTTTGCTTCTTGTGAGTTCCTTGATCTTCAGCAGAAACATTAACAATACCGTTCTTATCGATATCAAATGTAACTTTGATTTGAGGAACACCACGGGGAGCAGCAGGAATATCAGTTAGTTGGAAGTTACCTAAAGTCTTATTATCTGCTGCCATTGGACGTTCACCTTGAAGAACGTGAATGTCAACAGCTGGTTGGTTATCAGCAGCAGTTGAGAAGATTTGGCTCTTTGAAGTAGGAATAGTTGTGTTCCGGTCAATCAACTTAGTGAAGACACCACCCATGGTTTCAATACCAAGTGAAAGTGGAGTAACATCAAGTAATACGACATCCTTAACATCACCAGTAAGAACCCCACCTTGAATAGCTGCACCAAGAGCAACGGCTTCGTCAGGATTAATTGAGTGGTTAGGTTCCTTACCAGTTAATTCCTTAACCATTTCTTGAACGGCAGGAATACGAGTAGATCCACCATTTAAGATAACTTCATCAATGTCATCAAAAGTAAGATCAGCATCTTTCAAAGCATTCAATACTGGTTGCTTTGTCCGTTCAACTAAGTCATTAGTTAATTGGTTAAATTGTGCCCGACTTAATGTCTTTTCCAAGTGTAATGGGCCATTTTCGCTGGCTGAAATAAATGGTAAGCTGATTTGCGCTTCTTGAACACCTGACAAGTCCTTCTTAGCCTTTTCAGCAGCATCCTTCAAACGTTGAAGAGCCATCTTATCTTGAGAAAGATCAACACCATGCTCTTCCTTAAAGCCATCAATTAACCAATCCATAATCTTTTGGTCAAAGTCATCCCCACCTAAATGAGTATCACCATTAGTAGAGAGAACTTGGAAGACACCGTCACCTAATTCAAGGATGGAAACATCGAATGTACCACCACCAAGGTCATAAACAAGGATCTTTTCATCTTTGTCCTTCTTGTCAAGACCGTACGCTAGTGATGAAGCAGTAGGTTCGTTAATAATCCGCTTAACATCAAGACCCGCAATTTTACCGGCATCCTTAGTAGCTTGACGTTGAGCATCATTGAAGTATGCAGGAACAGTAATAACTGCTTGAGTAACGGTATCACCAATGTAGTCTTCAGCATATTTCTTAAGGTATTGCAAAATCATTGCTGAAATTTCTTGTGGAGTATATTTCTTGCCATCAACTTCAACAGTGTATCCTGCTTCACCCATGTGACTCTTAATTGATGAAATAGTGTTAGGATTAGTAATTGCTTGACGCTTTGCTACTTCCCCAACTTGAGTTTCACCATTCTTAAATGAAACAACAGATGGTGTTGTCCGACTTCCTTCTGGGTTGGTGATAATTTTAGGTTCATTACCTTCCATAACAGCAACCGCAGAGTTAGTAGTACCTAAATCAATACCAATAATCTTATTACTTGCCATAATTTATTTCCTTCTCTCACAAATTTATTGAGCTACAACAACCATTGCTGGGCGTAATACCCGGTCTTTGAGTTGATATCCTGCTTGAAGAACATTAACAACAGTTTCAGGTTTCTGACCTTCTTCGACCGGAACAGTTTGAACTGCCTGGTGAAGAGTAGGATCAAATGTTTCACCATCAGCTTTGATTTCAGTGATGCCATGGTCATTTAATGCCTTGACAAGGTGATCATGGACCATTTGAATACCCTTTTTAAGTTGTTTACCATTATCGTCTACAACCTCAATTGCTAATGCCCGCTTAAGGTTGTCAAGCACGGGTAAAATTGACTTTGCTAAATCCTGACCATCATATTTGAGGATTTGAGCCCGTTCTTTATTAAAACGATTAGTCATATTTTGTATTTCTGCTTCTGCTCGCAAATATTTATCATCTTTGTCTGCGAGCTGCTTCTTTAAGTCAGCGATCTCTTCTTTTAATTTAGAAGTTTGATCATCTTTCTTATCTGAAGCCTCTTTTTTTATATCTCTTTTAGGTGCCTTTTCATTTTCAGGCGCAGTTTGTTTTTGTTGATCTTCTTGTTTTTCCTTGGCCAATTAACTCGCCTCCTATGAATCATAATAGTGACGGTAGAAATCTAATAGTCGTTTTGCTAATTCTTGACGAAAGGCATTTACAATTCCAATCGTCCGTGAATAAGGCATCCTTGTTGGACCAAGAACTGCAATAATTCCTCGTCCATATTGTTCAACATTATAACTTGCAGTAATTAAGCTATAATCCTCAAGAAGCTTATTCTTAGAGATTTCTTGACCGATTTTAACATTAACTCCATTATCCGAGGTAAGTGTCGAATCCAAGATATTTGATAAGTTGTCATTCTTATCTAACAAGCCATATAATGATTGGATTGCGTGGGGATCATGAGTACTTGCAAAATCTAGTAAGTTCAATCGACCACCAACGAAAAACCGCTCACGGGCTGCTTGAGATAAGACATTATCAAAAATATCAAGGAAGCCATCGGGACTATGCATATAATGCAGAACCTGAAGTGGAATATCATCCTTCAGTCGCTTTACCACCTCTGATAGTGGCAAGCCAACTAATTGATCATTAATCATTCTAATTACTGCCTGCATTGCATCTGTGTCAATGTCAGGTGGCAAAGTGAACGACTGATTTTCAACCTCACCGCTATCGGTAACCAAGATCGCAATAACCTTATGATTTCCTAGCGGTACAACTCGAAAGCCACTCAAACGAACACTTTCTTGCTCAGGCTTTAATGTAAAAGCAGTATATGAAGTTAAGTTTGATAAGATATCTGCAGAGTGTGAAATAATCTCGTCAATCTTTTGAAAACCGGATCCAAGTGAATTTTGAATCACTACCAAGTCATTATCAGTAACTGCTTGTGGATCAAGCAAATTATCAACATAATAACGGTAACCTCGTTTCGATGGAATCCGGCCTGATGAAGAGTGCTCTTTTAAGATCAAATCATTGTCCTCTAAAACCGCCATCTCATTACGGACAGTTGCTGAACTGACCTTAAAAGGCAACTTTTCTGCTAAATGTTTTGATCCAACCGGTTGACCAGTTGATGTGTATTGACGTACAATCGCTTGCAGAATCTTTTTCTGTCGTTGTGTTAGCATTGTATATCACTTCCCCTTTTAGCACTCATTAGGGTCAAGTGCTAAACACACTGTATAATATACCAATTACTACCCTAAAAGTCAAGAAACGTCAAACAATTTTTTAAAGGAGCTTTATTCATGAAACATAAAGAACATCGCTATATTCAACCCCAGAATACTCAAGAAGCAATGTTATTAATTCAGAAGTTATTTAATAAATACCGTAATGCCCCCCTAACGAATGAACTATTAGAATACCATAACAACCTAATCTATCGCTTGCAGTCAGATATTAAAGACGAAGCAATTAAGGAGAAAAATCCTAATCAACTTAAGGCACTTGCTTCAATGACCGAAATTATGCGTAACTGGACAGCAGTACGCTTAAACGGCCAGCCTTTTAACGGGAAAATGCGGCATTTCAAATTAGTAACTGATGGCGGATTCAAATTTGAACGAAACATTCATAAGATTAACCAGACTACCAGTCATCGTGGAAGTCGGCATTAAAAAAGAGGTTTGATGAATCTTGGCGGCGCAAATGCCACAAAAGATCAATCCAAACCTCTTTTATTTATATTTTTCTAAAATACGACGGGAATTTTGTTCGTCTTGTTTCATCTGTGCAACTAATGCATCCGCTCCCGTGAACTTTTCTTCGCCACGAAGGTACTGATACCAACGAACAACTACTTCCTCGCCATACACCATTTGTTGAAAATCAAATAAGTTAATTTCAACAGTTAATTGATTAGCATCCCCAAATGTTATGTTGTGTCCAACACTTGCCATCCCGTCATACCATTTCTTACCGAGTTTAACTTTGACAGCATAGACCCCAATCCCCGGAATTCGCTCCTCTTCCGGATGCTCAACATTGATCGTAGGAAAACCAAGCGTTCGTCCACGAGCTAAGCCATGAACTACTAAGCCAGTTGTTTGATAAGGATACCCTAACGCCTGGTTGGCTGCTTCCACATTACCAGTATCGATTAATTTCCGAATTTCTCGAGAACCGACCTTTTCTTGACTTCCATTCTCAGTAAATTTGGGCACAGTTATAACTTCAAACCGTCCCGCTGCATACTTAGGAAGCAATTTCATTGATGCAATATCTTCTTTTCCATAAGTATGATCAAACCCTGCTACGACCGTTTGAGCATGAAAACCTACCAAATACTCATCAACAAATTGCTGAGGAGAAAGGCTTGCAAATGACGAGGTAAAGCTTATTAAATAAACCCGATCGACATCAAGGTCATTTAATAATTCGAGCTTTCTATTGACCGTTGATAAATATTTAAAGCCACCCTTATATTGACGATAAACAATTCCAGGAGCATGATCATATGTCAAAACGACTAACGGCAATCCTTTTTCACGGGCAATTTCGCGGGCACATTTGATTACTGCCTGATGTCCCCGATGAACACCATCAAAAAAACCCATTGCAAGTACAATTGGCCCCGCAGGAATTAGTCTTTTTTCCAAAGGATGGTGAATTTTTATAACTTGCAACTCCTACACTCCTCAATTAACTGCAAACATTTTAGTTGGCTTATACATTTTATTTTTCGGATCAAAATGATACAGTGCTTTTACTTGTCCATCAAATGATAACACAATTTCCTTCTCGCTAGTATTAAGTTCACTTGGAGAAAGCCATCCCCCATTTTGAACCTTTTTCCATTGAGCCTCTTGAATCGTTAATTGCGGATAGTCCTTCAAAGCATAATCTAAAGGATACAAGTATTGCTGGAGAGTTTGGGTCGCAACAGCATCGCGAACGTCGTCTAAACTTAGAGTCTGATCAAGAGTAAAACCTCCACTCTTCAACCGCGTTAACAAACTCATTACTCCTGGATACCCTAGTTTACGTGCAAGGTCAACAACAAGCGTCCGAATATAAGTACCCTTACTACATTCAACATTAAAGCGGATTCGTTGTTGTTTATTTTTCTCATCATACTTTGAGCTCAGTAATTCAAATTTACTAATAGTCACTTGCCGTTTGGGCCGTTCAACAGTTTCACCAGCTCTTGCATATTCATAAAGCTTTTTTCCATTTACTTTTACCGCCGAGTACATCGGTGGGATTTGTACTATTGTCCCCGTCAATGAATTCATGGCTGCTAATATTTCACTAGTGGGAATTTCATCTGTAACTACTTTTTCTTCAATTTTGTCTCCATCAAGGTCTTGGGTAGTAGTCGCAAACCCAATTAAAAGCTCACCTTGATATTGCTTTCCTGATTGCATCAAATAATCAACAACCTTGGTAGCATTTCCAACACAAATTGGCAAAACACCCGCTACACCTGGATCAAGTGTTCCTGAATGACCAATCTTTTTAGTTTTTAAAATTTGTCGTAGTCGACTAACACAGGCAAAACTAGTCATCCCACGTTCTTTATATAAGGGTATTATTCCATCCATCGTTATTCCTCCAAGGGGCTATGATATAAGTCAAGTTACTTTCACAAAAGACAAATAGTGCAGTACAACAATGGCCTCCATCGCTCGAACCGAACGTTGGAGGCCTATATTGTTGCTTGCGGGGGCTCCCAGAGGCTAGCTTCGCGTAGAAAAACGAAGTCACAAGTAGCTTCTGTCTCGCTCCCTTTTGCTAATTATTTTTCTTTTTTGTGTAAGTCGTTAATGAGTTGATCAATTCGACTACCGTAAGCAACTGATGGGTCTCTTACAAATTTAATTTCTGGAGTCTTAAAAATATTAAGACGGGCGCCTAATTCACTCCGAATTAACCCAGTCGCCTTATCTAATCCAGCCTGTGCCTTCTCCGCATCAGAAGCAAGATCTGACAAAATACTGTAATAGATAGTTGCTTGCTGGAGATCACCAGTAACATCCACACCCGTAATTGTAACGTTTTGTACACGTGGATCACGAACACGTTTTAACAAGATTTCGTCAACATCTTTTTGAATTTCTTGAGCTAAACGATCTACTCGATATTGTTTACTTGGCATCTTTATCTCTCCTCAGCTTTTACTTAACTGGAACTTCTTTCATCTTGTAGGCTTCAATAACATCCATTTCCTTAATGTCATTGTAGTTTTCAATTGTCAAACCACATTCATAACCCTGCTTAACTTCTTTGACATCATCTTTGAAGCGCTTAAGACTACCTAATTCACCTTCGTAAATAACAACGCCATCACGAACTAAACGAACCTTTGCATCACGAGTGATCTTGCCAGATGTAACCATTCCCCCGGCAATTGTACCAATCTTCGATGCCTTATAGATTTGACGAACTTCTACTTGACCAATTGTTTCTTCCTTGTATACCGGTTCAAGCATCCCCTTCATCGCATCTTCAACTTCTTCAATTGCATCGTAAATGACACGGTGAAGACGGATATCAATACTATTAGAATCAGCCAATGTCTTAGCTACGGCAGTTGGACGGACATTAAAGCCAATGATAACCGCATTAGATGCTTCAGCTAAGGTAACATCACTTTGATTAATGGCACCAACGGCTTGGTGAATAATATCAACACGAACACCGTCAACTTTAATCTTTTGAAGACTTTGACTTAAAGCTTCAACCGATCCCTGAACATCGGCTTTAATAATAATTGGTAAGGTCTTCATTTGACCCTTCTTCATAGTAGCAAAAAGGTTGTCTAATGTAACGTGAGAAGTCTTTTGACGTTCCTTATCCATGGCACGTTTAGCCCGTTCTTCACCTGCTGCACGGGCAGTCTTTTCATCATCAAAGACAACAAACCGGTCCCCAGCTTCTGGTACTTCATTTAGTCCAGTAATCTCAACAGGAGTAGATGGGGTGGCTTCTTTAATCCGACGGCCATTTTCATTTGTCATTGTCCGCACACGACCAAATGTGTTACCAACAACAATTGGGTCCCCGACATGAAGAGTACCTTGTTGCACTAAAACAGTAGCAACTGATCCCCGACCTTGATCAAGACGGGCTTCAACAACTGATCCAGCCGCATTTTGATCTGGATTAGCCTTCAATTCCAGCATTTCAGCTTGAAGTAGAATCATATCAAGTAATTCATCAAGATTCTTACCAAATTTGGCAGAAATCTTAACAAAGATTGTATCTCCACCCCAGTCTTCAGGAATTAAATTGTACTTTGCTAATTCTTCAGTTACACGATCTGGATTTGCACCTGGTTTATCAATCTTGTTAACTGCAACAATGATTGGTGTCTGGGCAGCTTGCGCGTGGTGAATAGCTTCAACTGTCTGAGGCATAACCCCATCATCAGCTGCAACAACGAGGACCGTGATATCAGTAATATTAGCTCCTCGGGCACGCATTTCAGTAAAGGCAGCGTGTCCTGGCGTATCAAGGAACGTAATTAATTGATCATTATAATGAACTTGATAAGCACCAATTTCCTGGGTAATTCCTCCCGCTTCATGTTCAGTAACATTAGAGTGACGTAACTTATCAAGTAAGGTTGTCTTACCATGATCAACGTGTCCCATAACGGTAACAACAGCAGGCCGCGTTACTTGGTGTTCAGTATTATTTTGTTCATCTTCAAACATCTTATCAATGTCTGAAACGTCAACTTGAACCTTTTCCTTAGCCTCAATCCCGTAATCAGTTGCTAATAATTCAATTGTATCCTTATCAAGTGACTGATTTTGGTTGATCATTACACCAAGCATAAATAATTTTTTAACGATTTCTGCTGGTGAGCGGTGTAAGATCTTTCCTAAGTCTTGGGCATTCATTCCATCAGTATATTCTAATACTTCTGGAAGCGGCTTATCTTTTCGTTGGGTTGGTTGCTTATGAGCTACCTCACGTAACCGCTTATTCTTATTATGTTTCTTATTCTTCTTGTTTTTCTTAGTAAAGCGTTTGCCATTCCGACCTTGATCGTTATTCAAGCTGCCGCCAAACCGACCACCGTTGTTTTGGTGTTGATTATGATCTTTTTGTCCATTATTTTGCCGGTTATTGTTTTTCTTTTGTGAACGTTCATTTTGTGCTTTATCATGATCGTGGTGTTGATTATGATTTTGTGCTTGATGGTTATTTTGTTTATTATGACCATCATTTTTCTTTACTGGTTGGTGTTGATTATTAGTTGTTTTTTGTCCACCCTTTGCAAGTTGACGTAATTGTTGCGCTTGATCTGGGGTAACAGAAGACATGTGACTTTTAACTCCCATTCCTTGCCGATTGGCCATATTAACTAAGTCTTTGCTAGGCATTTTTAATTCCTTAGCTAATTCATAAATTCGTTCTTTGGCCATATGCTCACACTCCTTATCTCATAGTTAGTAGTTCCTCAAACTTTCTTGCAAAACCTGATTGCATTACACAAAAAACTGTTCGTGCTTGCCCTGTTGCCTGGCTAAGCTGTTCTCTAGTGAAATCGGTTGAAAAAGGAATGCCATAAAATTTACATTTATCAGTAATCTTTTTTGCACTAGCTTTTCCAGCATCTGAAGCTAGGAATACAAACTTTGCCTTTTTAGTTTGAATATTTTTTAAGACAATCTCTTCCCCACTTTGAAGTTGCCGGGCGCGCCGAGCGATTCCAAGGAGGTTTAAGACCTGTTCTTTATTTTTGATCATTACCAAATAACTCTTGTCGTGCCTGTAGGTGGTCTGCATACTTGATTAATTCATCATAAAATGATTCATCAAGTTGAAGATGAAAAGCCTTTTCAAAAGTTTTTTCTTTCTTGGCCCGCTTTGCAATATCTACATCTACTGCAACATATGCTCCACGACCAGGCTTCTTACCAGTTGGGTCTAAGGATACTTCATTTTCCTTATTCTTAACTACCCGAATTAATTGCCGTTTAGGCATCATTTCACCGGTAACAATGTCTTTACGCATCGGTATTTTTCTCTTTTTCATTATTTTCACCCCGCTGCTTAATTTTTAGTTATTCTTCGTTATTGTCAATATTTTCTTCTGAATCAGCTACTTCTTCAGATTCTTGATCATTTTCAGCCATTTCAGATTCAGACTTGATATCAATCTTGTACTTAGTCAAACGAGCAGCGAGACGAGCATTTTGTCCCCGCTTACCGATGGCTAAAGATAATTGATTATCTGGAACAACGACAGTACATGAACGTTCTGTTTGTCCTTCAGTCGTTTCTTCACCTTCACTCTCCTCAGTTTCGCTTGCTGGCTTGTCTTCGTTAAAGATTACATCAAGTACTTCTGCTGGGTTCAAGGCATTAGCGATAAACTTAGCGGGATCCTTAACGTACTCTACAATATCCATATTCTCGCCATCAAGTTCATTAACGATTGCTTGGACACGAGAACCTCGTGGACCAACACAAGTACCAACTGGATCAACATTAGGATCATTTGAGTATACTGCAACCTTAGCACGATCGCCTGCTTCACGAGCAATATTTTCGATTAAGACAGTTCCATCTTTAATTTCAGGCACTTCTCGTTCAAATAATCGCTTCAAAAGTTCTGGAGCAGTCCGGCTAACAAAAATTTGTGGGCCCCGACGATCGTCATTTACTTTCGTTACATATACTTGAATCCGATCATGGACGTGGTAGTGCTCATTCGGCATCTTATCTCTAAATCCCATGGCACCTTCTACACCATCTCCTAAATCAACATATGTGAAACGCTTATCTTCTCGTGAAACTTCACCAGTGATAATCTCGTTTTCATAAGTCTTGTACTTATCGTAAATAATTTTCCGTTCTTCTTCACGGAGACGTTGCATTACCACTTGTTTAGCAGTTTGGGCAGCAATCCGACCAAAATCACGTGGAGTAACTTCTTCGCGAATTTCATCGCCAATATCATAACCTTGACCATGAGGAAGCTTGCGAGCATCTGCCAAGCTCATAAATTCGTTGCTATCTGCTTCGACTGCTTCTTCATCATCAGTAATTGTTTTTACAGCGTAGACTTTAATATTACCAGTTAATGAATTGAATTCTACTTCAACATTCTTATCGCCATAGTTTTGCTTGTAGGCTGATTCAAGTGCTTGTTCTAACGCTTCAATAACAATCTCTTTCTTGATACCCTTTTCTTTTTCAAGATAATCAAGGGCGCCAATCATTTCAGTGTTAATTTTTGGCTTACTCACCTTTCGACACTCCTTTAATACTAGAATTTAATTGCTAATCGGGCTTGGGCAATTTTCTGACGATCAATCGTAATTTGCCGATGACGAGTCTTATCTAAATAATCCAATGTAATTTCCTTATCAGATAATTGCATTAATGTACCCTCATAAATCTTTTGACCATTAATCTGTTGGTAAAGAGAGATGTGAATGTAATGGTCAATTGCTCGTTGATAATCTTCCTCTTTCTTTAGTGGGCGTTCAGCACCTGGTGAGGAAACCTCTAAAAAGTAAGCCTGTGGAATTGGATCAGGTTCAACATTATCTAATGCTTCACTTAATTCGTCACTGACAAGTGCGCAATCTTCTAGCGTAATCCCACCGTCTTTATCAATATAAACGCGGAGGTACCAGCTTTTACCTTCTTTTACAAATTCTAAGTCATATAAGTAAAAATCATGGTCCTGTAAAATCGGCGTTACAAGATCTGTTACAGTTTCTACAACACTGCTCAAACGTGTCACCTCCATTATTTGCAATAAAAAGAGCGAGCATCTCTGCTCACTCCCACGAGTTATTTACCACAATCTATTATAGCATGTAACATGGCCACTGGCAAGCAATGAAGCATGTTTTCGTTAAAACAAGCTAAGCTGATTTTCATCAGGCAACTTATCTAATACGTGATTATCCGTTAAGAAGTCAATTAGCGTTTGCGAAACCTTTCCGCGCTCTGCTAAATCTTCTTTAGAAAGGAATGGTCGTTCTTCACGTGCGGCAACAATTTGTTTAGCAACGTTTAGCCCTAATCCAGGAACTGCCCGGAATGGTGCAATTAATGAATCACCATCAATCAACCAATCGGAGGCATCTGATTTTTCAATATCAACCATCTTAAATTTAAATCCCCGTTCCAGCATCTCATTAGCTAGTTCAAGAATTGTTAAGAGATTCTTCTCTTTTGCACTGGCATCATTTCCCTTATCATTGATTTCTTTCATCCGTTGCTTAACCGCATCTTTACCATGAGACATCGCTACTACATCAAAGTCATCTGCTCGCACAGAGAAGAATGCACAATAATAAACTAACGGGAAGTAAACCTTAAAGTAAGCAATTCGTAGGGCCATCAAAACATAAGCAGCCGCGTGCGCCCGTGGGAACATGTACTTAATCTTCAAACATGAGTCCATGTACCATTGGGGAACATTAGCTTCATGCATTTTTTCCTGCCACTCGTCTGGAATTCCGCGTCCTTTCCGTACATGTTCCATAATTTGGAAAGAAATTTCTGAGTCCATTCCATAGTGGATTAAGTCGGTCATGATGTTATCACGGCAACCAATCACATTAGCGATAGTGGCAATTCCCTGTTTGATTAGTTCCTGGGCATTATCTAGCCACACCCCAGTCCCATGTGAAAGACCTGAAATTTGTAATAATTGGGAGTAATTTTTCGGATGAGTATCCTCCAGCATCCCCCGGACAAATCGCGTCCCGAATTCTGGTAATCCTAGTGTACCAGTTTTACTTTGAATTTGTTCTTCAGTTACTCCTAATACCTTAGGACTAGAGAATAAGGCCATCACCCCTGGATCATCCATTGGAATCGACTGAGGATCAATTCCTGATAAATCTTGCAAGGCACGAATCATCGTTGGGTCATCATGTCCCAAAATATCCATTTTAAGAATATTATCGTGAATCGAGTGGAAATCAAAGTGGGTTGTTTCCCAGGCAGCTGTTTGGTCATCAGCAGGATACTGAACGGGTGTAAAGTCATAAATGTCCATATCATCAGGGACGATAATAATCCCTGCTGGGTGCTGACCAGTAGTTCGCTTAACACCAGTAGCTCCCTTTGCTAAGCGATCCTCTTCTGCCTTTCTAAATTCCTTTTCTGTATCTCGTTCGTAAGCCTTCACATACCCATATGCTGTCTTATCGGCAACCGTACCAATCGTCCCGGCACGGAATACGTTCTTTTCACCGAACAAGACTTTCATATAGTTATGGGCAATTGGCTGGTAGTCACCAGAGAAGTTTAAATCAATATCCGGCACCTTATTACCCTTAAACCCAAGGAAGGTTTGGAATGGAATATCATGACCGTCTTTTACCATTAACGTGCCACACTTTGGACATTTTTTATCTGGTAAATCGAAACCTGAACTATATTCCCCTTGCGTATAGAAGTGAGTAAATTGACAGTTTGGGCAGCGATAATGTGGTGGCAAGGGGTTAACTTCTGTAATTCCCGAAAGCGTTGCAACTACACTTGAGCCAACTGATCCCCGTGAACCTACTAAGTATCCATCTTTGTTAGACTTAGCTACTAGTCGTTGAGCAATTAAATAGTGAACAGAGAAACCGTTCTTAACAATACTGTTTAACTCTAATTCAATCCGGTCTTGCACTAGTTGTGGCAAAGGATCACCATACCATTTTCTAGCGGTATTCCATGTCCGATCTTGAATTTCCTGTTCGGCCCCCTTCATATGTGGCGGATAAAGTTTATCTTTTACTGGCCGAATATTGTCATCGATCTCGGCGGCAATCTTATTACTATTCTCCACAACTAATTCATGAGCCTTTTCTTCACCGAGAAAAGCAAATTCATTTAACATTTCATCAGTCGTTCTAAAGTGAACTTCTGGACGCTCAGTTCGATTTAACGGGTTTGCGCCACCTTGCGAATTAATCAGGATCTTACGGTAAATGCCATCATGTGGATCAAGGTAATGAACATCCCCAGTAGCAACCACTGTTTTTTCCAGTTCATCCCCTAGTTTGACTATATTTTTGAGGATATCTTCGAGGTGGTCTTCATCTGCAATCACGTGTTGTTCAAGCAACGGTGCATAGTTTGGCTTGGGTTGAACTTCAATAAAATCATAGTAGCGCGCCTTTTCTAGTGCTTGATCGTAACCTTTCTCCATCATCGCGGTAAATACTTCCCCCGATGAACAAGCAGTTCCCAAAAGCAGTCCTTCACGATATTTCGTCAGTACTGTCCGCGGGATTCGCGGTACTCGGTAAAAATATTCAACGTTTGATAGCGATACTAACTTAAATAAGTTTTTCAAACCAGCCTGGGTCTGCGCAAAAATCGTTACATGAAAAGGCCGAGCATGACGGTAAGCATTATTTTCTTCCATATGCTTGTTTAAATCATCCACATACTTCACATCATAACGGGCTTCAGCATCTTTTAGGAACTTATAAAGTAAGTGTCCTGTAGCTTCCGAATCATAATTAGCACGGTGGTGGTGTTCCAACGCAACTTTGAACTTTTTACTAAGCGTGTTTAATCGATAACCTCGCATGTCAGGATATAAGAATCGCGCCAGTGGTAATGTATCGATTACCGGTTCCGCGATTTTTCCCATTTGATGACGTTCATAGCCAGTATTCATAAAGCCCATATCAAATGAAACGTTATGACCAGCAATAATACAGCCCTTACAAAAGTCCTTGAACATCTGAAAAACTTCTTCTTCAGTTTTAGAACCTTGAACCATTTCAGTGGTGATACTAGTTAAATTAGTTGTTTGTTCTGATAATGGGAAACCAGGATCGATGAATTCATCAAAACGTTCTAAGACATTCCCATCTTGCATTTTAACTGCAGATAATTCAATTACCTTATCGTAAATTGCTGATAACCCTGTCGTTTCCACGTCAAAAATGACATAGGTCTGATGAGCAAGTTCTTCATGATTCTCGTTATATACCAATGGAATTCCATCATCAACAACATTAGCTTCCATTCCATATAGCATTTTAATGCCCGTTTTTTGGGCCACGCTAAATGCTTCTGGGAACGCCTGGACATTTCCATGATCGGTTACCGCAATTGCTGGATGTCCCCACTTATGAGCACGAGTTGCAAGCTCAGTAATCGAATTAGTGGCATCCATCTGACTCATTGTTGTATGCGTATGAAGTTCAACTCGTTTATCATCTTGAGGAGCTTTATCCTGACGCGCTGTATGAGTTACTTCATTAACATCATAAGCCGTGATTACTAAGTCTCGCATCCAGGTATCTTCTTGTACAGGTCCACGAACTTTCAACCACATTCCTGCTTTGATATTGGCAAATTGTGCTTCTTCATCACTGTTACGTGAGAATTTCTTGACAGCAAAAGAAGAAGTATAGTCCGTAATTTCAAACGTTAATAATTGACGACCTGAGCGTAGTTCGCGAATTTCTGCATTAAATACATATCCTTCAACAACTACGGACCGTTCTTCACCCTCAATGTCTTTCATTTGAATAACATTCTGCTTACTATCAATCATTCGGCCAAGTTGGACTGGACCATCGGCAGGTGCGACTGGTGCACTTTTCTTTGCTGTCTTCTTTGCGGCCTCATTTTTCTTGATACGGGCAGCCGCCTTGGCAGCAAGCGCAGCATCCGCCTTCTCGTGTTTAGCCTTTAATTCTTCAATTTTTGCTTGCGAAGCTGACTGGTCAACAAACGGATGAATCCTAAATTTAGGAAAACCTAGCTCTTGGTATGATTTTTCAATCTTATCTAATGCTTTCTGCGCTAGTAAGTCTTTAATTACCTCATTTTCGACAACCAGCGTTACACGGCCATCCTTAACTTCGGGTGCTGTTTGTAAGCAAGCTTGTTGAAGCAATGGTGTATCACTAATTACTTTATTAATGATGAACTGCCAATAATTAGCTATCTGTGATTCATCAAGTTCTGTCATGGGAGTACTAATCTTTAAACTAACTTTAGCAATATCTTTGAACCCGAGTTGTAAGCTCTGATTGAACTGTGTAAATAGGTCATACGGCAAAGCTTTATTAAAGATTAAGTGAAACTCCCACTGCCGAGACTTTTTATGAACAATAACTGATTGAACTGCGGCATTTCTGAATGCAGAATTGTCTTTTTCCGGAAAGTGAATTTGTTCTAATAGTTTTCCAAATAATTCTTGGCGACTTAATCCCACGTTCTAATCCTCCTACTTAAAAATGTGGTGCGAGTAACGTTACCTATCTTAACATCGCAGCCACATTAGTTTAAATTATTTGTTTTTTTCTTCGTTCAATTGCTTGAGTAAAATCCCCACCGTATTTACTAATTCTTCCTGTTTAACTTCAACAGTTTCACCAGTTTTACGGATCTTAATTTCAACGATACCATCTTGAGCTTTCTTACCCACAGTAACTCGAATTGGAATACCAATCAAGTCTGAATCAGCAAATTTAACCCCTGCTCGTTCTTTCCGGTCATCTACCAATACCTCATAACCAGCTTCAGTTAATTGTTGATCAATCTTATCAGCCATGGCCATTTGGTCTTCTTTCTTGGCATTAACCGGAATTACGTGAACATCAAATGGAGCGATGCTATCAGGCCAGACAAGACCATTTTCATCAGCATTTTGTTCTGCAACAGCTGACAATAGACGGGTTACACCAATACCGTAACTTCCCATGATTACGTCTGTCAAACGACCATTGCTATCAAGAACTTGGGCACCAAGCTTGCTTGAGTAATGAGTACCTAACTTAAAGATATGACCAATTTCAATTCCGGGAGTAAATTTAAGTGGTTTACCATCAGGAGCAATCTCGCCTTCTTTAACATTCCGGAAGTCACCAAATTGATCAACGCGGAAGTCACGGTCAATATTAGCATTAATATAATGGTAACCATCTTCATTGGCACCACATGCCATGTTAACTAAGACCTTAACGTAATTATCAGCAAGAATCTTAACTTCTTCACCTACTCCTACAGGTCCAAGTGATCCTGGATGAGCATTGAGGTACTTTTCGGCATCTTCTTCTGTCGCTAATTCAAGTTCTTCACAATCAATAGCATTCGTTACTTTTGCTTCATTAACTTCATCGTCACCACGCATCAATACTAAGACTGGTTGGTATTCATCTTCACTCATTTTAGCAATGTAAAGCATGGATTTGATAACTTGATTAGGATCAAGATCTAAACTTTCCGCAGCTTCATCCACCGTATGAGCACCTGGAGTAGCCTTTTTCTCAATTGGTGCAGGAGCAGCTGTTTGTTGTACACCAACAAATTTGCTTTCAGCTTTCTCAATATTGGCAGCATAATCACCATCAGTATAAGCGATTATGTCTTCCCCTACTTCAGCAGGTGCAGAAAATTCTTGTGAGTTCTTACCACCCATTGTTCCCGAATCTGCGAGAATAACTTTATAGTTTAAACCAATCCGATCAAAAATATTCCGGTAGGCCTTTGCTTGATTATTGTAGGCTTCATCTAATCCTTCTTGATCCGCTGAGAAAGAGTAACCGTCAAGCATTTCAAATTCTTTCCCACGAAGAATTCCATAACGAGGGCGATCTTCATCACGGAACTTATCTTGTAATTGATAAACTACTAACGGAAGCTTCTTGTAAGACTTAATACTATCGCGCAAAACTTCAGTAAAAGTTTCTTCATGAGTTGGGCCTAAAATAAAGTCACGGTCACGCCGATCTTTAAGTTTGAAAAGATTATCACCATAGCTTTCGTAACGACCAGATTCCTTCCACAAATCAGCTGGAAGAAGTCCCGGCATAAGCATTTCAACCGCTCCGGCCTTATCCATTTCATCACGAATAATATTTTCTACTTTGCGAATAACCCGGTAAGCTAATGGTAAATATGACCATACCCCCGCAGATACTTGGTAAATGTATCCGGCACGAATCATCATCTTATGACTTAAGGCTTCTGCATCACTTGGGGCCTCTTTTTTTGTTGGAATTAATACCTTTGACTGTTTCATTAAAAAATATACTCCTTTGTTTTTTAATTACCGAATAAAATATCTTTGAATATCGTTCCATGTTACTAGAACCATAAGTGTTAGTAAGATTAGGAAACCAATCATTGTGATAATTCCCTCAGCCTTTTCAGGAATTGGTCGCCGAATGATCGCTTCAACAATATTCAATAACAATTTCCCGCCATCCAATGCTGGAATTGGTAATAAGTTAACAATTCCTAAGTTGATTGATAAGAGGGCTAAGAAATTTAAAACTCCATTGATTCCCAATGAGGTGGCTTGCGATGTCCCAGCATAAATTGCTACCGGTCCACCAAGGTCATTTAAGCTAAATCCATGAGTAACCATGTGACCAAGAACACTGAAAATTAATGTTCCCGCTTGGATAAATTGCTGCCAGCCAAACTTCAATCGAGCAGCTAAACTCTTTTCTTGCTTTTCAACAATTCCAATTTGCCCAACTTTTTGATGACCTCGTTCAACTGCTTTTGGTGTTAACTTAGTATGAAATGCCTTGTTACCACGCTCATACGTTATTGACACTGTCTTATTAGGCCTATTTGAAATGTTAGTTGAAAGGTCAGTCCAATTATTGATCTTTTGGTTGTTAACCTTAACAATCCGATCGTTTGCTTTTAAGCCCGCTTTGGCAGCTACGGAACCTGTATTAACTTGCCCTAACTGATTGCTATTAGTTGGTACGCCCGTTAAGGTGAAACCAAGGATAATAAATACTACTAAGGACAAAATAAAATTATTCATTGGACCAGCAAAATTAGTCATCATCCGTGCAGGAAGACTTGCTGAACGAAATTGCACATCACGTGGAGCAATCTGTACCTCGGTTCCGTCTCGTTCAATAATCATTGCATCATGGTCAACACTATATACCTTTAGCTGATCTTCGTCCCCATTGACATATCCTTTTATCCATAAGCCATCTTCTAAATCACAAGCAACTAATTGAAGAGGAATCCCCTGAAATAAGGTTGTTTTATCACTAGCATTAATACTAATAACTTTATCTTGATCATTTAGTTGAATCGTTAGGGGAGTACCTGGCTTTAATTCATCTTGGTCCTCATCATCAGCACCAGCTAAACGAACATAACCACCGAGGGGCAAAATTCGAATAGTATAGGTAGTACCATTTTTTCGTTTCCACCAAATTTTTGGACCCATTCCTATTGAAAATTCACGAACCAGAATTCCTGCTCGTTTAGCAAAATAATAATGACCATATTCATGAACAAGGACAAGGATTCCAAAAACAATAATAAATGTAATAATTGTTATTATCAAAAAATCTCTTCCTTACGTTTGATTAAATGATCCCTAATAAATGAAGCATTGGCATAACAATCAGCATACTATCAAACCGATCTAAAATTCCGCCATGGCCTGGAAGAATTTTTCCCGAATCCTTTACACCATAGTAGCGTTTTAATGATGATTCGATTAAGTCACCAAATTGACCGAAGATTGAAAGAATCAAAGTAACGAATATCATTGTTACCCAACCTGCACCAACAGGGATAAAGTAGCAATAAATAGCTAAAATAATAACAGCGGCTAATGTACCACCAATTGAACCTTCCCAAGTTTTATTAGGACTAATCTTAGGAGCGAGTTTATTTTTACCAATTTTTCGGCCAATTAAATATGCTCCACTATCTGTAATCCAAACGATTAACATTCCATATAATAGCGTTTGAAAATTGATTGCCCGAGCAGCAATAAAATAGCGAAATCCCATTCCGATATAGAGCATTGCTAATGTTAAAACCCCGGCGTCGTCGAAAGTAAAGCGTTGTTTTCGAATAACTGTATGTAATAGAAGTAAAACAACTAAAATATAGAAGCCGAACCATCGAGTTGCAACGCTAGGTAAGAAGTCAAGCCAACTATCCGGTAATATTAATAAAGCAACCCCCAGATAACTAATCAAAGCTTCAAATGAAATTACAAACATTTTTTTCATTACCAATACTTCTGACATTGCAACGATTCCTAATGCAACGGCTGCAATTGTTAATGGCCAATGACCATATATAATAAGCGGTATAAAGATTGCAAGTGCAATTACCGCGGTCGTTATTCTTGTTTTCAAAACAAAATCCCCTTATTATTTATTGATTTTTTAATCCACCGAACCGCCGATGACGTCCTTGATAGGTAATTATTGCTGATCGCAATGAATCTTCATCAAAGTCCGGCCAGTGCTCTGGAACAAACTCCAATTCACTGTAAGCAATTTGCCACAGCATAAAGTTACTAATTCGCTCTTCGCCACTTGTTCTGATTAACAGATCAGGGTCTGCAAATTGACCTAGTTGTGCTGACATTAAGTACTTACCAAATGCTGCTTCATTAATATCCGCGATTACCAAGTTCCCATTTTGAACGTCTTCCGCAATCTTTTTAGCAGTCTGAGTGATCTCATCTCGACTCCCATAGTTCAAAGCAAAGTTGAGAATCATTCCTGTACAGTGGGCTGTATCAGCCATTGCATCTTTAACAGCTTTTTGCGTAGCTTCAGGTAGTTGCGTAATATCTCCCATCACTGTCACCTTAACATTATGTTTGACAAGATCTGGAACAAATGTTGAGAAGAAGCGGACAGGCAACTGCATTAAATAACTTACCTCTGAAGAAGGACGTTTCCAGTTTTCGGTTGAAAAAGCATATAATGATAAGACTTTTACACCTAATTCACTGGCAGCAATTGTAATCTTTTTTACCGTTTGCATTCCCTGCTTATGGCCAGCGACCCGTGGAAGGTGCCGTTTCTGCGCCCACCGGCCATTACCATCCATAATAATTGCAATATGTTTAGGAATACGATCCATATCAAGTTGCTGATTTATTTCATCATGTTTACTTTTGGAAAACACTAATTGTTCCTCCATTTTTATCATGTACTTAGGATTAATTACAGACATTTATTAAAAGTTCACGTCTGCCAATTAATTATAGCTTTTATTATACCAGAGGCAAATTTCGATTTGTCAATCCGTAATAAATTGTTACATAGTTTTATCATAACAATTCAATTTCAGCCAATCGAGTAGGAGATAATTGATTATTTCAATTATCGACCTCTCACACCACCGTACGTACGGTTCCGTATACGGCGGTTCGACAACTTAATCACATTGAATTGACTGGAGCGTCTTGGACATATTCAT
>NZ_NGPY01000013.1:0-36812 GCF_002254085.1 Limosilactobacillus reuteri | reverse complement strand
ATAGCTCTCAATTATCTTTGTTATTAAGCGAATTGACTTCGCAAATGTTTTGCTTCAAATCACATCGTGATTGAAGACCCTACACATTTGATTCGTCGAAACTTTGTTCAGTTTTCAAAGGTCTACCGGTTAACTAACCAAGCAGTCAATCAACATTAACATTATAACATATATCAGATTAACTTGTCAAGAAGAAATTTTAATTAATTTTGAATTCCTTTTGATTGATAACTCAATCAGCAACTTTATTAGTATATCATGTCATCAATAGGATGTCAACAACATTTTAAAAAATGTTGTTTGAACTGTACAACCAATAAATAAGTCTAAGCAGTCGCAAAATTCTATTCATCTCTTATCGCTGACAGGAATTTTATTATATCTCATCTACAAATCCTTTGCAAGCATTATTTTATTTTTTATGCATATCATTCAAAAATTGTTGAAGGTTTAACTCTTCATTAACTTTTTGGAACGTTTCGGTATTCCAACCATTACTACCCGTAATAACTAGTTTATTATTATCAAACGCTGCGGTAAGTGGATTAGTTACATCACAGTCTTCCAAATTTATAAGGTAGCGTTCTCCGTCTTTACGCCAAGTTAAGCTATCATCTGTGTCTGGATTATTCTTATCAGCATAAACATATCGACCTGTTCCGTTTCCGTTTAAGACAATAGCTGCACCGTCTTGATCATCTCGATACGATCCAACAACTTTTTCAGTCTTTGTTATTTTAGGCGAATCCTTTTTTACTACTTTATTATCACGAACTGGGTTAAGTTGCTTACTAGCAAACCGTTTATAATTTACCCCTAAAATTCCTAACAAGATTACCAGTAATATAGTAAATATAATTAACCCAATATGGGATCGTTTCTTTTTAGTACTTTTCACCATCATCCCCCCATCACTCCTAGTATTATCTCATCATTTCAGTAAATCTGTCACATATTTTTTAGCTGATTTTTTCTTTTCTTCAAGTTGAATAAATTCTCGAAGGTATTTAACTGGAAAAGGAATTACTGTTAGTTGATGAAATCGCACAAAATTCACCATCATCATTTGAAGAAACTTCAAGATATTTTCGGTCTCAATCGTAGCGAAAACACGCTTATTTAATTTAATGTTAGGCTGAAGTTGCCAGATGTGTGATGCCTTTGCAATTGACATATTCATATTTTTACTAATGGTTCCTACATTATAGTAAATAATATCCTGATCGTCGTTATCAACGAAATAATTAATATCGGTCAACCCAGAGAGATACTTTGGAACATGAGATTTTATTTTTGGTTTCACTTTCAAAACTAGTCCATATTGTTCATATAATTCATCCAATAATAAATTAATTGCAATTGGACTTAGTATTTTATTCTTCTTCATAAAATCAAATTCATCTTTTAAGTCATTGATACTAAACGAATCCAGCTCTCTTTTATTAATGATAGAAATAAAATTTTGGTATTTAATTCTGTAATTAGGGTAACTTTTACTTAAATCATTCAAAGCCCGTTTAAGTTCCGCTTTTGTTATAGGTACTGAAGATCTGCATCATCGGAATAAATAAATTTTGAGCTTTCTTGTAAATCTAACCGTCTCACCTCGAATTCATCACTATTAATCATTTTAAATAGATAGACTGCTTGGGTACCATGAGCTTCCTTTGCAACTTGATAAAACTCCCATCCCATCATTGAATCTGGTGAATGATACAGACTTAAGCTTCTTTCTTTCAAATCTTTCTTTATTATCAACTCTTTTAATGAATTAATTAACGTACTTCTTAGAGCACCCTTCCTAAAGGTATCAATTGTCAAATGTTGTACTATTGCCTGCTGATAGTCTCTCGCATAATTATCTTTAACATCTTCATGAGTTTGGAAATACCGCTTATTATTAATCACCACTAGATTATATCCAAATTTATCTTCAACGGTCGGTCTAATATCGACTTTAACGGTTGGCGAAAGCTGAACCAACGCGGCCTTGATATCTTCTATCCGTTCATCCCTTGCGATCCGATTGTCGATTAGATTTAACTGATTCGTCGCAAAGAATTCTTCGATATGCTTGTCTAACCAATTCCCGCCATGCTTCGTCTCGATTCTGTCTGCTAGGAGTTATGTAGATAATGACATCGGAGTTCTTACTTTTCATTAGCATATCCGTTACCCACTGCAGAGCACCCGTTGTTTTCCCAGAGCCAGTTTGATTTTCAAATAATGCTAAACCTGGAAGCTGCTTTTCAGCAATTTCATTAAACAGCTTAACCGTTAAATTCTCGATTGGCACTATCTCCCTTCCAAAAAGCAAAAAGAGACTCCTTGCTGATCAAAGAGTCCCCCGAATAATAATTTGATAATTGCAAAAAATCTATGTGTTGCTGAAAGATAATTCATTTTACTTATTTGCTGCTATTTTCTTGCCCTTATTTACATAGTGAAGCGTACCAATTGGGCCCTCAACGTGAAGTTTACCATTCTTATAAACAAGTTTGGTTACTGCCGCATTCTTCATTGGCTTTCCATCATATTTTTTAGAAATGGTTGAAAGATATTCATTAATTGACATTCCGGAACTAACGACTAAGACATTGCCGCCATCCTGTTTTTGAGTCGTTTTTGCAATGTGAAGCAATTCAGAATTCATCCGTTTTTGAACCTGAGCTGAGCTTTCTGCCCGATCACTCTTAGCCAACTTGGTATTTTGCGAATTGTCCATATCAAGTTTGTGGTAGGCATCTTGGAGCTTATTCCAGTAATCTTTGCCAGTTGCTTGCTGGAACTGCTTGCCATCTTGATAACCATAAACATTAGCAATCTTCTGGTTATCAGCTTCAATACTGTCTCCTTCAAGGCTCCCATATCCGCCTTCACGTAACATTGGCGTGGTCGTAATCTTTGTATTTGGATTGGCAGAATACTTCAATGCTTGTTGTGCAGTAACTTCTTGTCGCGTCAAGTTACCCGTATAAGCATGCTTAAATTTGATTCCTTTTAATCCATAGCCCAAATCATTAGCAACGGTAATCCCATTTTTAGTTAATGGGAAATCACTCGATCCTTGTACCCGTTGCATTACATTACCAGTAGTTTCTCCGTGACGTGTAAGATAGATTGTTACCTGCTTATCATTAGAGGCTGCATAGGTAGTAGCTGGAACTGCCGTCATCGCAGAGCTCCCTAATAGTAAACCTGATAAAACAGCACACATTACTGTTAATTTTTTGAACTTCATTAAACTTTCTCCAATTCTTATCAGATTCTTTCAGCAACACCCTTATTTTACACATTTTTGTAAGCGTATTCAATAACATTTTTGTCAAATCTAAAGAATAAGCATTAGCAGCTACTCTTTTCTTTTCCCCTAAAAGAATTACAATAGTCGTGAGGTGATGAGGATGAAAATTCTTGTAACGAAAAATAAAGAAGAAGCAAGCCAAAAAGCTTTTAAACTTCTTCAAACAGATATTATAAACGGCGCCCAGGTACTTGGTCTCGCAACAGGGAGTTCTCCACTAGGTCTTTATCAAAAGATGACTAGCAGTTCTGTTGATTATTCCAACCTTATTTCGATTAATCTTGATGAATATGTCGGTCTTAAATCAACTGATCCGCAAAGTTACCATTACTTTATGAAACATCATCTTTTCGCTCAAAAGCCATTTGCCAAAAGTTTTATTCCGGATGGCAGTAATCTGAATGCCACTGAAGTAATTAATCACTATAATCAGATTTTGGCTACTTACCCTATTGATACGCAAATTTTAGGAATTGGCAATAATGGTCATATCGGTTTTAATGAGCCTGGAACTCCTTTTGATAGCCAAACCCATAAAGTAAAGTTAACCCTTGCTACTATCAATGCCAACGCACGTTTTTTTACTTCAAGTAAGGACGTGCCAATGGAAGCCTACACGATGGGAATTGGTTCAATCTTGCAAGCAAAACATATCATCTTACTCGCATTTGGTGAGCAAAAAGCAGACGCAATCAACAAAATGGTCAACGGTAAAATCACAACCGCTGTTCCAGCATCAGTCCTCCAAAAACATCCAAACATAACAGTGATTCTTAATAAACAAGCAGCAAGCAAACTAGCTTAACCAGCACTTTTCTGTAATGCCATGGTCTTGGCAATAATACCGACATCTGATTGGTTTAATCCGGCAATCATTTCCGCGTTATCTGCTGGGTAATCAATTACCTGACCATGATGAAGGGCAATTAACTGAATGAATAATTTAGTTGACCGGCCATTCCCTTCACGAAACGGATGAATATAATTTAGATCATTTAAGAGAGCAGCATAATCCTCAATGGTAGGCTGCTTTTTCTTATTCAATCGCCCAATTTCATCATTAATATATTTAATTGCATTATCAAAGCGACCATATTCCAAAAAATCAAAACCTGCCTTTGAAATATAGTAGTTTCGTAACTCACCCGCCCAGTCATAAAGCCAACCAAAAAGGAATTTGTTAATTGTCTGCAAATCTTCAAAGCTCTTAATTTTCGGTTGTTGTTGAAGAAGGGCCACTTCCCTTTCTGCTACACCACGATACTCAATTAAGCTTAATTCATCCGCGTTTTTAATTGCAAACTTATTGCGGAGGGTTCCATTATCATATAAAAATTTTGCTTGAAGTTCTTCATCAGTCATCTTCATCACCAAATAATTGCTCAATTTCCATTAAAATTTCATCATCTGGATTTTCAGCGCTCTCTTTTAATCGTCTTACCTCTGCTGTTGTAGGCTCCCATCCCTCTAAAACATTACTCTCAACCGCAAATCGAACTTGTTGATAAGAAGAAGGTGTTTGGAACTGCACGTGCTGAATCGTTAATTGATCATCATCAGTATGTAAGTGAAAATCAAAGTCCTGGATCCGATCTAATAATTCTCCCGGACGCTCCCCTAAAGCATCTGCAAGTGCATTAAGAATTTGAATTGACCAGGTTGCAACGGGACGTTTAAGTGTTTCGTTAACCTGCGCAACGTCCAGGCCGCTTTCTTGAGCGACAAATGCGACGGTCATATTATTGGTTTTTAAAATATTGATGATATTTTCTGCCATGTTCTTACTCCATTTTTACTTTATCGTTTCCATTATAGCGAGAAAACAAAATAATGAAAAATAGACTGCTAACTCCCACATAATGAAAGTAACAGTCTATTTTAAGCAATTAAGCATGTTTACGCTTGCGATCAATAATTGTCAATCCGGTTGCTGCCATTAATAAACTTCCGAGAAGAAGTAATGCAAGATCTTCATCGTTACCAGTTTGTGGTAAAGCTGCTTGCTGGGCAGCTGCTTTTTGTTTTTGGCCATTAATTGATGTAGGCGTCAAATTAATTAATTGATTATTAGCAGCTACGGTTTGTTGCTTAGATTGAGCATGTAGTGTAACAGTTTCGGCGGGTTGACCAGCTGTTGTTGGCAAGGTTACTGTTGAAGATACCGGTTGACTTGGAACTTCTTGAAGCTGATTTCCTTCAGTCTGAGAATTAGCATCGTTTTGAGTGTTCTGATTAGTTTCTGTTTGTGACTGTGAATCTGAGTCAGCCTTCGCTAATTGTTCAGCAGTCAAGTAAATCTTACGGTTCATTGTTGGCGCAGTAATTGGTTTACCATCATTAGTCATATCAGTAATATAGTCAATAAACGCGTCTGTATCTTGACCAACAATCCCGACAACTTTAGTACCCTTAAATGCAGAAAAGCCATCTCCGCCACCTGCTAAAAAGTCATTAATAACAACATTGTAAGTCTTATTCATATCAAGCGGTTGATTATGTTGGTCATAAACTTGAACGACTTTATATGGTTGGTTAGGATCGTTTTGGTCAGTATAAGTATAATGAAGCCCGGAAATCTGTAAGTAGTAAGCTTGATCTTCGTCATATTGTTGATTCAAGGCTTCAACGATTTGTGCCCCTGTCATTTCAACTACCCGCAAAATATTACCAAATGGTTGAACTGCTTGAGCACTGCCCCATGTAATGGAACGATCAGGATTAACATGCAGATCTGCACGAACGCCGCCTGTATTAGTCATCGCAAAATCTGCTAGTAAGCCCACCTTATGAGCAGCATATAATTGACCATCGACAACTAATTCACCATCGGCATTTTCACGAGTAGGGGTATTATGTAGTCGTCCAAGAATATCGCCTGTTGTAGCAGCTTCCCCTATTTTCTTATTAATAATTGGTGCTACTCGATTGTTAGCATCTTCAACAATTGCTGTAACATTTGCATCTGTTTTGATATTAGGCGCATCCTTTTCTGATAATACAGGAAAGACATGCGAAACGAGACTATTCGGTGCGAAATCATTAGTTGTTGGATCGATGTAACCGATAATATCATCGTAAGCCTTACCTGTGTAAATGGCTTGCACTAATTTTACACTACCAACAGTAGCATTAGCATATTGGTGGGAGTGACCGGCAACATAAAGGTCGACAGAATTATCAGGGTCAATTTGGTAAAGCTTCTTAATGATATCAACAGCATTACCTTTAGTGCTGCCATCTTTATCCGTTGAAACCCCTGTATGGGCAAGAACTACAATTGCATTAACACCCTTTTTACGTAAAATTTGATCATATTTTGCAATTGTTTCAGCCTCGTCTAAAACATCATAATCTTTGTAATTATCGTATAAGGTTAAAATTGGTAGGGAAGTAGTTTCAATCCCAATAAAGCCAATCCGAGCAACTTTACCATCACTAGTATGAATTTCTTTAATCAAATATGGTTGCATTCCAAATGGGATTTGACCATCAGATTTGTTTACAACGTTGGCAGTAATGATATTAATCCCTGTTTTCACATGAGGATAGGCCATCTCAGCTTCATTATATTGTTTAGTAGGTTCACCACCATTAACAATCCGCATATACTCAGCTAATCCTTCATCGAACTCATGGTTTCCTAAAGTTCCGATTTCAAAATGCATTGCGTCTAAAACATGCATGGTTGATTCGTCTTGGAGAAGAGCAGAATTTGCTGGAGAAGCCCCAACCATATCTCCGGCTTCTACCCGAATTGAGGTTCCTGTCGGATTAGCGTTCTTAAAACTTTCCTCTGCCGCATCAAAGTTACCAGCTAGGCGTGCAACTGTTCCGGCATTCGAATAAGTCTTATCTCCAATCGTAGCTGATCCAGTCGTTTCTAACCCACCATGCAGGTCATTGATTCCTAAAATCTGAACTGGAATGTCATTTTGATATTTGGCTGGGTCAGACCAATCAGTAGTCGTTTGCGGAGTACTTGCTTCATCCTTATTAGTCTGGACCATTGGCGTAACATTGCTATGGGTAGTTTCGCCATTAACTGTTGTATCAGTCGTATCCGCATGAACGCTATTAGCTTGGAAATATAATCCTAACAGTGCTGTACCTAACAATAAACAATATTTTGAACTATTATTCTTCATAAAAAACTCCTCTATAAAATATACAATGGACAATAGCTTAAAATTTGTTTTAATTTTATCATGACTAAAAGTTAATTTTTATAGCAATTTCGATAATTTTGTAAGGGTATACAACGAGGTTAGATTAACTTTTTAAATCACCTTTTATATGATATGATCTTACAGGGGAAAACAACTATTAATGAATATGGGGGAAGTGGACTGTGAGAAAACTAGCCACAATCTTTACTAGCTTTTTTGCTGGAATATGTTTATTTATTATTCCAATTAACCAACACTCAGTACTTGCCAGTAATTTACCGCTCACCGTTAATATCCCAGACGGTAAGAATGCGCAAGCTACAAGCAAAGGGATTAAGATTGATACTGAAGCAGACGGATCTGTCACATTTTCAGGAAAGACTGAAGCCAATGCAACGATTAAAATTGTAAAGCATGGCGGAAACAACGGTCGCTATACTGTCGAAGCCGATGATAATGGTAATTTTAGTAAGAGTCTAAAACTTGCTACTAGTACCAAGAAGTGTCGTTTCGATATTACTGCCACTAACAGTGATGATGATAAAAGCGCCAAAACAAGTTTTACTGTTACTAATACTACTTACGTAAAACCAGTTGTTGAAAGCGAATCATCTTCAGAAATATCATCTAGCAGCAGTAGCGAGGAAAGTTCAGCAGTTAATACAAGCACCAGTTCAACTGCACCATCGAATAACGGTGATATGCGAACCGATCAGGCCGGTATGATCGTTGGTAATGCTCGTTCAAAAATCTACCATACGCCCGATCAGCAAGGCTATCATATGAATTCAGCAAATGCGGTCTATTTCAACTCAGAAGCAGAAGCGCAAGCCGCTGGATACCGCAAATCATTAAGATAAATAATTTCAAAGTCATTATTGCCCTCCCCACAATAATGGCTTTTTTATATTATAAGAAAAAGCTAAGAAGAATCTCCTAGCTTTTGAAATGAAGGCCTATTTGACTGTGGAAGATAATATGGAGTTAAAGAGCATTAAATGCATTTTTTAGGCCTTCACTTAAATATATACGTAAAAAGATAACATTTGCACTTTTTATTTTAAAAAATAAAGATCTCCTATCTGGTGATACGTAAAAGAGTAGATAAGAGATCTTTACATTAAGATTTGTGGGAGAAGAAAGAGAGCGAGACAGGAATCACCTGTTACTTCGTTTTTTGACGCAAACCTAGCCTTTGGAGGCCACGCAAACATCAATAGTCACCAACAGCTTTGCCAAGCGATGATAGACCATTGTTGTACTGCGCTGTCACCTCATTATGAAAGCAACTTGACTCATATCACAGCTCCCATTAGGGAAGTGATTGCAGACGAAGACAGCAACTAATGGGGAAAGGAGTCTATGAACGAACAAGTCTTCATCTCGCAAATCACCTCCCCTATAAATATATATACGCAAAAAACTAATTTTTGCACTTTTTATTTTTAATTTTTTTATCTAATTTCATCATCACAAATTTAAATACTGTTTTGAACTTATATTTCATGCTGGTATGCGACATAACTACGGCCATTTCTTGATCGAACAATTAACTGATCTGGAATTTGCTCCTCAAGTTCAGTGATATGACTGATAATTCCAATCATCCGGTGGCCTTCGAGTTCTTGAAGGGAATGAAGAGCATCTTCAAGAGCTTGCTGATCAAGGGAACCAAATCCTTCATCGATAAAGAGCGCATCAATCTTAATTCCCCCACTTTGCTCTTGGACAATCTGGCAGAGAGCTAAAGCAAGAGCAAGTGAAGCCATAAAACTTTCACCACCAGAAAGCGTCCGAGCACTTCGCGTTCTACCAGCATTATCATCATATACATTAACTTCAAGTCCACTCCACTTGGCACCAGCCCCATGACTTTCTGTTGCTAATTCAAACTGGTAGCGACCATTAGTTAACCGGTCTAACTGAACATTGGCTGCTACTAAGACCTCTTGAAAATATGCCTGTAATACATACCGTTCTAAGCTAACATGGTTTTCAGTATTCCCAGTCACAACATCTGTTAATGTTTGTAATTCATTAATTTCTTGATCAAGTTTTCCAGTTTTTTCGACTGCCTTAATAATCTTTTGATCCGTTTCTTCTAATTGCTTATACTGAGCAGTTAACTGACCAATTTCTTGCTGACATTGCCGAAGTTGTTCACGCTCAGCATTAAGTTTTGTCTGCGTTAACGCAATATCTGGCATGGGATGATTATTGATGGCCTTAGTCAACCGCTCTTGTTGGGACTGATTATCTTGGACTTGATTCTCAAAGGTCGTTACCTGTTCACGTAAAGATGACAATGTTGCCACTTGTTCACTAGCTTCTTGCCAGAAATCCCATTTAAGCTGGACATCATATTGCGCTAAAAGGTTCACAAGATATTGGTGTAAGTTATCCTGTTGTGTCATTTGGGTGGCAAGTTCTTCTTTAGTCTGATTGATCCGACTACTTGTCCCTGCTAATTTTTCAGCATTTTCTTGTCGTTGTTGTTGCAATAATTCAAGTTGGTTATTAAAGGCTTTGATCTTTAGTTGATCAGTTTGAATTTGCTTGTCAGCAGCTTCTTTAGTAGGAAATTTTGCTGGTAAAGAAGCTGCTTTTTCTTTCAGAATAGTCTGCTTGGCAATTAAGTCCTGTTTGTAGTGGTTCACACTTTCGTCTATTTTAACTAGTTCTTCCTTGGAGGACTTGGTTTCCTGTTGCAATTTTTCCTCTTCATGGCGCCATTGTTTAACCTGTTGTTCTATTTTAGCAAGATCAGTCTTCATTTGTGCTAGTTTTTGAGCCTGATTTTCAATTTGTTCTTCCCAATCACTCGGTAATTCATTATCCCCTAACAGTTCAGCTAAATTTGCCTGCTTGGTTTCTACCTCTGTCGTTAAGTTAGCAATTTGGGCAACGCTTTGGCGAACTTGCTCTTTTAACTGGTCAAACGTACTACGATTTTGTTGAACTTTAACGGTTGCCGCTTTAACTTGTGCTTCCGTTACCAATTCACTATCATCTGCTAAGCTTGCCGGATGGGGATGGTCAAGAGATCCACAAATTGGGCAAGGGGTGGCTGGCTTTAATTTTTGAGCAAGGATGGCAATTTGGTGACGGGCAAAGCGATCATTTAAGTCATCCAACTCACCTTGCGATTTTTGAACGAGTTTTTCAGCATCCCCCTGCTTTTGCTCCAATTTCGCGCAATTTTCCTTTTCAGATAAAAATTTTGTTTCTAATTGCTTTAAATCTTTTCTAGCAGTCGTTAATTTTTCCTGAAGCCCTTCCTTCTTTGCTAGTTGAACTTGGACTTCACCTAAGTTTTCATGCTCTTTTAAATTATTAGCAATAACCGTCAATTGCTGTTGAGCGTCTTGCAACTTCTTCTGGGAAGCAGCTTGTTGCTTTTTCTGTTGCTTTAAGTTTGCTTGTAGTTCATCGACAGCTGATTTTAGCTTATCTCGATCATCGAATAATGGGAGTTTATTCGTCAAGTCGGCGACCTCTGTTTGAAGCTGATCAATTTCTTCTTGCTGCTTACTCGTTTGTTGTAGGTCGGTTTCAATTGTTTGCTGTTGCTTTTGAAGATTACGCAGGTCCTCATGGAGAATATTACTGTCTGCTGTTAATTTTTGGAAACGCTTTTCGCCATCTTTCCACCGTTGATATTCTGTCTGGTGTTCTTGGTACCAGTCAAGGACTTTTACTTGCTGCTTTGTTTCTTGGATCTCTCCCGCTTGAGCTTGCAGTGTTTTTCCAACCTTGATAAGTTCAGCTAACTCCTCAATATTTTTCTTCAACTCTTGCTCAGTATGAAGTTGGGCATCAAGCTGATCAACTTTCTTTTGCTGTTGCTGCTCATCATCGCCTAAGTGTTCAAGATTAGCTTTTAGTCGGGATAAGTAATTTTTTGCTTCCGCTAACCATTCTTTAGTTGTTAATTGCGTATCAATCGCGGTTACTGTTTCCTTTAATGATTGAAGTTTTGTTTCTTGGGTCGTCAATGACTTCTTCTGTTCACGCAAATCTTTTTTTAGTTGCGTTGCCCACTGCTCATAACAGGACGTATTAAAAAGGTCACGCAAAAGAGCTTCTTTCGTATTGCTATCTGAATCGAGAAACTGCCGAAACTTTCCTTGAGGGAGAAGAACAATCTGCTTAAATTGATCACGGGTCAGGTTGAGCAGGTCAGTAATAAACATATCTGCTTCCTTGATTTTAGTAATTTCATGGGGATGATCGCTTTCAAGCGGGTAAATAAGATCAACGGCTTGATTATGTTCAACTGACTTGCCGCGGCGTCCCTTTAAAACCTGTTTAGGACGACGCATAATTTGATATTTAAGATCTTGGTGTTCAAAGGTAAACTTCACCATTGTTTCTTGATCAGCTGGTGCGAAATCAGAACGCAAAGCAGCAGCCGACCGATCACGATCATTGGTTGTTTGACCAAAAAGTGCATAACACATCGCATCAAAAATCGTGGTTTTCCCTGCACCAGTATTCCCTGCTACCAGAAATAAGGAACGCTCTGTGAACTGCGTAAAGTCAATCACTTGATGCTCATACGGCCCAAAGTAATGTAGTTCAATCGTTAATGGACGCATCTCCTATTCCTCCCCTTTCATAATTTGAGTCAAGGCCTTTTCTGCCCACTTTTTTTGGCGGTCAGTTAAACCATTTCCCATCGTTTGGGAATAAAAATCCGCAAGCAAATCAAGGGGCGATTCCTGAGCACGTTTCTTACTAAGGTTGAGTTGAACCTGCTTGGCCTGATGTGTCCGGTGAAGGCTAACAATCTTCGGATAATATTCGCGTAACTTGTTTAGCACATCGGGGATTCGCTCTTGGTCGGTCAATTCAATGTCATAAAAATCTTCCCGTAATGCTTCTTCAGGTTTTGTCGCCAGTTCAGCAAAACTCCCTTTCAAAAGGTGAATATCATGAACCGGTGATAGTGGAACCCATTCGGCCTTAAAAGGTGCTGTATCAACAATCCAAACTCCTTTTTCTTGCTTGGCTTCCGATACGGAAAACTTCATTGGTGAGCCACTATACTTAACTTTTTTGTCATTTAAAGCATTGCGGTTATGAAGGTGGCCAAGAGCAACATAATCAAAGGGAGCTAAAACATCTGTCGTAACTGCACTCAATCCGCCAATCTCAATCAAAGTTTCAGAATCAGCCGTTCGCTTACTTCCAGCCGCAAAGAAATGGGCGACAAGGACATGCCTTTTACCAGGGACAAAATGCTTTTCCATCTCAGCTGTAATTCGTGCCATCGCATCATTGACATTTTTAATCTTGTCGTCATTAAAATAGTTGCAAACTTCTTGAATCCCAAAGAATGGCAATAAGAAAAACTGGGTATCCTTGATTGTGACCGGAGTAAAAGCATCATTAATGTTAGTATTTAAGAAAAATGACTGGTAAACAAACCAATCAGTCCCCGTACTCAAACGGACCGCTGAATCATGGTTCCCACTGATTGCCAGTAAAGGAAAATGATCAGCCAGATTTAATTCTTGCAGCATCTGGTTTAAAAGCTTAACCGCTGCTTCATTGGGCACGGACCGATCATATAAATCCCCGGCAATCACTATCGCATCAACTTGCTGGTCTTTGGCAATTGCTTCAATCTGCTTAAAAGTTGCTAGCTGATCATCAAGCAAGCTAAAATCGTTTAAGGTCTTGCCAATATGCCAATCAGCCGTATGTAAAAAACGCATAGGTTCCTCCTGAAAATAGTGTCTCTAATATTATATATACGCAAAAAATCGTTAAATCCACTTAAAATCTTGCATTTTACAGAAGTGAGGCTGGGAGAAAAATTTTCTCTCAGCCTCACCTTTTTCACGAATAATCCGTGGAACTAACTGTTCAAACTTACCAAATGCCTCTTACTATCAGCATTTTAGCATCGAAGGTATCCACATTGGCCATTTGCACGGGGCACCAAAGACGTGATCAGGCATTATAATTACGGATTCGCCCACCACTCTTTGCTTTCGATAAAAAAGCCGTAGTGTGAACTACAGCTTTTTAAAATAACCCAAACAATTTCTTACGTTGCTGAACCTTCTTAATCTGATGACGACCAATTTCATCCCCGTTAATGATAGCTCGCGCATTATCTTGGTATTCTTGAGCAACGCCAGCGCCAAATTCACGCGATAATTTGTCAAAGGCCTGGCGCATTTCATATTTTCGTCCTGGAAGGTCATGAGCATCAGAAGCAAAGATATATCCTTGACCAGCCGCAATCAGATTTTTACTGAATTTTTCGACTTTTTTACCAAATGTACCAACATAGGAACTAGCGGTGATTTGTGACAGGCACCCTTTTTCCAACATTTGATAAAGTAAGTCCGGTTCAGCCATGATCTTGGTATTCCGTTCAGGGTGAACAACCACTGGCGTAATCCCCCGTTGTTGAAGGTTAAAAATCATCTGATTAGTGTAATGAGGGACATCATTGTCTGGAAATTCCAACATCATATACTTTCCACTCTCATCAGCAAATAGAATATCATCATTATCAAGAGCTTCAATTAGCTGACCATTAATTCGCACTTCTTGTCCAGGAAAGACAGTTAGTGGAATATTATTTTTCTCCAGTTCTTCCTGAAATTCTTTTGTTCGCGCTAAAACATCTTGTTTATGGTTTACATAGTGCCCGTTCATATGATGAGGAGTCAAAAGAGCATGGGTAACCCCGTTTTCTGTTGCTTCTTTTGCAAGTCGCAATGAAATCTCCATACTTTTCGAACCATCATCAATCCCCGGCAAAAGGTGACAATGCAAATCAACCATTACCATTCTTCTCATCCCTTTTTTTCACATATTAATATTTTAAGTATAGCAAGTTATAGCGGGATTTTATAGGGACTTAGGACAAAACTTCACAAAACCTATATTATTTGAGGATGTTGAGAAGGGTCTCCTTGTTGATGACGGCATTTGCTAGCTCATTTCCTGAAAGAATAGAATTAGCAAGAGCTGCTTTTTTCTGTTGCATTTCAATGATTTTCTCTTCAATTGTGTTTTGTGCAATCATTTTATAAATCGTCACGTTATTCTTTTGACCAATCCGGTGAGCTCGGTCAGTCGCCTGATTTTCAGCCGCAATATTCCACCACGGGTCAAAATGAATGACAACATCAGCGCTCGTAAGATTCAATCCCGTTCCTCCAGCTTTCAGAGAAATCAAAAAGACAGCTGGCTGATCATAGGAATTAAATTCATCAACAAATTGTAAACGATCTGCTTTCTTTGTCTTTCCTTCAATCACAAAGTACTTAATTCCCGCTTTAGCAAGTTTTTCTTTTAAGATTGCTAATGCCGATGTAAACTGCGAGAAGAGTAAAATTTTATGATTATCTGCCATTTCATCTTTAATTAAATTCATAGTTGCCTTAATTTTTCCCGAAGGACCACTGTACCCCCTATCTAACAATTGAGGACTGCAACATAGTTCACGAAGACGAGTAATTTCTGCCAAGACTGCTAATTTATTCTGCTGAAATTCTTCATCATTCTGTTTTTGAATCTGTCTTATCAATCTTTGAGCACGTGCCTGATATAGGCGTTCTTGTTTACCAACCATGGGCGTTAAAAATACCTGTTCATTTTTCATCGGTAAATCATTAAGGACATCTTGCTTCAAACGACGGAGCATGAATGGTTGTACCAAACGTTTTAAATCGTCCTGAGCTTGCTCATCCTGATTTTTAATAATCGGTCCTTCATACTGTTTGCGGAACTGCTGATAAGAACCGAGAAAGCCAGGCATCAAGTAGTCAAAAATACTCCAAAGTTCGCTTAACCGGTTCTCAATTGGAGTTCCGGTTAAAGCAAAACGCTGCTTAGCATTGATCGCTTTGACTGTTTTAGCGGCAGCAGTTTGGGGATTTTTAATGTATTGGGCCTCATCAATAACTTCAATATTAAAGACATGCCCTTCATAAAAATCAATATCTCGTTTAGCGGCATCGTAGGAAGTAATAATGATATCCCTTTCTGTACTTTGCGCAAACTGTTTCCGCCGTTCAGCTTTACTACCATCAAGGACGGTTACTTTAAGGTCTGGAGCAAACTTTTTAAGCTCGTCTTGCCAATTATAGATAACTGCTGCTGGGGCAACAATTAAATTCTGTCCGTTTCCTTGTTCACTTAATAGAACAGTAATAATCTGCAGGGTCTTGCCTAGTCCCATCTCATCCGCCAGCAGTCCACCAAAATGATACTTCATTAAGGTTATTAGCCACTGGACACCATCATATTGGTAGGGACGCAATGTTGCATGAAGATTTGCCGGCACCTTAAAATCTTTCTGCGGAGTTTTAACATCAGTAACTAGCCGGCGCAATTCTGAAGTAGTACGATAATTCAATGCTTCTTGGTGGGATAAAAGATCATCAAGATAAAGAGCACGATACACCGGCAATTTAAGTTCTTCCGCAGTAAAATCACGTGATGAGATTCCCATTTTGCGCAATGTCTCAACTAATTCAGTTAGCGAAGGTTCATCCATCTTCAAGGTTTTCTTGCCCAATTGATAGTACTGTTTATGCGGCCGGAAATCTCTTAGAATTTGCTTGATTTCTTTAGCGGTTAGTTGATCATCACCAAAATCAAGCTTTAAAAGGCCAGAATCAACGGAGATACCGACACTTACCTTAGTAAACGGCTGTTTGTATAACCCATTAAATGCAGGAGTAGCCTTAGTAATTCCTATTTCTTGCAATTCATTGACTCCAGTTGCTAGCAAATTTGTTGCCTCATCAACTAACAGAACTGCTCTAGTCCCGGTTTGATTAAACTTGGTGAAATATTTAGCTAGTACCTGTTCAACTCTTTGCATCAAAAATTGCGGAAGGTCATCAATTTTCTTAATTTTTTGTGTTTTTCCATCAATTTCAGTTGCCAAGTCACAATAAATTTGTTCGTCATGATAATCCAATAAGAAAACTACTGTTGGTAATGGAGGTAAAAACTTTGATAAATCGCGATCTTGGGGCATCTCGACTGAAAACATCGACTGAATTTTGGGTAACACATAACGGTAAAACTCAGCCATAGTATCAACACCAAAAACAAGATCACTGGTTACTGGAAAAACAGGGTCTAACTTATCAGGGGCTATTCCTGTAAAAGCAGTCCAGGTATGGTTATCAAGGTGGTAATAGGCTGCCTGTCCACGAATAAGGTCAGCCGGAAGGTCAACACTAACATCAAGGTAACGACTTGGATCGTCATCAGCACCATTTGCTTTAATTGAAACTGCTGCTTTTAATGCACGTTCTTCACGCTTAATAGGCACTTTCCACCGATTATAAAGTGTATTACCAGCCCTTAATATTTGGTCGACTTCATCCATAATAACACCAGCCAGAGGAAGTTCATTTTTTACGGATGCTTCGTAATAACCATCCCTCGTTAAATCAGCCGTCGATGATAGTTTGATGATCAAGTCTAACCATTGTTTACTATCTTTATCAAGGTTTTCGGGGATAATTTGCTGATCAAAGAACTTTCCTAAATGAAGCCGCTCACCACGGGCAATCCCATTTGTTAAAGTTGTCAAGTTTGGAAACTTATACATATGGTCTGGTACACCTACCCGGAAGTAAAGGTATTGACCACCATCGTAGTATTCACCGATATTAGCAGTAATGATCGTCTGACTATCAGGATCGCGATCAAGAAAATTAGCTAGCATTTGCCGGGCCGCTTCATTAGTATTCTCTTCAATATTATGTTGATCAAGGTACTTTAACAAGTAATAAAGGGCAACCATTTCAGCAATCTGTTGTCCTTCTCTTGTCTTTATAAAGTCTACCTGGACGTCCACAATCATTTCTCGATTAAAAGCAACTAGCACTGAAAAGTAATATTGTTTAAAACGCCCAGCCACTGAATAATTCCACTTAGCTCCAGGAATTGTGAAATAAGCATCTGCAGCTTTAATTAGGATCTCAGAAATGATTTGAACATCGTCAAGATTAGTAAAGACATGTTCAATCAGCCGTAGCGGAAAGACTTCTTTACTTAGAAAACTTTGCGGATCAACTGGTAAACGGTTTGGCGGAAAAGCTGATTGAAAAACCTCCCCTAATGATTTTTGCGGTTCAATATTTGCCGAATCATCATCAATCGCCTCTAAAACCGCGGCCATATGTTTACAACGATGGTTATCCTGCGCATAGGGACAATCACAATGAAGTTGAGAAAACTTTCCATTATGGTATCTACCAGTTACTTTATAAGCCCGATTTCCCTTAACGATTGCAGAAAAATTATCGTCTTCATCGATTATTAAGTTTTTAACTTTATCGCGATAGTAGTAATCCCTACCCCGTTCATAAATTCGTTGTGCAAATAGATTACGCCAGTTACTCATGTGTCGATCCTTTCAAATATTGTATTTTCATTGATTATATAGACTAGCATGACGAAAAACAAATTTATTCGTACCGTTTAAGTGTTGCACCAATTCCCACTAGCTCAATAACAGCGCCAAGGGCAATAATCGAAAGTGAAGCTTCATCCCCGGTTCGTGGCAAAACATTATTTGTTGTCTTGGCCTTATAAGACTTAGCTAATGAAGACCGAGCACTGTTATTCCGAGCTGTCTGCCCTTTTATTACTACGTTTGGTTGGACGGTATTTTGCTTGGTTTGCGGAGTCACCAATATTTCTGGTGCTGAGGTTTGATTATCATTATTAACTTCAACTTCTACTATCTGGACAGGAACATCATTCGTACGCATATTATTTTCTTGGGCAGTATCAACCGTTTCTTGTACAGGCGAAATCTCTTTATTAGCGTCTGCCTGTTTTTCTGTTGCGATGACAGTAACCTGCTCGTTAGTTAAAATCACCGATCCATCAGGAAAAACAATTAAGACATCTTCAGTATGCTTTCCGGGACGTTGAAGGTCGGCTGCAACTTTAGCATCATCTTTCCACACTACCTTTGTTCCCTGAGGTAGCTTATTTTCTTGCTCATCGCTGGGTAAAGTAATAACAGCTTTATTCTGATGATCATTATTTTCAACTGCAATCGCTGTCGTAACTTTAGGAGCAGGAGTTACTCCTGGCTCAACTGTTAGTGGTTCAAGGTTGATTAGCGAGCTATACTTTAAGGCATCAGTTTGTATAGGAAGTTTTTCTTTTGTTGACGCTAACTTTTCTTGTGAATTTGTCTTATTGAGCAAGGCTTGTAATAGCTTAGTTTGCGCATTGATTGCTTGGAATTGCATCATATTGCGCTTATCTTTGGCCTGAGTAAGTAGTTCTTCTTGAAGCGCAAGATTTTGTTTAGCTTGTGACATTGTACTTTCGGCATCTTTAATTTGTTGAGTAGCAGTAATAAGTGGTTGAGAAATCTGCTCTAACTTTTGAAGTAATTCTTGGGCAGCAATGGATGTTTTTTCTGCCTTTTCTACAGCCGACTGCGTTTTATTATGTAATTCGGCTAATCTTTGTTGAATTTTGTTTAGAGCTTCTTCATGATTTTTAATTAAATTCTGTGTATGATCAATTTCGTCAACATCATTCCACTCATTATAATTAGGGGAACTATAAGAATACGATAAACCGTATGAATCAGTATTTATCCAGCTGATATTATACTTAGGCTTATAATATTTTCCTTCTCTTTGTGCTGCTTCAACCTTATATAATTCTTCTAGTTCTTCTTTTACTGTTGATCTTGCTTGTTCAAGATTCTTAATACTATCTTCAAATGGTCTACCCATTTTCAGATAATTAATGGTTTTCTCGTTTTCTACAATAATCTTTTTCAATAAATCAATGTTTCCTTGATAGTTATTCGCAAGAAAATTTTTATACGCTTGATTCTTAGAAATTAGGTTTCCTTGATTATCATAAGCAATGTAATCAAGCATTGATCTTTCATAAACACTCAATCCACCACTGGAAGTTGCCATATATGAAATATCAACGGGTTGCTTCAATAATTCATAATATTCATCATGAGCGTTAGTTAAAACTTGTTGAGCATTTTCTTTTGTTTGCTCAAGAGACGATAATTGTTCTTTCGTTTGTTTAACTTGATTCTTATTAGAATCAACATTTTGATCCGCGTCTGCCAAATTTTGATTAGCAATATTAAGGTCATTATTTGCGGTTGCTACATCTGCATTGGCTTTATTAACCGCGTCTTGGGCTGCACAGACATTTTGCTGCGCTTGTTGGCTCACATCAGGCAGCGTTTGTTGAATAGTATTTTTACTATTTTGCACCGTATCAGCTTTGGCGGAATTACTAATGGACGTCACCCCCGTTGTAACAGCCATCACCGTCGCAGTTGTTGCTAAACTCTTCTTTAATTTTCTTTTCTTCATAAATAAAACCCACTTAATTATATTTAAAATTACAAAAGGCCAGTCAGCGAATTCCGTTGATTGGTCTTAATAATCTTTATCATTTTAGCATACTTTATGCTACTTTCGTGAACGTTCTGGTAAAGCCTTTCTCTTTCCACTGTTTTAGTATATACTGAGTATACACACAAGGAGGGATAATATGACTGTTAAATTAAGACAAGTTGGTAATTCAAGAACTTTAACTGTACCGTCAGGAATTAAAGTAACCGGAAAAGAATATACCGTAAAGAATGTTGGTAAGACAATTGTATTTACCCCTGTTGCAAAAAGGAAAAATATTTTTGCAACTAAAGATTGGAAAGAATACGATTATCAAAAAGATATCGAAAACGACCCAGCATTACAGCCAGTAAAACAAGTAGGACGTGAGGTAATTGATTAATGGAATTTCCTAAAAAGGGAGATATTATAATTGCCGATGCAGAACCTCACGCAGGACATGAAATGGGTGGACATAATCCTAAAGAAGAAAATATCCGCAGACATTATGTTGTCATGAGTACATCCGCCTATAATGAGGCAACCCATATGTTTATTGGTATGCCAATCACAACCGCTAACTATTCTAACAATCCTCGTTACATGCCCATTTTAATAAATGGCAGTGACGGCACCAGAGTTAAAGGATACGTTGTTTTATGGCAATTACAGAATTTTGACTATCATGCTCGCAATGGAGTTATTGTTAATCATTTATCTGAGAAAATGATTAAACAATTACAACAATATGTAAATGATATGGTTGGCAACGAATAATATAGGAAGGCACTGTGAAGTAAGTTTCATGGTGCTTTTTTGATTAAAAAAGGTGAGTGAGAATTAGCCGCCTTGTCAAGGAAGTTAATTTCCATTCACCTATTTACATTATTCTTCAAATGCCTTTAGCTGTTTCCAAAACATTGGGAGCAAGAATAACTGGAGGAATAATACACAACCAGTAAGAACACTTGTATAACTAAAGAAGATCAATTCTGAAAATAAGTTGGCTAAGATTACGACCGAGATACAAAGCTGGCCAACAGTTAACCATTCTCGCTTAATTCTATTAACTGAGAAGATCATTACTAATTGAATTGCTACTAAGACTGCCTGAATCAACTGTAGTAAAAATAGTGAATGCATTTTATATCTCCTAACTAAAAATTATCCTCGTACATTTTACTACACGTTATGAATTTTTTAATCACAGCTTTTTTACATCTATTTAACAACTGTTGAAACCTTTTTCTTCGTAGTATACTTGCGCCACAAGGTCTGTAAATAATAAGCAGCATAGCAAACAATTACAAATGGAATCGTACAATACAAGGCAATTCGTTGTTGCGGATCAAACCAAATTAAGATGCAAGAAAGGCTGCTAGCAATAAACGCAAACCATGGAACAATCGGATACCATGGCGTGCGATACGTTAACTCACTTAACTGGTGACCAGCCGCTAAAAAGCGCCGACGAAAAATGAGTTCACATAAGGAAATCGCAATCCATACAAAGACAACCGCCAATCCAGAAACAGAAACCAAGACTAAATAGACCGTTCCAGCGGCATAGATGCTGGAACGGGGTATACACTTTCTGGTATGGATAAAAATTTCATGCCAGATTTTTTATACAAAAAAGAGGACATTTGCTATCCCCCTCGTTATACAATCAATTCACCACAAAAATCATGAAAGAAGGTTAAACAAATGTCCCATAATATCAAGGGCGGTTTTAAATTGTCATTTTATAGCGGTTTAAGAATTGACCGATGCCAAGCGATATGACTTTCCTTTGATCTTAATTACGTGTGAGTGATATACAAGGCGATCTAAAATTGCCTCTGCGGTTGCTGTGCTATGGAGGACGGCTCCCCAACTTGATAATGGTACATTGGTCGTTATGATAGTTGATTTACGTTCATAGCGACCATTTATTAGTTGAAATAATAGTTTTGCTTCTTCCGCCGATATTGGTAAATAGCCTAATTCATCAATGATTAACAGGTCATACCTTTCGTATCGACGCATTACGCGCTCTAAGTGTTGCTTTCTCTGCGCTGCTTTCAATCTAAGAATTAGTTCATGGCAATTAATAAATAGTGTTCGTACGTCTTGTCGGCACGCTTCGATGCCAAGGCCAATTGATAAATGTGTTTTACCCACGCCAGGGCTGCCAATAAAAACGATGTTCTCTTGATTATCCAGAAATGACATCGTCGCAAACTCAGCTATTTGTTGTTGATTAATTGAAGGTTGGAACTGATAATCAAAATCACTGAGCTGCTTAATAATTGGAAATCTTGCACGTTTGATTCTTCTCTTTAAACTTTTTTGCTGCTGATAGGCAATCTCCTTATCGGTTAATTCCAACAGGGCTTCACTAAAGCTGATCTGGTTATCGTTAACTTGTTGACGATAATCCGCAATTGATGCAGCCATATTATCTAAATTTAACTTCGTTAAATTATCGACTAATTTTTGATATTGATTCATTCTATTCTCCAATCTGATCGTAAATACTGAGATTATTAAGCATATACTGGTTAATTTCTTCATCCGTTTTATCTGCCATCAAATCACTTTTAAGAATGGCGTGTTTATCATGCAGATCGTAATTAAACTGCTTATTGGTTAAATCATGCTTCTGAATTTCAACACCTTGATAGAAAATATGAATAGTTTTACCATCAGGAGTTAGTTTAATTTCAACTTCTTTTCCGATATAATTAGGGGAAACAGAGTATTGATGGTTTTGAAATTTAATCATTGAATCTCGAGATACTTTTCTAGTTTGGTCGCTGTGGAAATATCTTACGAGATCATGGTTAAGAGACCGGAAATGCTCTTTTTCTTTTGTACATAATTCAACTGGCTTCTGATTATTACTTTGCGATTTCTCATGATTAAGCCGTTTGGCTAGTCGATCAACGATATCATTCAAATCATTGATGGTGCTAAATTCTCCATCATATGGTTTTAATCGTCCCATTGTTCTTGCCAAAGCTTCAACACAACCTTTAGTTTGCGGCCTAAATGGTCGGCAAGCGATTGGATGAAATCCGGCGTCATGACTAAATGATAGGAATCGTTCATTAAATCGATGATGATGAAAGTCACTTAATTTATGGTCAACGACAGTTGACATATTATTAAACCAGATTTCTTTAGGAATTCCACCAGTAGCCTTAAAGGCCTCAAATAAACATTTGAATAAAGTATCTTGCTTCTGATCCAGGGTTAATTTTAAGAACTTAAATTTTGAATAGGGCAGGACGTACAAAAAAATACTGAAAGTATGTGGAACCCCATTTTGGTCAGTCATTGTAACCTGTTCCTTCCAATCAACTTGAGCACTTAGTCCCATCGTATGTTCAACTCTAATCGTGGCTTTCTTAGTTTGTGCTTTGCGAAAATGGCGACAATAATCTTTAACGATGGTGTATTTACCTGTAAAACCTTTTTCAACGATAAAATCATAAATTGCTCCAGCAGAACACCCTGCGGTGTATTTATCTTTAATGATGTCTTGAAATCCATCTAACTTACTACGACGCTTTCGTTGATTTCTAACTATTGTTTCACCATTTTGAGCTCGTAAATATGCAGTTTTTACTGTTCGTGGATCAACACCGTATTGTCGTGCAATAGCGGAATAATTTGGTTTTATTTTCTCTACCACAAAATATCTCATTCTTTCGTAAACGTCTTTTCGCATACTCATCATTTCCTCAAAAGATTGATAAAGTGAGTATACAAAAAATGTAGGAAAACCGACAATCTTAAACCGCCGATTTCCTACATTTTACTTCCGACCTTTACACATTTAACATCCCCACTTAATTAGTAATAAAAACTTATACTATTTATTATTATAATTAATCCAGTTTATTTTAACACTATTGAATTGTTGCCTATGTTACTAAAAAAGGTTCTACAATATCTGGTGTTGATATAGGAAATTAATTTTCTATACCAATTACCAGATATTGTAGAACCACTAAAAAGAACCATCCATGAGGATGATTCTTACTAGACCAATTTAATGGTTAAAGTATTATATTTTCATATCAACACCATTTGATGTAGAGACAACTTCTATTGGTGATTTTTAATAAACTACTTATTAGTACCACTTAAATCCTGTTGAGTAATTGGATGTGGATTCTGACTACTTGGATCATAATACAAGCCAACTAATTTACCATCCTTATCAAGAGTATAATTCATCGTACCATCACTAATAGATTGGCCACGAACCATTTTTCCATTACCGTCAAAGTAATAAGTATCATTACCAATTTTAACTAATCCTGATCGGAATGAGATACCGTTATTTAAGAAGAGATACGTACCTGTCTGACCATTTCGCGTAATATCTACAAAACCGGTATTTTTAAGCATATTACCATTTTTATCAATATAGTACCAGTTACCTACACTGTCTTGAACAAATGCATCCGTGACAGGAATTCCGGTTGATGTAAAGTATTTAGTATTCCCATTAACATCAACAAAGCCATTTTCAGCCTTACCTGATAATTGATTTGGTAATAACTGTTTATTATTACTATTTCCAAGGCTAAAGTAGTTACCACCGTTATCTCTTAATACATACCCTGCACCACGATGTAAAATATTTGTCCCATTAAAGTATTTAGCAGACCACTGTTTAATCTTAGTACTTGGGTCAATTGCTACACCAGTTGAAGGTTGTTTACGTTCAAAGATTTGTGGATATTGCTTTTGTAATTGATCAAGGAAAGCTCCACCATATTGCTCTTGATACTTTCCACCACCAATTGTATTAGCAACATAAAGTGAATCCTTAATCTGAGCTGCATTCCAATCATTTCCACGTTCGTCAACACGAGTAGCAGTAACAACTTCTTTACCTGGCAAATTATAAATTTGATCAGGAACCCAATCAGCCATTGCTTGAATTCCGGCCTTATGTAAGGCTTTAATAGCATTCCTTAGATCAGTATCGCTACCATACTTATTTGGAATACTCATACCTAGATCATAACGATCAGTAAATGCATATCCATTATCAATCTGAGAATCAAGGAATGTGCCATCCTTACTTGAATTATACTGTGGAGCTAATTCAAATGAAGTAATACCCAACTCCTTAAATAAGTCAGTATTCTGAGCGATTTTTACATTTGCACGCTCAGAATTATTTGTCGGCCAATATACAAAGTTAGAGAATCCTTCAAAAATAATATTTGAATCCAGAGCTGCATTTGAATGATAAACAGACTTTCCATCACTTTGTACCCCTGATGGTGCTGTTCTAATATCCTGTTGTACACTGGCACCTACTGGAACCCATACTGCAAGATAACCTTTAACATCAGCATTAGCATAACCCTTAACAGCAGTATTATGTTGAATTACACCATCAGTCGTAATATCTTTACCAGAAAGGACCAAGTCACCATTAGCATCAGTATATGCAACAGGCGCATTGTCATCATTAAAACTCTGAATACCATCATTAGTAGTTAGTAAGACTGCTCTAAATTTCTGATTCTTATGTGCAGCACCCATGTGTAATACAACTTTATCATTTGAGCTTAATAATAATTTATCATTATTACTTATAACTACCCCAACACCAGATGTTCTAGTTAAACTATCACCCATATCAGTAGGATTCATCGCACCTTTACCAAAGCGAACACTGGTCAAAATATTATTCTTATCGACAGACATTGTTTGTCCACCAGCTACATACTTAATACGTGCCTTTAAAAGACTTGTAAGTGCAGGATAATAACGCGTTGTTTGTGCCATATACTGACCACCATCAGTAAATAAATCACCATAGTATACACGAGGAACGGTATCCTTATTAGTCAACATAATAGCATATGAAGATGGAATATTATAATTATTCCACTTCTTATTAACATTACTTTGATCTGCAATGTATGCTTCAATCCCCTTTTGCTCTTGCTCAAAGTTAAACTTCGAACCATATGGTAAATTATTTACATCTGAAATTGCACGCTTAATATCATCTTGTGAACCATTATCATGTGCACGGATAAATGAGTAATTAGGAATTGATACGTTTTCAGCATTATCTAAGCTCCGATTTACCAATGAATTCTTAATAATATCAGTCATTGATGCAGTGTTAGATGCTAACACACTTCTTATAGTTGAGAAATTATAATCCATCGATAATTGAGGAGTTCCGATGCTTTGCGTATAATACGGATCTTGGCCACCCCAATCCTCAAGAATATTAATATGAGCATTAGCAATTTTATCATTACTTTGAGAATGATATACTGCATTAAAGTAATCACCAGCTATATCTAATAAATCGGCATCTACATTGTCAACAGCATCAACACGAATGCTATCAAAATTAGCATCAGGATCATTTGCAGTAATAGTTCCAAAATTCAATAAGTAATGTAGCCAATTTAACTGTTCAGCTTGAACAACTGGATTAGAATTATCAACGTCATTAGCTAATAAGAATTCCGATCCAATTGGCCCATTTCCGTCAATATTAGCTGGCTGCCTACCCATAATACGCCAATTAGAATTAGCATTAGGTGTCTTATCACTATTAACGTACTTTAGAAAACCACCTTGTAATTGCAACCCACCAAAGTTTTCATTTTCACTATTCTTATTCCACATTGTATTATTAGATACAAATTCGTGCATTAAAGTTCGTAACCAGTCAGTATTACCAGTTTGACTAATCTTCTTTTCAATATTTTGCTGAACAATTTCTGCATAATAATTTAATTCTAATGGATCTGCATCAGAATTAAAGAATGGAAGATTAGCTGGTAATAAGTTTCCATGTTGTTTCATGTAGTTAAGGTAATATGCTTGGGTTACAGTATTTGGCCACCAAACCATTAAGAGCGGTCGCATATCTGTTTCTTTAGAATCTGTCCAGGTGGTCCCATTTTTTAAAATTTGTTTTGGTCGGTACCAAGTATCAGCTGTTAAAAAGCCATCAACATTTTCAATACTCTTATTGTCATAACTATAAGCTTCATTGCCCTTTCTATACTGACTATCAGCAGAAATCGTTCCTCCGTCAAATTGCATCTTTAACGCATTAGTTCCCTCACCAGTTTCATTATTAAAATAAAGCCAGTCATTACCATTTTGTAATAGGAAGTTCTTGCGAGGTTGGCCAGTCATTGGGTCAATATAATATTGATGACCATTAATAGTTTGTAAGCCAAATTGCTTAAGCGGACCATTACCCTTTTGGAAACTATCCTTAACTGGCATTACTTCTGACCAGAAATCAACATGGCTACCTTCACCTGTCTTTGCATCATTACTAAAACGATGGACAATCTGAACATTCTCATTCTTAACTGTTACTGGTAAAGTGATAATGCCTTGGAATCCAGACATAGAACTGTTTTCAATAGCTGGATTTACTTTGTAGACATCGTTTCGGTTGAAGCCAGCAGCCCCCTCTTTAGTATCATTAACTAATTGACGCTTTACTTCTTTACCATTAACTAAAACAATAATCCATTGTGAATCTTTATCATTTGATTGGTTAGTTGCATGCCAACCACTAAATTCAACTTGATTACCATTTACTTTTACATAATCAAAGTTTCCACCAGTAGTTGCATAATTTTTACTAAATTGATCAGTTACAGTATTATCACCACTTGGATTACCATCAGCAGCTTTAGAAAAACGTAACAATACTTGTAATTGACCATTAAGCGCTTGATACTGATCATTAGTCAATTTAATAGTAGTATCAAAACCACTAACAGCACTATTATAAAGTGAAGGATATACTGCTGCTACATCTGGACGGGCAGTTAAACTCATCTTTTGACGAGTAACTTCTTTACCGTTATTGAGAATAATAGCATATGGAGTTGTTTCATTAATTGAGTTATCACTTGCCATCCAACCTGCAATATGTAAACCATTAGATGTCATTGTAATAGTATCAATGTTTGAAGCATTCTGGTTTAATGTTACTGGACTAAACCAGTAATCTGTATGACGCTTATCATTACCATTACCATTTTCATCGGCAGAGAAACGACTTACAACGCTATATTGGTGACCCGGTTGTAAATCATTAACCTTAAATGTTACCTTAAAGCCAGAATTTGCAGCCGTTTTTACTATTGGATAAGCCTTCGCAACATCTGGACGTGAAATTAAATCAGCCTTGGCAGATGCTACTTGTTTGCCTGCTGTCTGATCAAATAGAATTACATAATGGTTATTTTGTAATTCTGACAAGTCAGTAGCATTCCATCCGGTCACTGTTACTTCACCATTTTTACTAATATCAAATGAGTCTAGATAACCCTGGTTACTTTGATTAGCAGGAGCAATGGATTGTGGATTAAACCAGTAGGTAACATTATCGCCTTCGCCATTATCAGAATTGCTGTAACGACTAAGAACTTGGTACTGGTGAGTATAATCTAAATTACCGATATTAAATGTCACATCAAAGCCGGAGTTGTCAGCACCAACTACTTGTGGGTATACCTTAGCAACATCTGGGCGTGATTGGCCTTCACGAACTTCTTGCCGTGCTACTTCCTTACCATTCGTTTGATCAAATAAAATTACAAAATGGTGATTATAGTTAATTGCACTATTAGTAGCATTCCATCCGGTTGCATGTAATTCGCCATTTTTCACTTCAAATGTATCAAGATAAGCATAGTTGTTTTTGTCAAAAGTGATCGGTTGGGACCACCAGTCAACAGATTTACCGTTTCCACTGTATCGACTAACAATTTCAATTGAATCCCGATAATCCTTCATCTTGCTAAAGTCAATATTGACATTAACATCAAATCCAGAATTATCAGCGTTATAAACATTATGAACATTCTTAACGTCTGGGCGCGCAACATTGTTTGTTACATCAGTACGACCTAATTCATTATTGGTTGTGATATCACGTACAATAATTTGCCGACTGTTTGTTCCTTGAGATGCATTCGTTGCATTCCATCCTGAAACATGCAATTGATTATTGCTAAAGTAAGCAGTATCAATATTCCCATAGTTTCCTTTGTCTTGCTCATTATAATTTTTGACTTGTTTTTCAGTATTATTAGATGGCAAAACAGAAACAGGTATAGAAGTAGAATTCTTATCAGCTGTTGAAGTGTCATCAGTTTTATTTGATACTACTTGTTTTTTATCAGTTATTTGAGCTGACTGGTCAGTATTAGTATCTAAAGCTACTGTTTTATCAGTATCAGTATTTACGGTAGAAGTTTGGTCTTGAGTCGTGGAAGCTTGCTGAACTTGTTGGTCAGCATGCGCAACTCCTCCGTAAAGAAGCGCAGTTGAAACGGCAACGGTAGCCACTGCTGCTGTTACCCATTGTTTGCCGCTTTTATACAACTTAAAATGTTTCTTTATTTCCATTTTAATCTCCTTTATATCAAAATAAACAATTTGATTATCGATATTATAATACTATGATGTTTAATTTTTTCAAAGGGAATTTTCAAATTCTTCCCAAATTTTCTTCAAATAAAATTCAAACTTTTAATTTTAAACAAAAATAAGACCCAACAGATAAGCATCCTTTGAGCCTTATTTAAAATGTTTAATCGTTGAAAATTGGTGCAATTCCACTTGGCAATAAAGTACTAAATGACTTATCGATACCGCTATTTAGATATGCATAATCACCATTTGGCAACTTCACAGCTAGACCAATACCAATATTTTGCAATGATGTCCCATTTTCGTATTTAGCAGACCATTTATTAATACGAACGGTTGGATCAGGTGCAACACCTGTCGAAATTGCCTTAGTTGTAAATAGGTCAGGATAGTTTTTTTGTAATTCGGCAAGGTATTTACCACCATAAGTTTCTTGACCATTTCCGCCACCAGTTGTATATGCAAAATAAATTTGATTTGCATATGTTTGACCATTTACATGAATCTGCATTCCACGATTATTTGTTCGAGTAACCGTTACTGCTTCTTGACCAGAGAAACCGATCATTTGATTCATAACAATGTCTTCTTGAACTTTCAATCCAGCTTTGTGCAATGAAGCAATTGTATTTGCTAACTCTTCACCACTACCATATTTTGTTGGGTTAGCCGTAGTGCCTAAGTTATAACGATCGGTCATAGAATATCCTTCCTTATAACGACTCCTTCCAAATGGAGTATAGGCAGGAGCCATCCAGAAATCGGTAATACCTAAATCACTAAAGAGACTAGCATTTTTAGCAATTACATTATAAGCATGATTTTCTACACTTGTTGGTTCTGGTTGGAAGAGACTGAAATCTTCATAGATCATATGAGAATCAAGAGCAGCATTAGATTCAAAAGTCTTTTCTTTATCAGCAACAACATCACTTGCACTCGTAGTAACATCTTGATCACCAGAAATTACTGGAACCCAAACACCAAGATAACCACTTACGTATGGGTTACTGTATCCCTTAACCGTTACTTTTAAAATACCATTACTATCAGTTGTCAAAATAGCTGGATTTTCACTATTTTCTGCATCATATGTTAAGCCATTTTCGGTAGTATCAATTAAATTTCGATATTGTTGGTTAGCATGAACACGGCCCATATTAATAGCAACAGTTTGTTGAGCCATATTACTATTATTACCAACTAAGACAGCCATCCCACTTGTCCGGCTAAGCTTATCAGTGCCATTGCTATTAGCATCAACAACACCCTTACCATATCTAACACTAGCTAATAAATTATTGTTAAGTTTAGTCATCGTTTGACCACCACTAACAAATTGTTTACGAGCTCTCATAAGAGTCGTGATTGCATCATAGTAGATTGACTTCTCTTGCATATATTGAGCCGTTTCATTATAAAGGTCACCATAGTAAACTTGCGGAACTGTATCTTTATTGCTCAAAAGAATTGCATACTGAGCCGGAACATTATACTGCGCATATTGCTTATTAGTCTTTTCCTGATCAGCATAGAATTCTTGCCATGCTTGATTTGCATATTCGACTTTGTAAGCTGAACCCATAATATCCGGAATGTTAGAATGATCCTTAATAATTAATCTATTAATCAAATTCTTTCGTTGATCATGGTTAGTTACAAATGACCAGTTTGGCGTAGCTTCATTCTCTGTTGTATCATTTTGCCGATTAACAATACTATTAATAATTAAATTACCGATATTATCACGGTTATTTGCACGTCCAAGAACATTCTCAAGGGTATAGAATTCGCCTGAATCCATGTATAATTGAGGATTTCCCTTTTCATTTAGCATTTGAGCAGCTCCAGAATGGTAACCTTCGTTATAACTCAAATGATCATTTGCATTTTGAGGATTTCCCTTTGTATGATACATGTCGTTCATTAATTGACCCATTTGATCTAAGACATCTGCATCAATATTATCAGCAGCATCAACTCGGAAGCCATCAAAATTACCGTCTGGATTATACCCCATTAACTTACCATAATTTAGTAAAAAGTATTCCCAATTAAGATTTTCAGCTTGTACTACTGGGTTTGAATTATCAATATCATTACCAACAAGGAGTTCTGGACTGTTATCACTATTATTATTTCCGGCCTGATTATTAATCGTCCTGTTCATTAAGCGATAGTTGCTGTCCGCATAACTAGTGTTTCCTTTACGGGGATCCTTTGAATTATTATTAACAAAAATGACTTGATCACTATCAACAGTTCCACTTTCATCTGGTCGATAGTTTGGCATGCTTTGCAATGATAATTCAGATGATGCAGATAATTCAGGAACCGTTGCAGCAAAACTATTAATATCATTTGCTAACTTACTTGTCCCTTTATTGGCTGCAATACTTTGCTCAATTACATAACGAAGATTTTGTGCAGTTACATCGAGGAGATTAGCATTAGTATCCTTGCTAAAGGAAGCAACAGAGGACTTTGTGAGTCCATAATTAGCATTCTCATAACCATTATTAACAAAATACTTAATAAATTGTGCTTGAACATCTTTGCTTGGCCAAATATACATCAGTAATGGACGCCAATCCATTGCAGTTGTTTCGTACCATGTTTTACCATCTTGACTTGTTCCATAAGGACGATACCAACCAGTATAACTTAAGTAACCATCAATATTATTAATTGCGCTACTATCTTGAGCGAAAGCCATATTTTCCCAAGTACCTGGTCCTAATGTTTTTACTAAGGTATTACCATTGTAAATTTTTAATTGATTCTTATTAGGTTTTGCAACCAAGTTTCTCATGAGCTGATCGGTGCCTTTTTGGAATGTATTGGTTACTGGCATTACCTCCGACCAGTAATCAACGCGGTTCCCTTCACCATTCTGATCATCATCACTGAAACGATGGACTAATTGAACATTAGCATTCTTGATATTATCTTTTAACGTCATAATTCCTTGGAAGCCAGATGTACTACTATTACTAATAGCTGGATTTACGTTATATACATCTGGACGGTTATAACTGACAAGACCATTAGTTGTAGAAGAAATTAATTGACGTCCAACTTCTTTACCATTGACTAAAACAATAATCCATTGGTATGGCTTGTCGGTAGCTTGATCACTAACATGCCAACCAGAAAATGCCACTTGATTATTATCGACTTTAACGAAATCAAAACTGCCACCATTAGTAGCATAGTTCTTGCTATATTGATCAGTAAAGCCACCATTATTAATTGGATTTCCATTGGCAGCTGCCGAGTAACGGAGAAGAATTTGCATATTACCGTTTAATGCATTTAACTGAGAATTTGTTAATTTAATAGTCGTATCAAATCCACTAGCTAAACTGTTATACACATCAGGATAAACCTTTGCTACATCTGGACGATCATTTAGTGTAAGCTTTTGTCGTGTAACTTCTTTACCGTTATTAAGGATGATTATGTATGGATTAGCTTGAGTTGCACTTGCATCACTAGCCATCCATCCTTTTACATTCAATACATCTCCGTTTAATGAAATATCGTCAATATACGACGCAGTTTTATTTAACACAATTGGTGCTGACCAAAAGTCAGTATGTTGTTTATCATTTCCATTACCATTCGGATCAGCAGAATAACGACTTACAATACTATAACTATGATTAGGAAAAAGTTGAGCAATCTGAGCTTGTGTTAAATCAAAAGTTACATTGTATCCGGACTTATTTGCATTTAGGATTTGTGGATAAACCTTTGCTACATCTAGACGATCAACACCAGTTACCTTCATAGAGGCAATTTGGCGGTTAGCAGTAGTATCAAAAAGAATTATATAGCGATTATTTTGAATATTTGAAAGATTAGTTGCCTGCCAACCACTAACCGTCACTTTCCCAGCTTTGCTTATATCAAAGTTATCAAGGTGACCGTTATTGAATTGATTAACCGGTGCGATACGCTGAGGATTAAACCAATATGTAACATAATCGCCTTCTCCATCACCATTATTACTATAACGACTTAAAATTTGGTATTCATGATTTGGATTTAAGTTTATTGTATCAAAAGTAGCATCAAAGCCTGAAACGTTGGCATTAACTACTTGTGGGTAAACTTTCTCAACATCTGAACGATTAATACCTGCTGTTACCTTTTGTCGTGCAACTTCCCGATTTGCTGTACGATCAAAAAGAATTAGAAAATGGTTGGGACGTTGAATAGCTTTATTTGTCGCATTCCAGCCAGAAACGTGTAATTTACCATTTTGTACAGAAAAATCATCTAAATATGCGTAATTATTCTCATCAAAAATAATTGGCTGAGATACAAAGTCAACATAGTCAGAATTGCCATTAGGAACACCACTATAGCGACTAATAATTTTAATTACATCACGATAGTTGTTCATTTTATTGAAATCTAGTGAAATATTGACATTGAACCCAGAATTTTGAGCATTATATATATCTTTATGGACCTTTTCAACATCCGGACGCGCAATTTGATTTGTAATCTTTGTTCGTCCTAATTCAGAATTAGTTGTATCATCATAAGCAATCACATAACGACTTTCATTTTTATTTATTGCCTGATTCGTTGCATTCCAGCCAGTAGCATGAAGTTCTTTATCGTTAATGGTTGTAGAATCGATATTACCGTAAATTGTATTATCAGTGTGAGCGTTATTCGTTATAGACGCTTTGGCACCATCCTTATTTGTTGCATTAGGTATTACGGCAGTTTCTTTTAATGGCTGAACTGCATTATCTTGACTATCTTTCTTAGGAGATTCTACTGTATTAGACTCTTGAGTGTTATTTTGTTGTTCAGGATCATTTTGGGGTTTCAAATTGTTTACTGTGTTTGTGACTGAAGCTGAAGTAGTTGTTGGATGATTGTCAGCAGCATGCACTACTCCTCCACCTAAAACTAACCCAGTTGAAACAGCGAAGGTAGCAATACTAGCTGTGACCCACTGTTTACCACTTTTATACAGTTTAAAATGTTTCTTAATTTCCATATAAACTCCTCCTCAAAGCACAACGCATATGTTCATTTTACTCTTTTTTAAGCTAATATGTTTATTTTTTATAAATTGATAAACGTTTGCACAAAATTTAAATACAAAAGAGGCTGGGAATTAACTATTAATTCTTGGTTCTCTAACAGTAAAATCCGGACTATGATTTTTGATCGATGCACTAGTGCCTGTCAAGTATACAGTTTAAATAGAAAAATAGTTTATGCGGCTTGAGCGCGGAATTTTTCTGCGCTCAAGCCGTTTTTGGATGTATAAGCTCGTTGAGTGTTGAAATATTTAATAGCTTCCTTTACTGATTGTTCTAATTCCGTCAATGTTTTAGGCCGCGAACGTTTGGCTAACCAAATGAGCTTAAAATCATTCCACCAGCGTTCCATCGGCGAGTTCTCCCAAGGATGGCCTGAGTGTGACATGCTGTGAATACAGTTTTGATCAGCTAAATAGTCATTAAAAGCCATTGAACAATATGCTGATCCGCGATCCGTATGGATCAACGGATGGGCATCCGGTTCCACTTTGAAGGCACGTTTAAATACCTCAATTGCTGACACTGCTGTTTCTGTGGGTGAGATATTGTAGCTCAAAGCGTAACGTCCATACAGGTCCAAAACCACATGCACACGAGCCTTCTTTACCTGATCTATCCCGTACAGAACCTCTGTAGTATCGGTTACCCAAACTTCGTTTTTACTTTGACGATCAAATTGTTCATTGAGTAAATTATCATTGATATATTCTTCATAACGCTTAACGCGATTATGTCTCTTCTTCCGGATGTTAGCCCTGATTCCATGATTTCTCATACAATTAGTTACCCGCTTTAGTCCCGCCTTGAAGCTTAGTTTATTTTCGAAGGCTAGTTGCGTTGTCATCGCTAAGTAACCCAGTGTCCACTTATGTTTTTCCTCCAATTCTAGAATTGCTTCAAGTAGCTCTGATTGTTCAACTTTATAATTACTTGGCTTTCTATGAAGCCACTTGTAGTAAGCATCTCTAGTTATGCCAGCGATCTGACACAAGACACTAATTGGCCAGTCATGTTCTTGACTCAATTTTTTGATAGCTTGTTGTTTGAAGAATCGTTCGCCTCCCGATTGCGTATTTCCATTACTTTTTTTGAGTAGGCATCTTCCATTTCTTTACGAAGAAGTTGGACCTTTAGTAAGCGATTTTCAGCTTTTAGTCGATCAACTTCTGTCTATGCTTCCTTCGGCTTGGCTTTACCCCGCCGATCACGAAGTGATTGCGGGTCATTACCACTTTTACGATATTTTTGATACCAACCATAGACTTGTTGGTAACTAACATGGTACTTACCTACTGCCCAATTGTAGTTGATATTATGTTTAATCAGTTCCTCAATTATCGATAATCGTTCTTCAAAAGTAGTTTTCCGTCCTGGCATAATTGAATCTCGCTTTCTTGGCGTATAAGCCTTCAGTTTTGATTCATTATACTGGATAATCCAATTTGATAATTGTCTTTTTGATTTTAATCCATGTTTGATTGCGAATACTTCAAGGGAATCTGTTGATTCCTGATATTGTTGAACCAAAGCCAGCTTAAATTCCTTTGAATAGCTACAATTGTGGTGAGTAGATCGCAATCCATCAATCCCTTGGTATTTATAAAGTAATTGCCAATGTGAAATGGTACTGTCATTAACTGAATACTTTCTAGCAACCTCTTTAACACTAGAATGACTTAATTCGTTTAATATCGATAGCTTTTCTTCTGTACTATATTTTGAATTCCTACCCACAAAAAATACCCTCCAAGTATATAAGATGAATTTTCTATTTCATCTGTATACTTAGAAGGCATTATAGCCATGCCGTTATATCAGCATTTTACCGGAGCTTCTTTTTTATACGGTTTTGCGAATATGCGTCCCCCGAGCATAGAAGATTGTTGATATATCAACGTTTCAAGGGAGTTAGTGTGCCAAACGTGTGCGAACTTAACTAAAATAAAAAAAGAGCGCCTATCAGGGCGCCCCACGTTATACCGGTACGGATCAAGTAACGAACTGAATCCAATTTGCGTGCCGATACTTCTCATCTGATATCTAAATTATAACATAATTATTTTATGATACAATAATTAATGCGTGTCGGGAGTAACGACCCAAACTATCACGCAAAAGGGGTGAAATCCCCGTGACATTTATACTTCTCATTCTGATCGTGCCAAACGGGCTCGTCAAGCAACTGATGCATTATGCAAAGGTTGTAATTAAAAAGGCTCTCAAACATCTAATTAATGAATTACTTGGTTAATTCTGATAGGAAATGTACGAGACGCTATTTCAGCGGTAGTGTTTGCTATCGCTGTTTTTTATTATGGCAGATTGTAAAATTTAAGTTGAACATTTAAGTGGACAGAAAAACCCATCAAGGTCTTTAATGGTGTTACCACAACATTCCATTAGAAAGAAGGACCTTAATGGGCACCACTATTTTATCATTCCA
>NZ_NGPY01000012.1:0-37486 GCF_002254085.1 Limosilactobacillus reuteri | reverse complement strand
ATGAATATGTCCAAGACGCTCCAGTCAATTCAATGTGATTAAGTTGTCGAACCGCCGTATACGGAACCGTACGTACGGTGGTGTGAGAGGTCGATAATTGAAATAATCAATTATCTCCTACTCGATTAAAAACAGAAAAGAGGTATTAATAATGACACTTAAACGACCACAATGGGCAAATGCGACACCGGAAATGCAAGACTATTATGATCACTACTGGGGATTTCCAGTTCATGATGACCAGCAGTTATTTGCAATGCTTTCTTTAGAATTATTTCAGGCCGGTTTAACTTGGCAAACAATCTGGCGGCGACGAGAAGCATTTAATCGAGCATTTGCGAACTTTAAGATTGAAAAAGTGGCATCCTTTACCGATGAAGATATTAATCGATTATGTGAGGATGAAACTATTATTCGTAATCGTTGTAAAATAGTAGCAGTAATTAATAATGCACAAGTGATTTTAAGATTACGGAAAACGGGAAAGAAGTTTGATAATTATGTGTGGCACTTTGTTGATGATCAACCGCAAGACTTGGGGTTAACTACCGATGTTGAATTAGCTCCTAAAACACCTGCTTCGGAAGAAATAGCTAAGCAAATGCGGAGGGATGGATTTAAATTTGTCGGCCCGACAATTATTTACTCTTTCATGACGGCAGTGGGGATGGTCAATGCCCGTTTGAAATAAGAATGTCTGGATTAATATTGATTGTTGGTTAACAATTATGCTAAGATTATTCTCGTTATAAAGCAATTCCCGATAGGATTCACGTCTGAACGTGAAGATGCCTTGTAACCGCAACTACAAACTATTTGAAAGTTTCAATAGAATATGGGGGAATTAGAAAATGGCAGAACGACATTTATTTACATCCGAATCAGTATCAGAAGGACATCCAGATAAGATTGCTGACCAAATCAGTGACGCGATTTTAGATGAATTGCTTAAGAAGGATCCTGATTCACGGGTTGCAGTTGAGACCTCAGTTACTACTGGACTAGTATTAGTCTTTGGTGAAGTTTCTACTAAGGCCTACGTTAATATCCAACAGATTGTGCGGGACACAATTCGTAAGATCGGTTATACAGATGGTAAGTACGGTTTCGATGCTGATAACTGTGCTGTTATTACTGCAATCGATGAACAATCACCAGACATTGCGCAAGGGGTTGATGACTCCTTAGAAACGCGTGAAGGTGAAGCTGATCCGCTTGATAAGATTGGTGCCGGTGACCAAGGATTGATGTTTGGTTACGCTACTGACGAAACACCTGAATATATGCCATTAACATTGGTTTTAAGCCATAAATTAATGCGTAAGATTGCTCAACTACGTAAGGATGGCGTTATCTCTTACCTTCGTCCAGATGCAAAGGCCGAAGTAACTGTAGAATACGATGAGAATGACAAGCCATTACGTGTTGATACCGTTGTTTTAAGTACCCAGCATGATCCAGAGGTTTCACTTGATCAAATTAAAAAGGATATTAAAGAACAAGTGATTGAAGCAGTTATTCCAGCTGAGTACCTTGATGACCAAACTAAGTACTTCATTAATCCAACAGGTCGCTTTGTAATCGGTGGGCCTCAAGGGGATGCCGGTTTAACAGGACGGAAGATTATTGTTGATACTTATGGTGGGGCTGCCCATCATGGTGGTGGAGCCTTTTCTGGAAAGGATGCTACTAAGGTTGACCGTTCTGCTAGTTATGCTGCGCGTTATATTGCTAAAAACATTGTCGCAGCTGGTTATGCTAAGAAGGCCGAGATTCAAGTTGCTTATGCCATCGGTGTCGCAGAACCAGTATCAATCATGATTAATACTTATGGTACTGGTACCCGTTCAGAAGAAGAATTAATTGCCGCTGTTCGAAAAGTATTTGATTTACGTCCAGCTGGAATTATTGAAATGCTTGACTTAAAGCGGCCAATTTACAAGCAAACTGCTGCTTATGGTCACTTTGGTCGAACTGATGTGGACTTACCATGGGAACACCTTGATAAAGTTGACGAATTAAAAGAAATTTTAGGCTAATAATTTAGTTACACGCTTGCAATCATTAACGGTGGTTGTTAAAATAGGCGTTAAATATTTGATCGTAATAGAAATAGTAGTTTTTGACGAGGTCAGCAGAGATCCTGTGGTGGTGTGAACAGGAGACTGGTCATTTACGAACTCATCTAAATGTGATTATTGCTGAATTTTAGTAGGTAATGACGTTTACCGCGTTAAGGTCCTAAGCGCCATGGATTCCATGGAAAACGGGTGGTACCGCGGAGTTATTTCGTCTCGTAGATTAATTTCTACGGGACTTTTTTATTACGATTATTAAAATCAGAATAAGGAGTAGAAAATATGGCTTACGATCATAAGACGATTGAAAAAAAGTGGCAAAAGTTTTGGAAGAAGAATGAAACTTTTAAAGCAGACCTTAATAAGGACCAAAAGAAGTATTATGCATTAGACATGTTCCCATATCCATCTGGTCAAGGACTCCACGTTGGTCACCCAGAAGGTTATACAGCTACGGATGTAATGTCACGGATGAAGCGGATGCAAGGATTTAATGTCTTACATCCAATGGGGTGGGATGCATTCGGTTTACCAGCTGAACAATATGCATTAAAGACTGGCCATAACCCTAAGGACTTTACGAACAAAAATATTGATCATTTCCGTGACCAAATCCAATCACTTGGGTTCTCATATGACTGGGATCGTGAAGTAAATACGACTGATCCTAAGTTCTACAAGTGGACTCAATGGATTTTTGAACAGCTCTACAAGAAGGGGCTTGCTTACGAAAGTGAAATTATGGTTAACTGGGCCCCTGATTTTATGGGTGGAACAGTTGTTGCCAACGAAGAGGTTGAAGATGGCAAGACTAAACGTGGTGGCTACCCCGTCTACCGTAAGCCAATGCGTCAATGGGTTTTAAAGATTACTGCTTATGCGGATCGTTTGATTGATGACCTTGACCTTGTTGATTGGCCAGAAAGCGTTAAGGAAATGCAACGTAACTGGATCGGTCGTTCAGAAGGTGCTTCAGTATTTTTCCCAGTTGTGGGGGATGAAGATACTAAGATTGAAGTATTTACGACGCGGGCAGATACGCTCTTTGGTGCTTCTTATGTTGTTCTTGCTCCCGAACAAGAATTAGTTGACCAATTGACGACCTCTGAACACAAGGCGGAAGTTGAAAAGTACAAGGAAGAAGCATCACGGCGGTCTGATCTTGAGCGGACTGACTTAAATAAGGATAAGACTGGGGTATTTACTGGTTCTTACGTTATTAATCCAGTTAACGGTGAAAAACTACCAATTTGGATTAGTGATTACGTGCTTGCTTCATATGGAACTGGAGCAGTAATGGCTGTTCCTTCCGGAGATCAACGTGATTATGACTTTGCTACTAAGTTTGACTTGCCAATTAAGCCTGTTATTGAAGGAACAGATGTGTCAGAAGGTGCTTTTGATGGTGACGGTAAGCACATTAATTCTGGTTTCCTTGATGGCTTGAACATTGCTGATGCAAAGCAAAAGATGATCGATTGGCTTGAAGAACACGATGCTGGTCATAAGAAGGTTAACTACCGTCTTCGTGATTGGATCTTCAGTCGGCAACGTTACTGGGGGGAACCAATTCCAGTTATCCACTGGGATGATGGGACAACCTCATTAGTTCCAGAAGACGAACTCCCACTTGAATTACCAAAGACTGATAATATCGAACCATCAGGAACTGGTGAAAGTCCATTAGCAAATGTTGAAGATTGGGTTAACGTTTATGACGAAAATGGTCGTCATGGTCTTCGTGAGACTAACACGATGCCACAATGGGCCGGTTCATCATGGTACTGGCTTCGGTACACTGATCCACATAATGACGAGGAATTTGCCTCCAAAGAAGCCCTTGATTACTGGTCACCAGTTGATCTCTATGTTGGTGGAGCTGAACACGCTGTTCTTCACTTGCTCTATGCTCGATTCTGGCATAAGGTTCTTTATGACCTCGGTCTCGTACCAACTAAAGAACCATTCATGAAGCTTGTTAACCAGGGGATGATTCTTGGCTCAAACCATGAAAAGATGTCGAAGTCCAAAGGTAATGTTGTTAACCCTGATGACATTGTTGACCAATATGGGGCTGATACTTTACGTCTTTACGAAATGTTTATGGGACCACTTGAAGAATCTGTGCCTTGGGATGAAAAGGGACTTCATGGTGCGAATAAGTGGGTTCAACGTGTATGGCGGTTGTTGATGGATGATAATAACCACCTCCGTGACCGGGTATCCACTTTCAATGATGGTAAGCTTACCAAGGTTTACAATCAAACTGTTAAGAAGGTTACCGAAGACTACGAACGGATGCACTTCAATACGGCTATTTCTCAATTGATGGTCTTTGTCAACGAAGCTTACAAGGTTGATGATTTGCCGGTTGAATACATGAAAGGCTTTGTAAAGATGATTGCACCAATCATGCCGCACATGGCTGAAGAACTCTGGAGTCAATTTGGTGAGAGCGATACTATCACTTATCAACCATGGCCGACTTACGATCCAAAAGCTTTAGTTGAAGATGAAGTTGAAATGATTGTTCAAGTTAACGGTAAGGTACGGGCTAAGATTAAGATGGCCAAGGATACTGACCGCGATGAAGCACAACAACTTGCTTTAGCAAACGAACATGTTAAGAAGTTTACTGACGGCAAGGATATTAAGAAAGTCATTGTTGTCCCTAACAAGATCGTTAACATTGTTGCAAAATAGTAAATTAATAAAGGGCAGGGAATCTATGTTTTCCTGCTTCTTTTTATTTGAGGAGATATAAATTATGGAAATAGTGAGGTATCCAGCAATTTTTACCCCGAAAGATAATGAAATTCAAGTTGATTTTCCAGATTTACCGGAAGCATTTACCCAGGGGAAAACAATGGATGAGGCGATGGATTTTGCTAAATTGGGCTTAGCGATTACCCTTAATGATAAACTCGGCCACTTTGAAGATGCCCCAGCCGTAAGCTCATTAGAGGCGCTAAAGCAACACCATCCAGATCAAATCATTAAAATGGTAACTGTTGATTTGGAACAATACTAGGTTAAAGAAATATTAAAAACGGTAAATCGAATTGCACCAGCTTTTTATTCACGATAAAATGATTAGGATTGTGTAAACTCGATTAAAATAAAAAAGGTAGGATTGCAACAAATCATGGAAGAAAATAAAGTAAATGATTTGAGCAGCACCGCAGTAAAAAAAGATGCTCATGAAAAAATGTTGAGTGGATCTGCTTGGATGACTGCAGGAAGTATTACTTCACGACTATTAGGAGCCCTTTATGTTATCCCGTGGGTTACATGGTTTGGTGCTTATAGTAATGAAGCAAATGCCCTATTTGCTCAGGGGTATAATATCTATTCATATGTTTTAGTTATTGCAACAGCAGGAATTCCTTCTGCTATCTCAAAACTAGTAGCGCACTATAATGGAATAAATCAATATGGGGTTAGCAGGAAGCTATATCATTCAGGAATGTACGTATCGATGGCAATGGGGATTATTTGCGCGATTGTCATGATGTTTGGCGCACGGTTGATGGATAATGGGGATCCTAATGTTATTCCTGTTATTCAATCGTTAGCATGGGCAGTTTTAATTATTCCAGCAATGTCAATTACTCGTGGATTTTTGCAGGGATATAATTGGATGGCACCGTCAGCAATGTCACAGTTTGTTGAGCAAGTTTTTCGTGTCATTTATATGTTGGCTGCAACGTATTTCATTATGAAAATTAAGCATGGAAGCTGGGTGAGTGCGGTTACTCAATCAACATTTGCAGCTTTTATTGGTGCATTAGGGGCAATTTTAGTTTTAGCAATTGCATGGATGCGGCATTTAAATGAAATGAATGAATTAGTAGAAAATAGTATTCCTAATTCGGAAGTATCTACAATGCGATTAGTTATGAATATCGTCTACCAGGCAATTCCGTTTATTATTATCGAGGGAGGGATTAATCTTTATCAATTAATTGATCAGTTTACTTTCCCTAAAATGATGTCAATGGTGGGTAACTTCTCGCATTATCAAGTTACAGTTCTCTATGCATTATTCTCTTTCAATGCTAACAAACTATACATGATTGTTATTTCTTTGGCATCTGCAATGGCAGCAACAGTCATTCCGCTATTAGCAACTGCGCGAGCACAGAATGACCAGGAAGGAATGCGAAAACAGATTCAAAATGTTCTCTTGTTATTTTATTTTGTGATGATTCCGGCAGCTCTTGGATTATCCGCAGTTGCTCAGCAAATTTATACCGTCTTTTATCGTTATGATGCGGCAGGGGTTGTAGTACTGCAATTTGCGGCTTACATTTCGATTATGTTAGGCTTGTATACTGTAGCCGCAGCAATGATGCAAGGAATTTCTGAGAACAAAAAAATGATGATGTTCTTAGCAATTGGAATCGTAATTAAATTTATCCTCCAATTCCCATGTATTTGGATTTTTGAAGGATTGGGACCATTAGTTTCAACAGGAATATCAATGTTTGTGATCAACTATTTGATCTTGCATTCCTTTAATATGGAATTCCACCTCCGTTTTGATAAGATGGCCCTGCCAACTAACCAGATTTTAGCTTACTCCTTAGTGATGTTTGCTGGGACAAAGATTGTAATGTTAATCATTAGCCATTTTGTTAGTCCATATGGGCGCTACACTGCTTTCTTCTCCTTGATTCCAGGAGTAATAGTCGGAGCAGGAATTTATCTTTACCTCTGCTTAAAGTCACGATTAGCTGATCAGCTATTGGGACCACGAGTAGCAAGGTTACGAACGATTTTACACATTAAATAACAATGCACACAAAAAGGTTCAGAGTGAGATTTTGCTCTGAACCTTTTTAATGTTCTCAAATTTCTTAATTCAAAAATCCAATATGATGATTATCATCAAGCTTTTCCATCTTTTTCATGAAAGTTGGGAGAGCACGGCTAATTTGGTGAGGGAGGACAATATACTGACTTTCAGCAATCTTTTCCGCAATCGCACTGTGCGCATAAACGGCAGCGAGGACGGCCTTCTCTGCCTTCTCATTAAATTCAGCGGTGAAGCCCCCAACCATTCCAGCAAGAGTGTCACCCATTCCACCAACTGCTTGGGCGGGGGTACCGATTGGCAATTGATATACTTGATCATCAGTATAAATTTCTGTGTGGTGCTTCTTTAAGACAATGGTAGCACCAAGTTTTTCTTGAGCGGCTCTGTTTTTATCTTCAGTTTGCTCCCCAATCTTGATTCCAGAGAGCCGTTGCCATTCCATTTCGTGAGGAGTATAAATAATGTTTCCCTGTGGTTGTTCAAGCTTTTCCATCGCCATAAGGGTAATTGCAGATCCATCAATGATCACATTTTGTTTCTCAGTCGTATGAGCAAAAACATTCTTCAAAATTTGTAAACTTGTTTCATCATTTCCGAGGCCAGGGCCAACAACCACACTGGTAGCAGCTTTAGTAAGGTCAGCAACTAGGGCATCATCAGTAAAATCAGCGAACATCGCTTCTGGCAACTGCGCATGGAGGGCACTAGCGTTGATTTCATCAGTGGCAGTTGTTACAAGCCCAGTACCAGCACAGACGGCCGCAGTTGATGCCATGATGATTGCACCACCAAAATTACGATTGCCGCCGATAAGAGTAACTTTACCAAAAGTCCCCTTAAAACTGTTTTCAGGACGGGGAGTAATAACATCCTTTAAGATTTGGTCAGTAAGTTTTTTCACAGTTAAGACTCCTTATTATTTTATTTAATAGACAATTTAATGGTATCATTAAAATTAGTCAAAGTAGAATATTTTGGAGGGATTAATCTTGACGGATTGGATGAAAGCCGCAGAGGCACAAAAAGAAAACTATTTAAATGATCTTGTAGCATTAATGAAGATCCCCAGTGTCCGTGATGATTCGGCAGCAACCGATGAATACCCGCTTGGCCCTCGTCCTGCTCAAGCGCTAAAAGCATTTTTAGAGATGGCAGAACAAGACGGTTTTAAAGTAAAGAACATTGATAACCTTGTTGGGTATGCTGAATGGGGTGAAGGCGATGAAACACTTGCTATTTTAGCCCATCTTGATGTGATGCCTGCTGGTAAGGGTTGGGATACGGATCCATTTGACCCAGTTATCAAGGATGGTAACTTATATGGTCGTGGAGCTTCTGATGATAAGGGACCTGGAATGGCCGCTTACTATGCCTTGAAGTATTTGAAAGATCAAGGCGTAAAGTTTAACAAGAAAGTTCGTTTTATCGTTGGAACTGATGAAGAAAGTAACTGGACTGGAATGCACCGTTACTTTGAAGTTGAACCAGCCCCAACATTTGGTTTTTCACCAGATGCGGAATTCCCAGTAATTAACGGTGAAAAAGGGCAAGTATCGCTCTTGCTTGATGTCCCTGCTGGCAATGGGGATGCCTCAACACAACTAGTTAGTTTTGAATCTGGTTTGCGTTTTAACATGGTACCGCGGGAAGCAGTTGCCCTTATTCGGACAGATAATCCTCAAGAAGTTACGAATGATTTTGGTCACTTTATTGAAGAAAATCCGGTTGAAGGTAATATTGAATCAACAGATAAAGGCCTTAAGATTACTGTTATCGGAAAGGCTGCCCATGGAATGGAACCAGAAAAGGGAATCAATGCAGCAACCTACCTTGCAAAGTTCTTAAATCGATATGACTTTGGTGGGGGCGCAAAGAGCTTCATTGAATTCTTAGCGGACTATCTTCATTTAGATACGCGGATGGATGGCTTTAATGGTGCTTACACTGATCCGGTAATGGGTGAATTAACTATGAACGCCGGAATTTTAAACTTCGATGCGGACAAGGGTGGTCACATTGACATGAACTTCCGCTTCCCTAAAAGCGTGACACCAGATAAGCTAGAGGATACTGTAAAGGCGATTGCTGACAAATTACAAATTAAAGTTACACAAGGTCCATCTCAAGCTCCACATTATGTTGATCCAGATGATCCAATCGTTAAGACCTTAATGCAAGCTTATATTGACCAAACTGGAGATACAGACGCAAAACCAGAAGTCGTTGGTGGTGGAACTTACGGTCGTTTGATGAAGCGGGGCGTTGCCTTTGGTGCTTTAATGCCACATACGCCAAATACAATGCATCAGGCTAATGAATATCAACCTGTTAATGATTTAATTACATCGATGGCGATTTACATGGAGGCAATTAATAATCTCGTTACTGATTAATTTTGTGCTAAAATAAAGATACAAAATGGAGGTGTCAAGAATGAGTTATCAAAATATTCTTGTTGGTGTTGATGGTTCAAAGCAAGCTGATATGGCTTTTGAAAAAGCGGTTGACACTGCTAAGACCAATGATGCTAAATTGTATTTATTAAGTATTATCAATGGTGAACGCTACCCAAGTACTGGTCCTGGTGGATACGGCTTTGTTAGTCATAGCATTTATAATTCAGCAATTGAAACAATGCAAAAGAAATTAGCTGACTACAAGAAAAAAGCAGAAGCTGCTGGAATAAAAGATGTTGAAACTGATGTAAAAGTTGGTAACGCTAAGGTTGAACTTGCAGAACGTTATCCAAAAGAAAATGATATTGATTTAATCATTATTGGCGCAACCGGGTTAAATGTTGTCGGTCGTCTGCTTGTTGGTTCAACAGCTGCTTACACTATTCGTGAAGCACCATGTGACGTTACCGTTGTTAAGACAAACTTGAAGAATCAAAAATTGGATATCAAGGAAACGACATATCCTGAAATGTAAAGCATAAGACTAGGGGAATTTTCTTCTAGTCTTTTCTAGTTTAAAAATGCAAATTCATAATTTTCACGTATATATACTATAGGACATTATGAAGGAGTGTTTTATTGTGTTAAATCGCCGTGCTATTACGAGTGCATTAATTGTTTTAACAAGTCTTAATGGGCAACCGATTAAAGCGGACGCTATCCAACAAGCACAATTTGATGCAAATGAAGACGTGAAGAGTGCAAAGCCGATTGATGAAGAAGCCTTAGTTAATCATGATGAAGAATATATTGATGCTTATTTAACAGAATATGAAAATGCTGCTCAAGCAAAGGAAAATGAGCAAAATAATGCTTTGACAGGTGCCGAGGTAGTGTCTGAGCATGAAACAATTCAATCTTCAACTGAAGCTTCTGCTGAACAAAGACAGCTGTTAGAAGGTAAAGAAGATGAGCAGGTTTATCGACCTCAACAACCATCTGCGGTTCAAGCACGATTTATTAATCGAATAGCCCCAGCTGCTCAACAAATTGGTCGGGAATATGACTTGTATCCATCAATCATTATTGCGCAAGCGGCCTTAGAGAGCGACTGGGGATGCAGTACATTAGGAAAGGCGCCTAATAATAATCTTTTTGGGGTTAAGGGTTATTTTGCCCGGCAAACAGTTGCTCAACCCACAACTGAATATGACGAGCAAGGACATGAGTTTCAGGTTGTTAGTAATTTTCGGCAGTATGCAAGTGAATATGAAGCACTAAGAGATTATGCTCAGACATTAGAAGCCCCGCTTTATCAAGGAGTTCACCGTCAAAATACTAAAAATTATCGTGAAGCTACGCGGGCACTTCGCGGAAGATATGCAACAGATCCCGAGTATGACCGAAAGTTAAATCAGCTGATTGATACTTACCGACTTACTAAGTACGATGATCAAGCTAATATCAGTGATGAAAAGGCTAATCCTGTTCCAATGATGGAGAGGAAGAAGGAAAGTAAGGCGATGCCAATTGTTGACAAACATCCCGTTCAAGCGAGAAAGAACGATGTTAGTATCCCTCAATATGTTCCCTTGCTTGGTGGAGTGGGAACGGCAGGAATGATTGAAATGTTTCGTCGTTTATTGAAGAAAAAGAAAGAGCATGGTTAAAAGGCAAACCTCTAATCATGCTCTTATCAATTATTTAGCGTAAAGACTTTAAGCGTTCATCAATCATTGCTAAGACCGCATCAACGTTCTTAGGATCTTCAAGGTCATAACGCTCTAAATCAATTTTCATTTTTGGACTAGCATCGTAATCCTTGTACCATTGCTTGTAGGCACTCCACATCTTGTAATAGTAATCCTTTAACTCTGGATTAGTATCAATTTGCTCGTAATCCCGCCCGCGCTTTTTAATTCGGTATAAGATGGTTTCGAAATCTGTTTCAGAATAAACCATTAAATCTGGTGCGCGCTTAGGTAACTGTTGGAGGTCACTCATCATGTTGTCAAGAAGCTTTAAGTATACTTCTAATTCAGTATCAGTGATGTTTCCCTCGGCGTTATTTTCTCGCGTAAACAAGGCATCTTCGTAGATAGAACGGTCAAGCACGTTGTTATCATCAGTAAGTGCTTGTTTAATCATTGAGAAACGCTTGTTTAAAAAATAAATTTGGAGTAAAAAGCCGTACTGTTTTGGATTTTTATAATACAGTGGTAAAACTGGATTTTCTCCGACTGGTTCAAAAAATGCTTTTGTATGTAAGTGTTCGGCAATCTTTCCAGTTAAAGTTGTTTTACCGACACCAATCATCCCTGCTGTAATAATCACCATAATGGCCCCTCTTTACTTTTTTGTCACAAAAAATATCTTACTACAAAATATTGTGGAATGACACACCCAATTTTACAATATTTGGTGGTTGCCAGATTTAACTTATCGTGGTAAAAGTTATCACATCCACATTGTTAGCGATTATAATAAAAATAGAGATGTGATTAAATTTTAAAAATCTAATCATGTGAAAAATTAATAGTAAGGATGTAACGATGAGAAAAGAAAGTGAAAGTGAGAATCGTGTTCAATTAACAATGGCAAAGCAGCAAGGAACATTGATTGAGGTTCATAACTTGCCTAATGATGATTATTTTAATGTCGGATTTGTTGTTGCCCTCGATCCAGTATTTTGTTTGATGATTAGCATTGACTGGGATGGTAAAATTAACGGATTAATTGCTATTCGGATCAAGAGTATTCTTTATACGGAACGCCATAGTGACTATTTAATGACGGTTTCTGAAAAAACTAAAGTTGCCCATGATCACAACTATTTTGATATTTGGCAAGTGCAAAAATTTATTGATAACCATCCAGAAATTACCCAAGGAAACTTATTGTCAAACCTTCTCAATGATTCCTATGAGAACCGTCTTCCAGTTGTGATTGGCACTGAAAAGTATAAGGGGAGTGATGATTTTACAGGAATAATTACTGATCTCACGCCCATTAAAGTAACGATTCATTACTATAATGATCATGACCTATCCTCATTATGGGAATATGATATTTTGCGAGCAAAGATTGACTATCTCCGTGTTCGTGGAACTCAAATGGCAACCGGGAAACAGATTTTTAATGATATTTTTAACGAAATGTGATTGCAATATGAGTTGAGATAGTTTAAATTAGTTAAATATTATTAACTAGATAAAACTGTTTACTAAAGAGGTTGAACAGCCATGAAAAAGAAAATAACAATTCGTGATTTAGCAAAAGAAGCTGGTGTTTCTGTAACCACTGTTTCGCAAATTTTAAATAATAAAGGTGATCGATTCAGTACAGCAACTCAAGAACGAGTTTTGGCATTACGGGATAAGTATAAATACGTTCCTGATTTTAATGCTCGTAACTTAATTTTAAAGAGTGCCAAGACAATTGGGGTACTAGTTCCTAATATTGCCAACCCGTTTTTTGGTACTTTTGTTGAAGGGGTACAGAGTATTGCTCGTGAAGCAGAATTTATTCCGCTTGTCTTTAGTGCCAACCGTGACCCAAAGCTGGAAAAATATTACCTTTCCCAGATGATTGAACGATCAATTAGTGGATTAGTAATTGCTAGTGCGACGATGACTACCGAGACGATTAAAGAAGTGATTTCTTTTAATGAGATTCCTTATATTTTATTTGACCAGAATCATACGCAGGAGGGTGACCGGGTACAAACCAATGATTACCTTGGTGGTCAAATTGCGGCTAAGCACCTCATTGAACTTGGTCACAAACATATTGCCGTTCTTACTTCTGATAATCCTACTGAAAACTTAAATCACCGAATGAATGGATTTAAAAATATTATTAAAGAAAATAATCTAAGCCTCGATCCTATTCACGATGTTATTCGGGCACCCTTGACAAAGGATGGCGGATATAAAGCGGCAAAAGATGTTTTAGCAACTGGCGCCTCTGCTGTTTTTGCAGCAAATGATGAAATGGCAATTGGGTTGTTGCGAGAGTTACATGAATTAGACATTAAGGTTCCTGAAGACATTTCTGTGATCGGCTATGATAACATCTACTGGGATGATTATGTTTATCCACGATTAACTACGGTGCAACAGCCGATTTTTGACCTCGGTGCGGGAGCTACTAAAATGCTCATTGAACAGATTAGTCATAGTAGTGTTGAAGCCCGTGTGCAAAACTTTCCAGTAAAATTAATTAAACGAGAAAGTACAAGTTCCTATCGTCCAAAATAATATGGTATGATGATATTATCAATTAGATGCCAATTGTTTAAGGAGGAAATAAACAAATGACAAATCAGGTAACAATTGTAGGTAGTTTAAATGTTGATACAACGATGAAGGTTAAGCGGATGCCATTACCTGGGGAAACAATTGCCGCTTTAAGTAAAACTAATGCTGCCGGGGGAAAAGGTGCAAACCAAGCTGTTGCTGCTGCACGTTCAGGCGCTGAAACAGCATTTGTTGGTCAGGTTGGTGATGACGCTGGTGGTAAGATGATGATCAATGACCTCAAGAATAACAACGTCGACACAACTGGGATCCATGTTGACGATCAAGCAGGTACTGGATCTGCAGCCATCTTACTTGATGAAAGTGGCCAAAACAGTATCTTAGTATACGGAGGAGCAAACCAACAATTAAGCGTTAAGGAAGTCGAAGATGCTCGCGATCAAATTGCTGCTGCCGATTTTGCCATTGCTCAATTTGAAACACCACAAGAAGCTACTTTACGGGCATTCCAAATTGCAAAGGAAAATGGTGTAAAGACAATCTTGAATCCTGCTCCTGCTCATGAAATTAATCCTGACCTATTGAAGTTAACTGACTTAATCATTCCAAATGAAACAGAAAGTGCTGCTTTAACAGGAATTATTATTACAGACGAAACTTCAATGCTTATGTCAGCCGCAAAGTTTGCTCAAATGGGTGTCCGTAACTTAATTATTACTGTTGGAGCAAAGGGTGCCTTCTACTGTACTCAAGATGGTTACAACTTCATTCCTGCCTTTAAGGTTAATGCTGTTGATACTACTGCCGCTGGTGATACATTCATTGGTGCTCTTTCATCCCAATTAAAGCCTGATATGAGCAACATCGAAAAGGCAATTGTTTACGCTCAACGGGCAAGTTCATTAGCTGTTCAAAAGCTTGGTGCATTACCATCAATTCCTACTTATGACGAAGTAGTTGCTGCATCAAAGAATAACTAGGTTTAGTTAAATATAAATTAAAAATGGTGAGGCTGAGGAAAGCGAAAACTTTTCTCAGCCTTCTTAGTACCCTTGCACTTTACATGTTGATTTAGTAAACTGTTGGACAAATAATAATGGAGGTTTTCTTTGTGAAAGCAGAATTTATTCTTAAGGTGGTCATTCCGCCGTTTATCATCTTTGCGCTTTTAGTATGGTTGACTGCTGAAAATTATATTTCTGGTTGGGTGATGTACCTTCTCTGGGTAATTGGTTTCGTAGTTGCAAATATCATTGTGACAAAAATTTCTACCCGGTGGAGTATCCAACGAATGCGTGAGAAACGAGCAAAGGAAGAAAAAAATAATGATAAAAGTAATTAAACAGTGGCTATCGAGGGTATTGTTAATTGCGCTAATGCTAATTGCAATTGAAGTTCCCCCGATGGCAGTTAATTTTGCTTTACGTTATTCAAAAACCAATCAGCTTATTGTGGACGGATTTATGGCCTTATTCATCGGTTTAATGTTAGCGATTATTTGGTGGGCACACCGGACATATGAAGCTTATAACCAATTGGGACAGCCGGCGGGAATAAGGGTTGGTTGGATTATCGGTGGTTACCTAGCAATTGTTTTGGGAATGGATATCCTTAGCTACCTCAACCAACTTATTTATCATCAAACTGAGACAGCTAATAACGCGGCATTGGGAAGTATGCTTGGCCATAATCAAGTAATCACGATCGTATTTTGTTTCTCAGCAGTTGTTCTAAGCCCAATTGCTGAAGAATTTATTTTTCGTGGTACATTGACAAATATGTTCTTTAAGCGTGGCAACATCTGGCCGAAAGTTATCCTCTCGGGGATAGTATTCTCTACAGGTCATATGAGTACTAACCCCATTAGCTTTTTGATGTATGCTTATATGGGGATGGCCTTGGCATATGTTTATTTGCGAACGGACGACATACGAAATTCAATTGCAATTCATATGATTAATAATGCGATTGCGATGTATGTTCTCTTAGTTCAAGTTGTCTAAAGTTAATCGTTAAAACCGCTTACGGATGGTGGTACATTATAAGTGTGGAAAGATTAGAGTGGTAAGATCCCCTATATCAATCTAGCACCGAAGAAATTATTAGTAGGCTAGAAGCAACATAAGTGTGACATGAAATCTTAGAGTGAATATTTATGTAATAAGGTCACCAGGGTGCACTAGATTGATGATATAAATGCGACTTTGCGGAAGTTAGAATCAAAAATGAATTAATAATTAGTTACTAAGCAAAGTAGCAGATTCTTTCCGCAATAAACAAAAGAGGCTGGAAATCTTCCGGCCTCTTTGTTATTTTAAAGTGGTAGTGATTTTAGGAGGATAGCGAGATGTTTTTATCAACCGAGGGATTTCCACAAGCTCACCGAATTTTAGGGATTGTTAATGCCACCAGTCATTTGGCGATGCCTACCGAAGCAATTGATTCATTTGAGTCCATGGATCAATTATTTAGTGATGTTCAAGAAAAATTAAAACGGCGGGCCAGTGAAAAAGGCGCAGATGGCGTTGTTGGGGTTCGTTTTACTACCGATGTTGCTAATATGCAGGTTGCACCAAAATTCTTGGTCTTAACCGCATATGGAACAATGATTCAATTTGTTAAATAAGAGCAAATTGAGGATTGCGAATAAAAATACTTGTAATTTTTGATGAGTTCGGTATACTTAATAATGTTACAAAATAGTTAGTGCTTCAGTGGCGGAATTGGCAGACGCGCAACGTTCAGGTCGTTGTATGGTTATCCATGTACAGGTTCGAATCCTGCCTGAAGCATCTGAAAAGCTCGGTAAACATTGATTTGCCGGGCTTCTTTCTTTATATTGAAATAAAACTGCAAGGGAAGGCCAAGATGAAAGCTTTATCAATTTATCCCGAATATGGAATGAAAATCTTAAATGGCACAAAAACAGAAGAATACCGGACATGGACAACTAAATATCGTGGTGATCTTTTAATTTGCAATAGTGCGAAGAAGACACGTGGGGCGGTAGCTGGTTATGCGTTATGTGTTGCTAAGATCACTGGAATTGAGGAACGGGATAATGGTGAACAAAAATACTACGCGTGGATAATTGCTCCATTTGAGGAAGGTGGTTCTTATTGGATTGAACCATTAAAAGTTAAGGGACAGTTAAAATTGTTTAACGTTGATGACCGCTTGATTAAACCTGCACCGTTTACTAATCCTTTCTCAAAAGCTGGTGAGCAATGGTACCAGGAAAAGATTGCTCCCTTAATCTATTAAAATATTTTCACCAACTAACTTATGCGTTATGATAGAAAATAAAAAATGAAGGGGGCAATAGCTTATCGGAAAGATTAGAATTAACAACATGGCATTTAATACTTACAATGGTGTGTTTGCGGAAGAGAAAAAGCTTGGTCAAAAAATTGAAATTGATTGTGAAATGGACTATCCAATTGAAACGATGGTTAAAACTGATGAATTAGAGGAAACTGTCAATTATGCTGATGTTTATGAAACAATCGCGGAGTTTGTTGCCCATCATAACTACAATTTGATCGAGAGCCTTGCTAATAACTTATTACATGAGCTTTTCAAGACATACCCGATGCTTGATGGAATTCGTCTTCGCATCCGAAAGTATAGTGTGCCGATCGCCGGAATTTTCGATAATGTCGAAATTGAAGTAGCAGGGAGCAAGTAATTATGACTGAAGCCTACCTAAGTATTGGCAGTAATATGGGCGACCGGTTAGCGAACCTTCAAAAAGCGATTCAGCTGTTAAATATGCCACCTAAGATTAATATTATAGCAATCTCCTCAGTGTATGAAACAGAACCAGTGGGTGGGGTCAAACAAGATTCTTTTTACAATATTGCGGTTAAGGTTGCAACTGGGTTAACAGCTCAGCAACTCCTTGACCACCTTCACAATATCGAACAGGAGTTACATCGACGTCGGCTCATTCATTGGGGACCACGGACAATTGACCTTGATATTATTGATTTTGGTCATCAACATATTAAAACACCAACGCTAACGATCCCTCATCCAGAAATGGCTAACCGACAGTTTGTTTTATTACCAATGCGCGAAATTACTAATCAAAATGATCCTTATTATCAACAATTGGATCATTTGTTAAATAAGACTCCAGACCATAATTGGCTTAAAAAGATATATGGACGAGAGGTATTTTCATGGACCAACAAAAAATAGCAAAGGCTGTTAAAGATTTATTAATTGCAATCGGTGAAGATCCTGAACGAGAAGGATTAGCCGAAACACCCCAACGCGTTGCCAAAATGTACCAAGAAGTTTTTTCTTCTCTTAATCATCAACCAGAAGAAATGGCCAACTATAAGGTTTTCCATGTTGATGATGTGCCGGAAATGGTATTAGTGCAGCACATACCTTTTTATTCAATGTGTGAACACCATTTGCTTCCTTTTTTCGGATACGCGAATGTGGCTTATGTTCCCAAAGATAAAAAAGTTATTGGCCTTAGTAAAATTCCCCGGTTGTTAGATTTTGTAACGAAAAAACCGGGGATGCAAGAACGCGTTACAACAGATTTAGTAGCCGAGTTGCAACGAATTCTTGATCCAGCCGGGATTGCAGTAACCATTGCGGCCCGCCACCTTTGTATGGAAATGCGGGGTGTGAATAAGGCTGGTCAATTTACTTATACTGATAAGTTTACAGGTCAATTTAAGACTGACCGTGATTTGAAACAAGAATTTCTAAATCAAACGAGGAATTATCGTGCAGACCTATGAACAAATTAACGCGGGCTTTAATCGCCAAATGCTGGGAGGACAACGGAATCGGGTAAAATTTTTGCGACGAATTCTTACTCGTTTAGGAAACCCTGACCAGCGATTTAAAATTATCCATATTGCGGGGACAAACGGAAAAGGCTCGACTGGGACAATGTTAGAACAGGGGTTGCAAAATGCTGGCTACCGGGTCGGCTATTTTAGCAGTCCTGCTTTGGTAGATGATCGGGAGCAAGTTAAGGTTAATGACCATTTAATTAGTAAAAAAGATTTTGCAATGACTTACCAAAAGATCACCGAACATTTACCCGCTGATCTTTCGCCTGATGATATTACCATTTTTGAGTGGTGGACCTTGATAATGCTGCAATATTTTGCAGACCAAAAAGTGGATTGGGCAGTCGTTGAATGCGGTTTAGGCGGTCAAGATGATGCAACCAATATTATCAGTGCGCCTTTTATTAGTGTGATAACGCATATTGCCCTTGACCATATACGGATTTTGGGCCCAACGATTACCAAAATTGCCCAGGCCAAAGCAGGAATTATCAAGAATGGGACTAAGCAAGTATTTTTAGCGCCGCACCAAGAAAAAGACGCTCTCACAATTATTAGAGAAAAGGCTCAACAGCAAAGAGTAGGATTAAAGCAAGCAGATGCCCAGTCAATTGTTGATGGGAAAGCAATCCTGAAAGTTAATCATAAAATTTATAAAGTTCCTTTTAATTTATTAGGGACTTTCCAAAGTGAAAATTTGGGAACTGTTATCAGTGTATTTGCCTTTCTTCGCCAGCAGGGCCTTGTTACATCTTGGCAACCTTTACTATCAACGCTTGCGACGGTGAAGATTGCTGGCCGAATGCAGAGAATTACGGATCATCCTCTTGTTATTCTGGACGGAGCACATAATCCTGATGCAGCCAAGCAACTTACCAAAACTATCTCTACGTTCCCTCATAATAAAATAATTATGGTTCTTGGTTTTCTCGCTGATAAAAGTATTAGGCAGATGGTTAAAATTTATCAGCAAATGGCAGATGAGATAATAATTACTACTCCTGGCCATCCGACCCGCGCTCTTGAAGCAAGTGCGTTAAAATCAGCTTTGCCTCAAGCGATTATTGCTGATAATCCCCAAAAAGGGTTAGTGATGGCAAAAAAGATTGCGGAGCCGAACGATTTAATTGTTGTAACGGGTTCTTTTTATACGATTAAAGATATCGAGGCTAATTTAGATGAAAAATAATTTTATTATTGCAACCCATAATATTCATAAAATTAAAGAAATTGCAACCATTCTAAACTTTTACCACCAACATGGTGAGGGGTATCGAAAAAAGTTACCGCAACAAACCTTTCCTCCTGAATCAACAGTGAGCTATGAAGGAAACGCAAAGGAGAAGGCCCTCTTTATCAGTCAACAACTACCGGCAGCAAAAATAATTGCCGATGATTCTGGCTTAGAACTTCCGGCTTTTCCTGGAAGATACGGGGTGCAGACAGCGCGAGAATTGGCGCAAGAAGTTCCTAATGGTGATTTAAATGATTACTTGATCCATTTAGTCGATGGTAAATCCCGACAATTTATAATGAAAACAACAATTGCCCTGGCGATAAACAATCAAGTAGTTAAAATTGGGCACGGTCAATTGAAGGGGACAATTGCTCATGCCGAACGTGGAGTCAATGCGACGGGCTTTGATCGGATCTTTATTCCAGCTGGCGAATCACGAACACTTGCCGAAATGGACCTGCCGACCCGCATATCTTATTTACATCGTGCACGGGCTGTTAAAAATTTATTAGATCAATTAGGAGAATGAAATGAAAGTTACTGAAAAGTTAGTTACTAAAGACCATTCTGAATTAGTGTCCGCAATCTTAGCTGACCAAGTTAATCGGCACCAGCAGCTTTTATTAACCTGGGATTGTCCAGATGTGGAGATGGCTGGGATGGTGGAGCAATTTATCCGTCATTTCGATATCCCTGTAGCTTGTGTTGAAAAACGCGTCGAATTTTCTTTGCCGCTCCTTTCCTTAAAAGAACTAATAGCGTGGGTGAAAGAGCGGTGGGAGAACGACCAAGAATTAATTGCTTCTCTTGAGCAGGTTTACCATCGTCACCAGATTATTTGGCGTGCAGGCCGGTTTACTTTTGATCTAACAGAGCAACCGGTGATTTATGGAATTTTAAATGTAACTCCTGACTCATTTTATGATGGGGGTAAATTTCAATCCCACTCCGCTATTGCTAGTCAAATTGCTAAGATGGTGGCAGCTGGGGCAAACGTAATTGAAGTCGGTGGGCAAACTACGAAACCGGGTGGCTTTAAAGAGGTTGATCCGGAAGAAGAAATTGCGCGAATTATGCCGGCTATTCAGCTTCTTCGTGAAAACTATCCCCAGATTGCGATCGCAGTTGATACGTATAAACTCCCAGTAATGGCAGCGGCAATTAAGGCCGGAGTAGATATTATCAATGATGTGCAGGCATTTAATTCAAAACAAAAACTAATTTTGATGGCTAAGGCAAATGTTGGAATGGTAACGATGCATAGCAGCCGAACCCATGACTATGATAACCTTACCGTAGCGATGCAGAAATTCTTTGAACACAATCTTGGGACAATAGCGGCTGCTGGTATTGATCTTGAACGAGTGATTTTAGATCAAGGAATTGGGTATGCAAAGGTTGCTGACGGTTACCAGGATTATGCGATGATGCGCAACATTGATCAGCTCAATTACCTCCAGCGCCCAATTATGGTTGCGATCTCCCGAAAAGGTTTTGGCCAAAAATTATTTAATCTAGCAAAAGAAGACCGTCTCGGCGTAACATTGATTGCTGAGACAGCAATGTATTTGCGAGGCGGTCGTGTTTTACGAGTTCATGATGTTGAGGAAACTAGTCAGTTAGTAAAAATGATTGACACTATTGAAAATAGTTATTGGTTTAGATCCACCAGCAGCCAATCCCAAAGGCAATAATAAGGGCAATAAAAAGTAAGGCTGTTAGATAGGGATTGCCAAATGTTTCCCGTTTAAGGCGGAAAGCAGTTTCCATTAAGATATAGATTAGAATTAAAAAGATGATCCATACTAGGTTGCTCAGAAGCTGAGTTTTAAAATGAAGAAAGGTGTGGACAATCGAAGCAGTCAATAAAAGGAAAAAGAATAAACGGCTTAATTCAAGCCAGTTAGTCACTTTCCGTTCAATTTTGGCATGGAGACCAGTGGTAGTAGTGAAAATCAAAATAATGATTAGGACCGCCACTATTATTTTTAACATATGGGTAAACTCCTTTCGGCTTTGATTTTAGCATTAATGAAAGAAACTGACTATATGCTTTTGACTTGAAAATATAATAAAAAAAGTGTATGGTACGTATATTGCTTGCGTAAAAATAAATAATATTTGAGGTGAAATCAAGTGGCAGATTTTGAAATTGGCGATATTGTAAAAGGAAAGAAATTCGGTCCCCTCGAACATGAATTTTCTGGTGTTGTTGAAAAGGTTTATACTAATTCAATTATGGTATCTATCCAAGATTTTGATCCGTCTGATAAAAGCGGGGTTAACGAATTAAATGGCCGCGCTGTTATTCGCCAAAAAGAAGCTAAGATGGTAAAAGCTGTTCCTCGTGAAGAAAAAAAGGATGACGAGGAAACAGCAGAAGATGCTAAATCTTCAAAAAAATCTTAAAAACAGATGACAAATAATTAGAAGAGGTATATACTAACTAAGTGTTGAACTTAGTTAGTTAATGCGGGTATAGTTTAGTGGTAAAACTCAACCTTCCCAAGGTTGCGTCGCGAGTTCGATTCTCGTTACCCGCTCTTATAAAAAAGCTGAGGCTGAGAGAAAATTTTCTCCTAGCCTCAGCTTTTTTAGATCTCAATCTTAGCTAAAACTTGATGCATCGCTTCAGCAGACTGTTGCATCTTTTTAACTTCATCTGATGTTAACGGATATTCAACGACCTGACCGATTCCTTGACTATTAATGATGGCAGGCGTTCCTAAGTACAGGCCCTTAATTCCGTACTGCCCATCAAGCGGAGCCGAAATCGGCAGAACGAGATTACGGTTTTCGATGATTGCCCGTGTAATATACGAGAGGCATTTAGCAATCCCGTAGAAAGTAGCCCCTTTATTGGCAATTATTTGACTGCCAGCTTCGTGAACTACTTTTTCAATTTCGCTTTTCTCAGTATTTGAAAGGGCAGTAATTGTGTTGAGGGCTTTTCCGCCGATTGTGATTTCATTAAAGGCCGCGAAAGAAGTATCACCATGTTCGCCAAGCATTAGGGCATCAATGACATTGACTGATAGGTGTAATTTCTTACTTAAGAGAACTCGCAGCCGCATTGAATCAAGAGAAGTTCCGGTCCCGATAACGCGTTCTTTAGGAAAACCGCTGATTCGCTGCGCAATTGTTGTAAGGATATCAACGGGATTGCTCGAGATAACGAAAACGCCAGTGAATCCACTTTTGACAATTGGTTCAATAATTGACTTAAGAATCGTAGTGTTTTTATTAACAAGGTCTAAACGTGTTTCACCAGGTTTACGGGGAATCCCAGCCGTAATAACAACTACGTCAGCATCAGCAGCATCTTCATAGGTTCCCGCATAAATCTTTACTGGGTTCGTCAGGGGTGTAATATCAGCAAGATCAGCCGCATCTCCAACTGCTTTTGACCTTGTACGATCCACCAGTACCAATTCATCAACTTCATTTGTTGACTGCAATAATGAAAATGCAAATGATGAGCCGACAGCCCCGTCACCTATTAATACAACTTTGTGCCTATACGTATCAAGCATCAAAAATTCCTCCTAATGCAGCTCCTTTTGCGCATCCCAATGATTAATTGGCCCAAATTTATGACCAACCGTTAATGGATTTGCGATCGCTGCGTAAACGGCATCTTTAGCCTTTGTTACTGCTATTTTAACATTATTTCCCTTCGCAAGCTCGGCAGCGATGATCGCGGAGAAGCTATCCCCGGTTCCATTCAATCGATCTGTCTTAACAAAAGGTTTTTTGAGCCAGAAGCTATCACCGTCTTCAAGAAGAACAAAGTCATCAACAGTTGTTTGGCTATCATCATTATGCGCGCCCTTAATCACCACATTTTTTGCCCCTAAGTCTTGAAGATAATGAGCTGCTTTAACCCGTTCTTCATCTGTGGTCATTTCAATTCCTGTTAATTTTTGTGCTTCATAGAAATTAGGGGTAATAACAGTTGCAAGGGGAATAATTCGTTCACGAAATAGTTCATAGGCGGATTGTTCAAGCAACATTGCACCGTGCTTAGTAATAATCACAGGGTCAACAACTAACGGGCCAAAATGTTCAGGCGAATAGTTATCAGCAACGACATTAATTACATCGTCATTAGCAAGCATTCCAGTTTTGGCTGCTTTGATGTCAAAATCTTCACTTAATACCTTAAACTGTTCGGCAATAAATTCTTGTGGCATTACTTGGGAAGAGGTGATCCCGTAAGAATTTCCGGAAACAGCGGCAGTTAAAATACCGTGACCATATACGCCATCCGCAAAAAAGGCATGAAGGTCAGCGGGCATTCCAGCACTCCCGTCCGAATCGTGACCTGCAATTGTGACAGCTTGAATTGTAGGATTTGTCATAAATAACTCATCAACCTTTCATTATTATTTAATAATAATAATTGTAACATATAATAAGTAAGAGAAAAGCAATAACTCACCCTTGTAGATTAGTCCTTGTTTTTAAATCTAAATTTGTTATAATAATTGGGTATGAAAATAGGATTTGAGGAGTAGTAGCATTTTGAAATCTACAGCGACCCTTTGTTGATGAGAGTTAGGGGCTTTTTGATTTGTGAAGGCGTGCCTCAGATATTTCAATTAAATCAATGAATGAGTGGAATTCTAATTCAATTAGAGTGGTACCGCGGGTAAATCTCGTCTCTAGTAAGCATAATGCTTATTAGGGGCGTTTTTTTATAAGTATAAGGAGGAATATATATGAGTGATAAGCAACAAGTTGCAGCTGCATTGGCACAAGCATTGCCAGAGATGGATGTTAAAGAAATTGAAGCTAAGATTGAACGGCCAAAAGATTCTAGTAATGGGGATTATGCCTTCCCAACATTCTTTTTAGCTAAGGCCTTACATAAAGCACCGCAAATGATTGCAAGTGAATTAGTTGAAAAGGTTGACCAAGACGGTTTTGAAAAGGTAGTTGTTGCTGGTCCATATATCAACTTCTTCCTTGATAAGGCGCAAGTTGGTGCTAAGATTTTGCAAACGATCTTAGTAGATCCTGAACATTATGGTGAGATTGACCTTGGGCACGAAGCTAACGTTACAATTGATTATTCATCACCAAACATTGCTAAGCCTATGGGAATGGGACACCTTCGTTCAACCATGATTGGTGAAGCCGTTGCTCGGATTCTTGAAAAAGTTAACTACAACTTAATTCGGATTGATTACCTTGGTGATTGGGGTACGCAATTTGGTAAGTTAATGGCGGCTTATGAGATGTGGGGAGACGAAGCAGAAGTTAAGAAGAATCCGATTAACACTTTGCTTAAGTACTATGTGCGGATCAATAACGAAGCTGACGAACATCCAGAATACACTGAAGCAGGTCGTAACTGGTTTGCTAAGCTTGAACATGGTGACGGAGAAGCATGGCGGCTTTGGCACTGGTTCCGTGAAGTTTCTCTTGAACGGTTCCAACGTGTTTACAAGATGCTGGATGTAAACTTCGACTCATTTAATGGTGAAGCTTTCTCTGCTCAAAAGATGGAAGAACCTATCCAATTGTTACGGGATAAGAACTTATTGAAGCCTAGTCGGGGTGCAGAAATTGTTGACCTTGATGAATATAACTTACCACCATTACTAATCATCAAGAGTAACGGAACGACAACTTACATCACTCGTGATTTGGCAACGGCGCTTTTCCGGAAACGGATGTATGGCCATGCTAAGTCCCTTTACGTTGTTGGTGCTGAACAAGAAACTTACTTTAAGCAATTACGTGCAGCCTTAAAGGAAATGGGCTTCAACTGGTGGGATCAAATTGAACACATCTCCTTTGGTTTAATGAACTTAAACGGTAAGAAGATGTCTACGCGGAAGGGTAATGTTGTTTCCCTTGAAGACGTATTGAACGATTCCATTGATTTAGCGCGGAAGCAAATTGCTGAAAAGAACCCTGACCTTGAAAACGCTGATGAAGTTGCTAAAGAAGTTGGTGTTGGTGCCGTTATCTTCCACGATTTAAAGAATTACCGTCGGAATGCTGTTAACTTCAAGCTTGAAGATGTTGTTAAGTTTGAAGGTGAAACTGGTCCTTATGTTCAATATGCTCGTGCTCGTGCGGAGAGTATCTTACGTAAGGGTGGCATCCGGGACTTTAGCGATGTTGACTTGACAAAGGCCGGTGCTGAAGCTTGGGAATTAATCAGCTTCCTTGGTCAATACAGCGAAGCAATCAAGCGGGCTGCATTAAACTACGATCCGTCAGTAATCGCTAAGTATGCCCTTGAATTGGCTAAGAAATTTAACCAATACTACGCTCATACTCGGATTCTTGATAAGGATGAAGCTCAACCAGCACGGTTAGCTCTTACTCAAGCAGTTAGTGATGTGCTTAAATCAGCTCTTGATTTACTTGATATCAAGGCACCAGATGAAATGTAATCGTTACTGCAGCTAAATATTATTGTGAAGAGACTTGAGAGAATCAGTTTTTCTCCAGTCTCTTCTTTTAATTTCTGGTAAAGCTGACGGAGAAAATAGCTTACCATTTATCAAAATGTGATAAAATAATTGTCAGCTTTTTGAAATGAAAATGGAGATTTATTAATGAATCGTGAACCACAATCTAATTCAGATTTGAAAGAGCGAATCATAAAGTGGTTAAAAAAGACTTGGGCATCATTCCAAGTTTGGTTTAAACACTATTGGCAGCTCTTTGTTGCGATGCTGAAAAAATTCTGGCATCGTTATCAATTAACGCGATGGATCATTGTTATTTTTCTGGGAATTTTCTTGATTACCAGTATCCATTTGACGTTTGTTGCAAAAACTGCAGATGTTAAAAATCTTAAGAACCGGTTGCAGCGACCCACAATGATTTATGACCGTAGCAATCAATCGGCCGGGAGCCTATATGCTCAAAAGGGAACTTATGTGGAACTAAAAGATATTTCCTCAAATGTCCCTAACGCGGTCCTCTCGACTGAAGATCGGAACTTCTATCATGAACACGGTTTTTCAGTCAAAGGGTTAGGTCGGGCTGGCTTCTTACTAGTGAAAAATAAACTTCTTCACCGGGATTATATCTCTGGTGGGGGTAGTACTTTAACACAACAGCTGGTTAAGAATGCCTTCTTAACGCAACAACAGACTTTCTCTCGTAAGGCCCGGGAGATCTTTATTGCGGTTGAGGTAGAAAACCAATACAGCAAAAATGAGATTTTAACAATGTACCTCAATAATGCCTACTTTGGTCATGGGGTATGGGGAGTTCAAGATGCGGCCAAGCGTTACTTTAATGAAAACGCCAGTCAGCTAACGGTACCCCAAGCAGCTACCCTGGCCGGAATGCTGACGTCACCAGGGATGTACGACCCAGTAGAACACCCAACAGCGACGAAGCAACGACGGAATATGGTTCTTCAGCTGATGGTTGAAAATCACAAGCTGAGTCAAAGTGCGGCGGATCAATATAAGCAAACACCGTTGAATATTACCAACGGCTACGTGCCAAATGATAGTTATAAGTACCCGTACTTCTTTGATGCGGTCATTGCCGAAGCAGAAAGCCGTTATCATATTTCAGAAAAAGATATTATGAATAACGGTTATCGGATTTATACTACCCTGGATCAGGATCAGCAGCGGTCAATGCAGCAAACTTATGACGATGATGATAACTTCCCGCAGAACTCAGCCGATGGCACAATGGTTCAATCAGCCTCGATTGCGATGAATCCGAAAAATGGGGGAATTACCGCGGTCGTTGGGGGCCGTGGGAAACATGTCTTCCGTGGCTTTAACCGCTCTACGCAGATGCGGCGCCAGCCCGGGTCGACGATTAAGCCGATTGTTGTATACACGCCCGCCCTAGAGCATGGATATTTCTATGATTCAACGCTTCAAGATAAGAAACAATCTTATGGAACTAATAATTACACGCCAAAGAACTACGATGATACCTATAGTGGGACAGTGCCGATGTATAAGGCCCTTTATGAGAGTCTTAACGCTCCAGCAGTCTGGTTATTAAATAAGATCGGGGTCAATCATGGTTATGACATGGCAAAGAAATTTGGCTTACCAGTCGAAAAAGGTGATAAGAACCTTGCATTAGCCCTCGGGGGAATGACGCGAGGAGTATCACCGCAACAAATGGCCCGTGCCTATGCAGTCTTTGCCAATGATGGGTTGATGCCATCCCCGCACTACATTACCAAGATTGAAGATGCCTCTGGAAAGGTGATCGCCAAAAATGATGGTAGCAAGAATAAGCGGATCATTTCTGGTAAGACGGCCAAAGAAATGACCAGTATGCTGATCGGTGTATTTGACCACGGAACTGGTGAAACGGCCAAACCAAGTGGCTATACGCTTGCCGGTAAAACGGGGACTACAAACTCAGGAGTAAAAGGCGATGATTCTAATGATCGTGATAAGTGGATCGTCGGTTATACGCCTGATGTCGTGGTTGCAACCTGGGAAGGCTATGATGATACAAATCAAAGTCATACCCTAAACGATATTTCTGAACGGAGCATTAACTACCTTTACAAGAATGAAATGAGTGCGATTTTGCCAAATACTGCTGGAACCAAATTTACGGTTGAAGATGCGCAAACACGGGCAAATGAAAAGACAAAGGGTTCCTCTAAAGGTTGGGGATCATTCCTCAAAGATGGAGGCGACTTTGTAAATAACTTCAACCAATCAGTAAATAATTTTGGTAATAAGGCGAGTCAATGGTGGAGTAATGTTCGATCGCTTTTCTAGGAGAATATGATACAATTAATCTAAGAACGAAATAAAGGAGACTTTTACATGGTTGTAAATATTTATGATACTGCAAATGAACTTAGTCGCCAATTGCGCGAAACTCAAGAATATCAAGGATTACAAAAGGCTTTTGAAGCATTAAAGGCTGATAGTGATACTTTTGACACCTTCAAAAAGTTCCAACAAGCTCAAGCAGATGCTCAACACAAACAAATGACTGGTCAACAACCAACTGATGATGAAATTAAAAACATTCAAAACCTTGCCAAGGAAGTAAGTGGCAAGAAGGTGGTCCAAGACTTGATGAACCAAGAACGGCAAGTTGATAGCATGCTTCAACAATTGAATAAGACAATTACAAGTCCAATTCAAGAGCTTTACAGTGAAGTAATGCCAAAGATGCCAGGACAAGAATAATTAATTTATTACGATACGAGTAAGGGGCTGGGAGAAAGCATAATTTTTCTCAGCTCTTTTATTGTTAAGAGGACAAACTATGAGATTTATTCATACAGCCGATTTACACCTTGATAGTCCCTTTTTAGGATTGGCTTCGATGCCAAAACCATTATGGGAACGCGTCCATTCATCGACATTTGCTGCCTTTCAAAGGATTGTTGACGATGCAATTGCCTTAAAAGTCGATTTTGTTTTAATTAGCGGGGATATTTATGATCGTGATCAGCAAAGCATTGTCGCTACTGATTTTTTTATCAAACAGTGTGAACGACTTAATCAAGCCCATATTCCAGTCTATTTGCTTTATGGTAACCATGATTATCAAATTGTCCAAGATGCAGGAGAACTTCCCGCAAATGTTCATGTTTTTGGTAATCGCGTAATGACCACCACCCTTACTTTGGCAACTTACGATACTGTGGCTATCTCGGGCTTTAGTTATGATCAACGATGGCTTCAAGAAGATCAAGGGAAGAAATATCCACCTAAAAGAAACGAAACTTGGCACATCGGGATGCTTCACGGGGCAGTCCGGCAAAGTCAAGATAATCACTATGCTCCGTTTACGATTGATGAATTAATCGCTAAAAATTATGATTATTGGGCACTTGGCCATATTCATAAGCACCAAATCTTGAATGAGGAACCGCCTATCGTTTACAGCGGTAATCCACAGGGCCGGCATAAAAATGAAGCCGGGCAGCATGGCTACTATTTAGTAGAAAGTCAGGGCAATAAACTTGTGCCGCAATTTAAACCAGTTGCAGAAATTGAATGGACCAGTCTAACTGTTAATGCTTTACCAACTAATGATCTTGTCGAAATGGAGCGATCCTTGTCACAAGTAATTGATGGTAAGCTGAAAAAAGAACCTTTTCAACTGGTAGAACTTACGATTGCTAACATTGGGCAACTTTCGCCAACGATTCGGCACTTACTTGCAAATGGGGATGTCCTTGAACACCTGCAGGAACAAAATGCAGCTAATGATAAATGGTGGGTCTATGACTTCTTGCTCCACCAGCAAAATTCGTTGCCATCAATGGCTGATCTAGATGAACGGTATTGGCAACAAGCCGCCCAAAAAGTATTTACTCCTGCTAATATTGCAGAATTAACGAAAAGCTTAGCACGGGATGCTGATTTAGCAGCTAAGTTGACGAGCCTTGATCTTCAGCAATTGAAGCAAGCAACGACCCAATTATTGCGGCGGGAGGATTAGAAGATGAAAATAAAAAAAGCCCATATCGATGGCTTTGGCAAATGGCATGATCAAGATTTCGATTTTACAGCTAATCCCCAAATAATCTATGGCCCTAATGAAGCCGGAAAGACAACCTTGATGGCCTTTCTTGTTAGTATTTTATTCGGCTTTGCGGATGGTCGGGGAAAGAACCGGTTTTCCCAGTATATTCCGAAGACTACTTCTAGTTATGGGGGAAGTTTATTAGTTGAGATTAATGGTCATGATTACTTGATTAAACGGCAACGCGGGCGGAACGGTGGTAAGGTTAGTGTGACTGATTCACAAGGTCGTCAAGGTGGTGAGCAAGAATTAAAACAACTGCTTGGCACAATGGATCGGTCGCTCTATCAAGCACTTTTTAGTTTTGGTCAACGGGACTTAACGGTTGTAGATGAACTTAATCGGGATGAATGGCAACAACATTTGCAGCAACTAGGGGCGGTTGGCAGTGCACAGTGGGACCAGTTGATCAGTCAATACCAGAAACAAGCTGACCATCTCTATAAGCCACGGGGACGGAAATGGCCGCTCAATCAAGACCTCCATCAATACGCGGATTTAACGGATAAAATTAATCGAGTACGAAATAAATTTCAACGTTATCAAGATCTGCAGGCAAATTTGCAAGCAAACAAAGAAAGATTACGGCAAGCACAGGCAGAATTGCAAAAACAACAGCCGCTTTTGCAAAAATTAGAACATTTACAGCAGTTGTGGCCAGTTTACCATGAATGGCAACATAGCCACCAAACTCGGCCGCTTGCTGACTATTTAACTGATCAGCAGGTTGCAACGGCCCAAGAGCTACAAGTGAGGGAAAAGGAACTTCGCCGCCAACAACAGGTCTATCAACAGCGCTTGGCAAGTATTGACCATCAGGCTCCACAAGCAATTAAGCATTCGCCACACAGCATGCCGGAACTTCAACGCCTTAAGGAGCAAGCAGTTGAATTACAAGCAGAAGAGGCTTTGCAACACCGGCAACAAACGCAAGCTAATCAGTGGCAACAGGAATTAACTGCAATTAGAACACGCTACCACCATCCCTTGCCAACGCCATTAACCCCACAGGAAAAAGCAGAACTTGCCCGACTTCTTAATGTCCAACCGCTTTCTCGGGCAAACGCTAGCCAGTCAACCGGAGACTCTTCTCGAACCGCGATGATCGGAATTGTCGGCGGTTTTATCCTTTTTATCATCGGGTTGTTAGCGAATGCTACTTTTATTACCGCTATCGGAGCAATTACGGCCTTTGCGACAGTTATGTATCTTTATTATCAACGCCAAGGAAATCATCCTGCTCCAGTAACGACCGATTCCCAAGCGATCATGGCATTCGGTCAAAAACACGGCTTACAGGATTTCCCGCCTGATCAATGGCTATTAATGCAGGGGGATTTACAACGAAACGCCGAATTAGCTGCCCAACTCCAAACTGTCAGACAAGATCAGCAAAGATATGACCACCAGCTTGCCATCTTTAACCAACAATTGCCACCGGCTTTGCAAAATCTGACACTGGCAACTGTTAGGGCTAAATTAGATGATTTGCTGGAACAAAGGCAACAAGCTCGCCAAGATATCCAAGCAAATACCCGGGAAAAAGCAACGATTGCTAATAATTTAGCCCGGCTCAATCAAGACTACAGTAAAATTTATCAGCAAAAAATGGCGATTTATCAGCAAGCCGGGGTGCATGATGATAACCAATTTACCCAGTACTTAGCAAACCGTTCTGCAGCGCAATCCCAAGCCTTGGCATCAGATGCCTATGGACAACAATTGACCGCCGAAGACCGCCAAGCCCTTGCTGCATACGCGAACAGGGATGAGCTAATGACGGCTTTATCGAAGACTCGGCACCATCTTGACCAGCTCAACCTAACAATCTCCCAAACCCACGAGGAGATTCAAAAAGATAAAGTTGCAATTGATAGCTTAGTTGAAGATGGAACCCTCAGTAACCTTGAACAGGAACGGGCTAACCTAGCCGCTAAGATTTGGTATGAAGTACAAGAATGGTTAAGGTACCAATTGGCGATACAATGGGTTAATAAGGCTCTTGCAGGAGCTTCATCCGATCGTTATCCCGCAATTATTCGGCAGGCAGAGCAATATTTTGCCTTGTTAACTGATCACCGTTATCCCCAGATCGACTTAACGACGGACGGGATCAAGGTTGTGCGGAAAGATCAAGAAGTCTTTTTAGTGGAAGAATTATCGCAAGGAACGGCTGAACAGCTGTATATTGCGCTCCGGCTTGGCTTTGTCACTGTGATGAGTGATCAAGCCAACTTCCCGGTAATTATTGATGATGGATTCGTTAATTTTGATAACATTCGGCGGCAACGAATGCTGGCCTTGCTAGAAAAAATTGCTGAGAAGAATCAAGTTATCTATTTTACTGCTGATGACCGAATTAAGGACCTTGACGTTAAAATTCTTGACCTGCAAGCATTCAAACGTGAATAAATTATGAAGATGGTATAAACATTTATTTATGAGACTGGCACGAAAAAATAAGTGTGGTATATTGGATGAGTGAAGTTATCGAAAAAATATTTTGTTTAAGGATGTGTTTCTTACATGAAATCCAAAAAGTTAATTGCTATCATCGCGGGGGCAGCATTGATGATGCCACTTGCTGCTTGTGGAAATAAGGCAGTCGCTACTACTAGCGGTGGTAAAATCACTGAGAGCGAATACTACAGCAGCATGAAGCAAACTAGTGCTGGTAAGCAAGTGCTTCAACAAATGATCTTAGATAAGGTCTTGGAGAAGCAATACGGTAAAGAAGTTAGTGATAAGCAAGTTAACGCGCAATACAATACCTACAAGAGTGAGTATGGTTCTGACTTTAATGCTTATCTTCAAAGTCAAAACTTAACTGAAAAGTCATTGAAGCAACAAATTCGGTCAAACTTACTCTTGACTGCCGCTGCTCGTCACTACTCCCACATCACTACTAAGCAGATCAATAAGCAATGGACCAAGTACCAACCTAAAGTTCAAACTGCGACGATCCTTGTTGGTAGTAAGTCCGATGCTGAAGATATCATTAACCAATTAAATGACTCCAGCAACAAGTACAAGACTTTCAAGAAGCTTGCTAAGTCCAAGTCAACTGATAGTCAAACTAAGAACAACGGTGGTAAGCTTCCAGCCTTTGATAATACTGACAACCAACTTGACTCAGCTTACAAGAAGGCTGCCTTCAAGTTGAAGACTGGTGAATATACTACTACCCCTGTTAAGACTGATGACGGTTACCAAGTAATTTACATGATTGAACACCCAGCTAAGGGTAAGAAGAGTCAACACATTAATGACTTGAAGAACCAAATCGTTCAAGAAAATATGAACAACCAAAACTTTATGCGGAAGGTTGTTTCAAATGTCTTGAAGAAGGGTAACGTTTCAATTAAGGAAAACGATGTTAAGAACATTCTTGATGATTACCTTAACTCCAGCGCCACTACTAGCAGCTCTAGCAACAGTAGCAGTAGTAGTTCCAACAAGTAAATAGGGTATAAAAATAAGGCTACGGAAAATTTCCGTAGTCTTATTTTTTACTTCTTCTTTTCATTTGAATCAATTTTGAGCACATCAAGAATAACCTGAATGCGGTCTAGCCGGGGTTCAGTCTTGAATTTCCACTTCTTAACATCGCGTTCGACATCGTTAATAAACTTTTGCACCCCCGGGATCGCAGCCTGTAGTTCATCGATGCTGTTCTTCAACTGTGAGACTTCGGTGCTGAGCCGTTTGAATTCCTCTTGAATTTCTTTTAGCCGTTGCATAACTAGTCTTCTTTCATTTGAGCGATGATTGATTGTTGGATTTCTTTGTACTTTTCATCGTTGTAGTTACCAGAATTGTCCTTAAAAATCATCTTAAAATCATCATCACTAGTGTATCGTGGAATCAAGTGGAAGTGGGAGTGGAAGACAGATTGGTAAGCGACTTCACCGTTGTTGTTAACCACGTTCATCCCCTTGATGGCCGGGTTAGAAGCCTTGACTGCCCGGGCAATCTTTGGAATACGGGAGAATACTTGAGCAGCGAGATCAGCATCGTAGGCAAATAAATCGGGAACGTGCTTCTTAGGAATGACGAGGGTGTGACCAGGAGTTCCTTGGGAAATATCAAGGAAGGCCTTTACAACGTCATCTTCATAGACTGTGTAGCTAGGAATCTCACCGTTAATGATTTTGCAGAAAATACAATTATCGTCCATATTAATCGCTCCTTTTGAAGATTAAACTTATCCTAAGTATACCGAAAAAATCGCGTTCGTGCATGATTTAGTAGAAGAAATAACCTATGATATAATAAAAAGATATGACTAAGCAATCAATAAGAAGGGATGAATAATGGCTTTAGAGATAAATAAACTTGTTGGTGGATATTCCCAAATTCCTGTGTTGAAGGATGTCAGCTTTGATGTCCAACCAGGTGAATTAGTTGGTTTGATCGGACTAAACGGTGCCGGAAAGTCAACAACGCTAAACCACGTTATTGGCTTGCTGCGACCATTTTCAGGATCGATTAAAATTAATGGTCTTACTATCCAGGCTAATCCGGAAGAATATAAAAAACAGATCGCCTATGTTCCCGAAACGCCAATTCTTTATGATGAATTGACCCTCCGTGAGCATATTGATTTAACGATTATGGCGTACGAGTTAGACCACGATGAAGCATGGCAACGGGCGACAAAATTATTAAAACTTTTTCGGCTTGATAATAAGCTTGACTGGTTCCCCGCAAACTTTTCTAAGGGGATGAAGCAAAAGGTAATGATCTGCTGTGCCTTTATGACGAAGGCTAAGCTGCTGATTGTCGATGAACCATTCTATGGGTTGGACCCCTTGGCTGTTCACGACTTGCTAGACTTGATTGAGCAAAAGAAAAAGGAGGGCGTCGCGGTTTTGATGTCGACCCACGTTCTTGATACGGCGCAACGGTATTGTGACCGCTTTGTCCTATTGGCAGATGGAAAGGTCCGAGCACATGGAACTCTCGATGAATTGCGAGCTGCTGGGGATCATGCCGGCGAATCCTTAGATGAGATTTACTTGCATCTTGCAAAGGGTGATCGTGATGAATAAGTTATTTAGCAAGCGTCGCAGTCAACACTTTATGCTCCTACTGCGTTACTGGCGACTAGTCTTCAATGACCACTTTGTTATCGCCTTATTTTTCCTGTTCGGGGCCTTGGCGTATGGCTACTCCCAATGGCTGCCAACCTTGGGACCGCATGAATGGTGGACCCGGTTGATCTTGATCGGCTGGTTTACGGTCATCGCCCAAATCGGTCGGCTTGCAACCCTGATCAAAAAGCCGGACCCAGTCTTTCTCTTGCCGCAAGTTGAAGGAATCCATCGTTACCTTAACCAAGCGACTTGGTATAGCTTGATCTTGGCGGAAATAGTGACAGTGGTCGGCGCCTTTATTGCCCTACCGTTCGCGTTAACAACGGAAAAGCTTAGCAGTGCCGAGATTGTGACGATCTTTTTAGTCGCCATTGTCAATAAGGCCGATTGGATGCACGTGGCCCGTAAATCGTTGAGTTTGCGCTGGGGTGATCAACAATGGCGGACCCGGTTAGAATACTGGGTAAACCCGCTCCTCGCTTCAATCGCAATGTGGCTGGTTAATCCCTGTGTCGGCCTTGTCGTGGCGGTGATCTTATACTTAGCGGTAATTATTTATTATCGTGATCTCGCCGTTAATTGGCGGATTGCCGTTAAGGCGGAACAAGATCGGATGTACAGTGTCTACCGTTTCTTTAATCTCTTTACCGATGTGCCAAGTGTTCAAGGAAATACCAAACGGCGGAAGTGGGCAGATGGCTTGATTCGCTGGCTAAGCAAGGATGGCCAACCATGGTCTTACTTATACGCTCGCGCATTTGTCCGGAGTACCGAAGTGAGCGGGATTGTCAGTCGGTTGACCCTACTAGGAATGGTGATTGTCTTCTTACTGCCAGCAGGTTGGCTAAGTACTCTGGTGGTCGTGCTCTTTATCTACTTGATCGCGACCCAGCTAATGCCACTTTATGACCAGTATGAATCGAATGTCTTTACCCACATCTATCCGATCCCAGCTAGTCAGCAACAGGCAGACTTTAAGCAGCTGTTAACCAAGGTGACGGCGCTTGAAGCACTATTGATCGCTCTTGCTAGTATCAGTTGGCAGCTGAATGTCGGTCAGATGGTAATTAATCTTATTATTGCGGCAGTCGAAGTGGTCTTATTAAGTCGTTTCTACTTCAATGTCAGAGTCAAAAAACTAATGAAATGAGGATTTTAATCTATGCGTGTTAAACATAAAAAGTGGGCTGATCCATTAATTGCTGCCCATCCAGAACTAATGATTGATGATGCTACTCAATTTAAGGGTAAGTGGCAATCACGGTTTGCCAAAGAACAGCCCCTCCACTTAGAAGTAGGGATGGGGAAAGGTCAATTTATCATTGGCATGGCGAAGGCTCATCCCGAAATCAACTTTATCGGTCTTGAAATTCAACGGACCGTTGCGGCAATCGCCCTCAAAAAAGCGCTTGAGGAAGACTTGCCAAACCTCCAATTAATTTGTGGAGACGGGGAAGACTTGCAAGAATACTTTGAGGATGGGGAAGTCGCTAAGATGTACCTTAACTTCTCTGACCCATGGCCGAAGAAACGGCATGCTAAACGGCGGTTGACTTACAAGACTTTCTTAGCAACCTATCAACAGATCCTCCAAGATCAAGGGACAATTGAACTCAAAACTGATAACATGGGTCTCTTTGAATTCTCACTGGAAAGCATGAATAACTACGGAATGATCTTTGATGGCGTCTGGTTAGACCTGCACCATAGCGAAGAAAATGAACATAATGTTGAAACCGAGTATGAGCAAAAATTTGCGGCGAAAGGCCAACCAATCTATAAGCTAATTGCTAATTTTAAGTAAAATACTAGTCAGTAAGTAGACGGATACTTGCTGACTAGTATTTTTGGATATCTGTCAACTGGTATGGTTGACTAAAAATACTTCCTATGAAAATGTAGGGGGTATTTTTTTATGACGTCGTTTGTAAAATTAAGTTAGAAAAAATAAAAAGCCATTTGTGATAGACTTTTGAATATCCCTAATCAAAAGAAAGGCAATCACAAATGACCTATAAACATCTTACCACACGTGAATTAACTCTCATAGCTGATTTTTGGTATCAAGGTACTAAAGCTTATCGGGCTGCTAAATTACTTCAGCGTAGTCAAGAAACCATCTATCGTGTTTATCGTTTCCTCAATGACGGTAAAACCATCGACCAATATCTTCAGACTTATCAGCGACATAAGCGTCGTTGTGGTCGGAAGCAGACCCAACTGCCAACTATCGAAGTTAACTATATCCATGCGCAAATCAAGGCAGGTTGGA
>NZ_NGPY01000011.1:0-208443 GCF_002254085.1 Limosilactobacillus reuteri | reverse complement strand
ATGAATATGTCCAAGACGCTCCAGTCAATTCAATGTGATTAAGTTGTCGAACCGCCGTATACGGAACCGTACGTACGGTGGTGTGAGAGGTCGATAATTGAAATAATCAATTATCTCCTACTCGATTTATATACGATATCGCGGAGCTATCTTTGCCTTGTCAATGAGATTAATTTCACTCGCCTTTCTTGAAATTTCGCCAAAAAATTGTATGATTGTACAAATTAATTATTTTTGGGGAGGAATTCATCATGGGAATGCATGAATATCTGAAAAGTTTAAGTGACCTTGAAATGATCAACCGTGCTCCAGGATATTTTAAATTTGAAGAACACAATGTGGCTGCCCATTCCTTTAAAGTAACGCAAGCAGCACAAATGCTTGGTGATATTGAAGAACAAGCCGGAAATGAAATCGATTGGCGTTCTTTATATGAAAAAGCCCTTAATCATGACTATACGGAACGTTTTATTGGTGACATCAAAACGCCGGTAAAGTATGCTACCCCTGAATTACGCTCAATGCTGGCACGGGTTGATAAATCATTAACAGAAAACTTTATTCAATCTGAAATTCCGGCTGAGTTCCGGGCAGCTTATGAACGACGATTTGCAGAAGGAAAAGATGATACTTTAGAAGGTAAAATTCTCGCAGTTGCTGACAAGATTGATCTTATGTATGAATCATTTGGTGAAATACAAAAGGGTAATCCTGAACCGGTTTATATGGATATTTATAAGTCAAGCTTGACAGCTATTATGGATTTTCGTGATATGGCTAGTGTCCAGTATTTCCTTAAGAAGATTTTGCCAGAATTATTAAAAGATAATGCAGATGGTAATGCGAAAAACCAATTAGCGATTATTACTACGCAAATTATTCAACAATAATTTATGCTTTTAGGCGTCCTTTTATCAAATAGTTGATTTTTGCAAACGCTTTCTTATAATAGAAGTAGAAGGTAAAAACTAATAAGGTAAAGGGAGGCGGCAAGGATGACACCAAGTTTATTTGCAGGAACATTTGCAATTTTAGTATTATGGTTAATCGTTGATATTATCTGGGAATTGAGTCGACCAAGAGACATTGTAATGCGCCGTCTCTGTGCCTGGCTTAATCTTATTGCGATTATTGGTGGTTTTTCCGTATTTTATGGAGTAACCCATTTTGATAATGCTAATCTTGTTCCATGGTTTATTTGTTTAAATTGGATTAATGTTGTTGCCGCGGGCTTACAATTTTACTTTGGTTACTTTCGGCATAATTAAATGATAAATAAAATTATTTGAAGAAGTGGGTGAAAATGGCCTTGTTTGGAGAGATTGTTTTCTACTCACTTTTTTACTGTAAATTTATAGACGAATACATGTTTGGGTGATAAACTAATAACAGTAAATAATAAATAGTTAGTGATAAGTGGGATGCGGTAATTTATGAAGTTGCGATTCCACTTTATTTTATTTAACTGCGACGTAAGGGAGGAATTTCTTTTGATTTACCGGCAACCAGATAAAAAATTTGAACTAGTATCGGAGTACAAACCAACCGGCGATCAGCCCCAAGCAATTAATCAATTGACAAAGGGGATTAAAGATGGTGAAAAAGCTCAAATCTTATTAGGAGCAACCGGAACTGGGAAAACATTTACGATCTCAAATGTGATTGCCAACGTTAATAAGCCAACCTTGATTCTTTCACATAATAAGACTTTAGCTGGGCAACTCTATGGTGAAATGAAAAAATTCTTCCCTCATAACGCGGTTGAATATTTTGTTTCCTACTATGACTACTATCAACCAGAAGCATATGTTCCGTCTAGTGATACCTATATTGAAAAAGATGCGTCAATTAATGATGAAATTGATAAGCTTCGGCACTCTGCCACCACTTCCTTGTTGGAACGAAATGATGTAATTGTCGTTGCCTCTGTTTCTAGTATTTTTGGATTAGGGGATCCTCGCGAATACCAAAATAGCGTCCTTTCTTTGCGTGTTGGTCAAGAGATTGAACGTGATCGATTGTTGACCGAACTGGTTAATATTCAATTCGATCGCAATGATATTGATTTTCAACGGGGACGTTTTCGCGTTCGTGGTGATGTAGTTGAAATCTTTCCGGCGTCGCGTGATGAACGGGCATTGCGAATTGAATTCTTCGGGGATGAAATTGATCGGATTCGTGAAGTTGATGCGTTGACAGGCGAGGTGATTGGTGACCGGGATCATGTATCTATCTTTCCAGCTACGCACTTTATGACTAATGAAGAAGTCATGGATCGGGCGTTGCCACAAATAGAAGCTGATATGAAGAAACAGGTAAAGAAGTTTACTGATGAGGGAAAGCTTCTTGAAGCAGAGCGGATTCAGCAACGAACAACTTATGATATTGAAATGATGCGAGAGATGGGTTACACCAATGGAATTGAGAATTATTCGCGTTATATGGATGGCCGAAAGCCTGGTGAACCCCCTTATACCTTATTAGACTTCTTCCCTAAAGATTTCTTATTAGTTGTTGATGAGTCTCACCAAACCATGCCGCAAGTCCGAGGAATGTACAATGGTGACCGGGCACGGAAACAAATGTTAATTGATTATGGATTTCGTTTACCAAGTGCGCTTGATAATCGACCATTAAAACTACCAGAATTTGAACAACATGTTAATCAAGTTGTATATATGTCTGCAACTCCAGGCCCATATGAAATGGAACAGACAGACCACGTTGCTCAGCAAATTATTCGACCGACTGGGTTGCTTGACCCAACAGTCGAAGTGCGCCCAGTAATGGGACAGATTGATGACCTAGTTGGTGAAATTAACAAACGTATTGAGAAAAATGAACGTGTTTTTGTTACGACCCTGACGAAGAAGATGTCCGAAGACCTTACTGATTATCTAAAGGATATGGGGTTAAAGGTCAAATACCTTCATAGTGATATTAAGACCCTTGAACGAACACAAATCATTCGGGATCTTCGTCTTGGCAAGTTTGATGTTCTTGTTGGAATTAATCTCTTGCGGGAAGGATTAGATGTTCCAGAAGTATCCTTAGTTGCCATTCTTGATGCTGATAAAGAAGGCTTTTTACGTAATGAACGTTCACTTATCCAGACGATTGGTCGGGCCGCTCGGAATGAAAACGGAGCAGTAATTATGTATGCTGATACCGTCACTGACTCAATGCAAAAAGCAATGGATGAAACAAAGCGGCGGCGGACGATTCAGATGAAATACAATGAAGAACATCACATTACACCGCACACAATCATTAAGCCAATTCAAGAAGCAATTACTGTTACTAAGAAAGCAACGGATGAAACTGAAGCAGATAATAGTGCTGAATTTACTGACAAAGATTTTGCAAAACTGGATAAAGAGGCTCAAGCAAAGATGCTAGATGAATTAACAGAGCAAATGCGCTCTGCTGCTAAACGTCTTGACTTTGAACAGGCTGCTACGCTTCGTGATACGATAATGGAACTAAAGACAAAAGTAAAAAAATAGAGGAGGGGTTATTTCGTGGCAAATGATAAGATCATAATTCATGGGGCACGGGCTCATAACCTAAAAAATATTGATATTACTATTCCGAAAAACAAGTTAGTCGTTGTAACTGGTCTATCAGGTTCTGGAAAGAGTTCTTTGGCTTTTGACACATTATATGCAGAAGGACAACGACGCTACGTGGAAAGTTTATCGGCTTATGCGCGGCAATTTTTGGGCCAGATGGATAAGCCAGATGTAGATTCAATTGACGGATTATCTCCGGCAATTTCAATTGACCAAAAAACAACATCCCATAATCCGCGTTCAACGGTCGGAACCGTGACTGAAATTAACGATTTTCTCCGCTTACTATGGGCACGGGTTGGTACACCAATTTGTCCGAACGATAATATTCCAATTACTAGTCAGTCACCAGAACAAATGGTGGATCGGGTACTAGAGTTGCCTGAACGGACACGCCTGCAAATTCTTTCACCAGTTGTTCGCGATAAAAAGGGAACACAAAAGAAAGTCTTTGAGGCAATTAAGCGTGAAGGATTTGTCCGGATTCAAGTAGATGGCGAAACTTATGACCTAGATTCAGTCCCAGAGCTAGATAAAAATAAAAAACATACAGTCAATGTTGTGATTGATCGAATCATCATTAAAGAGGGGATTAGGTCGCGGCTATTTGACTCCTTTGAATCAGCTCTCCGCTTAAGCGATGGTTATGCGATTGCTGATGTGATTGGGGGAGATCCAATTCCATTTTCTGAACAATATGCTTGTCCCATTTGTGGTTTTACAGTTGGTGAATTAGAGCCACGGCTATTCTCCTTCAATGCTCCTACTGGTGCTTGTCCAGAGTGTGAAGGCTTAGGACTAAAACTTGAAGTAGATATTGATTTAGTGGTTCCTGACCAAACAAAAACCTTAAAAGAAGGTGCAATTGTTCCTTGGAATCCAATCTCATCGCAATACTATCCACAAATGTTGGAACAATTCTGCAAGTCGGTTGGCATTGATATGGATACGCCGTTCAATAAGTTGTCAAAAAAGCAACAGCAACAGATTTTGTACGGTAATGGTGAAACACCATTCCACTTCCATTATGAAAATGACTTTGGAGGCATTCGGGATGTCGATGTGCCATTTGAAGGTGTCATCAATAATATCAGTCGACGATACCGGGAGACTAACTCAGATTTTACAAGGGAACAAATGAGAAAGTATATGACTGAGCTTCCATGTCCGATTTGTCATGGTTATCGGTTAAATCAGCGAGCCTTAGCAGTAAAGATTGATGGGCGAAATATCGGTGAAGTTTCTGCTTTACCAATTAGTGATTCTCTTGAATTCTTCAAGAACATCAAACTTTCTGCACAAAAAAATGAAATTGCTAAGCCGATTTTAAAAGAAATCATTGATCGATTAACCTTTATGAAAAATGTTGGAGTTGAATACTTAACTTTAAGTCGTTCAGCTCGAACTCTTTCAGGAGGAGAAGCTCAGCGGATTCGGTTAGCAACCCAAATTGGTTCTAATTTATCAGGAGTAATGTATGTTCTTGATGAACCGTCAATTGGCCTTCATCAACGAGATAATGACCGTTTGATTGAGTCGTTAAAGGCTATGCGTGATCTTGGCAATACACTTGTTGTTGTAGAACATGATGAAGATACCATGCGTGCAGCCGATTACATTGTCGATATTGGCCCTGGAGCTGGTGAAAATGGAGGCCAAGTGATGGCAGCCGGAACTCCTAAGCAAATTATGCGATCACGGAAATCATTAACTGGCCAATACTTATCAGGGAAAAAATTTATTCCAGTACCTCAAGAGCGTCGAGGAGGTAACGGTAAGAAAATTACTATTACAGGAGCGGCGGAAAATAACTTAAAGGATATTACAGTTGATTTTCCGCTTGGTGAGTTTATTTGCGTAACGGGGGTTTCTGGTTCAGGAAAGTCAACCCTTGTTAATATGATTCTCAAAAGGGTCTTGGCACAAAAATTGAATAATAATTCAGCAAAACCTGGTAAGTATAAGTCGATTAGTGGGGTTGAAGATATTGAGAAAGTTATCAATATTGATCAATCGCCAATTGGTCGTACTCCACGAAGCAACCCTGCAACTTATACAGGAGTCTTTGATGATATCCGTGAATTATTTGCCCAAACCAATCAAGCTAAAATGCGTGGGTATACTAAGGGGCGTTTTAGCTTTAATGTTAAGGGTGGGCGCTGTGAAGCCTGCCGTGGAGACGGAATTATTAAAATCGAGATGAACTTCTTGCCAGATGTTTATGTGCCATGTGAAGTTTGTCATGGAACACGTTATAATTCTGAAACGCTTGAAGTTGAATACAAAGGCAAGAATATTGCTGAGGTTCTTAATATGACTGTTTCGGAGGCTCTTGAATTCTTTAGTGCGATTCCAAAAATTAAGCGCAAACTGCAAACTATTGAAGACGTTGGGCTGGGTTATGTTCACCTTGGCCAACCAGCCACTACTCTGTCAGGTGGAGAAGCTCAACGAATGAAATTAGCAGCTGAACTTCACCGGCAATCTCACGGGAAGAGTTTTTATATTTTGGATGAGCCGACTACGGGATTGCACATGGACGATATCAAACGCTTATTAGCAGTCCTTCAACGATTAGTCGATGCTGGAAATACTGTTTTAGTAATTGAACATGATTTAGACGTTGTAAAATCAGCGGACTGGTTAATTGATCTCGGCCCTGAAGGAGGAGCTGGTGGAGGTAATGTTGTTGCCACTGGCACTCCAGAGCAAGTAGCAGAAGTAAAGGGAAGCTACACTGGTAAATATTTAAAAGAGATACTCGAACGTGATCAAAAATGGGCAGAAGAACGAGAAGCTAAGCAAAAAAAGTAGTTGCAATCTAATTCTTCTAATGGTATTCTAATAAAAATCAAAGTACACGAAACGAGGAAAAAGAAATGTTATTTTTTAATAATCAAAACCAACAATTTTCTTCCTCCTCAGCCTCTAACTCTATTAAGGCTGAGTGATTTTGGTGTACCCAATCAATAGGTTTATATAGACTCGGGTTCTCTACTAATCATTTGGCATGACCAAATTGCATTAATAGATGGTACCCGGGTTTTTATTTTGCCTAATATTAAGAATGGAGGAATGATGATGAATCAACAACCAACAGATGAACTAAAAAGGTCGCTTGGATTTTGGTCCGCTATTTCGATTGTTGTTGGGACAATTATTGGATCGGGGATATTCTTTAAACAAGGATCTGTTCTTGATAGTGCTGGTACATCTACGCTTGCAATTGCCGCTTGGGTATTTGGCGGAATTATTACTTTAACTGGTGGATTAACAGTGGCGGAAATCGGTGCTCAGATGCCATATACCGGGGGACTATATGTTTATATTGAAAACTTGTATGGTCGCCTTTTAGGATTTTTAGCTGGGTGGATGCAAGTAATTGTTTATGGACCAGCAATTATTGCTTCGGTTGCCGGATTTATGAGTATTTTAATGGCAAACTTCTTTGGCTTAGGCCCCCAGTGGCGGATACCTTTAGCAGTGATTACTGTGATTGCAATTGGAGTAATGAACCTTTTTGAAAATAAAGTTGGTGCAATTTTTTCGATTATTACAACTGCTGGAAAAATGATTCCAATTGCGGCAATTATTATCTTTGGTTTGTTCTGGGGACATCAAGATGCTTTTGGTCAAACAGTTACCGAAATTCATCAATCAACTGGTGGCTTTGGGGTAGCAGTTTTAGCAACCTTATTTGGTTATGATGGTTGGATTTTGATTGCAAACCTTGGGGGAGAAATGAAAAATCCCCAAAAATTATTGCCACGAGCTATTATTTTAGGGATTACTGCTGTTCTTATTATTTACACTTTAATTACTGTTGGAATTCTTAAGTTCCTTCCGGTTAATACTATTCATCGGTTAGGCGAAAATGCAACTGCATATTTAGCAGTGAAAGCCTTTGGCGCAATTGGAGGAAAATTGCTGTCAGCCGGAATTATTATTTCGATGATGGGAACTTTGAACGGAAAAATGATTACTTTTCCACGGATTGTATATGCAATGGCGCGTCGTCATGATTTGCCATTCTCGCGCTATCTCGCATATATCACGCCAAAGGGTAAGTCACCAGTAGTCGCAACGATGTTTATTATCATTCTTGCAACGATTATGATGTTCTTCTTTGACCCTGATCACTTATCAGATTTGTGTGTGTTTACTGTTTATTGTTTCTACCTTTTAGCATTCTTTGGGATCTTCATTTTAAGACATAAGAATAAGGGACCGCGCCCATTCAGCACACCGCTTTACCCCTTAGTACCAATTATTGCGATTGCTGGTGGAATCTTTGTTCTCGTAAGTGAAGTTATGAATGATCCTGCTGGTGTAATTCTTTTTATTGGAATCGTCATCGTAGGATTACCAATCTTATATATTGTTAAACGAATGGATCAACGACGGATGCATTAATATTTAAGGCTGAGTTTAACTTGGCTTTTTTTGTTGCTTAAATAAGACACGCCCGGCTTGATGTGATAAAATAATTGGGTAGCTGTATGCGAAAAGAGGAACTAGTGATGGTAGATAAAAAATTAAAAGTAGTAATTATTACAGGGATGAGTGGTGCGGGGAAAACCGTTGCCGTTCATAGCTTAGAAGATTTAGGATATTTCGTAATTGATAACATGCTTCCTGGATTGGCAGAACGTTTTGTTGATGTGATAGAAGATTCGGGCGAGTTTGATAAAATCGCTATGGTAATGGATATGCGTTCACGCGGATTTTACGATGCGGTTTTACCAAACTTTGAAAAACTGAAAAAGCGGGATGATTTAGATGTGAAATTACTCTTCTTAGACGCTAATGACGTCACGTTAATTTCACGTTATAAGGAAACAAGACGTTCTCATCCCTTATCTCCACAAGGCCGGATACTTGATGGGGTGGAATTAGAACGGAAGCTTTCAACAGATCTTAAGAGTCAAGCAGATATAGTAATTGACACCACTAATGTGACACCACGAAATCTAAAGTTAAGGCTTAATAAATTATTCGGACATGGTGAAGGTAATGACTTTTATGTTGAAGTAATGTCATTTGGGTTTAAATATGGGTTGCCACTTGATGCGGATATCGTAATGGATGTTCGTTTCCTCCCTAATCCGTTCTATATTCCAGAATTAAAGCACTTAACGGGAAATGATCCAGCTGTTCAAAATTATGTTATGCAGAGTCCGTTGGCTAAGGAATTCTACCAGCATTTACGGTCGCTCCTAGAGATTGCTCTTCCAGGTTACATTAAGGAGGGAAAGAGCAGCCTGACAATTGCAATTGGGTGTACGGGTGGTCAACACCGGTCCGTAACTATTGCTAATAAATTATCCGCTGATTTAAAAGAAAAAGGATATAAAGTAAATACTTACCATCGCGATATTGAGAAGGCAAAGTAAAGAGGAGTTTTAATTATGTTGCATAAACCAAAGATTGTAGTAATTGGTGGGGGGACTGGTCTACCAGTTGTCCTTCGCGGATTGCGAGATCAAAACGTTGATGTTACGGCAGTCGTAACAGTAGCTGATGATGGTGGTTCTTCAGGAATTTTACGAAACTATATTAACGTGGTTCCACCTGGTGATATTAGAAATGGTTTAGTTGCGTTATCAGAATTACCTGATCTCGAACTTGATATTTTTCAATACCGTTTTAAGACTAGTGATCAGTTCTTTGCTGGTCATGCGATTGGTAATTTGATTATCTCTGCTTTGTCTGAAATGAAGGGTGGTATTTTTACCGCTGTTCAAGAACTATCAGAAATGATGAAAATTAATGGCCATATTTATCCGGTTGCCAATGAACCGTTGACCTTAAATGCTGAATTTACAGATGGGACAAAGTTAAGTGGTGAATCGGAAATTACGGCCGCCCATAAGCAAATTAAACGAGTCTGGGTAACACCTTCTAAAGATAATGACGGTCATCCCGCTCGTCCTGTATCAGAGGTCATAACAGCAATAAAGAATGCGGATCAAATTGTTCTTGGCCCTGGAAGTTTATTTACTAGCATCCTGCCAAACTTGATGATTTCTGAAGTAGGGCAGGCCGTTTGCGAAAGTAAGGCTGAAGTTGTCTATATTTGCAATATTATGACGCAAAAGGGTGAAACGGATAACTTTACTGATGCTGATCATGTTCGGGTATTAAACCATCACCTTGGGAAGAAGTTTATTAATACGGTCTTAGTCAATATTCAACCTGTTCCCGAAAATTACCTTGATTTTCAGGAATGGAACGAAATTTCTCAACCAGTTAAGCATGATTTCCAAGGGCTCCGAGCACAGCATTGTCGCGTAATTAGTTCGAATTTTCTGCGGCTAAAAGACAATGGTGCCTTCCATGATCGCGATAAAGTTGTAGCAGAATTAATGAATCGAATTCACCAGGTTCACGAGTAGTTAGGAGACTGATGCTAGATGTCATATGCAAGCGAAGTAAAGAAAGAATTAACGGGGATCACTGTTCATCGGGATAATGCAAAGGCGGAATTGATGGCCCTTATTCGAATGAACGGGTCGATTGGCATTGCTGACCACCAGTTGGTACTGAACGTTCAGACCGAAAACCCAGCAATTGCACGGCGAATCTATTCACTGTTAAAACAATTTTACGGGGTAGAAAGTGAAATCGTGGTTCGTCGTAAAATGAAATTAAAAAAGAATAACCAATATATAGTTCGCTTACGCTATCATGCACAACATGTCTTAGATGATCTTGGTATCTTACAAAATTATCAAATCAAAGAACAAGTACCCGTAGAATTGCTCAAGGATGAATGGATGGTTCGTTCATATCTAAGAGGTGCTTTTTTAGCGGGGGGATCAGTAAATAATCCTGAAACTTCTCGTTACCACTTAGAGATATACTCCCTTTATGAGGAACATAATGAGATCATTGCTCAGATGATGAATAAGTTTGGCCTAAATGCCCAGACAACCGCACGCCGTAGTGGCTTTATCGTTTACTTAAAAGAAGCCGAAAAAATTGCTAATTTTATGTCATTGATTGGTGCAACTAACTCAATGCTTCAATTTGAGAATGTTCGAATTGTCCGAGATATGCGGAATTCAGTTAACCGATTAGTAAATTGTGAAAATGCTAACCTGAATAAGATTGCGAATGCGTCAACGCGCCAAATCGAAAATATTGAATTCATTGATTCGCGAGTAGGGCTTAGCAGCTTACCTGATAAGTTGCGGGAAATTGCAGAAACACGATTAGCCCATCAAGAGGTTAGTCTAAAGGAATTAGGGGAATTAGTCCCTGGTGGTCCAATTTCCAAGTCGGGTGTTAATCATCGCTTACGTAAATTAAATGCTTATGCTGATGAGTTGCGTGCATCACAGGTTAAACAATAAAAAGCTTTTGCGGGTGAGTAGTAATTAACTTCCTTGAACTAAGAATAGAATGGTGATTAGATTATCGTTCGTGAAAACAGTTAAGGCAGGGAGAAAAACAAGTTTTCTCCCTGCCTTAACAAAGCTTTTATTTTACTTCCTTTAAGTAAAAATTATTTATACTTTCGCTAATTAGCGCTAATTCGGCTGCTGCACACTCTTGATCTAATTCATTCCAATTGGCGGTAACGTTAAAAACGTTTAATTTATTTACTGACATTATAACATCCTCCTTGACCTTACACCTTTGTTCTCTTTCATCTACATCTTGTATCATACTCTGATTGGTCTAAAAGTCAACTATTATAATGGCGGTATTTAAATAAGATTTTTTAAAATTGGTATAGTTCAATTGCTAGAAGTACTAATGTAATAACAAAGATAATCGTTTATCAAAGTTAGATAAATTGTTAAATTTTGGAAATGGCATTCACGGGATAGTTGTTTTGGGTTAAGGGAGACTTGCTTTTTAAAACAATGACCGGTATAATTGGAACGTTAATTAATTTACGTTTAATATTAAAGGAGGCAAAGTAACATGCGTAAAGCACACCCATACGGCGTACAAGGCCGTCGCCCAATCGCTTCAAAGTACAAGCGAGCATTAAAAGAAAAGAAGATCGAAGCTATTCGTAAGTGGGCTAAAGAAAAGCCAGCTGAAGAAAAGTAATTCAGTCTATAAAAGCTATGCAATCCAGTGCATAGCTTTTATTTTTTAATAAAAAGAAAAACTAAAGCATTAATTAATAAGATGACTCTTTTAAAAATAACGTTTTAATATTTTATACACTAATGCTATATTTTGTATGTTAAAATATAGGTAAGCGCTTACAGAAGGTGTCATTTATAAAAGAGGTGATAGTATGTTTGAGTTTTTAAAACCAGCTCCAGTAGCGAAGAAAAAGGTTCCTGCTGATAAGGTTGAAAGTTCGTATCGTTGGCATCAGTTAGGAGTATTGCTTGCAATTTGTATCGGTTACATTGGCTATTATATTATTCGTTTAATTTTCACAACCGAGCAAAATGAAATTATGAAGCAGTATGGTTTTACCACGGCTGATATCGGAATGGTGCTTTCGTGTTTTGGGATTGGTTATGGGATTTCAAAATTATTTATGGGAGCATTAAGTGATAAAAGTAATACTAACCGTTATTTAGCAACCGGATTGGTTATTTCTGCACTGCTTAACTTTGGCTTAGGCTCTACTCGTAACCTGTATATGATGATGTTTCTAATGTTAATTATGTCGATTGCTCAAGGGATGGGAGCAGCGGCATGTCAACGTTCTGTTCAATTATGGTGGGGAAAGAAACACCGGGGAGCAATTTACTCGATTTGGTCTTCCGCACATAATGCTGGAGCCTTTGCTTGTGTTGCCGTTGTACAATTAGCAACGTTCATGTTTTCTGGTTCTATTTCTGCTGTCTTTTATACATCATCAGTAGTTTCGCTGATTATTGCGGCCTTTGTATTATTAGTTGGTGCTGACCGACCTGTTAGTGTTGGGTTGCCAAGTATTTCTGAATATACTGGGGATGAAGTTGTTTTAGAAAACGGAACTGAGTCTGATTCAGAAGAGACGAGTCTGACTTTACCACAAATTTTTGTTAAATATATTTTGACAAATAAAGTTGTGTGGGCCATTACTCTAACATCAATGTCCTTGTACTTAGTTCGCTACGGGGTAATGAGTTGGATTCCAAGCTATCTTGTAGAATCAAAAGGCTTTACGACTAATTTTGCAAAATGGTTAGTGGGTATTTTTGAACTTGCAGCGGTTCCTGGAGTAATTATTATGGGAGCAATTTCCGATGCATTAAAGGGACGTCGAGCTATTGTTTGTATTTTATGTGTAATTGGTTTATTTATTTGTTTGACAACGTATTTCTTTAGTACCAGTCACATTTTGATCGTAAGTGTTCTTTTTATTATGGGAACTTTAATTTACGCCCCATTAACATTGGTTGGATTAATGGTTAATGAAGCAGTTCCTAAATTTGCAGTAGGTTCATCAACTGGATTTATGGGCTTTTTCCAATACATTTTTGGTGAAACGTTAGCAACTGCTTTAATTGGTATTTTGGTCGCTAAATATGGCTGGCTTGCAAGTAATATGGTTTTATATACTGCTTCAGCGTTAGCGTTTATTTTATTAGTTTATATTTTTATTGCTGAGCGTCGTGCTGAAAAGATTGCCGATTCTGACAAAGAGAATTAAATTTTCACTAAAACAAGGCCTTAAAGAATTTTTAGCCTTGTTTTTTTGATAGTCAAAAATATTTTGCAAAAAAATGTTAAATAATAGTTAAAACATTTGACCTTTTTTGACCAATCGAGTATAGTATTATTATCCGTTAGCATATAAGACTAACGAGTGCTAATTTATTAAGGAGGCCATATCATGAATTTAGTACCTACTGTCATTGAGCAATCATCTCGTGGTGAACGTGCTTATGACATCTACTCACGGCTTCTGAAGGACCGTATTATTATGCTCTCTGGTCCAATTGAAGACGAAATGGCAAATTCAATTGTTGCGCAACTTTTATTCCTTGATGCGCAAGATTCAACTAAAGATATTTACTTATACATTAATTCGCCTGGTGGGGTTGTTACCTCAGGAATGGCAATTTATGACACTATGAACTTTATTAAGGCTGATGTTCAAACTATTGTAATCGGAATGGCTGCTTCTATGGCCAGTGTATTAGTATCATCTGGTGCTAAGGGTAAGCGTTTTGGATTACCACACTCACAAGTTTTGATTCACCAACCATCTGGTGGAGCTCAAGGTCAACAGACTGAAATCGAAATTGCTGCTACTGAAATTTTGAAAACACGGAAGATGCTTAACGGCATTCTTGCTAAGAATTCTGGTCAACCGATCGAAAAGATCCAGGCTGATACTGAACGTGATCATTACTTGACAGCACAAGAAGCAGTAGATTACGGCTTACTTGATGGTGTAATGGAAAATAATTCAAAATTAAAGTAAAGTGATAAATAAAAAGATCTCCAATTATTCGATCGTTTTCGAATGATGGGGATCTTTTTTGAATTATCAAAAAGGTGAGTGGAAATTAACATCTTTGTGGCAATGAGATATCTTAGAAATGAAAAAAGGCTGTTGAAAAATTTCAACAGCCGCATAAAAAATGCGCCCCCCGAGAGTCGAACTCGGATCTCGAGAACCGGAATCTCACGTGCGATCCATTACACTAAGGGCGCGTCAACAAGTATTATATTATCTTAAACAAAAAGGAATTGCAAGCATTATTTGAAAATTTTAATCGAAATAACGCTTACATCAGAAAAATGTTGTGATTGAATAGACAATTTTTTTGAAGATGGTATCATAAGTATCGTAGGAGTTGTATTATTGCTTAGACCTTACCACTGCGTCACTTACAATGGTTGAGAGTTGCGATGCTGATGTAATGTGATAAACTAAGCAAGTACACTAATTATGTTTTTTCCTAAAGGAGGAATTTGCAGTATGACTGTAAAAATTGGTATTAACGGTTTTGGCCGTATTGGTCGTTTAGCATTTCGTCGGATTCACGAACTTAACACAAATGATATTGAAGTTGTTGCAATCAACGATTTGACTACTCCTTCTATGTTGGCTTACTTACTTAAGTATGACTCAACTCATGGTAAGTTCCCAGGTGAAGTTACATCTACTGATACTGGTATTGTTGTTGATGGTAAGGAATACCCTGTATACGCTGAACGCGATGCTCGTAACATTCCTTGGGTAAAGAACGATGGTGTTGACTTTGTTCTTGAATGTACTGGTTTCTACACTTCTGCTGAAAAGTCACAAGCACACATTGACGCTGGTGCAAAGCGTGTATTGATTTCAGCACCTGCTGGTAACATCCCAACTGTTGTTCCTGGTGTTAACCTTGATACTTTGACTAAGGATGACATTATCGTATCAGCTGGATCATGTACTACTAGCTGCTTGGCACCAATGGCTAAGGTCTTAAATGACGAATTTGGTGTTAAGGTTGGTACTATGACTACTATCCACGCATTTACTTCTACTCAAGCTATCCTTGATGGCCCTCGTGGTAAGAAGATGCGTAACAACCGTACTGCAAGTGTAAACACTATTCCTCACTCAAGTGGTGCTGCTAAGGCTATTGGTTTAGTTATTCCTGAATTAAACGGTAAGCTTTCAGGTCACGCACAACGTGTTGGTGTTGTTGATGGTTCATTAACTGAACTTGTTTCAATCTTAGACAAGAAGGTTACTGTTGACCAAATCAACGATGCTATGAAGAAGGCTACTAACCCAGCATTTGGTTACACTGAAGATGAAATTGTTTCAACTGATATTATTGGTTCAACATACGGTTCAGTATTCGATCCTTCCCAAACTGAAATTATGGAAGGTGACGATGGTTCACAATTAGTTAAGACTGTTGCTTGGTACGACAACGAATACGGTTTCACTAGCAACATGATCCGGACTTTACTTCACTTTGCTACTCTTTAATTTGAAGTAAAATTAAACTAATTTGATTAAGGTGGGAGGAGGACTACTCCGCCCGCCTTTTTTATCAAGAGAAGAGGAGACATAATACAATGGCTAAATTAACTGTTGAAGACCTTCCTTTAGAAGGCAAGAAAGTATTAATGCGTGTTGACTTTAATGTTCCAATTAAAGACGGTGTTGTTGGTGACGACAATCGAATTGTTGCGGCTTTACCAACAATTAAATATGTTATTGACCATGGTGGCCGGGCAATCTTATTCTCACACCTTGGCCGAATTAAAAAAGAAGAAGACAAGCCTGGACTTTCACTTCGTCCAGTTGCGGAACGTCTTTCTAACTTACTAAACAAGCCAGTAACATTTGTTCCAGTTACTGAAGGTAAGCAATTAGAAGATGCTATCGATAACATGAAGAATGGTGATGTTTTACTTGTTCAAAACACCCGTTACGAAGATGTTAAGGATGGCGAATATGTAAAGCGTGAATCTGGTAATGATCCTGAATTAGGTAAGTACTGGGCTTCTCTTGGTGATGTATTTGTGAATGATGCTTTTGGTACAGCTCACCGTAAGCATGCTTCTAATGTCGGTATTGCTACTAACATGCCAGGCAAAGCAGCAGCTGGTTACTTGATGGAAAAGGAAATCAAGTTCTTAGGTGACGCAGTAGATAATCCTGAACGTCCATTTGTTGCCATCCTTGGTGGTGCAAAGGTTTCTGATAAGATTGGTGTTATTGATAACCTTCTTGACAAAGCAGACAAGATTATTATCGGTGGTGGAATGGCTTATACATTCTACGCTGCTAAGGGAATTAAAGTTGGTAACTCACTTGTTGAAAAAGACAAGATTGACGTTGCTAAGCAAATCTTAGACAAAGCTGGCGATAAGCTTGTATTGCCAATTGATAATGTAGTAGCTGATAAGTTCAACAATGATGCTGATACAAAGGTTGTTGAAGGTGATATTGACGACGGTTGGATGGCTCTTGATATTGGTCCTAAGTCTGTTGAAGAGTTCAAGAACGTATTAAAAGATGCCAAGACTGTTGTTTGGAATGGACCAATGGGTGTATTTGAAATGCCAAACTTTGCTAAGGGTACGCTTGAAATTGGTAAATTCCTTGGTACATTAACAGATGCTACAACAATTGTTGGTGGTGGAGACTCAACTGCTGCTGTTAAGGAATTGGGTGTTGCTGATAAGCTTACTCACATTTCAACTGGTGGTGGTGCATCATTAACTTACCTTGAAGGTAACGAATTGCCTGGAATTGCCGCAATTTCTGACAAATAATTAATGTTTAACTACTATTTATAATTATATAAGAGGCTGAGAAAACTTTTGCTTTTCTCAGCCTCTTACCGTATCTTGGTATTAACAATAAAATAATAGATAGGAGGGTCAAATAATGAGAGTACCGATTATTGCTGGTAATTGGAAAATGCATAAGGATGTACAAGAAGCTGTCTCTTTTATCGAAAAAGTAAAAAATCAGCTTCCGCCTGCCGACCAACTTGAAACAGCAATTGCTGCCCCTACTCTTTGTTTAGTACCAATGGTTAAAGCAGCTGAAGAATCCCCGTTAAAAATAATGGCAGAAAACTGCTACTATAAGAATGAGGGAGCCTATACTGGTGAAACAAGTCCATATGCTTTATACCAAGCAGGAATCCACCATGTGATTTTAGGCCATTCTGAACGCCGAACTTACTTTAATGAAACTGATGAATTAATTAATAAAAAGGTGAAGGCGGCATTAGCAAATGGGCTATGTCCGATTGTTTGCTGTGATGATACCATGCGTCGACGAGTTGCTGGAAAGAAAGTTCATTGGGTGGTGAGCCGAATCCTTGCCGATCTTCACGGCTTGACCAATGATGAAATTTGTCATGTTACGATCGCTTATGAACCTAGTTGGGCGATTGGTACGGGTGAGAGTGCGGATCCAGACCAGGCAGCAGAAGGTTGCTACCTAATTAGGCAAACAATTAGTGATATGTATGGGGATGAAGTTGCAAATAACGTTCGAATTCTCTATGGAGGAAGTGTAACAACTTCTAATATCAATGCACTAATGGCAAAAAATGATATTGATGGTGTTTTAGTTGGAGCGGCGAGCTTAAATCCAAAAACATTTTTACAATTAGTTCACCATTAGGCGGTTAAATGCTTGTTTTTAATTGTGTAAAATAATACAATGTTAAGTGGAATTGCTTTCCAAATAAATGACAGAGGAGAGATTCATCAAATGTCACTCATTACAGATATTTATGCACGTGAAGTCCTTGATTCACGTGGTAACCCAACAGTTGAAGCAGAAGTTTACACAGAAGCCGGTGGTGTAGGCCGCGGTATCGTTCCTTCAGGTGCTTCAACTGGTGAACACGAAGCTGTTGAATTACGTGACGGCGACAAGAACCGTTTTGGCGGCAAGGGTGTTTTAAAGGCTGTTTCAAACGTAAACAACATTATTGCTAAGGAAATCGTAGGGATGGAAGTTACTGACCAAATCGCTATCGATAAGGCAATGATTAAGTTAGACGGTACTCCAAACAAGGGTAAGTTAGGTGCTAACGCTATTTTAGCTGTTTCATTAGCTGCTGCTCGGGCTGCTGCTGACGAATTACAAGTACCTCTTTACAACTACCTTGGTGGTTTCAACGCTCATGTATTGCCAACACCAATGATGAACGTTATTAACGGTGGTGCTCACTCAGATAACAAGGTTGACTTCCAAGAATTCATGATTATGCCAGTTGGTGCACCAACTGTACGTGAAGCTATTCGTTGGGGTTCAGAAACTTTCCACGCCTTGAAGAAGGAATTGGAAGCTGCTGGTAAAGTAACCTCTGTTGGTGACGAAGGTGGATTTGCTCCTGACTTTGCTAACAACGAAGAACCATTCGAATACTTAATCAAGGCTATTGAAGATGCTGGTTACAAGCCAGGTAAGGACATTGCCATTGCCTTTGACGTTGCTGCTTCAGAATTATGGAACGACGAAGACAAGAAGTACAAGCTTCGTTGGTCGACTGGTGAAGAATACACCACTGAAGAATGGATTAACTACTTATCCAGTATTATTGAAAAGTACCCAGTAGTATCCGTTGAAGACCCAATTGACGAAAACAACTGGGATGACTGGGTAACTATTACTGATAAGTTAGGCAAGAAGGTTCAACTTGTTGGTGATGACTTCTTTGTAACTAATACTGATTACTTGAAGAAGGGTATCCAAATGGGTGCTGCTAACTCAATCTTAATCAAGCTTAACCAAATTGGTACTTTAACTGAAACTGTTGAAGCTATCGAAATGGCTAAGGAAGCTGGTTACACTGCCATCGTTTCACACCGTTCTGGTGAAACTGAAGACACTACTATCGCTGACTTGGTTGTTGCTACAAACGCTGGACAAATCAAGACTGGTTCTATGAGCCGGACTGACCGTCTTGCTAAGTACAACCAATTAATGCGGATTGAAGATCAACTTGGTGATGTTGCTCAATACAAGGGTATTCACTCATTCTACAACTTGAGTCAACAAGCTCGTCAAGACATCGAAAATCGTTAATTTTAAGCATTAGTTAAAAATCAAAAGGACTATGGAGAAAATTCCATAGTTCTTTTTAGTTACAAATTATTTAATTAAGATTAAAAACGATTACATCATTTATATTAAAAAATAATGAGAAAGAAGCGTTGGAATTTAGTATGAAATATAATATAATCTTTAAGAGTTAAATACAATGAAAGGATACTGATACAAATGAAAAAATCGGCACCAGAACTTAATCGTTCGATGACTGCTGGTCAGATGGAAATGATTTCCCTTGGTGGAGCGATTGGTGTTGGACTGTTTATGGGATCAACATCTACAATCAAGTGGACAGGGCCATCTGTTATCCTCGCATATGCGTTTGTTGGCTTAATTTTATATATTGTTATGAGAGCATTAGGAGAGATGATCTACATTAATCCTGGAACAGGTTCTTTTGCGGATTATGCAACTGAATATGTTCATCCTGTAGCTGGATACCTCGCTAAATGGGCTAACGTATTTGAGTATATTGTTGTAGGAATGTCCGAAGTAGTAGCGGCAACTGAATATCTTAAATATTGGTGGCCTCACCTTCATACTTGGGTAGCCGGAGTTGTTATTATTATTTTCCTGGTCCTCGCTAATTTAGCAAGTGCAAAGGCATATGGATCCCTTGAATTTTGGTTTGCGATGATCAAAGTTGTTACTATTATCTTTATGATCTTACTTGGATTTATGATTATCTTCTTTGGATTTGGTAACGGCGGCCATCCAACTGGTTTCAGCAATCTTTGGTCTCATGGTGGATTCTTCACTGATGGCTGGAGTGGTTTCTTCTTCTCAATGTCAATTATCGTTGGATCTTATGAGGGAATTGAATTGCTAGGAATTTCTGCCGGTGAAGTAGCAAATCCGCAAAAAGCAATTGTTAAATCTGTTAAGTCTGTTTTATTCCGGATTTTAATTTTCTACGTTGGTGCAATTTTTGTAATTGTAACAATTTATCCTTGGAATGAATTAAGCAGTGTTGGATCACCATTTGTATCTACTTTTGCTAAGGTTGGAATTACAGCTGCAGCCTCAATTATTAACTTTGTGGTTTTAACCGCTGCATTATCAGGTGCTAATTCAGGTATTTATAGTTCAAGTCGGATGCTGTTTAAGTTATCTCATGAAGGGGATGCTCCTAAGATTTTTGGTCGCCTTTCAAAACGGATCGTTCCTGATGCTGCTATCCTTGGTATTTCCGGTGGTATTTTGATTGGCTTTATTATTGATATGATTTCGGCAACTTATAACCACTCAACTGCTGATATGTTCGTGGTTGTCTTCAGTTCTTCTGTTTTACCTGGAATGATTCCATGGTTTGTGATTTTACTAGCAGAATTACGGTTCCGTCGTAATAATAAAGACTTAATGGTTGATCACCCATTTAAATTACCACTATATCCATTTTCAAATTACTTTGCATTTATCATGTTGATTGTGATTGTCATCTTTATGTTTATTAATCCTGACACACGAGTTTCGGTTATTGTTGGTGCTGCAGTGTTGATCCTAGCAGTCGCAGTATACCTTGTTCGGCATGGTTTTAAAAACGAAAAAGCATAGGATAAATAAGAAGCTAGGAAAAATCCCTGGCTTCTATTTTATTTTTATTTTTAAATTAATTTCGTCTCACTAAGCTCATGTAGTACAATGGCATGTAGACTTTTAATAAATTGGAGAAAAACAATGGAGAGTAGAAAAGAGGCATTTCATCGCTATAATCAGTTCAATCAACTAATTCGGGCGATCATTATTGGAATATTAACTGGTTTAGTAGTTAGTGTATTTAGACTCATAATTCAACACTTTTTACAATTAGTAACAGCAAGTTTGGCATATTTTCATTCTCATCCATTATGGCTAATACCATGGACGATTGGATCAATTATTTTAGCATTATCGTTAGGATGGTTAGCCCAATCCTATCCTGATATAAAAGGTTCAGGGATTCCACAGGTTGAAGGACAATTGACTAATCAGTTTGATGAAAAATGGTGGCCAGTGTTATGGCGGAAATTTCTTGGCGGAATTTTCGCCATTGGATCCGGATTATATCTCGGACGTGAAGGACCATCAATTCAACTTGGGGCAACAATTGGGCAAGGAGTAGAGGAAAAGGCCAAAGTAGGGCACCTTAATCGCCAAATAGGGATTGCAAGTGGAGCCGCAGCAGGATTATCTGCAGCCTTCAATGCGCCAATCGCTGCGACTATCTTTATTTTGGAAGAAGTGTATCATAATTTTTCACCGGTAATTTGGTTAGCAACATTTGTGAGTTCGCTCTGTTCAAATATGGTTTCAATGCAGTTTTTTGGCTTACGGCCGGTTTTGAATGTTCCCTATAATCATATGCTTCCTAATAATCTTTATTGGCACTTGATCGCACTTGGTATTTTATTAGGTATCTTAGGACGCCTTTACCAAGTTATTATTTTGCATTTGAATGGTTGGATGGCACGGGTTCCTAAACTGTCCCCGATCGCCTACCCAATTATTCCGTTTTTGCTGGTTATTCCCATTGCTTGGTATTTTCCAATCACACTGGGCGGAGGAAATGAATTAATTATTATTTTGCGTTCCTTACCATTTTCTTTAGCGCTTTTTGTGGGGCTTTTTGTCCTTCGCTTTGTATTTTCAATGATTAGTTATGGTTCGCAATTACCAGGTGGAATATTCTTGCCAATTTTAACTCTTGGTGCTATTTTAGGCGCGGTTTATTGTGCGTTAATGGTTCGCTTGGGATTAATGCCAGTTCGATATTTGCCGAATTTTATTATCTATGGAATGGCAGGCTACTTTGCATGTATTAGCAAGGCACCATTTACTGCTATTTTGTTAATTACTGAAATGGTTGGCTCACTTGCGCATTTAATGCCATTAGCCTTAGTAGCCGTGGTAGCCTATCTCGTTGTAGATGCGTTACATGGTGAACCAGTATATACAGCAATGTTTAATGCTTTTATTGGCAACAATCCGCAACCGGCACGCCATAAAGAGGATGTTACGATGTCGATTACCATTTATGCTGGAGCACGGTTGGATGGTTGTAAAATAAAAGATTTTCCATGGCCAACTGATTGTATTGTGATGGTTATTTATCGGGGAGAAGAAAAAATTATTCCGAATGGCCAAACAAAGCTGCAAGCGGGCGATACATTAATTTTACGTGCTAATTCAGCGACTACTAGACAAACTTACCATGAGATAAGTCGAGCCGCGCATTATGCACAAGGATAGCAATAGAACAATAAATATGATATGATAATTAGGATAAAAGCGTGAAAGTATTAGGAGGAAAAATCCTTGTATAACACATTAATGACTTTATTCTTAATTGATTGCGTTGTATTAATTGCGTGTGTAATGATGCAACCAGCAAAAAACGATAATGATGCAATGTCAGCTTTGACAGGTGGTGCGGGTGACTTATTCTCACGTCGTAAAGCGCGGGGATTTGAAGCTGTTATGCAGATTGTTACAACAATTTGTGGAGCACTCTTCTTTATTCTGGCATTAGCGATGATTTACGTTTCGTCACATTAAATTTAAAGTGCCTCCTGAAATTATTGTGATTCCAGGAGGCTTTTTTGACGCTACGGTTGGAGTGTAGGGGATGATGTAGTGATAACGTATACTGGTGAGTCTTTTTTCTTTCCCCATAGTGGACGTCGTGGAGTTATTTTGCTTCATGCATATACAGGAAATACGAATGATGTTCGAATGCTGGGACGTCAACTCAATTGGCAAGGATATACAGTCTTCGCACCGCTTTTGAGTGGGCATGGCGGTGATCCACGAAAAGTACTAGAAAGCAATGGTCCAGGTGATTGGTGGGATGATACCCGAATGGCAATCTTTCGTTTACGCGATGCTGGAATTGATCAAATTGCAATTTTTGGTTTATCGCTCGGCGGTTTACTTGCCACCAGGGCTCTTGAGAATGATCCGCAATTATTAGGTGGTGGTGTTTTTGCATCCCCAATTACCACCTGGGGACAATCGAATGTTCCGGAATACTTCCCTAAAATTGCGGCAAAGTATTATCGTCAACAAAAAATCAATCCATTAATTACTAAGGAAAAGGTTGCTAAATTGACTGAACGACTCCCCAAACAACTAGCACAAATTCAAACAATGGCGCATCAAATTTGTGACCAATTAGATCAGATTCATCAGCCATTCTTTATTGCACAAGGAGGCGCGGATGAAATGATTGATCCAGCGTCTGGACTGCAATTAAAAACAAAATTACAGGAGAATGGGGTTGCAGTTGATTATCGTTACTACCCAACCGCTACTCACTTATTAACAGTTAATACCGCTCATCGTCAACTATTTGCCGATGTAGAAAAATATTTACAAAATTTATTCGAGGTGCCTTCTAATGACAACAAATAATTTAAAAGAAAAAATATTAACACATTTAACAGATAATGCAGGTGTGAGTTACTCAGCAGAAAAACTTGCTCACCAATTAGGAATGGATGATGCTGAGCACTTTACACCGATTGTTCAATCTCTTGCTCAATTGGAAAGAGAGAAAAAAGTTCAAGTAACTGATCGTGGCGAATTCGAGGCAGTTATTAAACAACAACCACTTATTGGGACTTTCCATGGTAACGATAAGGGATTTGGTTTTGTAGACTATGACCCGGATCTTCCAGACATGTATATTAATCCTGATCATACTTTGCATGCATTAAATGGAGATCAAGTAGAAGTTAAAATATTACGACCAGCAAAAGCAGGTAGTGATCAGGGTCCAGAAGGTCAAGTAACCCGGATTGTTGAACATAAATATGAAAATGTAGTTGGTGAATTTAAGCAAGAGACTGTTGGTGATGATTACATTGGCGAAATTTTGCTTAAAGATAAGAAATTATCGCAGTATCATTTCTATGTAACGGACAAGGGATTAAAACCACTTGACGGCCAAGTAGTAACAGCTACTGTTGAGACTTATCCTAGTGATGAGGCACCGGAAGTAATGACGGGTGCCGTTACTGAAGTGATTGGTGATAAGGATGAGCCGGGTATTGATATTATGTCAGTAATCTATGCTCACGACGTCCCTCATGAATTCCCTAAAGAAGTGATGGAACAAGCTAATAAGATTCCGCTTCATGTTCTCCCGGAAGAAAAAAAGGGACGGGTAGATATTACTGACCAACCACTTGTTACCATTGATGCAATTGAATCAAAAGACTTGGATGATGCGGTGGTAGCATGGAAGATGGATAATGGACATTACCACCTTGGAGTCCATATTGCTGATGTTACTCACTATGTAAAACCAGGTACACCGCTTGATCAAGAAGCATTTAAGCGTGGTACATCTGTTTATCTAACTGATCAGGTAGTTCCAATGCTTCCTAAGCGGCTTTCTAACGGTATTTGCTCTTTAAATCCTAATGAAGAACGTCTTGCCATGAGTTGCGAAATGGAAATTGATGAGCAAGGAAAGATCGTTAATCACCGAATCTTCCAGAGCGTTATGAAATCACATGCCCGAATGACTTATAAAGCAGTTAATAAGATTCTGGAGTCGCATGATGCTAAAACGATGAAACAATATGAAGACCTCGTTCCAATGTTTGAAACAATGGGCGAGATTCACAAATTATTGCTTAAAAATCGAAAAAAACGTGGTGCTATTGACTTTGAAGCGCCTGAAGCAAAGATTATTGTGGATGAAAAGGGGCACCCAACTGATATTCAACTACGGAATCGAGGACTTTCTGAACGGATGATTGAATCCTTTATGTTAGCTGCTAATGAAACAGTTGCTGAACACTACTTCAAAGAACGTGTTCCATTCCTTTATCGGATCCACGAGACACCAGATAGTGACCGGATTAAGTCATTTGTGGACTTTTTGGCTGTGTTTGGGATTGATGTTCATGGTGATATTAAAAATGTTAAACCAGGGATGCTTCAAAAAGTATTAAAGGATGTGGCTGGTACTCCTGAAGAGCAAATGGTCCAAGTGATGATGTTACGTAGTATGCAACAAGCTAAATACTCGGACGAAGAGCTAGGTCACTTTGGTTTAGGCGCTAAATACTACACACACTTTACTTCACCAATTCGGCGATACCCCGATGATACAGTTCACCGCTTGATTAAGTGGTACGAAGAACATGGTAAAAACGAACCAGCTAAGGATCATTGGCGTGACAAGCTTCCTGAAATTGCTGAACATACTTCCGTTACCGAACGACGGGGAATTGATACAGAACGTGATGTTGACAGTATGAAGAAAGCCGAATACATGGAAGATCATGTTGGTGAAACCTTTGATGCCGTCGTAAGTTCAGTAATGAAGTTTGGTTTGTTCGTCGAATTGCCAAATACAGTTGAAGGGTTAGTTCATATTAGCGTCATGAAGGATGATTATTATGAATATTCAGAGAAACACATGGCTCTAATCGGACGAAACTCTCATCGAATTTTCCAAATGGGGCAACCAATTAAGGTTAAGTTAGTTCGAGCAGATAAAGATCTTCGTGAAGTTGACTTTGAAATTGTTAACCCTGAAGAGGCACCAAAGACAAAGATTCGGGTTCCACGTAATGATGAATATCGGGGTCGTGGTCGTGGCCGCAAGGAACGTACCAATAATAATTCTCGTCATGAGAATAATAATGGTAACCATTACCGTAATACTCAAGGAAAATGGCGTCGAACTCACCAAGAAAATGGCCGTCAAAATAATCGTCAAATAAATCGGGGACAAACTCGTCACCACAATAATTCACGTGATCATGAAGGCGTTCATCGCCACCATTAAGAGCGGGGAGGGATATTATGGCAAAAAAATCCCATCAAGAAAATAATGACAATTTAATTGTACAAAATAAAAAGGCACGTCATGATTATTTTGTCACGGATACTGTTGAAGCAGGATTAGTTTTAACGGGGACGGAGATAAAATCTGTTCGTGCTCACCGGGTGAATTTAAAAGATGGATTTGCCCAAGTTCGTAACGGTGAAGCTTGGTTAATGAATGTGCATATTAGTGAATATGATAATGGAACTTACTTCAATCAAGATCCGTTAAGAAATCGTAAGTTGTTATTGCACAAAAAGGAAATCAATAAGCTTGTGGGAGCCTTACAGGATAAGGGAGTTACACTTATTCCTTTAAAAATGTATATTAAACACGGCTATGCAAAAGTTTTATTAGGATTAGCCAAAGGTAAACACCAGTACGATAAACGTGAAGCAATTAAGCGTCGTGAACAAAACCGTGAAATTGAACGAGTTATGAAACATTATTAAAACGAAAAGCCTAGGTGAAAATCACAAATTTTCACCTAGGCTTTTCACTTTAAAATCTATTTGTTTCTACGTTCTTTACAGTTTAAGTTTAACTGATTGCTAATTGAAAAAGACATGCTGGTATTAAGATTAGGAGAACGCTTCATTAATCGTGCTAATAATGGTTCTTGTTCGCTTTGTCGAGCCCAATGGTTGAGAATACTAGCAATTAGAATCGCTAGAGGTTCATCTTCTTTTTTATTTATTTTTAATTCATGACAATATCCACTTGATAGTTTAACAGGTTGGATTGAAAAAACTAAGTGACTACCGGAAAAAACACGGTAACGGCTTGTTAATGGTGAACCAACAACGATCCAGTTAATACCACGTATATAAATAACCTGTTGAACAAATCCAAGACCTTTCCCAATTGTTCCAACGCGTTGCCGATTAACATATAATGCGAATTTGGGTAACAGTCCAAGAGTTAATTGCTTTACTTCAGCTAATAAGGCTCCATCAATTGCATACAATGATAGGGCATCGTACCTCATTCCCCACTTACCGACAAGAAGATAGCACGATTTACCATTCTTATCGCGAATGACGGTCGTTCCATGTAAATCACTTGAACGATCGCGAATATATAATTGTCGCACTTTGCCACCACCATTCTTTGATAATCTACCTCTTATTTTACCAGCTTCTTAGCAAATTTGGTGAAGAAACTTCTAAGTTAAAAAACGCTTCCAATTTATCCCATGATGATGTTTAATTATGCTAAAATAATAGGCGAGGTGCTAATAATCGTGAAACAATTAATTCATAACGACTGGTGGGAAGTTTTAAAGCCCCAGTTTGAAAGTGCGTATTATGCGCAATTGCATAATTTCCTAAAAGAAGAATATACCCATCAAACGATCTATCCAGAAATGCATCATATTTTTGAAGCATTTGAATGGACTCCTTTTAGTAAGGTTAAGGTTGTTATCCTTGGTCAAGATCCTTATCATGGACCAAACCAAGCTCATGGGTGTAGTTTTTCAGTACTGCCTGGAGTACCGGTCCCGCCTTCATTACAGAATATTTACAAAGAATTGCAAAGTGATTTAGGTTGTACACCGGTAAATCACGGATATTTAAAGAAGTGGGCTGATCAAGGCGTCCTATTATTAAATTCGGTTTTGACAGTGCGAGCAGGGCAAGCATATTCTCACCGTGGACATGGCTGGGAACAATTAACAGATGCAGCGATTCATGCTTTATCTGAACGTCCTAAACCAGTTGTGTTCATCTTGTGGGGACGAGCTGCCCGAAATAAGAAACAGTTAATTAATACGAAGACAAATATCGTTCTTGAATCAGCTCACCCGAGTCCATTATCTGCTAATCGTGGATTCTTTGGGTCTCGACCATTTTCTAAAACAAACGAAGCACTTCAGGCAATGGGAGAACAGCCAATTGATTGGCAACTGCCTGCCAAACCAAATTATCGTTAAAGATGTGATTGTTAGTCACAACTTTAAAATGTTTAGTGACCATAAGGAGGTACTTGCATTATGGAATTATTTGATGAGATTGCTGCAAAGATTAAGGGACAAAACAAGACAATTGTTTTCCCTGAAGGTGAAGATAAGCGGATTTTAGGAGCTGCTATCCGCTTAAAGAAAGATAATTTAGTAGAGCCAATTTTACTTGGTGATGAAGAAGCGATTAAAGAAGTTGCAAGTAAAAACGGTTTTGATCTTGCTGGCCTTCAAATTATCGATCCAGCAACTTATCCAGAAGACGATAAGCAAGCAATGTTTGACTCATTAATGGAACGGCGTAAAGGGAAGAATACTCCTGAAGAAATTCAAAAGATGCTTGAAGATGTGAGCTACTTTGGAACGATGCTTGTTTACATGGGAAAGGCTGATGGAATGGTTTCTGGTGCTGTTCATTCAACTGGGGCAACTGTTCGGCCTGCATTACAAATCATTAAGACTAAGCCTGGTGCCCATCGAATTAGTGGGGCTTTCCTTATGATTAAAGGCGATCAACGTTATATCTTTGCTGATTGTGCAATTAATATTGAATTGGATGCTCCAACAATGGCTGAAGTGGCAATTCAAAGTGCAGAAACAGCTCGCTTATTTGAAATTGATCCTAAGGTTGCGCTTCTTAGTTTTTCAACTAAGGGTTCTGCTAAGGGCGAAATGGTTACCAAGGTTGCGGATGCTGCTAAGCTAGTTCATGAATTAGATCCTGATTTACCAGCTGATGGTGAACTACAATTTGATGCTGCTGTTGTCCCATCAGTAGGTGAACTTAAAGCCCCTGATTCAAAAGTTGCTGGTCATGCCAATGTCTTTATTTTTCCAAGTCTGGAAGCAGGGAATATTGGCTACAAGATTGCACAACGATTTGGCGGTTTTACAGCAGTTGGTCCTATCCTTCAAGGACTTAACGCACCGATTGCAGACCTTTCACGGGGATGTAGTGAAGATGATGCTTATAAGGTTGCAATGATTACCGCAGCACAAGCATTATAAATATTGATGAAAAGGAAGTGTGACTAAACTCGCAAGCGAGTTTAGTCACACTTCCTTTGCTTTTTAAACACTAGATGGGTACAATAAGGCTAGTATTTTAAACTTGGAGAGAGTACTATGGATAGCTTAACGTTAACGAATCGTGACGCAACAATTGCCCTTGGAAAGAAAATTGGTCAGCAATTAGTTGCCGGGGATGTGCTAGTCTTAGACGGTGATTTAGGAGCAGGTAAGACTACTTTTACCAAGGGATTGGCTGCAGGGTTAGAAATTCCTGATATCATTAAAAGTCCTACTTTTACAATTATTCATGAATATCAAGATGGCCGTCTCCCCTTATATCATATGGATGCATATCGTTTAGAAAATGGAGGAGCAGAAGACCTCGGACTTGAAGAATATTTTGATGGTGATGGAGTTTCAGTTGTTGAATGGGCTGAATTTGTTGAAGATGAATTGCCAGCTGACTTTTTAGCTATTCACTTCAAGCGAACAGATGATGATAATACTCGTATTCTGGAATTTGAACCCTATGGACAGCATTTTGACCAAATTGTAAAAAGCGTGGTGGAATAATGGCAGATGACATTTCGATAAAGTTAGCAACGAGTGAGGATGCCGCGGCTGTTTTGCAATTTTTGCGGGCAACTGCAAGTGAAAGTGACGCGGTATTAGTTCCGCATCTAAATGAGATTAGTGAAAAGACAGAAGCAAAAAATATCGATTTAATAAATCAATTTGATGATTGTGTCATTTTACTTGCGATGCTCGGCGAAGAGATTGTGGGGATGGTTACTGTAATGGTATTAGATCATCAACCGACAACCGGTGAACTAGGAGTTGTGGTACGGAAAAAGTACTGGCGAAACGGAATCGGTCGCTTATTAGTCGATGAAGCAGAGTATTGGTTTAACACTTATAGTAGTTTAGAAAATTTGGTCCTGACAGTTTTTGAGGATAATATTCCGGCGATTAAGCTTTATCAACAATTACACTTTGTTACAACAGGAAAAACGGTTGAGCAGGGTCGTAATGTCTTGCAAATGCAATACGATAATAAGAAAGAGGAAACAATGGAAAAGTAAGCCATTATTTCCTCTTTCTTTGTACATATGTTTATTTTTTATGTAGTACTTGCATAATGTTTCGCCAAAAAGATCCCTTTGTTTGCTGTTTACTAACGTCTTGCGTTACCTCTATACATCCAAGGTATTTATTTTGATCATCACGTAAGGCGTAAAAAGCAATATTTACAGGTTGACCATGATGCTTGATCATAATGCTAATTGAATCACGGCCTCCGCTATGCATATCATGAAGTACTTGCTTAACATGATTTTGACTATGCCCGGGGTGAACCTCAAGCACATGTTTACCTAGATCTGCATCAGTTCGCTTGAATAAACGATGTCGATTAGCTGATGACCAGCGAATGGTATCATTTTCATCAATGAAATCGAATTCTACGGGGATGGTTTCAAAAATAGTATTAAGTTGTTCAATACTTAGTTTTCCACCTTTAAGATTAATATCTGTCATGGTTCTCTCCTTTAGCCGATTAAATTAATAAAGGGCTGAATTTGTTGCGGGGTAAAATGCTTACTTTGATAAAGCAGAATGTTAGCGCAAGCCTGGGCATCATCAAGAGCATTATGGTGGTGATGAAGGTCAATATTTAACGCGTCACAAACAGTATTAAGTTTATAATTTGTTAGTCCTGGAATCAACTGGCGGCTTGAAGCAACAGTATCGAGTGTCTGGTAGGCGGGGACTTCGATATTGTAATGCTCTAACGTATTTCTTAAAACGCTATTATCAAACCGATTATTATGGGCAATAACCAGTTTATCAGGAGTGTAGAATTGGTTGATATGTTCCCATACTTCTGGAAAATCAGGCGCATTTTGGACGTCACGCTCATGAATACCGTGGATCTGAGTATTACGCCAAAAGAATTTAGTATGAGGATTAATTAGGGTGTAAAATTCGTCGGCAATTTGTCCATTCCGAACGATTGTGAGTGCAAGTGAACATGCACTGTAACGCTTGCCATTAGCAGTCTCAAAGTCCATTGCTATAAAATTCATCATACATCCTCCTTGCAAAAGTCGATAATTTTATTTTACAATCAACTAATCATTTTTCAAAACTTTTACTTTTGAAAAATGATACAATAGCTCTTGAAAGTAAATATAAAAAAGGAAGAAATAGAGAATGGCTAATTTGATGAACGAATTTCCTGATATTGAAATTAAACAAGATGAACCATTAATGAATTACACCTATACTAAAACAGGAGGTCCAGCTGACTGGTTGGCTTTTCCCGAAACGATTGACCAGGTAAAAGAATTGGTTGATTATGTTCGTGAGCATGAAATGGGCTTAACGGTTTTAGGAAACGCCAGTAATTTAATTGTTGGCGATGGCGGTATAGATGATTTAACAATTATTCTTACGCGGCTTAATAAAATTGAAGTTCATGATAATAAGGTAACTGCACAGGCAGGGGCATCTTATATTGCAACAACCGAGGCAGCTCGTGATAGTGAACTTACTGGATTAGAATTTGCTGCTGGTATTCCGGGTAGTATTGGTGGAGCTGTCTTCATGAATGCCGGTGCATATGGTGGTGAAACTAAAAATGTTGTTTCTGAGGCAACCGTAATGCTGCCCGATGGAACGATCAAACACCTTACTAATGAAGAATTGGACTTTGGTTATCGGCATAGCAGTATTCAAGATAATAATGGCGTCGTGTTAGATGCTACGTTTGCTTTGGAACCGGGTAAGTATGCTGATATCAAAGCAAGGATGGATGACCTGAATGAACGGCGAGAAGCTAAGCAGCCATTAGATCTTCCATCTTGCGGAAGTGTATTTAAACGGCCAGAAGGATATTATGCTGGAAAATTGATTCATGATGCTGGATTGCAAGGTTATACTTCAGGTGGAGCACAAGTTTCGACTAAGCATGCTGGCTTTATCGTTAATATTGACCATGGAACCGCAGCAGACTACGTAAATGTTATCCATCATGTCCAAAAGACAGTTAAAGAAAAATTTGGTGTTGATCTTGAAACCGAAGTACGGATTATCGGTCGGCAAGATTAAAAATATAAAGTGTAAGTTTATTAAAAGATTATTAATAAGCTTGCACTTTTATTATTTTAAAGATAGTGAAGTAATGAATGAATTTAACCTGATAGTTAGATACCATCAAAAAGGGAAAAAATAATTTAATTCATCTTATTATTTGTTAATTATGAAAAAATCTCACAAATTGCTCATTGAAAAATTATTATTATGGATGAAAAGCGATTTCAAAGGATTTTGAAGTATACCGATTCACTGACTGATAAAAATAACTTTGTAATCACTTTCAAAATATGATAGGATATTTAAGTCTCATTTTTGAAAAAATTCACAAAGTAAGGAGTATATTTATGAGCAATAATGTAGTTGTTTTAGGAAGTATTAACGTTGATACTACTTATCATGTTGATCGCTTCCCTCAACCTGGTGAAACTATTTCAGCAGTAAGTAAGAGTTCTGCTCCTGGTGGTAAGGGTGCCAATCAAGCAGTTGCAGCAGCCCGCTCTGGTGCCAAAACGGCCTTTATTGGGGCAGTTGGTTCTGATAAAGAAGGAGCTTACATGCTTGAATCATTGGCTGATGACCATATTGATACACGCCACATCATGACTGATGAGTTACACGGTACTGGTAGTGCTGCGATTACTTTAGATGCTAATGGTCAAAATGACATTATGGTATATGGCGGTGCCAACCAAGCAATGACCACTGATGTTCTTAATGGCATTGATGATGTTTTAGAAGATGCTGACTTTTTAATTAGTCAATTTGAGACACCACAAAAAGTTGCTTTAGATGCATTTAAGCAAGCTAAAAAACATGGTGTTACTACTCTTTTAAATCCAGCACCAGCTCATGAGATTTTACCAGAGTTATTAAAATATACAGATGTTATCACTCCCAATGAAAGTGAATGCGCCTTATTAACAGGTATTGAAATTACTGATGAAGAATCAATGTTAAAGAGTGCTGATTACTTCCGTGAACGGGGAGTTAAACACCTTTTAATTACTTTAGGCTCAAAAGGAGTATTTTACTCTACACCTACAGCCCATGGACTTGTTCCAGCATTTAAGGTTAAGGCAGTTGATACTACTGCAGCTGGTGATACATTCCTTGGGGCATTGAGTTCACAATTAGAAAAGGACTTGTCAAATGTTGATAAGGCCCTTGTCTACGCACAACGAGCATCTAGTTTAACTGTTCAACAAATGGGAGCAATGCCTTCTATTCCAAATCATGATGCAGTTCTAGAAGCCTTAGCAGAAAATTAAGGAGCATTACCATGAAGAAAACAGGGATTATTAATTCAGAAGTTTCAGCTGTCGTAGCTAATATGGGACACATGGATTGGCTATCAATTGGTGACGCAGGAATGCCCGTTCCATTTGGTACTAAGAAGATTGATTTGGCTGTTGATAAGGAATTGCCAAGCTTTATGGACGTATTGAATAACGTTCTTAAGGAAATGAAGGTTCAAAAGATTTATTTAGCTGAAGAAATCAAGGATCAAAATCCAGAACAACTTGAAAATATTAAGAAGGCATTACCAGATGTCGAGGTTGCATTTATGCCTCATAGTGAGCTTAAGAAGAGTCTTGCTAAGACGCATGCCTTTATTCGGACAGGGGAAATGACGCCATACTCAAACATTATCCTTGAATCAGGCGTAACATTTTAATATTAGGGGTTAGTTTTTTATGGAAAATGAAGTAAAAAAAGAGAATGGACAAAGTTGGGTTCAACTTTCAGACGGTTATTTAAGTCGGACACCAATGTTCCAATTTGTTATTTTATGTTTAATCTTCCCATTATGGGGAGCAGCGGCCAGTCTTAATGATATTTTGATTACACAATTTAAGACGGTTTTCACCTTAAATGATACTGCAACAGCCTTTGTTCAAAGTGCCTTTTACGGTGGTTATTTCTTAATGGCAATTCCAGCTTCAATTCTTATTAAGAAGACATCATATAAGTTAGCAATTCTTATTGGGCTATTATTTTATATTATTGGTTGTGGAATGTTTTTCCCAGCTTCACATGTTGCTACTTATAGTATGTTTTTAGTTGCTATTTTTGCTATTGCTATTGGTTTGAGTTTTCTTGAAACTAGCTGTGATACATATGCAACGATGTTTGGACCAAAAGAAACTGCTAACAAGCGATTAAACGTTGCTAACGTTTTGATTCCTCTTGGTGATATCATGGGAATCGTTCTTGGTAAGTACCTTATTTTTGGTGAAGGCGGAAATATCGCCGATAAGGTTGCTAAGATGTCAAAATCTGAGGCAGAAGCTTATAATGAACACTTGCTTCAATTGACTTTGCAGCCTTATAAGTATATTTTGATTGTTTTAATCATCATCTTTATCGTTTTGGCAGTTACTAAGATGCCTCGCGCTAAGTCTTTCTCAACTGGCTCTGAAACTAAGGAAGATCAACCATCACTTGGCGAAACTTTCAACTACTTATTCCACAATAAGCGGTACATGAAAGGGGTTCTCTGTCAGTTTATTTATGCTGGTATGCAAACGACTGTATGGTCATTCACTATTCGGTTAGCATTACGCCTTGATTCTCATATTTCTGATGCAGCTGCTTCAACTTTCATGATCTACAGTTATATTGCTTGGTTCTTTGGTAAGTTAGTTGCAAACTGGTTCCTTGACCGTTACTCAATTACTAAGGTATTGACTTGGTTCTCATTACTTGGAACAATTTCATTGGTAATTACCTTTACTGTTCCTAACATCACAGCAGTAATTGCGGCAATCGCAACTAGTTTCTTCTTTGGACCAGAATGGCCAACGATCTATGCTCATACTCTTGATCAAATTCATGAAAAGAAGTACACCGAAACTGGTGGTGCATTTATCGTTATGTCCTTAATTGGTGGTGCAATTGTTCCAACAATTCAGGGACGGGTATCAGATTTAACTGGTTCAATGCAGTTATCATTCATTGTCCCAGCAATTTGTTTCGCACTTATCACTATTTACTTCTGGACTGAGCACCGTTGGGAAAAGGCTCATCCAAATGAAGTGCAAGAACACTAAAATTTCCCAGGAAATAATTTAATAATAAAGGCCCAGCGGTTATTTAATCAGCTGAGCCTTTATTTATTTCCAAAACTTTGAAGTAATTTTTTCTAGATTAAGCTAAATACGAAATGAAATGATATAATATGAACGTGATTTAGAGGATGGTGAATGCGATGCAATTTATAATTTCGCTTCTAACATGGCAGAATCTGATTCACTTAATTGATATCTTAGTAATTTGGTTTTTAATCTACGAGTTATTAATATTGATTCGTGGTACAAGAGCTGTCCAACTATTTCGTGGAATTTTGATCATTATTTTGGTTAAGATTGTTAGTTGGTATGTTGGGTTAAGTACTGTTTCGTGGGTAATGGACCAGATTATCAACTGGGGTGTTATTGCAATTGTTATTATTTTCCAGCCAGAGATTCGGCGCGGATTAGAGCACCTTGGTCGAGGAACTTTCTTTACTCATAATCAAACCGCAAATGAGAAAGAAGAAGATATGATTAAGCAATTAGACCAAGCGATTCAGTACATGTCAAAGCGAAGAATTGGTGCTTTAATGAGTATTCAAATGAAAACTGGTCTAGAAGAGTATATTGAAACTGGTATTCCACTCGATGCTGATATTTCGGGTGCATTGCTTATTAATACTTTTATTCCTAATACGCCCTTACATGATGGGGCAGTGATCATAAAAGATAATCGAATTGCTGTAGCGGCTGCCTATCTTCCTTTATCTGATAGTAAATTGATTCCTAAAGAATTAGGGACACGTCATCGGGCAGCCGTTGGAATTAGTGAAGTGACAGATGCATTGACAATTGTTATTTCAGAAGAAACCGGCGAAGTTTCAATTACGAAAGATAATGAATTGATTCGAAATATGTCGCGAGATGAATACCTAAAGTTCTTGCGTGCTCAGTTGTATACGCATGAGCCTCAACACGAAAACTTGGTAACAGAACTTTATGCTAAGTTTCAACGTAAAGGAGGTGGCCGGCATGGGCAAGGACACTAAAGGCTTTTTTCGCCGGAAATGGTTTTTAAGAATTATTTCATTAATCCTGGCACTTTTTTTATTCATGTATGTAAATGGAAGCAAAAGCGGCTTCCTTCGTCAAAATACTCGGAATAATAACCAGAGTAGTGCATTGATGTCAAATAAATCAGTTACCCTTAGAATGCCCCTTGATGTAACAATTGATAATAATAAATATATTGTTAGTGGGTATCCTCAATACGTTAAGGTTAAGGTAACCGGTCCTTCCGCATTGGTTACAACCACCTCTAATACTCAAAATTTTAAGGTGTACGCGGATTTGTCTGACTTGACTCCTGGTAAACATCGAGTAAAGTTAAAAACAAGCGGGTTAAATTCAGAATTAACTTCTAAAATTGAGCCACAGTACATTAATGTTAATATCCAACAACGTAAGACAATTACAATGAAAGTAACTGTTCGTTTAAGTAACAAGGATTTGGATAATGGCTATAAGCTTGGACGACCACATAGTGATATTCAAACTGTTCAGGTTACTGGTTCACGAGATGAAGTTAATAAGGTAAATCGAATTGTTGCGTTTGTAGCAATTCCTCATGATGCCAAAGAGAATATTGCACGACAAGTAACTCTACAAGCAATTGATCGAAATGGTCAAACGCTTAATGTTGTGATTTCACCAACTACTACTAATGTGTCAATTCCCGTTTCTGCAGGTTCACAGAGCAGTAGTTCGAGTGATAGTTCATCAAGTAGTAGTGAAGAGAGTGAAGATACAAAGAGTAGTTCGAGAGTGATGACGCAAAATGACTTTTCAGATTCTTCATCTGAAACATCCCAATCTTCAAGCAGCATAAGTAATGAAGATTCAAGTTCAAGTAGTAGAAGTCAACAATAAAGATACACATAGAGGAGAAGTGAAATGAAGTTAAAGTATTTTGGAACCGATGGAGTTCGTGGTGTTGCAAATCAAGATTTAAGTCCAGAATTAGCATTCCGTGTTGGTCGTGCGGGAGGATATGTTCTTACTCGGCATTCAGAACGGAAGCAGCCTCAAGTATTAGTTGCTCGTGATACTCGGATTTCAGGTGAAATGTTAGAAAATGCACTAATTGCGGGGTTATTATCTGTTGGTATCGAAGTTTTACGATTAGGAGTGGTAACTACTCCAGGGGTTGCTTACCTTGTTCGTGCACAAGAAGCTGATGCTGGAGTAATGATTACTGCTAGTCATAACCCAATTAAATACAACGGGATTAAATATTTTGGGGGTAATGGATTTAAATTATCTGACGAACTAGAATATGAGATTGAACAATTACTTGATGCTGAAGAAGATACATTACCACGTCCATCTGATGCTGGCTTAGGAACAGTTGCTGATTATCATGAGGGAGCATTAAAATATACTTCTTTCTTAGAACAAACTGTTTCAAATGATCTTGAAGGATTAAAGGTAGTAGTTGATGCTGCTAATGGTGCAACAAGTGGCTTTATCTCTAATCTTTTTGCTGATATGAATGTTGACTTTATTCCAATTAATGATCAACCAGATGGCTTAAATACTAACCTAAATTGTGGATCAACTCATCCAGAGAGTCTCAAAAAAGCAGTTGTGGAAAATGATGCTGATCTTGGAGTAGCATTTGATGGGGATGGTGACCGTTGTATTGCTGTTGATAATGAGGGAAATATTGTTGACGGTGATAAGATCATGTATATCTGTGGTAAGTACATGGATAAGAAAGGATTGCTTAAGAAAGATACAGTGGTTACAACTGTGATGAGTAATCTGGGAATGTACAAAGCCTTAGAAGCACACAACTTAAAGAGTGTTAAGACTAAGGTTGGTGACCGTTATGTTGTTGAGGAAATGCTAAAAAATGGTTATAACCTTGGTGGTGAACAATCAGGACATATTATTTTCTTAGATCACAATACAACTGGGGATGGAATGCTTACTGCCCTTCAACTTTTGTCTGTAGTTAAAGATTCTGGGAAGACACTCGCTGAATTGGCAAATGATGTAACAACTTATCCACAAGAGTTGTTAAATATTAAAGTAGCAGATAAAACTACTGCAATGGAGAATCAAAAATTAAAGGAAATTATTGCGCAAGTCGAGAAAGAAATGAACGGGGATGGACGGGTTCTTGTTCGTCCTAGTGGAACAGAACCTCTTTTGCGCATTATGGCTGAAGCGGCTACACCAGAATTAGTTCATGAATATGTTGAACGGATCGGTGATGTTGCCCGCGCGGAACTAGAAGTAGAATAACTTGAAGAGTGAAAAAACGAGGTTGGAAGAAAATTTATTCTTCTAGCCTCGCTTTTTAATCTTTTAATAAATTTTAAATCATATAGACCAATCTAATAAAATGATTGACAAGATAATCTAAAAACTGTACTATACAATACAGTTGATTAGATTTAGTGATAATCACTAGTTATCTATACCAATTTTATTTAAAGGATGGAATTTAATTATGTGTGGAATTGTTGGAGTTACAGGAACTGACAAGAGTTTGTCAATTCTAATTGATGGATTAAAGCGCCTTGAATATCGTGGATATGACTCTGCAGGAGTTTATGTGAATGATCAACAAGGACATGATTACCTTGTAAAGCGGCCGGGTCGGATTGCTAATCTAGAAGCGGCCCTCGGAGAAGAAGTTCACGGTTTAGCAGGAATTGGTCATACCCGGTGGGCTACTCACGGTGAACCAAATGAAGCCAATGCTCACCCTCAATACTCTCAAGACGAACGGTTCTACTTAGTTCATAACGGTGTAATTGAAAATTATGCTGATTTAAAGAAAGAATACTTATCTGACATTAAATTTGTTAGTCAAACTGATACAGAAGTAATTGTTCAATTAGTTGATAAATTTGTAGTTGAATCTGGAATGTCAACAGAAGCAGCCCTTCTTAAGGTTCTTCGTTTAATCAGCCCAGATTCTTCATATGCATTTGTATTGATGGATAAAGAACAACCAGATACATTATTTGTTGCTAAAAATAAGAGTCCATTACTAGTCGGTATTGCTGATGGTTACAACATGGTTGGTTCTGATGCAATGTCAATGATTAAAGAAACTAATACCTTTATGGAAATCGGTGACCACGAGTTGGTAATCGTTAAGCCAGATCACGTTACTGTTAAAGACTTTGATGGTAATGAAATTGATCGGCCAACATTTAAGGTTGATATGGATGCTAATGCCGCAGATAAAGGTGCCTACCCATACTATATGTTAAAGGAAATTGACGAACAACCAGCTGTTATGCGGAAGTTAGTTCAAGAATACTTTGGTGACAATGATGTAGCACAAATTAATGAAGAGATGTTAAAAGATATGGCAAATGCTGACCACCTTTACATCGTTGGTGCTGGTACAAGTTATCATGCTGGCTTAGTCGGTGCGCGCATTTTTGAAAAACTTTGTGGAATTCCTACATCTGTTCATATTTCATCAGAATTTGCTTACGAACAACCACTTCTTTCTAAGAAGCCGTTCTTTATCTTCTTAAGTCAAAGTGGGGAAACTGCTGATAGTCGGGAAGTACTTGTTAATGTTAATAAGCATAACTGGCCAAGCTTAACAATTACTAATGTTGATAAGTCGACGCTTTCTCGTGAAGCAACTTACACTGAATTACTTTACGCTGGTCCAGAAATTGCCGTAGCCTCAACAAAGGCTTACACTGCCCAAATTGCTGTCGAAGCTATTCTTGCTCAAGCATTGGGTGTCTACATGGATAAGCAAGCAGCTAAAGACTTTGATGTTAAGCACCAATTAGGATTAGTTGCTAATGGTATGCAATCAATTACTGATAGCAAAAAGAAAGTCGAAGAAATTGCTTCTCGTTATCTCTCTAAATCTCCAAGCGCCTTCTACATTGGCCGGGGAATGGATTGGTCAGTATCACTTGAAGCTGCTTTGAAGTTAAAGGAAATTTCATACGTCCAAGCGGAAGGTTTTGCATCTGGTGAATTAAAGCATGGAACAATTGCTTTAATTGAAGATCAGACTCCAGTGATTGGGATCATTACCCAAGATCGGACTGCTGGTTTAACACGGAGTAATCTTGAAGAAACACAAGCTCGTGGGGCCAATGCAATTACAATTGTTTCACGGCACCTTGCAAAAGAAGACGATACATTCGTTCTTCCAGATGTAGATGAAGTGTTGACACCACTTCTTAGCGTAATTCCAGCACAATTGTTGGCTTACTACACTAGTCTTGGTAAGGGACTTGATGTTGATAAGCCACGTAACCTCGCAAAATCTGTTACAGTTCAATAAAATTATAAAGGAAGTTAGAAATGCCTTAGTTGGTTTTTCAACTTCTTTTTATTTTTAAAGTAATTTGATGTTTCCTTTGAATTTGTTTAATAAAAGGGTTGACTTACATTTATGGAAGCGCTATCATAATAGTTGCAAGGTATAAAGTAATTACCTTCTAATCAATTCTCTTTCTCTCTTATGCCGATCATCGTCTTTTAGACGGTGATTTTTTTATTTAAACTCGCTATAATGATAAGGATTGAAAGGGGAAGAACAACGTGGAAGAACAACACGAAACGTTAACATTAATTGAGAAAATTACCCGTAATGACGGCTCAAAATATTATGAAATTGGTAATATGGTTCAAAATGGGCGTGCAGAATTAGCAGCTGAACGGGATTTTATTAAAGAGGTTCGTATTTTAGAACTAAATATCCCTCATTCTAAAAATGTTATTAAATATGAACACTTTATAAATACTCACTATAAGATGCAAACTGAAGCAATGGATCATTGGGAAGAATGGAAACGTCCCCCAGAGATTGAAGAGGTTGTTCAAACGATCTTAAAAGAAAATCATATTGGATAAAACAGGAGGCTGAATTATTTGGTAGTACTAAAAATGGATATAAAAATGTGGAGGTTAGGCAATGAAGCCAAATTTTAATCCATCACAGGGGATGAAGTCGCACTATTTCGTTACAGGGATAGACGGCTTACGAACATTAGCTGTCTTAGGAGTTATTATTTACCACCTATTACCCAATGTTTTAATGGGTGGTTATTTAGGAGTGCCGCTTTTTCTATTAGTCTCTGGATATTTTGTAACCTATCAATTTAGTCGGCAGCTTAAGTATGGTGGTCATATTAATTTAGGGCACTTTTATCTAAAAAGGTTTCGGAGACTATATCCGACATTAATTGCGATGTTAATTTTAACAACAGCGTACATTACATTATTTGCGCGAGAATTACTCCATAACATTCGGGCGGTAATTGTTACTAATTTAACGTGGGTATATAATTGGTGGGAAATAAGTCACGGGCAGTCCTACTTTGATCAATTTGGTGGCGTTTCACCTTTTACCCATCTTTGGACTTTAGGGGTTGAAGCGCAATTTTACCTTTTGTGGCCTTTGATTATTACGTTATTGTTTGTGGTTTTTAAAAAGTTGCAGAATGTGCGGCGGGTAGTTTTTATATTGGCTGTATTGTCAGCAATTGAAATGGCTGTTCTTTATGATCCAGCAAACATTAATCGTGTTTATTATGGAACTGATACACGGGCCTTTTCACTTTTACTTGGCTCATGGTTAGGGCTTGCATGGCCATTAAATCGCCTTCGCCCTAATTTACAGGTAAATAGTCGCCGTTTACTTAATATTATAGGAATTATTGCAACAGTATTGACCATTGTTGGGTTCTTCTCATTGAATGGACAGTCATCTTTTACTTACCGCGGGGGAATGTTTCTCTATAGCTTTATTGGAATGATATTAATGGCTACTATTATTCACCCAGGAGCGGAGATGAATAAATGGTTTACAAATCCTGTCTTTCATTGGGTTGGTCAGCGTTCTTATGGGATTTATGTTTATCAATATCCCGTTATGGTCTTTTATGAACGATTAATCAATGTCGGCAATCATCCACTTCTCAATGCATTCGTGGAAATTATTATTATTTTAGTAGTAAGTGAAGTTTCTTACCGGTTAATTGAACGACCATTTGCCCAGTATCAGTGGTCAAAATTACCGGCTGATCTTCAGCATGTGTTAGAAACGCATCACTTTAGTTGGCAAAGCGGGGCTAAAATGATGGTAAGTGCATTAGTTGTTGTTATTGCATTTATCGGTTTTTGCCAGCCAAACCGTGCACCAAAGAAAACAGCGGTTCAGCAACGGATAGAGCAAAATCATCAGGCTGCTGAAGAACACAATAAGAAGATTGCAAAGGGTGATAATGTTGCAGAAGCTAGTGGTAATACTTTTAAGCTTCAGAAACAGTATGATTTAACTCCGGCGCAAATAAAAGCAGCGCAGAAGTTAAAGGTAACGGCCATCGGTGATTCGGTGATGGCTGATGCCGCAGATAGTATTCAGAAATTAATGCCAAATGCTTATGTTGATGCACAAGTTGGACGTCAAGGTTCTGCGGCTCCTGATGTTATCAAACAATTAAAGGCAGATGGGCATTTAAACAAGATTGTTATCTTAAATTTGGGAACAAACGGCTCGATGACTCAAGGTACGTTGGATAATATTTTAAGTGCAATTGGATCTGGACACCAAATCTATTGGGTAACTGCCCATGTTCCAACAAAGCCATGGCAGCAAACAGTTAATAACGAAATTAAAGATTTAGCCAAGAAGCATAAGAATATCCATGTGGTCGATTGGAATAAGGCAAGTCAAGGGCACTCTGATTGGTTTGCAAGTGACAATGTACATATGGGATCAAGCGGAAATGATCATTTTGCACGGTTAATTGCCAAAGCGATCTTGACAAAAAAATAGGAGGTTAGTAATGACACATGAAGATCAATTATTAGACAAAGCTATCAATATTTACTTAACGGGACTAAAGGGCATCGAAAGCTTTATTTCTGAACCGGCGAGTGAATATAATTTATCTTTTGAACAATTTTTGATTTTACGAAAAATCATTAACCATCCTAATATCAAGCTAATGGATATCGCCGAGCAACGGCAGGTAACAAGGAGTGCGGTTTCTCGCCAATTAAAAGTCCTTTTTCAGCAAAAATATGTTGAACAAAAAGCTGATCCAGCCGATCGACGGCGAATGTTCTTAGTTGCAACTAAAAAAGGTAAGGATGTCGAAAGTGAGATTTGGCAGAGGATTAATCACCGGTTTGCCAATTGGGTTCAAATTTATGGTGAAGATCGTGCTGATCAGTTTTTAACACTTTTTGAAGACTTTAATCAACAAATAATTCAGGGTAAAATTCGAAAGAAGGAATAAGAAAATGATTAAAATGGTTGCTTTAGACCTGGATAATACACTTTTGAATAGTAATAAAGAAATAAGTCAACGTAATGAACGAGTCTTAAAACAATTACATCAACTGGGGATTAAGGTAGTGCTTTGTACTGGCCGTCCTATCAATGCAATTTGGCCATATATTGAACAGCTTGGTTTAACTAATCCAGATGATTATACAATTACATTTAATGGTGGATTAGTTATTAATAATGAATCACGCGAACATCTTTTTGAATTAGGAATGAAAAAGACTGATTTACTTCCTCTATTTTCTTATGTTAAGAGCAAAAAGATTCCTCTCAATATTCTAGACTTTGAACGAGTATACGAATTAAATGATTATCCAGGATCCGTATATCGGACAGTGTTAAAGAATATTGAATTCCAATCTTTGCCAATGAGTGATGTGCCGGAAATAACTTATAGTAAAGCTGTAATGGCAATCACCCCTGAAAAATTATCCCCTATTATAAAAGAACTGCCGGCTGAGCTTAAGGCACATTATCACGCAGTCCAATCTCAGGCAATGATAATGGAATTTTTGCCTAAAAAATTAAATAAAGCGGTGGGATTGAAGGCATTACTAGATCATTTCGGGGAAGATTTTAGTAATTTGATGACATTTGGGGATGCTGATAATGATCTTGAAATGATCAAAGCTGCGGCTCAAGGAATTGTAATGGAAAATGGTCTTCCTAACGTTAAGGCAGTGGCAACAGCAATCACAGATACAAATGATAATGATGGAGTTGCAAGGTATTGTGAACGTTATTTTGCAACACTTTTGTAATAAAGATTGTTATAAAAAGTAAAATAAAGAGTGTTTTTGGCGCAAATATGAAACTTTTGCTAAAAAAACACTCTTTTTTATGTATTATTTAATGAATTTTTGAGAAAAGTTATGACTCCCTAAAAGTTAACTAGCACAAGGGATTGCAAGTTTTATAATCATATTAATTGACAGCTTATATTACAAAATATTACAAAAAGCCGACGAAGAGTAGTAAATAGAAATGGTGCTGTTACAGCTTAGTAATATTAAGAGTGTAATATATAGGGTGTTGAAACGGAAAAGATAATTTGCTAAATAATAAAGGATGGTTGTTTAATTTATGATTTCTAAGAAAAACTTTGCTAAAGTATCTGCTACTCTTGGTGCAGTAGCCTTAGGTGTTAGTGCAACGGCTACTGCTGCTAATGCCGACACTATCTACACCGTACAAAGTGGTGACACACTTTCAGGTATTTCTTACAAATTCGCAAAAGACAACAGTATGGTCAATGATCTTGCTAAGAAGAACAATATTCAAGATATTAACAAGATTTACGTTGGTCAAAAGTTAATCATCAAGAGCGATGGTGAAGTTCAAGAATACAACGCTCAGAACGCAGCTAATGCAAATGTAGCTGACAATAATACTCAAGCTACACAAGCACAACCTCAACAAGCTCAAAGTCAAGCTAGCCAAAGCTATACTTCAAATGCTTCAGGTTCAGAAGCTGCTGCTAAGGCCTGGATTGCCGCTCGTGAATCTGGTGGTAACTACGGTGCTACTAACGGTCAATACATTGGTAAGTACCAATTATCAGCATCATACCTTAACGGTGACTACTCAGCAGCTAACCAAGAACGGGTTGCTGACCAATATGTTGCAAGTCGTTACGGTTCATGGCAAAATGCTCAGGCTCACTGGCAAGCTAACGGCTGGTACTAAAATTTAGACTAAAAAGCAAAACGAGACTAAGAAGCTGATCTTCATAGTCTCGCTTTTTTGTACAAATGTGGTATAATAAGTATACCTCTTATGGGGATGTTTATGGATTCGACAGGTATAGGTCGAGTTTCAATTGCGTTTCGAAGGTTGCGTCTTCGTAAAAACGCTCAGTTTTAAATTATAACTGCAAACAATAATTCAAACTCTTACGCATACGCTGCCTAACAAGTAGCGCGCGTAGATCCATTCCGGGTTCGTCCATGATGCGGCAATGGGTTTTATACTTAGTGGACTACGCTTATTGCTCCCGTTTGAAGTAATAAGAAGAGATTAATCAAGCTAGCTAACCATGGTTGCCCTGATCAACGGCGTTTTGGTTAGTGAAATCTAAATAGTTGAGATATGAACGTAGAGATTGAAATGGCGATATGCTTGGACACGGGTTCGACTCCCGTCATCTCCACTATATGCCTATAAGGACTGCCGTTGGTTTATGGCAGTCTTTTTTAATGCTAAGAATATTAGGATAATTAGTGGGGTTTCATAAGAAGTTATTCCTATGTAAAAATTAGTAAATAGAGTTCAGATAAAATATAAAGGAATGAATTAAATGGAAATATTAATGATTGAGGATAACCATTCTGTCTGTGAAATGATGGCAATGTTTTTCAAAAAAGAAAAATGGCAATATGAATTTGCCTATGATGGTGTTGAAGCAGAAGAAAAGTTTAATGTCGACCCTCATAAATGGGACATTATTTTATTAGACCTTAATCTTCCTAAAAAGGACGGGATGCAGGTCGCTGCTGACATTCGACGGGTATCACCAACAGTTCCTTTAATTATGCTAACGGCTCGTGATACTGAAAGTGATCAGGTATTAGGACTCGAAATTGGTGCGGATGATTATGTAACCAAGCCGTTTAGTACGATTACTTTGATTGCACGGATCAAGGCTCTTTATCGGCGAACACATTTAAACAAGCTTGAGGAAGTTCAAGAGACTGATAGTGATGATACATTTGATATTCAAACAAAGAACTTTAAGATGAATACTAAGACAAGAGAAGTATTCTTATACGGAAAGCCTGTTAGTGATCTAACACCTAAAGAATTTGACTTATTAAAGACACTTGCCTCGAAACCACGTCAAGTATTTACCCGTTCACAACTTTTACAATTAGTATGGGATTATGAGTATTACGGTGATGAACGAACCGTTGATGCCCATATTAAAAAGTTACGGCAGAAGTTAGAAGATATTGGACCTCAAGTGATTAAGACTGTATGGGGGGTCGGTTATAAGTTTGATGACGAGGGTAACGACTAATGAAATTAATGTATCGGTTGATGCTTTCATTTTTTGCGATTATTTTGACGCTAATGGTGATTGTTAGTATTTCGTTTATAAATGTAACTAATAACACTATGTATCATAATACGTGGCAACAATTGAAAAGTTATTCTGATAGTTTAATTCAGGATTCTATTCGTTACAATATGGCAACCCAAAGTTTTGAAGGGTTTGCTACAGAATCATTGAATAGCAATGCCAATCTTTTAACACGGCAAAATGTTCACTTTGCAATTTATGATACAACTCACCGGAAAATCTTTGCCAGTAACGGCTTTGCTCCAAGTATGAGTAAAAGTGATTGGAAGAAATTAAAAAAGGGAGAAACCGTCTGTACTAAACTAATTACTCCTAAAATTAATTCACGAGTATCGAAGGGTGCCTCCCCACGAATGACCGAAGTTTCACGACCATACTTCTATAAAGGAAAGATGATTGCGGTAGTCTCGATTGCAACTTTCGTCTCGACAATTGAGCAAAATATGCATCAAATAAAGATTAACTTAATAATGGCATTACTGACTGCTAGTCTTGTAACGCTTGCAGTTAGTTACTTCTTGGCACGGTCAATTACCAAACGAATTGATCGATTACGGATGGCTACTCACCAAATTGCGCAAGGAAATTACAATGTTGAAGTGGACGATAATGGGCGTGATGAAGTGGCAGACCTTGGTCGGAGTTTTAACCAAATGACTGCTTCGTTACGTGAATCGCAACAAGAAATTCGTCGGCAAGAGGAGCGGAGACGCCGATTTATGGCCAATGCAGCCCATGAAATGCGGACGCCATTAACAACTATTAATGGCATTCTTGAAGGGTTACAGTATGATGCGATTCCAGAAGAGGACAAAAAGCATAGTATTCAATTAATGCAGAACGATACTCGCCGTTTAATTCGCTTGGTTAATGATAATTTGGATTATGAAAAGATTCGCACTAACCAAATTGCGATGGAACGGAAAGTATTTGACGCATCCGCAGTACTCGAAAATTTACGAGAGCAGTTAGCGAAAAAGGCAAAAGAGAAGAAAGATACTCTGCACTTAGATGTGGAAAAGAATTTACGAGTATATGCAGACTATGATCGGTTTGTGCAGATTATGTTCAATATCATTCAAAACGCAATCCAATTCACTGATAACGGAATTATTGACATTCGTGGAAAACGTGTGGAAAAGGGAAGCCAATTTGAAGTTCAAGATAATGGGATTGGGATGACTCCTGAACAACTTGAAAATATCTGGGAACGATACTATAAGGCTGATCGTTCACGGATGAATACTAAGTACGGGGAATCCGGCTTAGGGCTTGCGATTGTACGGCAGTTAGTTCTCCTTCATGGGGGAGAAATTGACGTAAAAAGTCAGTATGGTAAGGGGACGACATTTACAATCTTTTTCCCTGATCGTGAATATGCTCCTCATAATATTCAGCCTACAAATAATAAAGATAAAAAGTAAGCCAATAATTTGAGTGAAACGCTTTAACTATGATAATAAAGCGTTTATTTTTTTGTAGACCAATTTTTATAATTCAAATAAATTTAAAGAAAGCGCTTGCGGAAGCGTTTACCATATGATACACTTATACCTCGTAATAATATTACGGATTGATAGGAGAGAATTTTTTATGAACTACTTACTTGCTTTAATCCCTGCGATTGGGTGGGGGATTATGCCACTGATCACTGGTAAAATCGGTGGTTCAACGATTAACCAAATGTTTGGTATTGGTGCCGGTGCTACGATTGTTGGGTTGGTTGCATTCATTATTGGTCATCCAACGGTAACGACGACCGGATTCTGGTTCTCAGTACTGTGTGGTGCTTTGTGGACAATTGGTCAAATTGGACAATTCGTTTCATTTAAGCGGATGGGTGTTTCAAACACGATTCCACTATCGACAGTATTTCAATTAGTTGGTAACTCTTTAATCGGGGTTATTATCTTTGGAGAATGGCGTGGAGCACGTGCCCTTACTATTGGCTTTATCGCTTTAGCAATCGTTATTGTTGGGGCTTTGATGACCTCTGTCTCTGATGAAAGTACGGGGAAGAAGATTACTGTTCAAAACTTCTTCTTCTTACTTATTACAACAATTGGTTACTGGGTTTACTCAGCATTCCCAAAGATGCCAATGGTTGCTAATGATAGTTCTTTAGGAATTTTCCTTCCAGAAATGCTTGGTATTTTACTTGGATCTGTTATTTATGCTATTTGTTCAGGAAATATTGATTCCTTCAAGCAAAAGGAACAATACCTCAATATCTGGGGTGGTATTTCTTGGGGAATTGCGGCCTTAGCTTATATCTTTGCTGGACGGGCATTAGGAATTAATACGGCCTTTGTCTTCACGCAAATGAACGTTATCATTGCAACGATTGGTGGTATCTTAGTTCTTCATGAACACAAGACTCGGCGGGAAATGTCATTTACAATTGCCGGAATCATCTTTATTGTTGCCGGAAGTATTTTAACTATTTTTGCTTAAATTATATTAAAACTAAACTTAAAAAGACCCTCATCGGATTTTGATGAAGGTCTTTTAATATCGGAATTATTATTTAATAAGGAAAATTTTCCAAGCGATCTTTTTCAGTAATAGGACGAATCACTTTGCCTGGGACTCCAAGGACAAGGGAGTTATCAAGAATATCTTTAGTAACGACAGTACCTGCTCCGATAACGCAACCATTGCCGATTGTTACGCCCGGACAAACTGTTACATTGCTTGCAAGCCAACAGTTATCGCCAATTGTAACTGGCTTGCCATATTCAACGTCATCGAACTGACCGTCAGCTTGTTGCCGAATATTACGTTGCTGATACATGAGGGGATGCATGGCTGTAATGATCGAGACGTTTGGGCCACACATTACATTATCTCCAATAGTAACAGGACATGTATCTAAAATGGTAAAGTTAAAATTAGCATAGAAATTCTTACCTATTTTAGTAAAACGACCATAATCAATATGAATAGGTCCTTGAAGATATATTCCGTCATCATGCTGAGGAAATAGGCGATCAATAATCATTTCTCGTTCAACAGTATCTTCATCGGTTGTTAAATTATAGTCACGACAAAGACGATGAGCAAGGTAAGAAAACCTATTTAATTCTGGTATTCCAGGACGATAAGGATTCCCAGCTAACATATTTTCAGTATTTTTATCCATGAATAATTATTCCCTTCAAATTATGTAAGCGGATACGATGTGTATTCCCAGTATGCCTAATTAACCTTAAATTGTCAATTTTCATTAATGAGAAAAAATTGCTAGTTCTGATTGAAACCGACTTCATTATCCGCTATCATTTAAATGTCTAAAAAATAAAAATAGAAAGAAGCTATTGGAATGACACACATTAAATTTGACAGTAGCGCATTAAAGCAATTTGTTCATGAAAACGAACTTGGTGAGATGCAAGCAATGGTTAACGCCGCTAATGATGAATTACGAAATGGGACTGGTGCTGGCGCCGACTTCCGTGATTGGCTCCATTTACCAACTGAATATGATAAAGAAGAATTTGCCCGTATTAAGAAGGCAGCTGATAAGATTCAACGTGATTCAGATGTTTTAGTTGTTATTGGGATTGGTGGTTCTTACCTTGGTGCCCAAATGGCAATCGACTTCTTACACAATACTTTCTATCAAGCTCAAAAGGCAAAAGACCGGAAAGCTTCATTAGTAGTCTTTGCTGGTAACTCCTTGAGTTCAACCTATGTTCATGACTTGATCCAATTAATTGGTGACAAAGACTTTTCCATCAATGTTGTTTCAAAGTCAGGAACAACCACTGAACCATCAATTGCCTTCCGAATCTTTAAGGACCTTTTAATTAAGAAGTATGGTGAAAATGAAGCTAATAAGCGGATTTATGCTACTACTGATAAGGCTAAGGGTGCCTTAAAGACTGAAGCAGATGCTCATGGCTATGAAACCTTTGTTATTCCTGATGGGGTTGGAGGACGTTATTCAGTTCTTTCTGCGGTAGGTCTTTTGCCAATCGCTGCTTCTGGTGCGGACATTGATAAGCTGATGGAAGGAGCTGCACAAGCGGAAAAGGATTATGTTGATCCTAACCTAACCAAGAACGAAGCCTACCAATACGCTGCTTACCGGAATATTCTTTATCGTAAGGGCTATGAAACAGAATTACTCGAAAACTATGAGCCTAACATGCGGATGTTTGCTGAATGGTGGAAACAATTAGCTGGGGAATCAGAAGGAAAAGATCAAAAGGGAATATATCCTTCTTCAGCTAACTTCACAACCGACCTTCACTCACTTGGTCAATACATCCAAGAAGGTCGCCGTTTCTTAATGGAAACCGTTGTTAAGCTTGATAAGCCAAATTATGACATGGAAATTCCAACAGAACCGGATAATCTTGATGGTTTAGGCTACTTGGAAGGTAAGACAATGGATTACGTTAACACCAAGGCTTATGAAGCGGTAGTTGCTGCTCATACTGATGGTGGAGTACCAGTGATGACTGTTCATATCTCACAAGAAGACGAATATACTTTAGGTTACCTTATTTACTTCTTTGAGGTTGCGATGGGAATTTCAGGTTACTTAAACGGTATTAATCCATTTAACCAACCGGGTGTTGAAGCTTATAAGACTAACATGTTTGGATTGCTTGGTAAGCCAGGATATGAAGAAATTGGTAAAGAATTACGAGCTAAGATGGATAAGAACGATTAGAATAAATTAAATATAATCAAGAAGGGGAATAGCTGTTACGACATAGCTATTCTCTCCTTTTATCTGGAGTATTTTTATGAAAAAAGAAGAATTAATTGAACATCGGGATCGGGTAAAAGATCATTTAGTAGTATGGATTGTTTTAACAATTTGTCTGCAAATATTAACTGTTTTTCATATCTTGGCGTTCTTAAAATATGTAGTATGGCTTTCTGCCGCTTATAGTATTTTACTAATTATCTTGTGGTGTTATTTAGAATTTAAAATTTTATACATTAATAGGTGATTAGTTAATAAACCGTTTTATGTTATAATATACTCATAAGGTACTGAAATGTGTACACTATTAGTATAAATAAAATTATAAAATGTGCAGAGGATAAAAATGATAAATGACCATCGTAACCTTTCCCGAATACAAAATAAAAAACTCGTATTACAACAGTTATTTAATAATGCTGAAACATCACGAGCAGAAATAGCACGCCAATTAAATTTAAATAAATCAACTGTTTCGTCAATATACGATGAATTAAATGAAGATGGATTTATTGAAGGAGTGCGACAAGGAGAATCAACAAGTAGTGGTGGTCGAAAGCCTCACCTTGTCCGTTTAAATCGTAATTATGGATATGTTGCAAGTTTTAATATTGGGACATCATATATGGCCTCGATGTTTAATTATCTTAATGGTGAGATTATTCAATATAATCGTAAACCAATAGAAAAATTTGATATTTTAAACATTATGCAAATGATAAAAGAAGAGATAAAAAAACTTCAGCAAGTTGATTCAACTCAACATGGGCTATTAGCTATTGCTTTTTCAATTCATGGAATAGTGTTCAATAATAAAATAATAGATTCACCTTTCTTAGCACTACAAGGAATAGACTTGGAAGAGTATTTTAGTAAAGAGTTTAATGTTCCGGTTGTGTTAGAAAATGAAGCTAATTTATCGGCAGTATTTGAACAAGATTTTGGAACTAACCAAGAGACACGCGATTTAATTACAATTAGCATTCATCGGGGGATTGGTGTAGGTATTATTGCTGGTCATAACCTGTATCGAGGTTATCGCGGGATGGCTGGCGAAATTGGCCGCAGTTTAATGACAAATGATTTAGACAGCGGGTCACGACAACTTGTTAAGGTAGAATCGCTATGTTCAGAAGATGCCATTATCCGACAAGTAATGAACGCTAAAAACTTAACGAAACTTACGAGTGAAGACTTAGTTAAACTCTACCGCGAAGACGATCAAGTAAAACAGATCTTAAATCATGCAGCGCAGTTGATTGCTGAAGTTTCTTATAATGCGATTGTTTCTTATGGACCAGAAAAAATATATTTTAATTCAACATTATTCGAAGATTTGCCTGTAATGTATGAAATGGTACGAGATCGACTTGTAGAATTAGGAATCTTTTCTCCAATTCAAATGATAAAAGGTTCACGAATGACTTCTTTACTGGGAGCAAGTTCATTAGCAATCCATCGTGCCTTAGGATTAGATGATTATCTACTGCATTTTCGATGGCCAAAAGAAGTAAAAAACATTAATTAAATAGAGCGCAAGTAAAAACTTATTATCTAAACCATAGAGTTTTTACTTACGCTCTTAATTTTTAAATAAGGCCGAACCGATTTCTTACTGCTGTATTAATGCAGTTTGTTAATTTTTCTTTGACTTTTTGATTAACGTCGGCATCATTTTTATCATCTTTTAGATATGCGTCGACTACCATCGATGCCATTATATGTTTAGGATCAGAAAAAATCTTAACATTCATATATTTAGGATTTTCTGCCGGAACATCTTTAAATGTAAGAGTAATGGTTTTTCCATTAACCTTGATTGTGACGTTTCCGCCTTTTCCTAAAGTATAGTTGAGCTCACTTGGACTACAATTTTTATATGCTATCATTAACTTTCTCCTTCCCATCGTTGAATTTAATTTCAGTATACCATAATTTTATTTATAAATATAAAAAGTCAGACCAACTATCTAGTCAGACTAAATTTATTAATTTTCTTTTTGAATTGAAGTAGCTTCTGGTGCTGCATCTTTTTGCTTCTTTGATACTTGAGTTCGTAGCCACTGTTCAATTTCTTCCAGAGACTTGCCTTGTGTTTCAAAGACTTTGGAGTGGACGAACCAAATAGCAAGAAGACAAAAGATTCCATAACCGATAAAGAGAGTACCTTTACCGAAGAGACTTAGTAGAGGAGGGAATGTTAATGAAACAATTGCATTAGCAGTCCAATTAACACCAGCAGCAAAAGAATTCCCAAGACCACGAATGTTAAGTGGGAACATCTCACCAATCATTGTCCACATAATAGGACCCCAAGTACCGGAGAAAGAGGCAATGTAAATAACCATTGAAATAACAGCGATATCGGCAGCAAATTTTGAATCACTAGAATACATTAATCCCCAGCACATAATAAAGAGAGTGATCCCCATTAACCAACCACCAACGATTAACATTTTACGGCGACTAACTTTATTCATAAGGTAGATTCCGATAAAGGTTACAATAACATTAAAGATACCGATCCAAATATGGGAAAGTAAGGCAAAATGAACACCAAAACCAGCATCAGTAAAAATAGTTGGTGCATAGTAAAGAACTGTATTGCAGCCCATTACCTGTTGAAAAATAGCTAAACCAACTGCCGCAATTAAAGCTGGACGAACCATTAACCCGAATAGTTCTTTCCATCCGCCAGAAACGATTTCCGCTTGCTCCTTAATTTTTGCAATATCTCCATTAACAACATCTGCATCATTATTATTCATTGTCATAAGAACTTCGCGCGCAACGTTTTCTTTATCATTACGAACCAAGTAACGTGGAGATTCGGGAAGGATAATTGCCCCGATAAATAGGATTGCTGCTGGAAGTGCCGCAAAACCAAGCATCCATCGCCAACCAGTATATATTCCTTGAAGAGAATAATTAAGGATATATGCCAGAAGTAAACCAGACATAATCATGAATTGGAACATTCCTGACATCATTCCACGCTTAGCGACCGGCGCTAATTCGGCTAAATAGGTTGGAATTAATGAAGAAGCAGCACCAACAGCTAAACCAAGGATAATTCGTGTAAAAATCAAAGTCCAAAATTCTGGAGCTAAGCCTGAACCCAAAGCTCCGATGAAAAATAGAATAGATGTTAATAATAGCAACTTACGACGTCCAAATCGATCTGAGAAGGGACCGATTGTAATCGCCCCAATAATAGCACCGACAAGCACTGCCGAAACAACCCATCCTTGTTGCCAAGAGTTCAGTGATAATTGCTTTTCGATGAATAGAATAGCACCTGAAATTGAACCAGTATCATATCCAAAAAGCAAACCACCCAAAGCAGCAAAGAAGTAAATCCAACTTGCTGATAATTTATGTTTCATGTTGAATCTCCTAACTATATATACAGACAGCAATAATTAGTGTAAGTTGGTTGTTTGTATTTAGTTAGTTTGGATAAAAAACTAACCTTCATAAGAGAGTATAACATTTATTATTATTTTTTGAAAGTGCTTTCTTTTTTATTTATCTCTTAAATTTGTTGAATTATACATTGTGTATCAATCATAAAATGACAAAAATAAGTTATAAAAAGCGCTAACAATCAAAATGAAGATAAGTGATAATATACATATATAGGAGATACGGATGAAGAAAGGGGTAGTAATTTTGCAAAAGTTTATATCTATTCCAACAATTGAGTCAGGCCTATATATGTTTGGAGGGCATCAACACACTGTTAATGGTGGTTGGAGCTTTTTTGAACAAAAGCATCAAGTATTTGAAGTAATGATAGTAATTGATGGCTATCAATTAACAGAGATTCGTGACCACGATTCAATGATTTTGGGACCAGGGGATGGGATTATTATTGCTCCTGGTACATTACATACTAATAGTAATATGAGTAAAACTGCCCCGATGACATATATGTGTTTACATTTTGACTTTGAGGATATTCAGTTACGATCACAAATTATTAGTTTAATTAGTAATCAGTTGATTCCAGCAAGCTCACAGTTAGCAAAAGCTTCTCAAAGAATGTTAAATGGAATTATTAAGCTTTGCCGTAATAAAAGCCTTTCTAGTGATTTTAGTATTCAAGTCGAAATTGAAATCCTTTTGCTTAAATATTTAAAGCAGGTTAATTCATTAATTAAAGAGAAATATAGTCACAACAGCTCGCTTCCTTTTTCTAATAAGGAAGCACAGATTAGTCGCGACTTAGTAATTGCGATTGAAAACCGAGTTAATAACGATGATGAAAAGCCATCCTTTAACTTTAGTGATTTATGTAAAGAGTTAGGAATTAGTAGTGGGTATGGACATCGAGTTTTTAAGAAAGTTTATGGTACAACCCCCTTGCATTTTATTGATCGTGAAAAGTATAAAAAAGCTCAACGACTCTTAGAATATTCTGGAAATTCAATTGAAGAAGTAGCTTATATGGTAGGAGCAGCTAACGTTTCAATCTTTAGTAAGCAGTTTAAGAAATGGTCCGGATATTCGCCCAGTGAATATCGTAAGCAAATTATAAAGAAACGCTCAGTAAGGTCAAAAAATCAAACAGGATATTTTGAATAGGTGAGTAAATATAGATCATAAATTGACAAATACTTGTCAGTATATGGTCTATTTTCTTTTTATGAAAGCGGATACAATGAATTTAGATGGAAATATCTGTCAGTTTATACAACTAACTTACATGAGATAAACTGAAAGGGTGAAATCAAATGGAGAATGTACCAACTGGAAAAATTGGTGAGACAGAGAAACCTATCTCTCAAGAAAAAGTGAATGAATTTGCAAAACTTTCATGGCGTGAACGAATTTGCTATGGAGCAGGAGATTTAGCACAGAACTTAATTTTTGGAACAATTGGTTCAATGTTATTGTTCTATCTCACTACTGTATTTGGAATTTCTGCAGCCGCTGGAGCAACAATCTTTTTAATCGTACGTTGGGTAAATGTTTTTTGGGATCCATGGGTTGGAACAGTTGTTGACAAGAGTCATTTTAAACATGGTGGAAAGTATCGGCCATTTTTAATTTACTTTGGAATTCCGCTAACAATTTGTTGTGCACTGCTTTTCTTACCAATTCCTGCTGTTCGTGGAAATGTATTTTATGCATTCTTTATGTATTTAGCTACTGCATTAATTTATTCATTTGTTAATATTCCATATGGATCATTAAATGCATCATTAACACGCGATAATGATGAAGTTTCAACTTTAACAACAGTTCGAATGACAGAAGCGAATATTGGGAATCTATTAGTGTATACTTTCTTACCACTATTTGTTCAATTGGCATCTCCAGATAAAAAATTACAAAGTATTGGCTTGTTTGGTATCAGATTAGATTTAGGGAATTATGCTTCTCCTCATGCTGCTAATGCTTATTTCAAAGTAATGATAGTTTATATGATAATTGGATTTATCATGTTGTTATGTACTTATTTTGGAATTAAAGAACGGGTTTTACCAACAGAAGAGGAAACTAAATCAGTTAAGTTTTCTGATTTATGGAACGAGTTAATTGAAAATAAACCACTTCAAGTCTTAGGTTGGTTCTTCTTAATCAGTTTTACGTTTATGTTTTTTGGTAATACGGTATGGCCATTTTTCTTGCAATATAATATTGGTCATTCAGAATGGATGGCATCAATTAATTTAATTGGTTCAATTCCAGGAATTTTCCTTGTCTTTCTTTGGCCGCTTATTCGCCGAAGCATTGGTAAAAAAGGCTTTTTCTACTTATTTTTAACATTCTTTATTATTGGACAATTAATTTTATGGATTTGGTCTTTCCCAGCATTTAAGAACAATATTACTTTAGGATATATTGGGCGTTTTATCATGCAATGGGGAATTACTGCTGCTACGGGTTATATGTGGTCACTTGTTCCTGAAGTTATATCTTACGGTGAATGGCATTCTAAGAAACGGGTAGCTGGGATTATCAATTCGATTATGGGACGGTTCTTTAAGATCGGACTAGCCTTAGGGGGAATTATTCCAGGATATATTAATGCCTTTTGTCACTTTAATGGAACAAAGACTACTCAACCTGCTTCAGCGTTAACTGGTATTTCTATTTCGATGATCTGGATTCCAATTGTTTTAGCAGTTATTGGTATGTGGGTTATGAGCAAATATCCTTTAAGCGATCCAGAAGTTGACAAAATCAACCATGAAATCGAAGCCAAGAGAAATGCTACTAAGAATTAATTAAAGGAGACATCTAACTATGAATATTTATGTAGACAAAAACGTACCTATTGATGGGAATGGACAGAAAACTCATCCATTCAAAACAATTCAAGCAGCAGCCAACATTGCTCAGCCTGGCGACACTGTTTTAGTAGCTCCTGGAATTTATCGGGAAAATGTTAATCCAAAAAATAGTGGAACTTCAAGTAAACGAATTACGTATAAGTCATCAGAAAACTTGGGTGCTGTGATTACCGGAGCAGAACGAGTAACAAGTTGGGAAAAGATTGATGACAACGTTTGGAAAGTTAATATTCCTAATGGTGTTTTTGCAGATTATAATCCGTACATAACTAAAGTTTATGGTGATTGGTTTGATGCACGTATTATTGCTCATACAGGTGAAGTGTATCTGAATGATAAAGCATTATATGAAGTTAATTCATTAGATGAAGTGAAAAAACCAGTCCGTAATGAGAAATCGTGGTATCCCAATGATACTTTATATACATGGTTTACTGAGCAGGATGATCGTAATAACGAAACAATCATTTATGCTAATTTCCAGGGAAATAATCCCAATAAAGAAAATGTAGAAATTAATGTTCGCGAGAATTGTTTCTATCCTCAAGCAGAAGGGATAGGGTATATTACATTATCGGGATTCGGTGTAACCAAAGCCGCAACTCGATGGGCACCACCAACAGCTTACCAAGAGGGGATGATTGGGCCTCACTGGTCAAAAGGATGGATTATTGAAAAATGTGATATTTCCCATTCAAAGTGTTCAGGAATTTCATTAGGAAAGTATCTTCAACCCAATAATGATAATAAATGGTCAAAATGGAAGTATAAAGATGGTACCCAAACAGAACGTGATGCCATTTGTCAAGCTTCTTATGAGGGATGGGATAAAGAGCATGTTGGGTCTCATATTGTTCGTCAAAATCATATTCATGACTGTGGTCAAACCGGTATCGTTGGCCATTTAGGTGGAGTATTTTCTTTGATTGAAGATAATGATATTCATGATATTAACGTTCGTCAGAATCTTGCAGGTGCTGAAATAGGTGGTATTAAGATGCACGCTGCAATTGATGTAACATATCGTCATAATCATATTCATCATTGTACTCGTGGCTTATGGTTGGACTGGCAGGCTCAAGGAACACGAGTAACTCAAAATGTGTTTGATCATAATAGTTTACCAAATGACTTTAAGGTTACAAAAGATAATTTAGATGATGTTTTATCTGGTCTCGGGGAAGATATGTGGATTGAAGTTTCTCATGGGCCAACATTGATTGATAATAATCTCTTGCTTTCTGATCGATCTGTTCGTTTAGCAGCTCAAGGGGTAGCATTTGTTCATAATTTAATTGCAGGAAGTTTTACGGCAACTGGACGTGGTACTGATAACAATTCTGTTAATTTACCGTCTAATCGATTTACACCATATCATGAAATTCATGGTACTAAGGTAATGGGCTTTATGACCATTCAACATGGAGATAACAAATTTTACAATAATATTTTTGTCCAACAAAAGTTACGCCCAGAAATGCAAAAACTAGCGAATATGAAGAAAGATGAACCAGATGATTGGGATGATTATAACTTTAAGGTTGGTACAAAACCATTTGATAACTATCCAACATTTGAAGAATGGAAGAAACAGTTTGATGGATATTGTGGAATTTATGCACCAAATAGTGATCATTATTATAACCATTTGCCAATTTGGAGCGCGGGCAATATTTACTTTAATGGTGCAGAACCATGTAATATGGAAAAAGATGCCATTATTTCTGATAAAAAAATTCAATTAAAACTTGAACAACGAGATGAGGGACTATTTCTTAAAACCAATCTTTTTAATGCGGTGCCTGCAAAAACAGATGGCGTTATCTCTACTGATACAATCATGATGGCATTTGAACCGGAAGAAAAATATGAAAACCCTGATGGTACTCCAATTATATTTAACACTGATTTCTTTGGTACTCATCGAGAAGGAATTAAAGTGACAGCAGGGCCATTTGCTAAAGGTAACGAAGCAAGTAGTAGACTATTTTAAAAAGAGATATAATAAAATATGAAAAAAGTAGCATTAACTTTTGATGATGGACCTTGGCAAGCCACTACTCCGCATGTATTAGAAATTTAAAAAAGTATCATATACCGGCTACATTTATGATTTGGGATGAACATGCAGAAAAGTATCCAGAATTATTAAAAGAGGAAGCAAAGTGTTTACTATTTACTTTAGGTAATCATACTTATCATCACAAAGATTTGACTAAATTATCAATTAAAGAAGGTAAAAATGAGATTGCGAAAAATGATGAAGTAATTGAAAAAATTACAGGTCAGCAACCGGAAGTAATTAGACCCCCGTTTGGTTCAGTTAATGCAGACGTATTATCTTACCTTAATCGACCGACAATTATTTGGTCATTAGATACAAAAAAGTTGGGATCATCATGATAAGGATAAGTTTTGGAAAATATTAGACAAATTCATAATGGAGATATTGTTCTAATGCATGATTTTCAGCCTGCTGATTCAGATGCTATTGAACCTCTAATTAAGTTTCTACTTAAAGATGGATTTACGCCAGTATCACTTAAAGAGTTAGTTGGGAAAGATAATTTTTATAATCAACAAATTATTTATAGTCAAGACCGTTTTATCATTGACGACAAAGAAGCATAGAAATCAATAATAAGTAGAGACGCTAAACTCACAGGAAACTAGATTTAGTTACTGTGAGTTTTTGTGTATATTGTGTTGTATTTTATATTATCTTCTTGAACTTTTTGCACAAAATTCAAAGAAAGGGTTTACAAAATTGTTTTAAGGGTATATATTAAGAATTGTAAGTTAGTTGTTTATACAAACTAAATGAATGGGAGGCCGTAAATATGGCTGATTTATGGAATAATATTGATAAAATTGAATACGAGGGACCACATAAAAGTATTAAGTCTGGTTTGTTCTACCAATACTACAACCCGGATGAAGTAATTTTAGGTAAGAAAATGAAGGATTGGCTTTGTTTCTCAGTTGCATATTGGCACACATTCGATCAACGGTTAGTTGACCCATTCGGTGATGGAACTGCTCAACGTCCATATGATAAATACAGTGACCCAATGGATTGCGCTTTAGCAAAGGTTGATTATGCATTCGAATTTTATAACAAATTAGGTGTTGATTTCCTTTGTTTCCACGATCGTGATTTAGCTCCAGAAGGTGACACACTTCGCGAAACAAACAAGAATTTGGATCGAGTAGTTGATAAGATTGTTGAATATCAAAAAGCTACCGGCATGAAAGTTCTTTGGAATACTTCAAACCTCTTTACAAATCCACGGTTCTTAGAAGGTGCTGGTACTGCTCCTTCAGCAGAAATTTACGCTTATGCTGCTGCTCAATTAAAGCACAGTCTTGAAGTTGGTAAGCGCGTTGGTTCAGAGAACTATGTCTTCTGGGGTGGACGTGAAGGATATGAATCACTTTGGAACACAGATATGAAGCGTGAACAATCTCATATTGCTAAGTTCTTCCACATGGCTAAAGATTACGCTAATGAAATTGGTTTTGACGCTCAAATGCTTCTTGAACCAAAGCCAAAGGAACCAACTACTCACCAATATGACTTTGATGCTGCAACAACAATCAACTTCATGCGTGAATATGGTCTTGATAAGGACTTTAAGCTTAACCTTGAAGGTAACCATGCTAACTTAGCTGGTCACACGTACCAACATGAAATTCGGGTTGCTCGTGAAGCCGGATTACTTGGTTCTCTTGATGCTAACCAAGGTGATAAGTTAATTGGTTGGGATATTGATGAATATCCATCTAACCTTTATGAAACTACTGCTGCTATGTGGGAAGTTATTCAAAACGGCAGCATCGGACCTCGTGGTGGATTAAACTTTGATGCAAAACCACGTCGGACATCGTTTAAGCCTGTAGATCTTTTCTATGGTCACATTGTTGGGATGGATAGCTTTGCTGCTGGCTTACGGGTTGCTGCTGCTATGAAGGAAGACGGTTTCTTAGATGATATTATTAAAGAACGTTACTCCACATGGGATGAAGGCTTAGGTAAGAGTATTGAAGACGGTAATGAAAACTTTGCTAGTCTTGAAGAAAAAGTAATTGATACTCCACAAAGCGAATTGTTAGCAGCCACACATTCAGACCATCTTGAAGAAATTAAGGACACAATTAACCACTACATGATTGAAACGCTTGCTAAGTAAACATCTCCTATCAATCCAAAAAAAATACAACATGACAAGCATTCACTCAGTACGAAAAAAAGTCATATAATAAAAGGGCCGAGGCAATCAACTTTGCCCCGACCCTTTTTGGTTAAGAAGGGAATGAAATTATAATGAACGAATATGTAATTGGGGTCGACCTAGGTACAAGTGCAGTCAAGGTTTCAGCGATGGACCGTGATGGCAAGATTGTTGCGCAACAAAGCTATGGCTATGATCTCCATCAGCCTCATCCTGGCTACAGCGAACAAGATCCGCGAGATTGGCTTTATGGAACAACGATTGCAATTGATCGATTAATTTTAAGAGATGGATTAAAGGCTGAAGAAATTGATGGAATCTCATTCTCAGGACAAATGCACGGGCTGGTTTTGCTAGATGCTAATGGACAAGTATTGCGACCAGCGATGCTATGGAATGATACGCGGACGACTAAGCAATGTGAAGAGATTAAAGAAAAAATGGGCGATAAATTTATCGAGATTACTGGTAACCGCGCCTTGGAAGGATTCACTTTGCCTAAGCTTTTGTGGGTTAAAGAAAATGAACCAGAAATTTGGACAAAAGCAAAAAGTTTCTTATTGCCTAAAGATTATGTTCGTTATGTAATGACTGGTAAACAGGCAATTGATTATTCCGATGCCACCGGAACAGTTCTATTTGATATCAAGAAGAATACTTGGAGTAAAGAAATCTGTGATGAATTTGGCATCCCTATGTCGATGTGTCCCCCATTAATTCGTTCAATTGATGAAGCGGGGACAGTTACTGATTCTTATTCGATGTTCTCAGGATTAAAGACGACCACTAAAGTTTTTGGCGGTGGCGGTGATAATGCTTGTGGAGCCGTTGGAGCAGGTATTCTAAAGCCAAATATGGTAATGAGCAGTATTGGAACATCAGGCGTGGTTTTGAAATATGAGCCCGATGCAAATGTAAATTATCACGGTGCCTTACAGTATGAATGTCATGCAATTCCTGATACTTACTATTCAATGGGAGTAACCCTTGCTGCCGGCCATTCGTTAAACTGGTTCAAACATACTTTTGCAAAAGATGAAGATTTCACAGCAATGGTTAATAGGGCATCTGAACGGCCATTGGGAGCTAACGGTTTGATTTTCACGCCATACCTTGTCGGTGAGCGAACGCCATACGCTGATGCTGATGTTCGGGGGAGCTTTATTGGTGTTGACAGTATGCAAAACAAGTATGATTTTGTTCGTTCAGTGATTGAAGGTATTACTTTTAGTTTCCGTGATATTCTAAATATTTATGATCAACATGGTCAAGATTTTGATACGGTTGTCGCTATTGGTGGTGGAGCTAAGAGTGAATTTTGGCTGCAACTACAAGCTAATATCTTTAATAAAAAAGTAGTTTCGTTAACAAATGAACAGGGGCCAGGTCTTGGTGCTGCGATGTTAGCTGCAGTAGGTCTGGGATGGTTTGATTCACTTCAAGATTGTGCGAAGAAGTTCGTTCATTTTGGTAAAACCTATGAGCCACAGCCAGAAATAGTAGCAAAATATAATGCGCTTTATAAGATATATCATCGTGTTTATGACCAAACTAAAGATCTTAGTCACGATATTATGAAATTACGAAATAGTTGGGATTAATAAAAGTGCCTTACCAAAACTTTTAACGGTAAGGCGCTTTCAAAAGAACTTAGATAATAAAAACAACTTAGAAAATGACCTTAAGGCAGTTGTTTTCTCCGTTATTTTATTGTTAATTTATTTCTTGAATCAATCCATTAAAGAAGTGTTTTAGTGACACTTGCCCACCATTAGTACGCTCTCCTTTGAGAAATGAAATTTCATTGTGGACATTTTTATATTCATATAAGTTATTCGCATATTCCAAAATAATGTCGTTTTCTGGATAATCCATACACATATGTGCGAGATTATTAAGACCAGTTTTTATATCGCGTCGAATCCGTTGGAAAATTATCTTTTTGCCATGCTCATCACATTGGAAAAATTCTTCAAAATTAACCTCATCAAAACTAATTTCCCGTTCAATCATCGTATTAATAAGTTTATTAATTGCAGGAGCGCCATTTCCAGCTGTAATACCGAGAAAACGTAAGATGGACTGAGCGTTTTCTTTTTTCTTGTTTTTTCCGCTAATCGTAACTGTATTATTATTCGTCGCAGCACCGCTCACAAGGTCCAAAACTTGAAGAAGGCGATTAGACATATTAATATTTTGTGCTGCTAGTTTAATAACGGACTTAACTTCTGCAATGTTTAGTGGTTTTTCAATAAAAAAATCAATCCCATGTTGATATGCACTTGTTTTGACAGAGGGCAAAATTGCTTGAGCAGTCATAATGAAGTGTGGATAATAATGACTGTCCTGAATTTTTTGAATAAGTTGAACTCCATCCATCGCTGGCATTGCATAATCAATAAACATAATATCAATTCCTAGACGCATTGCATCATCATAGGCCTGTTGCGGATTAGAGGTTGTTCCGACAACAGTATTGTTGAAATCATTTTCAATAATATTGGATAATAAATGAATAATTTTACTATCATTATCTAAAATATAAAAATTCATGTATTTTCACCGATTTCTTGATGTTCTTTGAAGTATTATGAAACACTATTTCATTTTACTCTTTGGGAAGATAATAGACAATAGAGTTGATATTTTACAAATGTGTAGGTGTTTCCGCTTACATCATTGTGAATAAGGAGATTGTTGTAAAAAAATCGCTAAATTTTTTCTGTTATTTATGGAATCTTTTTGAAGTATTATGAAACTTAATCCTATTATAGTACTTGTATTAAGACCTTAGGAGGAAATAAAAATGGCTTTTAATTTACGTAATCGTAGTTTCTTAACTCTTGCAGATTTTAACACTCGGGAAATGGAATACATGCTTGATCTTGCTGAAGATTTAAAGAAGGCAAAATATGCTGGTTATGAAGGCAAGAATCTTGAAGGTAAGAACATTGCTTTGATTTTTGAAAAGAGTTCTACCCGTACTCGTTGTTCTTTTGAAGTTGGTGCTAAGGATGAAGGTGCTCATGTAACTTATCTTGGCCCATCAGGCTCACACATTGGTCACAAGGAATCTGTTAAGGATACTGCACGAGTTCTTGGTGGAATGTTCGATGGTATCGAATACCGTGGATTCTCACAACGTAATGTTGAAATTTTAGCTAAGTACTCTGGTGTACCAGTTTGGAATGGTTTAACTGACGAAGACCACCCAACACAAGTACTTGCTGACTTCTTAACAGCTCACGAAGTATTGAAGAAGCCTTACAAGGACATCAAGTTTGCCTTTGTAGGTGACGGTCAAGACAATGTTTCAAACGCATTGATGCTTGGTGCCGCTGTAATGGGTATGGAATACCACGTTGTTACTCCTAAGGAATTGGAACCAACTAAGGAAACCTTAGATAAGGCTAACGAAATTGCTGCCAAGACTGGTGCTAAGATTGTTGTTACTAATGACATCAAAGAAGGTGTCAAAGGTATGGACGTAATCTATGCTGATGTTTGGGTATCAATGGGTGAATCTGATGACATGTGGGAAAAGCGGATCAACCTTCTTAAGCCTTACCAAGTAACAATGGATGTTATGAAGGCTACTGAAAATCCTAATGTTCTTTTTGAACACTGTCTTCCTGCATTCCACAACCTCGACACTGAAGTTGGTAAGGAAATTGAAAAGAAGTTTGGCTTAAAGGAAATGGAAGTTACTGACGAAGTATTCGAAAGTGAACACTCAGTTGTCTTCCGTGAAGCCGAAAACCGGATGCACACTATCAAGGCTGTAATGGTTGCAACTTTAGGTGAACAAAACTAATTAGGAGGCATTTGCCATGGCTAAAGTAGTCGTTGCTTTAGGGGGAAATGCATTAGGCAAATCACCTGAAGAACAATTAAAGTTAGTAAAAAATACTGCTTCTTCATTAATTGGGTTAATTGCTGCAGGAAACCAAGTAGTTATTAGTCACGGTAATGGTCCCCAAGTGGGTGCCATTAATTTAGGGATGAATTTTGCTGCTGAACACGGTAAAACTGCTGCTTTTCCTTTCCCAGAATGTGGTGCAATGAGTCAAGGTTATATTGGCTACCATTTGCAACAAAGTTTAGAAAATGAATTACACCGTCGTTGGATGAATAAGAGTGTGGCAACGATTGTAACGCAAATTGCAGTTGACCCTAATGATCCTGCTTTTGAAAATCCATCAAAACCTGTTGGTGACTTCTACACTAAAGAACAAGCTGATGAAATTGCCAAAGAAAAGGGCTACACTTTTAAAGAAGATGCGGGACGTGGATACCGTCAAGTTGTTCCTTCTCCACTACCGATGAAGATTATGGAACTTGATAGCATTAAAACATTGATTGACGCTAACAATCTTGTTATTGCCGGTGGTGGTGGTGGTGTACCTGTAATCATCACTGATAAAGGACTTGAAGGAGTTCCAGCGGTTATTGATAAGGACCGTTCAAGTGCCTTGCTGGCTGACAAGATCGATGCAGATAAGTTGATTATTTTAACTGCCGTTGATCATGTTTATGTTAACTATGGAAAGCCGGATGAAAAAGCCCTTAAGACGTTAAACGTTGCAGAAGCTCAGAAATACATGAAGGAAGGACAGTTTGCTGCTGGTAGTATGTTGCCGAAGATTGAAGCATGTCTTTCATTTGTTGAAGGTCATCCAGAACGAGAAGCATTAATCACTTCATTAGATGGTCTTGATGATGCTCTTGCCGGTAAAGTCGGGACAGTTATTCGTGATAACTAAAAAGAAGAGGGAGCGAGACAGAAGTCACTTGTGACTTCGTTTTCGAGCCCCCGTAAGCAACAATAGGCCTCCAATGTTCGGTTTTGCCGGACGTTGGAGGCCATTGTTGTACTGCGCATTTGCTTTTTATGAAAGTAACTTAACTTATGTCACAGTCCCTACCTTCTTTTTTTAGTTACTCTTTAAATTTTTTGCGGAATACGAATATTAATCGCAAGTACTGCAACGATAACTAAAATCGACCCAAGAATATCTGCACCCGTCATTTGTAAATGAAAAATTAGGACTGAACCGATTGTTGCTAATAAAGGTTCGAATGCATCCATTAAACTAAATGTAGTTGCATCGATATATTTTAATGAGTTATTAGCTAGCTGAAAGGGAATTAAGGTCCCAATTACTAGAATACCTAACACATATAAACAAACTGAAGGAATGTTGGGGATATGAGGCTGACTAGGGTGAATAAGCACTAAGGTTAATCCAGCAAATAGTAGCCCCCATCCCGTAATAATTAATGAGGGAACCCGACCTTCGCGAAGCATGTTTTGTGGAATTAAGGTATTCGTTGCAACACCAATTGCAGAAATTAATCCCCATATTAGAACACTAAGCGTCATTGCTAAATGGTTAAATTGACCATGAGTTGCGATAATAAAAACACCAAAAAAGGCGATAATTGCACTAATAATTTCAATTCGTCGTGGTGGCAGGTGTCGAAACATAGCTTGATAAGCAATGATAAAAAAGGGCCCGATGAATTGGAGAATGGTTGCGATCGAAGCATTCCCATATTGGACAGCCATAAAGTAAGCGTACTGAACCGGAACTAACCCAAAAACACCATATGCAAAGATAATCCATGCAGAATGAAGATCCTTAAAAATTTGAAAGGGATTCTCCCCACGAATTAGACTTAATAAGACTAAAATAATTCCAGCTGAAACCATTCGAACCTGCGTTAACCACATTGATGTAATCGAACTACTAACATTAAAAAGGGCCTTCGCAAAAAGCCCTGAAATACCCCAAAAGGTACAGGCAGTAATAATCATTGCTGTACCTAAAACTTTTTTATTTGACATAAAAATACTCTTTCCAATTAGAATTGCTATTTTATTTTACCATACCAATTCTATGAAAAGTGAGCTCGACCTTTTAATTTTGACTACCTGTTGGAATTATCTTCAGCAATGATTGGTTGTGGAGTTCGTGAATATAAAGCCTTTACAGCCTGTATATCCCGTGATTGAATGGGATAATATGATCCAGCTGGCTGCATCACAGAAATCTTGTTCGTGTGCTGTAGACCAATTGTATGCCCTAATTCGTGTTCAGCAGTATTAACGATTCGTTCTTGTGAGTATCCAAAGGCAGGATTCAATAGGTAGTAAGAATTTAGTTCTACTGTTGCGTGCAGATAATATCCCGTTGCGGAATTCATGCTTGTATTGGTAAGCCCCGCTGCCCCGTTATTTGGATCATTAACAGCGGAAACACTAATATTTGCATTCTTATCATTAACGATTTTAAATGTGAATGCTTTCGTGTTATTCCATTGGGCAATTGCGGTTTCTGTTGCATTCTTTAATACTGGATTACTGACATTAATATAGATCGTTGCGGTATTTTGTTCCCAGCGTGCATCAGCAGGTGTATCTTGAGTCCCGGTTTGCTGGTCAGCGTTTTGTTTAGTTGGGGTTGCAACTTCTTTACCAGTTATTCGGTGTAACCACGATTGAGTAAGCACTTGTGCATTATGAATGCCGATATTAAATTGTTCTTGAAAGGTAGAATTATTTTGATAAAACCAAATGATTCCGCCAAAGAGTAATAAATAAAATAAGGTTAATAAGAAATTAGACTTCTTAATCAGTCACACCCCCTAGTATTCAAATTCTAATTAAAAAAGAGTAAAACGTCCATTATTTAATATTTTTCTTTATTGTTGACAATTGTAAACTTTAATAGTATGCTGTACCTATAATATGATTACAGTTGTAAACTAAAAGAAGGTGGAAATATTGAGAATTGCCGCTATAGTTATTGCACTGATTTTAATTGCATTTATTGTTTGGTGGTTCTTTGGAAAACATACAGAGTCGGCGGGAAAGTCAACTATTGTTAATGATGAACAAACTGCAACGATTGTCGTTAATGGTGGTTATTCTCCATCAACCGTTATCTTGAAAAAGGGAATTCCGGCTCAAGTTAACTTTGATATGCATGACTCGACGGCTTGTTTATCACATGTAGTATTTGAACAGCTAGGAGTTAATGAGGACTTAACAAAGCAAAAGATTACGACGATTAATATTCCAACAGATAAAGCCCAGACTTTTAATTTTGCTTGTGGGATGGATATGTTTCATGGAAAGGTGATTGTTAAATAATGAATATTTTTTCAAAAGATCAAACTAAAAAAGTTGTTGTTAATGCAGAAAATCATGGCTACAAACCAGAAACGGTTACTTTCAAACAAGGAAAGCCAGCGCAATTAAAATTTATCCCTTCTGATAACATGGGATGTATGAATGAAGTCGTCTTTAAGGAACTTGGTATTGATGAGAAGTTAGACGGCAAAAAAGAAGTTACTGTTGATATTCCAACTGATAAGCCGGGAACTTATAACTACGCTTGTGGAATGGATATGTTTCATGGAAAGGTTGTTGTAAAGTAATGAAGCTCACAAACATTCAGCGATTTTGGATTTCATTTGTATTATCAATCCCAATGTTAATACAAATGTTTGCGATGCCTTTTCACTGGATGATGCCTGCCTATAATTGGATAGCATTAATTACTACCACTATTATTATGGCAATTTCAGCATTTCCATATTGGAAAAGTGCGATCGCTGCATTTAAGAAACATAGTGCAAATATGAATACCCTGGTCGCCACAGGAACAGCTGTCGCTTATTTTTATAGTATTTTTGCAATGATAACTGATAGGGCGGTTTACTTTGAAAGTGCTGCTTTTGTTACTGTCTTTGTTTTGCTGGGGGATGCGATGGAAGAGAAGATGCATAACAATGCTTCCAATGCTCTTGGCAAATTGATGGGCCTTCAAGCAAAAGATGCTGAGGTCTTAAAAGATGGTAAATTTGTCAAAGTACCACTTGATCAAGTCCAAGTTGGCGACCTTATTCGGGTCAAGCCTGGTGAAAAAGTACCCGTAGATGGAACGATTCTAGAAGGGGTAACTTCCTTGGATGAGTCGATGGTTACTGGTGAAAGTATGCCAGTAATGAAAAAAGTTGGCGATACTGTTGTTGGTTCAACAATTAATAATAATGGGACGATTACGTTTAAGGCCACAAAGGTTGGATCCGATACGATGCTCGCCCAAATTGTTGACTTAGTAAAAAAAGCGCAAACCAGTCATGCTCCTATTCAGAACTTAACAGATAAAATTTCAAATATTTTTGTTCCGGCAGTAATGATAGTTGCCATTCTAACCTTTATGATTTGGTATTCCTTTGTTGGTGCAACATTTGTTCAAGCATTATTATTTGCTGTTTCAGTAATTGTGATTGCTTGTCCGTGTGCATTAGGTTTAGCAACCCCAACGGCATTAATGGTTGGAACTGCAAGAAGTGCCAAGATGGGTGTCCTTATTAAGAATGGTGAAGTCCTTCAAGAAGTAAGCAATATTGATACGGTTGTGTTCGATAAAACGGGGACAATTACGGTCGGCAAACCAGTTGTAACCGATATTGTTGGCGATGCTAAAAAAGTATTAACAATAGCTGCTAGTCTTGAGGAATCATCTGAGCACCCGTTAGCATCAGCAATCCTTCAAAAAGCGAAAGATAAAGAGATCTCACTAGTAAAGGTAGAGAAATTTGAAGCAATTGAAGGTAAGGGTGTGCGCGCAAATTATAATGGTCAAGTAGCATTTGTTGGTAGCAATCGGCTTTTGGTTGATGTGAATATTTCCCGGGAAATGGCATCACGTGCAGAAAAATTACAGAACGAAGCTAAAACAGTTGTTTATGTGGGCCTTGATGGGGAAATAATCGGCCTAGTTGCTATTCAAGATGTTCCGAAGCCGAGTTCAAAAGATGCAATTAAGGAGCTAAAGGCGCGTGGATTAATGACTGTGATGTTAACTGGTGATAATAAACGGGTAGCTCAAGCAATCGCTGATGAAGTTGATATCGATAAAGTGATCGCTGAAGTAATGCCGAATGATAAGGCTCAACAAATTAAGGAACTTCAGGACAAGGGAAAAAAAGTCGCCTTTGTTGGTGATGGAATTAATGATGCCCCTGCGTTATCGACAGCTGATGTTGGAATTGCGATGGGATCCGGAACTGATATTGCAATTGACTCTGGTGGAATTGTCCTCGTTCGAAATGATTTACGAGGAGTTGTGCGGGCACTTGATATTTCTAAGAAGACCTTTAACCGGATTAAATTAAATCTCTTCTGGGCGCTAATTTATAATGTCATTGGTATTCCAATTGCTGCAGGGCTATTTGCATTTATGGGCTTTACTCTTAGTCCAGAGCTTGCCGGTCTAGCAATGGCCTTTAGTTCTGTCTCTGTTGTTAGTTCTTCCTTGTTGCTAAATAAAACTAAGATTGCGGGAGAGAATGTTGTTCAAGCTTAAATCAGATAGTAAGGAGTTAAGGAATATAATTCTTAGCTTCTTTTTTGTTATATTTTGCACAAAGTAAAAGGATTTTGCGGTAAAATATTAATAAAAGTGATGGAGGAGTATTTAAAATGGCAACAGCATTTTTGGTTCACACTCAACTAAGCTGGGGAAAAACATGTGATTATTTAATTGCTAATGATGTTGAGCCGGGGTTAATGCATCGTTATGAGACACGAGAAGATTGGCAAGAGGTGATTCTTGATGCATTGATCAATGTTCCCTTAGCGCCATACTTGCCAAGTGGTCAGCCCATTCCGCCAATTGGAACGGCAAAAGTAATAGGGGTAGAAGCAGTTGATCTGGCACAGGTTAAAAAAACTGTGCAACGGACACGAAGCCAATTTATAATGGCAACTATCTGGAAAAAGCAGTCAGCCTTAAAAAACTATAATTTCTTACATCATGATTATGACAAGTGGACACAAAAACAAATCTGGGCCGATGTTGATTATTGGTGTGACTCTAAAAAACATCCCGTTATCGATTTGATTACAAAATGGCGTTGTGCCCGTCAACACCAACGATTACGTGCTGAAGAGAAATGATAAAAAAGAGTTGACTATTAAGCCACTTCCATGTATAGTATATATCGTTGTAAGTTTATTTTATTGGGCATTCGCCAAACTGGTAAGGCAGTGGACTCTGAATCCATAATTTACTGGTTCGAGACCAGTATGCCCAACTTCTAACAAAAGACCTGCTAGATTAGCTAGCAGGTCTTTTGTTGATAAAAAAGTTATTTGTTATAATTACAGTCAAGTGAGGGGACGAATATGGCTAGTAATTCTGATTCAATTTATTATGTTTTAACAAAACTAAAGCACCATCCAGAGTTAATCAAAAGCATTAGACCACGTTATACTAATACGGTTCTGATTCTTTTTGATGACTCCTTAAAGATAGCCGATGCTTCATTTTATTTTCCTGTTGATCGTTTTATGGTCAATCGTTTGTCAAATGATTTTGTGGCAAAGAATGGCGACCTTCTTGATAGTTATTTTTCAATGACCAATGGAACGAAGAAAAATTACCATGATGTTTGGGCGACGACCTGTCATATTCCAGAAAAGAAAGTATATTTATTAGAATTATCATTTGAATAATGCGATTTAAGCTGCGACAAAAGGTGTCACAGCTTATTTGCTATAAAGGGAGAGTTTTGTAGTGCTTGTTTCAACGATTGTTTTAATGGTAGCGGCAGTTTTAAGTAGTATTATTTCCAGCTTCTTTCCGCACTTCTCAATTAATTATATTAGTATTTTCGTTGGCCTAATTATTGGCTTAGTTCCTTTTTTGAATGGTCGGATTCTTCCCTTCCACACAGAAGTATTTATGTATATAGTAGCTCCACTAATTTATTTTGAGGGGCAATCAACGAGAATTAATCTGATTGGAAAAAGATTGCGACAAATCCTTGAGACGGCTGTTCTTTTAGTAATTGTCGGAACGGTATTTGCCGGTTTTAGTGTATCGCTTTTGAGAATTCCGCTAGCTCTGGCATTTCTGATGGGCGCTTTAAGTACACCAACTGATGCTACTGCAACCGAATCTGTTTCGGAGGGGTTGATTGTCCCTGAAAGACAAGAAAATATTCTAAAAATGGAGTCATTATTTAATGATGCTTCTGGTATTATCCTTGTTACTGCAATGGCACTGTGGGTAAAAAACGGGCAGTTCAACTATCAACAAACATTTTTTGACTTTTTGCGTTCAGCTGGTGGCGGGATAATTATTGGTATTTTGGCAGCCCTTGTAATGATCAGTTTTCGTCAATTTTTAGGGCGAATTAACCATGATGCTTATAATGCGCAAATATTATTATTTGTTAGTACGCCATTCTTTATTTACTTTATAGCTGAAGAATTAAAAGTATCTGGGATTATTGCCGTGGTTTGTGCAGGCTTAATGCAGAATAGTGAAAGTATCCGAAGTCGCTTTATAACACCCCGGCAATTTCATAACGGATTAGTACTTTTAAGGCTACTTCGAGAAGTCTTGAATAATACCGTCTTTGTTATTTTAGGATTATTGGTTGTCAGGATCATTCGCGATGACTTGATTATTGGAAATACAAATTCGCAATGGATTGTGATTGGTATTTTACTTTATCTTACTAATCTTCTTGTTCGTTATTTCTATGGACTACTATCAAAGATGGGTAATAAGGGAAGTATAATTTTTGCCCTTGGGGGAGTCCATGGCGCAGTAACACTCGCCTTAGTATATATGATTATTAACAACGTAAGCTCTGCGCAGTTTGATATGATTGTGTTAGCAGAAATGCTTGTTATTATTTTGAGTATGGTGGTACCTTCAATCGTATTTCGTTTTATTCTTGACCATGATATGTCGAGTAAAGAAGCTGGCAAACAAATTCAGCGTTTACGGCAAGAGATGGTTAAAGAGGGATTGAAGGCAGTAGAAAAGATATACCTTCCAGAAAAAATTAGAGAAAGTGTTGTTTATGATTTGCGGGATCAAAAGAGTGCCAATTCATTTGCAGATTTTTGGCATCAATGGGCTAAAGCAAGTCGCTATCCAGAATTCAATGAGCAGGAAAAGGAACTGGAGCAACGAGCCTTATTATGGGCATTCCAAGCTGAAAGACAGTACCTTGATATGGTATCTCAAAAGGAGAATCGTCGTGACTATCTTTTTGAACTCTATAACGAAATTCTATTGGCTGAATCAATTTTACTTGACACTGAAAATGAATATTAAATTAATTTGATTTTAAGTTGACGAAAAATTAAAATTAACGTATACTTTTATTTGTACGTTATTGCCCGCTGGTCAAATTGGTTAAGACGTCGCCCTCTCAAGGCGGAGTTACGGGTTCGATCCCCGTGCGGGTGAATATGATTGAGTCTGTTACTCATTTAGTAACAGACTTTTTTATTTATATTACAAATTTAGTAAAAGCGTTAAGAAAAGGTTTAATTGATGCTATGATGGATTTGTGTAAATAGAAAAAGAATAGGATGGATTTGGTGAGTTAATTATGCGAGTAATGAATTTAATGATAGTATTAGCAGTTATTGCGATTATTATTTTAGCTGCTCAATATTTTTCTCAGTTACGGAAAAACCGCAACGGTAATAATTTCGTAAGTGGGGGCCGTGTCTTTTTTAACTGGACATTGGTCGCTGTCTTGGTAATTTGTGTTGGGGGAATAGTTTTTGGTAGCATTCATTCACATCGCCAAGAAGCAAAGCCAGCTCAAACTGATAAGACCGAAAATGTTGAATACGCTGCTTCCGACAGTGATAATTTGGGAAAAGTCTCAGTTCAGTTTGATCGGAAAGTTACTTTAAATGATAATGGAGAAGCAAAAGTTAAGTTTAAGGTTTCTCCACAAACTACTTTGACAATCCGGGGACATAAGAGCAAAGAGATTGTTAAGACGTTTAAAGCAAGTAAGGGCGAATCACTAGTTAACCATACTTATACATTTGATGTAGCTGGCACTTATGATATTATTGCAGAACGTGGTGATCAAAAGGTGACCAAGCAGTTAAAGGTTAAGGGCAACGATAATACTCAAGAAAGTTCATCAAGTAGCAGTTCGATAAGTTCTAGTTCTTCTTCAGTCGCTTCCTCAGCAAGTAGTAGTAGTACGGTTTCCTCGTCTTCAAGCTCGACTGCTTCCACGGCGCAAAGTAACAGCGAAAGTTCAAGCAGCACAACAGCAGCTTCATCGAATAATGGAGGAAGCTCAAGAAACTACAATACTTCTCGTCCACGATATAGTGGCAATGGCGGTGGAAATAGGACCTCTGGTAACAGTACGCCGACTGCTCCTGCGCAAGAATCAAGTACTCCTGCCTATAGTCAAGAAAACAATGGCTATGTTAGCGATGGTCCACAATATTAATTTCTATTCATAATTAAATATCTAATGATAAAAGAATAAACTATTTTTAAAAGAACAAAAGATAATTTTTTCATATGAAAAATTATTCTTTTGTTCTTTTTCTATTATCATTAACGGTGGAAAAATATTGATATATCAAGGATAAAAAGGTAGAAAATATTAAAAAATATATTCCTGAATAATTTATCAGTATTGAAATAAGAATGAAGTATATTATACTCAATACTAAATAATAGTTATCGAATTATAAAAGTCTTTAAGGGGGAGAAAAAAGATGCTTGATACAGATGAGATCAAAAAAAATGAGGTACTTGGTGTTGAGCTTGCCCCGGTTGAAACTGTTGGCGGACAAGTAAAATTAGGGGAAAAATCTGCTTCAAGCGTTGCTTTACTCAATAGAACGCCATTATTGGAAAAAATGCATAAAGCAGCGCCAAATTTTGCGGCTCAACAACAAAAATTGAACGGCCAAGAACCGGTAATAAAAAATAATCCAGCATTAGGTGAATATCAACTAATTGATGATTTAGGTGGCTTAATGCATGGGACTTACTTACAGGCAACTAATAGTGAAAGCCATGCTAAAGATCGTTCGCTTGTAAGTCGTAATTCAATGAGTGAAACGGCATCATTAGTTAATTATCGCGCAGCTACTGATTTTAGTGGATATGGTCATTTAAAGAATGATACAGAAACTACCAAATCAGTTGAAGTTGTCTATACGCTGCCTACATTTGAAGGAAAGCAAGGAACGGCACAAGTTGTACTTGATGGGGCGCGGATTAATGAATTCGACGGTCTTGAATACAAGGATGAAAAGGGGAATGTAATTCCTGGATTTGATATTACCTATAGTTATCAAGGACACGAAGGAGAGTATTCGACGATTGATACTCTTAAGCAGCGTGATGACTTTAGTTGGGAAAAAGTAACAGCGATTATGGTATTTGGTTCTTTATTACCAAACAGTTCTTACCGTGTTGAATTTCCTTTTAAGATTACAAATCTAGAAAATATTAATACTCAAGAGCAATTTAATTTAAATGAGTATGCCTTTTACGATTTAACAGTTAATAAGCACACAATGTCACAATTAAACTTCCGCTTAAGCACGCCTGTTTTTGCTCATGATGCCTATCAAAATATCCCATTCATGGCACTTAGCCGAACTGAAGACGGTGATGAGGTATTTTCAGAAGATGTTCAAGCAATGATGCCAACTTTGGGTGAAGTATCATATGCAATCAGTAACTTTAACGATGAAGTTTCATTTGAGATTGATGAGGATAATGTAATGTGGCAAGGCGGTCAATACTTCTTTAAGCTGGCCGTTATTCAAAGTGCGATTCAAGAAAAAGGATTTTCAGTCGATGTTGACAAGACGGGACGAAAGTTAATGAGGGCTGCCGCGTTTACGGTTCAACCTACTTATCTTGATTTTGAAAATTTTGACTTTATTCCTTATATTGTCATCCATCAACTTCTTATTACAAAATCATTTACTCTTAAGGCAGAGGCAAAAGATGATTGGAATTCATTTGGTGGTGTTGAAAAAGTTTGTGGCCTTTCTTCAACTAATGAAGAGCTTCCGGTTAGCCCTGAACAAACATTTATTGTTGATAATTCTGAATTAGTAGATGCAACGCCTGGCGATTATAATGTCATTATTGGCTATTTCCTTAATGGAAGTGAAGATAATGATATGTTAATTACTTCGCCGGCAAAGGTAAGGATGGTTGAAAATAAACAGACAATTAATGTTTACTATGTTGACTTAGTTGATGTTCCTAATAAAGCAAAAGGTGATTTACAGCCAAGTGATGGAAAAATTCTTGAAAATCAAACCCAAACTTTTACCGGTAAAGGTGATGAAGAGTATCATAACCAACTTTGGGGTGAAGAAAACGGCTTTGAGATTTATGAATATGAACAAGGTGCTAAATCAGGAGCATATGTTGGAGGACAACCTACTAAGGACTATTATGTTTACCTTATTCATAAAATTGAAAAGATTGCCGAAGATCACCAAGTAACACGAACGATTACATTTAATATGCCAGATGGTTCTAAGCAAATTATTAAGCAAATTGGAAAAATTCAGCGTTTGGGAATTGCTGATAAAACGGCCAATGAACAAACATGGAGTGATTGGAGTAAAGCTACTCTTCCCGCAGTGACTGCACCTCATGTACCAGGATATACGGTCAAAAATGTTGATGCTGAACCAATCTCATTAACTTCAAAAGATAGCAATATTAATGTTATCTACCATCCAAAGCAAGTTAAGGTTAAGATTAAATATGTCGATGAAGCTGGAAATGAAATTGATGAGCAAATAATTTCAGGACTTGCTGGCGATTTGATCAGTCATAAACCAACAGTTGAAACTGACCGTCTTGCTGATGAAGGATATGTGATTGTAGATAATGAATTGCCACAAAATGCCCGCTTAATGGCCGAAGACGGCGAGCAGGAAAAAGAATACAAGATTATTATTAGTAAACAGAATTCACAAATACAACAAATTACCGTCTTTTATGTTGATGTTCCTGATGATCGGTTACCAATTGTTAAGCCTTCTTCCGGTCGAATTATTGATAATCGAACTCAGAGATTAAATGTTACAGAAGGACAAACATACAATAATAAACTATGGGATTTTGAAAGTGCCGGATACGAACTATTTAAGGCTGACAAAGGGGCATTAAAGGGTAAGTACTTTGCTGGTAGTCCAGAACAACAATATTACGTTTACCTCACTCACCAAACTACTCCCCTAAAGAAGGAACATCACGTAACGCGAACTATCCAGATTACAATGCCTGATCAAACACAACAAGTTGTAACTCAGGAAGCAATTGCTACTCGTTCTGGCGTTCATGATGAAGTGCTTGGTAGTGACATTTGGCAAGAGTGGAGCAAAGGAGTGATCCCTGAATATATTCCAGCACCAATCGCGGGGTATGATGCACCTGCTATTCCAGCTGAACAGGTTGATGAAAATGCGAGCGATCGAAATGAAAAGATCAGTTACACTCCACAACCAGCTAAAATTCTGGTTAAATTTATTGACCAAACTGGTGCAGAATTAACATCCGAGGAACTTACTGGGGTAACCGGTGAAGAATTTAACTACGATCCAACTCCACAAATTAAGTCATTTGAAGATGAGGGATATGTGCTTGATGAGAATAGTTTCCCTGCCGATCATCATTTTGCGGTCGGAGAACAGACCTATACTATTACCTTAAAGAAGTTAGTAGCAGTAACCCCTCATGGCAACGGTGAGACAGAATCAATAATCGAACAAATTAAGTCGAACGATGATGATAAAACTGGAAATAAAAAGGGAATCTTTGCTGCATTTAAAGGCTATTTTAAATAAATGAATTAATAAAGGAGTACAGAAGGAATTTACCATTAGCGGTTTATTACTTCTGTACTCCTTTTTGCGTTAAAAATATTAATTATCATAATTGCCGGTGATTGGGTTCATTTCATGGATTTGATTTGTAGCGGGGTCATATTGATAGGTACCAGTAAGGTGAGCTACATTTGGATCGCCGCCTTGGTTATTGCGAACTTCAATTTGATAATTATTATTTTGATTATTCTTAGTCATGTAATAATGATTGCCATCTTGTTGAACGCCACTTGTCTTGGCGAAACTCGTTAGGACTTGTTGATCGGTTTGTGCTGAGGAAGTGAAATTGGTAGTTGCTGATTGGCTGCTAGAACTACTAGTTATAGATGAACTAGGAGCTTTTACCGTTTGATTAGTTGATTTTTCTGAACTGTTAGCTACCTTTGAATTTGCGCTTGTTGAGCTTGTATTTGTTGAAGAAGTGGACTGTACACTAGTAGGTGTAGATGTAGAGGTTTGATCCTTTGCCTTTTCGCTACTAGTGGAGGAGGCCGCCTTTTTGCTTGTTTGTTGACTTACTTTTGTCGCAGAAGTAGATGTCTTTGTTGGAGCTGCTACGCTATTGGTACACCCAGCTAGTCCAAGGGCTGCTAAAATTACTAATGAACTTGCTAAAACTTTATTTGTCATCTTCATCATTTTAATGACCCCCTCAATCTCTCTTATTTTTATAACATCATTACACTTTTATTATACCGCCTTTTGAAATGATTTTGTAACATTTTTGACTTATTTGTCATAATTGACTGATTTTGTTTAATAAATTTCTGGATATTTTTCCTTTGCCCTATTTACGTTAAAATAAACCTTATTAAGGAAGTGAATTAAAAGATGAATAAATACGATTTAACAATTACTAAATTACACCAAATGGTTAAAGAAGGAGTTGTTCCCGGAGTTAGCTATTTGATTTTTGATCATCAACATACGATTAGGGAAGTAACAGGGATGGCCCAAGTTTATCCCGAGACTGAAATATTAAAACCAGGTATGCTCTATGATGTTGCTTCACTAACGAAAGTAGTAGGAACAGTTCCGGTTATTGCCCGGCTTATTCAGAAAGGAACATTGTCTTTAGATGATCCAATAAAGCAATATTTACCTGAGTTTAACGATGACCGACCAACTATCCGTAACCTGCTTACTCATACTTCGGGGATTGCTGGTTATATTCCACATCGTAATGAATTGACTGCCTCCGAACTAAAGAATGCTTTTTTGACGAAAATGCATGTGGAGGATAGCTTGAACCGCCAAATCAAATATGCGGATGTAAACTATTTGTATTTAGGATGGATTATTGAACGAATTTATGATCAACCAGTTCAAAATGTTATTACAGAACAGGTTCTCAAACCATTGAATCTGCCAACTGCAACATTTAATCCTACCCCAGCTAATTGCGTGCCAACAGAAGTACAAACAAAACGTGGCTTGATTAGGGGAACAACCCATGATCCTAAAGGGTACATTTTGGGAGCAAGTTGCGGATGTGCTGGCCTTTTTGCATCGTTGAAAGATTTGGAGATTTTTAGTCATGCGTTGATTGAAAATAATTTAAATGGTCTTCTTACTTCTGAAACAATTGATCTTTTTTTTACAGATCAAACACGAATTCCTGGTCCGCATAGCCGTTCTCTGGGATGGAAACTATTTCATGCTAAAGATCATCACCTTTTGATTAGCCATACTGGGTTTACGGGAACTTGGATGGTGTTAGATCGTCAAACTGACCAAGGCTTTATTGTATTAACTAATCGTGTTCATCCAAGTGCCAAAAACCAAGAATTTTTAGCTGCTCGTGACCAACTTTTTGCAATTTATTTAACAGAAAGAGAAAAAACTTTGTGAAATTTATATGCAATCAATTGAATAACCGCTTTCACAGAATATGCGCTTTAGGGGTAAAAAATGTATAAAAACTGTTGATAATTTATATTAATAACTTCTTTTTATATAATTCACTAAATATTGATTTGACGGCATTTGACAACGTTTACATAAATTAATATGATGTAGTTGTAGCCAAGTGATACTTCAAAAAAGGAGTGATATTGTATGCAAAGTCCAATTCATGTTACATCAGAAATTGGGAAGCTTAAGACAGTTATGTTGCATCGACCAGGTAAGGAAATCGAAAATGTTTATCCTGAAATTCTTCACCGGATGCTTGTAGATGATATTCCATACTTACCGATCGCTCAAGAAGAACATGACCTTTTTGCGCAAACATTACGTGATAACGGCGCAGAAGTCTTGTATCTTGAAGATTTATTAACAGACGCACTGGCAGATGATAATATCAAAGATGAATTCCTTGAAAAGATCATCGCTGAATCTGGTTATGCTGCTGGAGCAATCTATGATGGCTTAAAGGAATTCTTGCTTAGTTTCAGTACTAAGGATATGGTTAACAAGATTATTGCTGGTGTACGTAAAGATGAAATTAAAACAAAGTATGCTTCGCTTGCCGAATTAGCAGAAGATAAGGATTACCCATTCTATATGGATCCAATGCCAAATGCATACTTTACTCGTGACCAGCAAGCATGTATTGGGGATGGAATTACCATTAATCACATGACCTTTAAGGCACGTCAACGCGAATCTCTCTTTACTGAGTACATCATTAAGCACAATAAGCGTTTTGCTGACAAGGGTGTTGAAGTATGGCGAAACCGTTATCCTGAAGGCCGGATTGAAGGTGGAGATGAATTAGTTCTCAGCGATCATGTATTAGCAATTGGTATTTCTCAACGAACATCTGCAAAGGCTATTACAGAATTAGCTGAAAGTCTCTTTGAAAAGTCTGATTATGATACAGTAATTGCTATCCATATTCCTCACAATCACGCAATGATGCACCTTGATACTGTGTTTACAATGATTAACTATGATCAATTTACAGTTCATCCAGCAATCTTACGTGATGGTGGACATGTTGATGCATACATTATGCACCCAGGTAATAATGGTGAAATTTCAATTAATCATGAAACAAATCTTAAAGAAATTTTGAAGAAGGCACTTGATAAGCCGGAAATTGATTTAATTCCTACTGGTGGCGGTGACCCAATTATTGCCCCACGTGAACAGTGGAATGACGGTTCTAACACGCTAGCAATTGCCCCTGGTGTAGTTGTAACTTATGATCGGAACTATGTCTCAAACGATTTGCTGCGTAAGCATGGTATTCTCGTTCACGAGGTTCGTTCAAGCGAATTATCACGAGGTCGTGGTGGTCCACGGTGCATGTCATGTCCAATTGTTCGTGAAGATCTCAAGAAATAAATAAGATAATGAAAGCAGCAAATTTATCTGAGTAATCTAGAAAGGGTATAATTTTGCTGCTTTTTCTTGTATCATTTTAGTGTAATTAACATGATAAGAAGGGAACACGAATGGATCGAAAGGCAAGAAGAAAATATATTGAACAAGTGGTTAATGATCGTAAAATTGAAACACAAGAAGAATTGCTTAAGTTGTTAACTGAGGCGGGTTTCGAAACAACACAAGCAACAATTTCAAGAGATATTCATGCATTGAATATCGTTAAAGCAAATGATGGCGATGGTCATACCCACTATGTTCAACTCCATGTGACACCCGAACATAATTTTGAACGATTATACCAAGGAATTCATGATAATGTGCGGACAATTGAAACTGTTCAATTTATGAACGTAATCAAAACTGCACTAAATTCTAGTTATGCGACGATTTTGGCTGGAATGTTTGATGAACTTGATATTCCGGAAGTTGTGGGCACACTTGCTGGAAATGACACCTTGATTATCATTAGTAAAGATAATGATGATGCTAAAATGGTTTATGACTTAATCATTCAACACATGCATTCATAAACTGCATAGGAGGGATATTTATGGATGAACAAAAGAAAGGTATTGGTAGAGGCGAATTGATCGCCTTAATTGTAAGTTCATGTATCGGTACCGGAATATTTGGTATTACTAGTGATGTGGCAGCGGCGGCGGCACCAGGCCCTGCCCTGTTAGCTTGGATTTTTGTTGGAATTGGTTTTTTGATGTTAGTTCTCTCGCTAAATAATTTATCTGAAAAGCGACCAGATCTTACTTCAGGGATTTTCTCATATGCTGGTGCCGGTTTTGGGCCATTAGGTGAATTTATTTCTGGATGGTCTTACTGGTTATCCGCATGGCTGGGAAATATTGCTTTTGCCACCATGTTGATGAGTTCAATTGGAACGTTCTTCCCAACCTTTAAAGGTGGTCAAAATTTACCATCGATTATTATTGCCATCATCTTCTGTTGGCTATTGACAATCTTAGTTAACAATGGCGTTGAAAGTGCTTCTTTTGTTAACATGATTGGAACAATCTGCAAGGTCTTACCATTAGTTATCTTTATTATTATGATGGTTGTTTGCTTCAAGGCCGGAATGTTTACAGCAGATTTCTGGGGACGAGTTGCCAATAATGCTTCTCGTGGTACCACAACTGGTTCTGTCTGGGAACAAATGAAAGGTACCCTAATGACATTAATTTGGGTATTTATCGGTGTTGAAGGTGCTTCTGTTATGGCAAGCCGGGCTAAGTCGCTTACAGCCGCTCGTGAAGCTTCTCTTATTAGTTTTGGCCTTTTAGTGGTTATCTATGTATTAATTTCAATTTTGCCTTATGGTGCATTAACTCGGGCAGAATTAGCTGGAATGGGTCAACCAGCTATCGGTCATGTTCTTCAAGCAACAGTTGGTAGTTGGGGTTCAATTTTGATTAATGTTGGTTTGATTATTTCAACAATTGTTTCCTGGCTTTCTTGGACAATGCTTCCAGCCGAAACAACAATGTTAGTTGCTGATGATAAGGCAATGCCAAAAATCTGGGGAAAGGTTAATGCTAAAAAAGCACCAACTGCTTCCCTAATGATTACAGCGGTATTGCAAACAATCTTCTTGTTCTCATTGCTTTTCACTGATAAAGCCTATGAATTCGCATATTCTTTATGTAGTGCAGCAATTTTATTCTCATACTTATTTGTTGGACTTTACCAAATGAAATACAGTTCTGCACACCAAGAATGGGGACAATTTACAATTGGTTTGCTCTCTGCTGCATTCATGTTCGCATGTATGTTCCTTGCTGGATGGCAAGAAGTATTACTAGTTTCAATTAGTTTTATTCCTGGATTCTACATTTACTACTTAGCATGTAAAGAAAATGATCGTAAAGTTACAACTGCTGAAAAGTGGACAATGGCGTTGATCTTAATCTTAAGTATCATTGCAATTTGGCTTGTTGCTAATGGAACCATTGCCATTGGCTAGGTAAATAATGTATAATTATTCCACATTTTAAGAATATTTATAAGTGAGGTGATTAAGGTGAAAGAAAAGAAATTAAATCTCTTCCTCTTAATCACCTTAATTGTAGGAACGATTATTGGTGGTGGGATTTTTAATAGTCCGACTGATTTAATTTTGAAAGCAAATCCAATGGCTGCATTAATTGCCTGGCTAATTGGTGGCTTCGGAATTTTGATGTTAGTATTAGTCTTTTATAAGCTTTCTGTTATCAAGCCAGAGATGAACGGTGGAATTTATACTTATGCAAAGGAAGGCTTTGGCAACTATATTGGTTTTAATTCCTTTTGGGGATATTGGATGGGAGCAGTCTTTGGTAACATTGCCTTTATCTCGCTTTTCTTTAAGACCTTAAATAGTATGCTCGGGACGCATCAACTTTCGCCGTTAATGTGTTTTATCGGAGGTTCGATTATTCTGTGGGGATACACTGCGATTACATGGTTTGGTGTTCGTGAGGCAAGTATCCTCAATGCCGTCATTACGATTATTAAGATCTTACCGCTTTTATTAGTTGTTATTGTTGGTGTTTTTGCATTTCAGCCGCATATTTTTAATGTTCCTGATTGGACAAGCATTCTTGCTGTTAATCAAACGCATGTAGCATTTAAAGACCAGATTAGTGGTGCGATGAGTACTATTGTGTGGTGCTTTGTTGGGATTGAAGCGGCTGTTTCAATGTCACGTCGGGCAAAACAGCCACGTGATGTGGGATTAGCAACGATTATTAGCTTTGTAATTGTATTGGTCCTCTATATTTCAATCTCTATTATTCCAATGGGGATTCTGCCTGCTAAAGAACTTAGCCAGACTTCAGTTCCACTGGCAGCAGCGCTTAGTCATACAGCATTGGGAATAGTTGGAAGCCTTATTATAAAAATAGGTTTACTAATTTCTCTACTAGGAGCATTATTGAGTTGGTTTATGATTGGCCCTGAAATTGCATACGTAACCAGTTATGATCGGGATATGCCGCGAGTATTTAAACTTGTTAACCGCCATGGTGTTCCTGGCTTTGCACTAATTGTATATACAATTATTATGCAAGTATGCTTACTCGTTTTACTGCTTCCGCAACTTCAAATGGCCTATACAATTGCCTATACTTTGGCTGCGACAATGACACTAGTTGCTTACTTGCTCTCTGCGTTATATGGATTGAAGTTAGCAATTAGCGAAAAGATGAGTCTTGGTTTTAAGGTTATTGCTACGCTAGCCTCTATCTATTCTGTCTATATGCTAGTCGCTTCAGGGCTTGAATATGTATTTGCAAGTGCGATTATTTTTGCACTAGGAATACCGTTGTTTGCTGGCGCTCCTAATAAGATGAGTAAGAAAGAGAAATGGTTGGCAACGATTATTGCCTTAGCAGCTGTGATTGCACTTGTGTTGATTATTACTGGAAAGATTAATTTTTAAAATATAAAAGGGATGAGGTTAGAAGGAATTTTTACTTTCCTTCAATCTCATCCCTTTTTGTGTTCTAATCTTCGCTAGTCATCTTACTTTTCATGTTATCCATTCGCCAGACAACATAGGTTTCAATCAATGTGATTAGGCTTACCCATAAAATCGTGAAATTTGATGAAGTAAGGAATAATAAGATGATTAGAATCCAAGATATCCAGTTCCAACGACGCTCCAAACGGATAACTTTTGCAAAGCGTGGTGGGATTCTAGTTGGATTTTGGATGGCTAGTGCTTGAAGTTGGGAGAAAAGACGGACTTCCCAAAAACTTTCCAGCAAAAAAATAATGGTAAATACAAATGTTATAGTTTGATTCACTGTTTGTCACCTTAATTAAAATGTAGGCTTAATTTTTAGGGCTTTTTGCGTACTTAAGTCTGCATCGGGATATTTATGCTCAAGAGCTGCTAAAAGAATCTTTTTAGCAATTTCACCATTTCTTGTAAGAATGGGACCGTGGAAATAAGAGCAATAAGTATTTTTGTAGATTGCCCCTTCGGTATGATCCTCACCGTTATTCCCATTACCAGAAATTACTTTCCCGAGCGGCCGTTCACCTTTTCCTAAGAATGTGCGACCGTTGTGATTTTCAAAACCATGGTATTCTTGGTTACTTTCTTCATTTTTGATGGTAATATTCCCAATGAACCGGTGATTATCCTGACTTAAAGTATAGTGATCTAGGATTCCAAGTCCCGGAATCTTCTCGCCATCAGCACCAATATAGTAGTGTCCAAGAAGCTGGTACCCCCCACAGATAGCAAGGAGCGGTTTGCCAGCGTTAATAAATTGGTCAATCCCCGCTTTTTTGTTTGGAAGATCTTTGGAAACGACAAGTTGTTCGTAATCTTGACCACCGCCAAAAAGGGCTAAGTCAAAATCTTGCGGATTAAACTCGTTGTCGATACTAATGACTTTGACATCAATATCGGCATCCATCTGTTTAGCGTAATATTGAAGGGCAATGATATTGCCGACATCACTATAAGTATTTAATAAATCGCCGTAGAGGTGGGCGAGGTGTAAGTGATATTTTGCCATTAGTCCATTCCTCCTTTAATATAACCTTTTTCTGCTAGTTGTTTCCGCAATTGCAGAACGGCTGTATAGGTTGCCAGAATATAGACATGTTCAGTCGGCATTTCCTTGATCTTATCAATTACCTGGGTAAGGTCTGGTTCATGCCACATGTCTTTTACTCCAGCCATTGTTAATCTGGTGGTAATATCTTTATAGCGTTCTCCCCCAGTCATGTATTGCGGAATTTGATGCTGGGTAAGTTTCTCAAAGTCACCGTCCCAGATCCAACTAGTGTCAATTCCATCAGCATAGTTAGCGTTTAGCAAGAAAGCAAAACTAAATGGCTTGTCATCCGTCTCGATCATATCTAAAACCTGATTAAGGCCAACTGGATTTTTAACTAAGATCAAAGTAACTTGTTTTCCATCGATACTAATAACTTCTTGCCGGCCAAATACTCGTTCGTCTGACTCAAAAGCATCTTTAATTTGTGTTTGGCTCACTCCGAGAAAACGGCCAAGCGAGTATGCGGCAAGAGCATTATAAATATTGTATAGACCACCAATTCCGATGGTGTATTTTTGCCCATCAATTTCAAAAGTGGAATGTGTTGGAGTAAGTTTGTCAATTTTAGTAACAGCATACGTTAATTCTGGTCGATGGAAACCACAATTTGGACAGAAGTAGTTACCTAAACCTGCATAAGTTCGCATCCGATATTTTAGAATATGCTGACATTTAGGACAAAGGAGGCCATCAGTATTAGCTGGGGCATTAAAAGGTTCTTTTTCTTCATGGTTAAAACCATAATAGATGATTGGGTTAGGCAAATCTTTACTGTTAAAGAGTTGTTCATCCCCGTTAGCAATGATGGTTGCTTTTGGTGCTAGTTTAACACCCTTTAAGATCTTGTTATAAGTGGTGTAAATTTCACCATAACGATCCATTTGATCACGGAAAATGTTGGTGAAGACAAAAGCGATTGGGGTGATGTATTTGCATACTTTAACTACATTTGCTTCATCGACTTCGAGGACGGCCAGGCCCTTTTTCTTTGGACGGGGAGCTGTAATAAAGGTAGTTACGATTCCCTGTTCCATGTTAGAACCAGTCGGATTAGTAAGAACTTGGTCATACTTTTCCCGCAAAACTCGTACGCTTAATGCAGTGGTTAATGTTTTTCCATTAGTCCCTGTTACAATAACAAGGTCGTACTTTTTGCTAAAGGCTTGGAGAATATTTGGATCAAGCTTTAAGGTTAGTTTTCCTGGAAGAGAACTTCCTCCGTTCATAAAAGTATGGAGGAACCAATAGCTTGACCGCCCGGCAAATTCGGCAAATGAACTTCGAACTGTCATGAATATATGTATTCCTTTCGTGTCAATTGTAAGTGATACAATAGTAATGATTAAAATTACCGTTTAATTCTAAACTTTACGATAACAAAAAGAAAGTTATTAAACTGAAATTATTATAAGATTAAAGTTATTCAATGTAAAAAACTCTTTCCTAATGTAGAAGTATTTAAATGACACAAATTTTTGGATATAATGAAGAGTACTATGCAAACAAAAAGGGGCAATTGTAGTGGCACAACTATTCTTTAAATATGGCGCGATGAATTCTGGTAAGTCAATCGATATTTTGAAGGTTGCTCATAACTATGAAGAACAAGGAAAGCCGGTTGTCTTAATGACGAGCGGCGTTGATGATCGTTCTGGTCGAGGGATCATTGCTAGTCGAATTGGCTTAGAGCGTAAGGTAAAACCAATTATGGATGACACCAATATTTACGATTACGTTAATAAGATGGACCGTAAGATATATTGTGTCTTGATCGACGAAGCACAGTTTTTAAAGAAAGAGCATGTCTTACAATTAATCAAAATTGTTGATGAGCTAAATATTCCGGTAATGGCTTTTGGCCTAAAAAATGATTTTCGTAATGAATTATTTGAAGGTTCAAAGTATTTATTAATCTATGCTGACAAAATTGAAGAGATGAAAACAATTTGTTGGTTCTGTCCTCACAAAGCTACGATGAATTTACGGATTCATAATGGCAAGCCAGTATATGAGGGAGAACAAGTCCAGATAGGGGGAAATGAATCGTATTACCCAGTATGCCGGAAGCACTATTTTCATCCCCAATTAAAACAATAGGAGGAATAACCAAGAATGGAAATGGAAGAAATTTTCGATAAACTTCAAGCGGTTGCTGATCGTTACGATGAATTAAACGAATTGATCAGTGATCCAGAAGTAATTGCCGACTCACAACGTTTTATGAAGCTTTCAAAAGAAGAGGGGAGCTTGCGTGAAACCGTTGAAAAATATAATCAATATAAAAAAGTCACCCAAACGATTAGTGATGATGAAGAACTATTACGTGAAACGAATGATGATGACTTAACCGCCTTAACTAAAGAAGAGTTAGCAGAAGCGCGGGAAGAACAAGCACAGTTAGAAAAAGAGCTGGAAGTCCTACTAATTCCGAAAGATCCTAATGATGATAAAAATATTATCATGGAAATTCGTGGAGCTGCCGGAGGGGATGAAGCAAGCCTCTTTGCTGCTGACCTTTATAACATGTATCTTCGCTATGCTGAAAAACAAGGTTGGAAAGTAGAAGTTGTAGATCGAAATGAAACTGAAGTCGGTGGCTTTAAAGAAATTGCTTTAATGATTACTGGGGATAAAGTTTATTCCAAGCTTAAGTTTGAAAACGGAGCGCATCGTGTTCAACGGGTTCCTGTTACTGAATCCGCTGGACGTGTTCATACGTCAACTGCAACGGTTGGGGTAATGCCAGAAGCTGAAGACGTAGATGTGGATATTGATCCTAAAGATATCCGGGTTGATGTTTACCGTTCAAGCGGTGCTGGTGGTCAGCACGTTAACAAGACTTCATCAGCTGTTCGAATGACCCACTTGCCAACAGGAATCGTCGTTGCAATGCAAGATGAACGTTCACAACAGCAAAATCGGGCTAAGGCAATGCGGATTTTGAAGTCACGGGTTTATGATTATTACCAACAACAAGAACAAAGTGCCTATGACCAAAAGCGGAAAGACGCGATTGGGACAGGTGATCGTTCAGAACGGATTCGTACTTATAACTACCCACAAAACCGGGTAACAGATCACCGAATTGGGTTAACATTAAACAAGCTTGATAAGATTATGGCTGGTGACCTCGATGAAATTATTGAAGCATTGATTGTTGCCGACCAAACACAAAAGCTGGAGCAATTACGGAATGAGTAGTTTCGTACCGATCAACTATTTTATGGCGCAGCGATGGGCAAAAGAACAATTACAAGGAACAGATATTGATCCAAGTGCCCCTCAGTTTTTACTTCAGCAATCACATGGTTGGGATGCGACGCACTTACTTTTACATAATCGTGATGAGATGCCGGCTGACGAAGTAGACTGGTGGAAGGATGCCATAACAAGATTGCTTAATCATGAGCCTGCTCAATATATTGTTGGGCAGGCCCCATTTTATGGACGAACTTTTAAGGTTAATAAAAATGTTTTGATTCCAGAAGCTGAGACAGCAGAGTTAATCGATTGGGTATTGCAAGAAATGCCATCTCGCCCATTGAAGGTCCTTGATTTAGGAACGGGGAGTGGAGTGATAGGCATTACTCTTGCACTTGAACGGCCAAATTGGCATGTAAGTTTAAGTGATATCTCACCCGCTGCACTTGCTGTTGCTCAGGAAAATATGGCTAAGTTTAACCTGGAGTTGCCGTTAATTAAAAGCGATTTATTTGAAAATATTGATCAGCAATATGATTTAATTGTGACTAATCCGCCTTATATTGACCCGGACGATACTGATAAAATTGATCAAGCTGTCCTTGAAAATGAACCAGCAGCGGCGTTATTTGCTAGTGAACATGGTTTGGGCTTCTATCATCGCTTATTTAAACAAGCAGGGCAGTATTTAACTACGACTGGTCAAATATTTGGCGAAACTGGTTATGATCAAGAAGAGTCAATTCAAGAATTACTACATCAAACTGATAAACACGCACAGATATGCCCACGACATGATGTGGCAGGAAAAATGAGGATGATACACGCATGGGATTTTTCAAACGCAGGAGGAAGATAGTAAGAATGGATACGAAGATTTTTCGACATGGTGAGATTGCCCAAGCAGCAGCTGCGATTAAGCGCGGTGAATTAGTGGCTTTTCCAACTGAAACTGTTTATGGATTAGGGGCTGATGCAACCAATGAAAAAGCCGTTAAGAATGTTTATTTAGCAAAAGGGCGGCCAAGTGATAATCCATTGATTGTTCATGTTAACTCCATCGCAATGGTTGAAAGGTATGCTGCCGAGATTCCTGATAATGCCCGAAAGTTGATGGATGCATTTTGGCCTGGTTCTTTAACCATTATCTTGAAAATTAAGAAGGGTGCTCTTTCAAAAACCGTTACAGGTGGTTTAAAAACTGTCGCCTTTCGTTATCCAGATTGTCAACCAACCCTTGATTTAATTGAAGAAGCTGGTGTTCCGATGGTGGGACCATCTGCTAATACTTCTGGTAAACCAAGCCCGACTACTGCCCAACACGTTTATCATGACTTACATGGTAAGATTGCTGGAATTGTGGATAATGGTCCGACACGGGTAGGAGTTGAATCAACTGTCCTTGACATGTCAACAGATCATCCTGTAATTTTACGTCCTGGTGCTGTTACAAAGAAGGACATTGAAAAAGTGATTGGATCCATTGACCTTAATCATCATAAAGTGGGCAAAAATGAAACTCCTAAAGCTCCCGGAATGAAATACAAGCACTATGCCCCTAAGGCCCAAGTATATATTGTTGATGAAGATACTGATTGGGATAAAGTTGTTGAATGGATACGACAACAACCATTTGATGTTGGGATGATGGCTGAAGAAAAGGTCCTCCAACAAGAGGTATTGCCGATGAATGCTATTCAATTTTCATTAGGAAAGAATGTTCAAGATGCCAGTGCTCGTTTATTCGATGGGTTACGACAATTTGATGATCAGCCTAATGTTAAGGCGATTGTCACTCAAGCGTTTCCAGCGCATGATTTAGGGGGCGCATATATGAATCGGTTAAATAAGTCTGCTGGTGGTATGCACTTTGATAGTAATGCGGTAAAATAATAAGGGAATCTAGTGGAAGAGGTACCACTCCCTAATTAAAATCTCAATAAAATAATAAAGAGACTGAGGCGGATTCCCAGCCTCTTTATTTATAACCAGAGGAGATGTTGTAAATGAACTATGGTAAAAAATCACCCCAATTATGGGCAGCCATTGAGAATGAAGAACAACGCCAGCAAGATACGATTGAGCTAATTGCCTCCGAAAATATCGTTTCAGATGCTGTTCGTGAAGCGCAGGGATCAGTTCTAACAAATAAGTATGCTGAAGGATATCCTAATAAGCGGTATTACGGTGGTTGTGAGTTTATAGATCAAGTTGAACAATTGGCAATTGATTATGCTAAAAAATTATTCAATGCAGCATATGTAAATGTTCAACCTCATTCCGGATCACAAGCTAACATGGCAGTTTATCAAGCACTCCTCAAACCCGGAGATGTGATTTTAGGGATGGGAATGGATGCTGGTGGGCACCTAACTCATGGAGCAACAGTTAATTTTAGTGGAAAATTATATAAGACGTATGGCTATGGCTTAAATCCAGATACTGAAGAGCTTGATTATGATGAAATTATGGATTTAGCTAAAAAAGTAAAACCGCAATTAATCGTTGCGGGAGCTTCTGCCTATAGTCGGATTATTGATTGGCAGGCATTTCGTAAGATTGCTGATGAAGTTGGGGCTTACTTAATGGTTGATATGGCTCATATCGCCGGATTAGTAGCAACTGGTGCCCATCCAAGTCCACTTCCAATTGCTGATGTCGTTACTACTACTACTCATAAAACTCTTCGGGGTCCACGGGGAGGAATGATCCTCTCTAAATCAACTGAGTTAGGACGGAAAATTAATTCAGCCGTTTTCCCTGGGATCCAAGGCGGACCGCTGGAACATGTAATTGCGGGGAAAGCTCAAGCATTTTATGAAGATTTGCAACCGGAATATGCGGAATATATCCAACAAGTTGTAAAAAATGCTCAAACAATGGAAAAAGTATTTAATACTAGTAAACAAATTCGGGTGGTTTCAGGAAAAACTGAAAATCACCTTCTCGTTCTGGATCTTACGAAGACTGGTTTAACAGGGAAAGATGCGCAAACTCTCCTTGACCGTGTCCACATTACAACCAATAAAGAGGCTATTCCGAATGACCCACGAAGTCCATTTATTACAAGTGGTTTGCGGATTGGGACTCCTGCTATTACCAGCCGAGGATTTAAGGAAGAGGATGCGCAAAAAGTTGCGGAATTAATCAGTACAGCTTTAACCAACCCAACCGATGAAGAGTGTCTACAAGAAGTAGCAAAAGGTGTGCATGAACTAACCACAAAGTATCCGATTAACTAAAAAAATAGAACATAAAAAGTTGTTAAGATCCTTTGTCATGACTTGATTTTTTTGGTAGAATAGTGAAGAAATTCAAAGGAGTGTATATAGGCATGGGTAAATTTGAAGTGTTAGATCATCCATTGATTCAGCACAAGCTAACAATGATTCGGGATAAAAATGTTGGGACAAAGTTTTTCCGGGAAACAGTCAAGGAAATTTCAACTTTAATGGCTTATGAAGTTGCACGTGACATGCCATTGAAGGATGTTGAAATTGAAACGCCAATTGCTAAAACAACTCAAAAGGAATTGGCTGGTAAAAAGGTAGCGATTATTCCAATTCTTCGGGCAGGAATCGGAATGGTTGATGGGATGACTGATCTTATCCCAGCAGCTAAAATTGGTTTTATCGGAATGTATCGTGATGAAGAAACCTTAAAGCCACATGAATACTTTGTTAAGTTGCCTAATGATATTACAGAACGGCAATTATTCATCGTTGACCCAATGCTAGCAACTGGTGGTTCAGCAATGATGGCAATCGAAGCCTTAAAGAAGCGCGGTTGCTCCGAAAAGAACATGAAATTTGCTTGCTTAGTTGCAGCCCCTGAGGGAGTCAAGGCTGTGCGCGACGCTTATCCAGATGTCGATATTTATACCGCAGGACTTGATGATCATCTTAATGAAGACGGGTATATTGTTCCTGGATTAGGCGATGCTGGTGACCGTCTTTTTGGTACTAAGTAGATAATTAAGGATTAAAAGCATGATCTGTAGAAAACTTTTTAGCTTTCGCAAATCTTGCTTTTATTTTTATTTGTGTTGAAAAGGCTTTCGCTTATAATAGGTACTATACCAGAAAAGGGGAATTGATTAATGGAGACCCAAATTAATGGAATCGCAGCCAGTGATGGAGTAGGAATTGCACCGGCTTACTTATTAACGAAGCCTAATCTTAATTTTGAAAAGTATCATATTAGTGACCCCAATAGTGAAAAAGCAAGATTACATCGAGCTTTTGATAAGATCATTCAAAAACTAAAAGAGACTAAGGAGAAACTTGTTGATAAACTTAATGCAGAAGATCTAGCAATTTTTGATACTCATATTGCAATCTTAAATGATCCGGAAATGATTAAACAAGTTGAAAACCGAATTACCAATCAACGCTTAAATGCGGAATCGGCTTTTACGGAAGTAATTACTAAGATGATTAAAACCCTGCAGGCAATGACTGGAAATGAATATATGCAAGAGCGAGCAACTGATTTTCAAAATATTCAAGACCAGGTTTTAGCAGAATTAGAAGGAAAGAAGCTTCCTAATTTACGTGAACTAGATCACCCCGTCATTATAGTCGCTCATTCAATTGGCCCGGCAGATACTTCACAGATGGATGGTCGTTTTGTTAAAGGCATTATTACCGATTTGGGTGGGCGAACTAGTCATGCAGCGATCATGGCTCGTTCTTTACAGATTCCGGCAATTGTTGGATGCAACGACATAACTAAAAAGGTGCAGAATGGCCAACGAGTAATTGTTGATGGATTTGAGGGTAGTGCAATTATTGAACCCTCAACAAACGATGTTAAACAATACCAAAAAATTGCAGATAAGTTTATGAATGTCCGTCAGCAATGGAAAAAAATGGTTAATCAGCCCTCGGTAACCGCTGATGGGCAGCAATATAAGATTTCAGCTAATATTGGTTCTTCAGTTGATATTTCATCAGCAATAGAAAATGGTGCTGATGGTGTTGGCCTATTTCGAACTGAATTTCTTTATATGAAAAGCGACCACCTCCCAACCGAAGAAGAGCAGTTTAATGCCTATCGTCGAGCCGTTGAACAGTTAAATGGGAAACGGCTAGTAGTTCGGACCTTAGATATCGGTGGCGATAAACCACTTCAATTCATGCCTTTACCCAAAGAAATGAACCCTTTCCTTGGCTACCGGGCTATTCGGATTGCGCTTGATCGGCCAGAAATGTTTAGGACTCAGCTGCGGGCCTTACTCCGCGCATCCGAGTTTGGGAAGATTAATATTATGTTTCCAATGATTACCACGCTTGAAGAATTACAAGCAGCTAAGAATATATATTATGAGGAACAGCAGAAATTAGCTGTCGATCATCCTGGGATTGGCCGCGATGTCCATCTTGGGATAATGATTGAAGTTCCATTGGCCGCATTAAATGCTGAGCGTCTAGCTGCAGAAGTTGATTTCTTTAGCATTGGAACTAATGATTTAATCCAATATTGTTTTGCGGCTGACCGTGGTAATGATTCAGTTTCGTACCTTTACCAGCCGCTAAACCCAACTTTCTTAAAATTAATTAAGCATATTATTGATGCTGGTCATGCTCATGACACAACCGTAGCAATGTGTGGAGAAATGGCAGGGGATCGCTATGCCTTGCCACTATTAATCGGGATGGGTTTGGATATTTATTCGATGAGTGCTAGCTCTATTTTACGGACCCGTTCAATGATGAAGCAGTTGGATAGTAAGAAATGCCAGAAACTATATCAACAGGCCGTTACAACTTGTGATTCAATGACCAGGGTGAAGCAGTTAGTTCAAAATTGGTTGGTAACAAACTAAAAAAGGATTTAGGAAAAGTAAAGATTTTTCTTAAATCCTTTTTTTGTCTCTTGTTAAGAGTAAAATGGCAATAGTTTTGCTGTACTAAGGGGATGTAAAGTTGTGATTAAGCAATACTGGACAAAGCAAAGAATCTGGTTATTAATTTTTTTAATGGTCGTTGGGATTGGCACTCTCTTATTTACTAGCCATAATGAGCGCTTTTATCAGCAGCCAATAGCTAAAGTAATTAGTGAAAAAACGATGAGTAAACAAAGAGTAAAAGACCAGTTTGACAATGTTGACCACCAATATACTCAACAACTCCAAGTAAAACTAATGAATGGTAAATATCGCGGGCAAAAATTAACAGTCCAAAATACATATAGTGATTCGCAACCGATGGATCAACGTTATCGGGCAGGGAATGAAGTGTTTTTAACTCAGCTTCGTAAACGAGGCGGAAAACTAACCGCCAATGTTAACGGTTATAAGCGCGATACAGTAATCGTTTTCTTGCTTTGGCTTGTTATCTTGATGTTGCTTCTCCTTATGGGGCGTGCAGGGTTGTTCGCATTCTTAAGCGTAGTAATTAATGCTCTTTTGTTTATAATTGCAATTGAGATTGACTTAAAGCAAAATGGTCAGCATATTATGCTGCTTTTTAGTGTTCTTGCCATAATTTTTACGTTTATTAGCCTATTATTAGTTCTTGGTTTTAGTAAAAAGATGCTGGCAACTTTTGCAGCAACGGTTATTGGAACATTTGTTGCCTTAGGAGTAAGCGTGCTTGTATTTATTTGGACGCATGAACGAGGGATTTACTATGAATCAATGGAATATGTTACGCAAGTTCCCCGGCCACTTTTTTTGGCTGAAACATTATTAGGATCTTTAGGGGCGGTAATGGATGAATCAAGTGATATTATCGCCACTCTTTTTGAACTAAAGCAGTTAAATCCAGCTGTTACCCGTAAACAGTTATTTATCTCTGGACGCAATGTTGGTAAGTCAATTATGGGACCGTTAATAAATGTTTTATTTTTAATTTTTATGGTGGATACTTTTACTGGTAGTCTTTTGTATATCAAAAACGGTAACTCGTGGGGATATACCTATGCAATGAATATGAGCTTAGGGACTATTCAGAGCTTGATTAGTGGGATTGGGATTGTCCTTTCAGTTCCCCTTGTAAGTCTATTTGGGGCATTATTATTAGGGAAGAAGGTGCAAAGATGACGACAATTACAGGCCTTGGCTTGGTCTTGCTAATTTTGATGGTCCTTGTGGGAGGAAAACAGGGCTGGACGGCTTTTTTAAGCTTGCTTCTTAACTTTGGCTTTTTATATTTTGCAATTATTTTAGTCGCGTTTCATGTCCCCCCGTTATTTGTAACGGTAACTATTGGGATTACAATTTTGGCGATAACCATTTTCATGGGAGAAGATGATTTGCGGACAACCGTGACGGCCTTTTATGCTTCCCTCATCGTGGTATGTTTAATTTTAGTGCTGATCTTTATTATTGAGCACTGGGCAATGGTACAAGGCTTTGGAACAGAAGATAGCGATGAGTTAGAAGGGATGTCAACTTTAATTGGAATTAGTTATTTCAAGGTTTCTGTTACTACTACTATTTTGAGTTCGCTCGGCGCAATTGCAGAAGCGGCAATGGCGATCTCCTCTGGCCTTACGGAAATCCTTGAGAATCATCCCGAAAGAACTAATCGTCAATTAATTCATAGTGGGATGGCAATCGGGCAACAGATTATTGGAACAACATTTAATACGCTTTTCTTTGGCTTCTTTGGTGGATTCTTAGCACTATTTATTTGGTTCTTAGGTCTCCACTATTCCTTTGGTACAATTATGAATAATAAGATTTTTGTGGCAGAAATGATTGAAATTCTGATCTCTTTCATTGGGGTGCTGATCACTGTTCCCATGACCGCTTGGGTGATGACAAAGCGGCGTAAATCAGTTATTGACAATCATCCTAAAACAAAGTAATATACGAATAACTTATAAATAGACCTTTAATCGGAGTCCTGTGAGGCTTCAAAGGTGCGGATAAATTCTCCTTGCTCTTTCCATAGTTAGGATTGAGTAGGGAAGAGACGACTTTGGAGCAGGGATTCCAAGGTCGTTTTTCTTTAGGAGGATTTATATGGCGCACCGTGATAATGTTGTTTTAGATGTAGACGAACGGCCAGCTCCTTGGCAGTGGTTTGGTCTATCCTTGCAACATATGTTTTCTATGTTTGGCTCCACTGTTTTAGTCCCAATCTTGGTCGGATTAAATCCAGGAATTGCCTTGTTTAGTTCAGGGGTAGGGACCCTGATGTATTTACTCATTACTAAGCATAAGATTCCGGCTTATATGGGATCGAGTTTCTCATTTGTTGTCCCGATGATGGCCTTAATGAAAACTACTGGTTATCCGGGGATTGCACAAGGGACTATTGCAGTTGGGTGCGTATATTTAATCGTATCAGTAATTGTAACGCTGGTTGGGTCACAATGGATTGATCGCATTCTGCCACCAATTGTTGTTGGTCCGATTGTTGTTGTAATCGGGCTGTCATTAGCAGGGACAGCCGCTAAAGATGCTACCATCAATTCAGCTACTGGCCATTATGATTTACGCTTTTTTGCGGTTGCAATGCTTACGATGGCAATAACAGTTATCTTCAATATGTATTTTAAAGGATTTCTCGGTTTAATTCCGATTTTGATGGGGATTGTCGCTGGTTATATTATTGCGGTCTTATTTGGTATTGTGGATTTTTCGCCAGTTGCGCATGCACACTGGTTTAGTTTGCCCGACTTCCAGATTCCGTTTGTTGATTATCATCCCCAATTATACTGGGGTGCGATTTTGAGTATGGCACCGATCGCTTTCGTTACCATGACAGAACACTTGGGACATATTATGGTTCTGAATGAGTTGACTGAACGAAATTACTTCAAGGAACCAGGGTTGAACCATACGCTTGCAGGAGATGGGACGGCTTCAATTATTGCCGGATTCGTCGGTGGACCTCCAGTAACTAGTTATGGGGAAAATATTGGGGTAATGGCAATTACGCGTGTCCACTCAGTTTACGTTATTGCTGGAGCAGCTGTATTTGCCATCTTCTTTAGCTTTATTGGTAAATTAAGCGTCTTGATAGAATCTATTCCTTCACCAGTTATCGGCGGGATTTCATTCCTATTATTTGGTGTGATTGCCTCTAGTGGATTGCGTGTAATGATTGAGAACAAAATTGATTTTAATGAAAAAAGAAATTTAATGATTTCATCTGTTATTTTAGTAATTGGGATTGGGAATGCCTATCTTCAATTGGGAAAATATCAATTCTCTGGATTAGCAGTTGCAGCCGTCCTCGGAATAATAATGAATTTAATTCTTCCCCAAAAAGCCAAAAGTGAAATGTAGTTTGAATTTTTAAGCAGAGTGAGAAAAGGCATCCGACCTCTTACTTTGCTTTTTTCGTATGATAACAAAACAAAAAATTGAGCGGTCGTGGAAAAAAACAGATTGTAAGAAAAAGTTTATCAAAGCTGCGAAAACGTTTTCTTTCCATTCTTATCAATTGATTAGTAGGGGTATATAAACCTAATGTTTTTTTGAATTTTAACGAAATTAATGATATATTAACATTCGTAACTTGGGGTAGTTCGTTTTATTTGCAACGTTCATCCAATTTACAAGCCAAATTATTGTTATAAGGAAAGAGGTGGAATATGAATGGGCGGTGATGCTTTAACTTTTAAGCTTTTCGGACTCACGTTCAATACTACGAACATTGTTTCTGGACTGATTATCTACGCAATCGTGTTCTTCACTCTTTACGGGATGTCACGAAAGATCCAAATGAAGCCTACTGGTGCACAAAATGTATTTGAGTGGCTAGTTGACTTTACTAATGGAATTGTGCGAAGTCAGATGCCAGCATCCGAACAAGGGCACTATAGTTTTTTTGCCTTTGTTTTGTTTGTTTTCATTTTCTTTGCAAACCAATTCGGTTTAATTTTCCAATTCCATTGGAACGGAGCTGAAGTGCTTAGAAGTCCAACGGCAGATCCAGTTGTTACGTTAACACTTTCTTTAATGGTAATGGTATTAGCATTCGCTGCTGGAGTAGCACATAATGGCCTTGGTGGATACTTGAAAGGATACACTAAACCATTTACTTTAATGCTTCCTGTTAACATTATCGAAGACTTTGCTAACTTCTTAACTCTTGGTCTCCGTATTTTTGGTAACATTTTTGCCGGTGAACTTTTAATGAGTTTGATTGCTAATATGGCATTCTCACATGGAATCCTAACTATTATTCCAGGACTATTTTTGGAACTAGCATGGCAAGGGTTCTCCGTATTTATCGGTTCGATTCAGGCATATGTCTTTGTAACATTAACGACGGTTTATATTTCTCGGAAGATTTCCGAATAATAATCCCTAAGGAGGAATTTTAAAATGGCATTAGGAGCAATTGCTGCAGGACTCGCGGCTATGGGTGCCGCTATCGGTGGTGGTATCGGTGACGGTATCTTAATCGGACACACAGTTGACAGTATCGCACGTCAACCAGAATTACAAAGTAGATTACAAGCAACGATGTTTATTGGTGTTGGTTTGATTGAAGCCATGCCTATTATTGCCATCGTTATTGGCTTCCTTGTTATGAACAAGTAATTATTTTAAGTTTTTTATTTTAAGATAAGGAGGTGTCAATAGATGTTTGTAAACAGTGTGTTAGCTGAATCAAACAGTTTATACATTGGTGACTTGGTATTCTACATCGTTACTTTTATCATCTTAATGCTATTAGTTAAGCATTTTGCTTGGAAACCAGTAACAGATATGATGAAGAAACGTGCAGATAAGATTGCTAATGACATTGATAATGCTGCTCGTTCACGTGAAAGTGCTGAAAAGATGGCTGCAAAGCGACAAGCGGAGTTACAAAGCTCACGGCAAGAAGCTGCTGAGATTGTAAGTAATGCTAAAAAGTCTGGGGAAACTCAGCGAGCACAGATTGTTGAAACGGCGCAAAAAGATGCCCAAGCTCTCAAGCAACAGGCACAAAAAGATGCTGAGCAAGCACGTCGCGATGCATTAAATAGTGCTAAGGATGACGTTGCAAACTTATCTATTGAGATTGCTTCCAAACTCATCCAAAAAGAATTAAAGACAGACGATCAAAAAGAATTGATCGATTCCTATATCGAAGGGTTGGTAGAACATGAGTCTTGATAAGAAGACAGTTGCTGATCGCTATGCGAAAGCACTGTTTGAATTGGTCGATGCTGATAACGAACTCGATCAAACTTATCAAGAATTGATTGCTTTACGCCAAGTCTTTGAGGACAACGAGGGATTGGACGCCGCACTTGCGGGAGTTCAACTGTCACTTGATGAAAAGAAATCATTGATTAAAGATTTACAGCAAGGTGCTTCAAAGTATGTTGCTAACTTAATTCAAATGGTTTTCGATTACGGCCGTATTGACTGCATGGTCGCAATTATTGATGAGTTTGAACGGCGGTATGACCGTAAAATGAAGCGGATGCATGCTGACGTTACCACAGCGATCCAACTCGATAAACAACAAGAGGATCAACTGAAGGCTAATCTTGCAAAATGTTTTGGTGCTAATGAAGTTACCTTAACGAAACATGTTGATCCAGAAATTTTAGGTGGGGTTATTGTCCATGTTGATAATAAGACATTAGATGGTAGTCTCAGCTCAAAGATTAAGCAAATTCGTCGTTTACTAGTTAGATAAATATATCTTTTTTCAAAGAGGTGAGACCTTTATGAGCATTAAAACTGAGGAAATCAGTTCACTCATCAAAAAACAACTCGCCAACTACCAAGACAAAGTATCTGTCGAAGAAACCGGTACTGTTACCTATGTTGGTGATGGGGTTGCTCGTGCCGATGGCTTAGATAATGCTATGGCTGGTGAGTTGCTCGAATTTAGTAACGGGGTCTACGGAATGGCTCAAAACCTCGAAAGTAATGATGTAGGTATTGTTATTTTAGGGGATTACACAGGCATTCGTGAAGGAGACACCGTTAAGCGGACGGGTCGAATCATGGAAGTACCCGTTGGCGATGCATTATTAGGACGGGTTGTTGACTCATTAGGTCGTCCAATTGACGGTCTTGGTGAGATTAAGACAGATAAAACTCGTCCAATTGAACGTAAAGCTCCAGGTGTTATGGAGCGTAAGAGTGTTAGTGTACCACTTCAAACTGGTATTAAGGTTATTGATGCCTTAGTTCCAATTGGACGTGGTCAGCGTGAATTGATTATTGGTGACCGTAAGACAGGTAAAACTGCCATTGCGTTAGACACTATTATTAACCAAAAGAACCAAGACGTAATTTGTATTTACGTTGCTATTGGTCAAAAGGAATCAACTGTTCGGGCTAGTGTTGAAACCCTTCGTAAGTATGGAGCATTAGATTACACAATTGTTGTTTCAGCTAGTGCTTCAAACCCTGCTCCAATGCTATACATTGCGCCATATGCAGGGGCTGCGATGGGTGAAGAATTTATGTTCAACGGTAAAGATGTTCTTATTGTTTATGATGATTTGTCAAAACAAGCGGATGCATACCGTGAACTTTCATTAATTCTTCGTCGTCCTCCTGGTCGTGAAGCTTACCCTGGTGATATTTTCTATACTCACTCACGGTTGCTAGAACGTGCTGCTCGTTTGTCTGATGATCTTGGTGGTGGTTCAATGACCGCTTTACCAATCATTCAGACGCAAGCTGGTGATGTTTCTGCATATATTCCTACTAACGTTATTTCTATTACTGATGGTCAGATCTTCTTAGATTCAGATGAATTCTATGCAGGTCAACGTCCGGCCATTGATGCTGGTACTTCAGTTTCTCGTGTTGGTGGTGACGCTCAGATCAAAGCAATGAAGAAAGTTGCTGGTACTTTGCGTTTGGATATTGCTTCATACAACGAATTAGCATCCTTTGCTCAATTCGGTTCCGACCTTGATGCAGCTACGCAAGCTAAATTGGCTCGTGGTCAACGGACTATGGAAGTCTTAAAGCAGGGATTACATGATCCGCTACCAGTAGAAGAACAAGTTGTAACATTATTTGCTCTTTCACGTGGCTTCATCGATAAAGTCGAAATTGAAGATGTTCAACGTTACGAAAGTGAATTGGCTGCTTACATGCATGCTAACCACCAAGACCTCTACGACACCATCAAGAAGACTGGTAAGCTACCAGAAGGCGATGACTTGCAAAATGCTGTTGCTAAGTTCTCTGAAACATTTCAAGGGACAAAAAAGCAAGTCGCTGAAGAAAAATAGTTAATGATGATTAGTCGAAAGGACGGTGAGATTTAGTGCCAGCTTCACTCGCTGCAGTTAAACATAAGATTGATTCCACTAAGAGTACGCGTCAGATTACTTCGGCGATGCAAATGGTTTCAACCGCAAAACTGAATCAAATTCAACACCACACTCAGACCTACGAAGTATATGCTGAGAAGGTTAAGCAAATGTTGTCTGATCTGGTTAAATCTCACAGCGCAACATCTGCAGCTTCGCAAGATGATGTTTACGCTGCACTGTTTAAAAAGCGCGCAGTTAAAAAGACTGGGGTGCTTGTGATTACGTCTGACCGAGGTTTGGTTGGTAGTTACAATAGTAATATTATCAAGCAAACGTTAGATATGATGGCTAAGCACAATCTTGATAAAGACAACACAGTATTCTTGACGGTCGGTAAAACTGGAACAGAATTCTTTAAGAAGAGGGGAATGAATGTCGTTTACGAATATTCAGGCGTTAGCGATGTTCCTACCTATCGGGAAGTTCATAGTATTGTGAAGACCGCTGTTCAAATGTACAGTGACCAAGTATTTGATGAGATGTACATGGTTTACAGCCATTACGTTAACCGAATTACATCAAATGTGATTGTTCATGATGTACTTCCAATTACTGAAAAGTCATTACTCGATGACGAAAATGAAGCGCAAGAAAATACAGAATTAAATAATTCTGATGTAAGTACTGCGCATGTTTCAGCCGAGTATGAATTTGAACCGTCAGATACAGAAATCATTTCTGCATTGGTTGCCCAATATGCAGAAAGTTTGATTTATGGAGCGATTCTTGATGCCAAGACATCAGAACACTCTTCAAGTGCGAATGCAATGCGTTCAGCTACAGATAATGCTGATGACATTATCTCTACTCTCGAATTGCAATATAACCGAGCACGGCAAGCAGCAATTACCACTGAAATTACAGAAATTACTGGTGGTATGACTGCTCAAGAATAATTTTTTCTAACGTAGGAGGAAACAACATGAGTTCTGGTAAAGTTTTACAAGTTATCGGACCAGTTGTTGATGTTGAATTTCCCTTAGACGGAAAACTTCCTGAAATTAATGACGCTTTGAAGATTAAGGAAAGCGATGGTAAGACTTTAACAACTGAAGTTGCCTTGGAATTAGGTGATGGTGTTGTTCGAACAATTGCCATGGACGGTACTGATGGTCTTCAACGTGGTATGGAAGTTGAAAACACTGGTGCATCAATTAGTGTACCAGTTGGTGATGATACTCTGGGACGAGTATTTAACGTCTTAGGGGAACCTGTTGACAACGGACCGAAATTTGGTCCTGATGCAAAGCGGATGCCTATTCACCGTGATGCACCAAAGTATGATGACTTAAACAATGCTACCGAAATTTTGGAAACTGGGATCAAGGTTATTGATTTACTAGCTCCATATGTTCGTGGTGGTAAGATTGGTCTATTCGGTGGTGCCGGTGTTGGTAAAACCGTTTTGATTCAGGAATTGATTCATAACATTGCTCAAGGTCATAATGGTATTTCTGTCTTCACAGGGGTTGGTGAACGTACCCGTGAAGGTAATGATATGTACTATGAAATGAAGGCCTCTGGAGTTCTTGAAAAGACGGCCATGGTTTATGGTCAGATGAACGAACCACCTGGTGCCCGTATGCGGGTTGCCTTAACTGGTTTAACAATTGCGGAATACTTCCGTGATGTAAAGGGACAAGATGTTTTGCTCTTTATCGATAACATCTTCCGGTTTACACAAGCTGGTTCAGAAGTTTCTGCCCTCTTGGGTCGGATTCCTTCTGCCGTTGGTTACCAGCCAACATTAGCTACTGAAATGGGTCAGTTACAGGAACGGATTACTTCAACTAAGAAGGGATCAATTACGTCTATCCAAGCCGTTTATGTTCCAGCCGATGACTATACCGACCCTGCACCAGCTACAACATTTGCCCACTTGGATGCAACTACTAACTTGGAACGTCGATTAACCCAAATTGGTATTTATCCAGCCGTTGACCCACTAGCTTCAACTTCTACTGCTCTTACCCCAGAAATTGTTGGTAAAGAACACTATGAAGTTGCTACACAGGTTCAACACGTTCTTCAACGATACCATGAACTTCAAGATATCATCTCTATTTTAGGTATGGATGAATTATCTGACGAAGAAAAGACAATCGTTGCTCGTGCACGGCGGATTCAAAACTTCCTTTCCCAAAGCTTTAGTGTTGCTTCCCAATTTACAGGTTTACCTGGTAAATATGTTCCATTAAAGGAAACAATTAAAGGCTTTAAGGAAATTCTTGCTGGTAAGTATGATGATCTTCCAGAAGAAGCTTTCCGGTTAGTTGGACCAATTGAAGACGTTGTTGAAAAGGCAAAGAAAATGAAGGCTGAGACTGACGAAGATAGCTCAGAAGACTAGGAGGGATAATTATGGCTGAAAATACTTTTAAGGTCACTATTATTACTCCAGATGGCACCGTCTATGATAATGATAAGGTTACCATGCTCGTTATGAACACTGCTGGTGGACAAATGGGAATCATGGCTAACCACGTACCATTAATTGCTGCGCTTGAAATCAGTACAGTTCGAATTAAACATTCTGAAGGCACTGATGAAGTTGCAGCAGTTAACGGTGGGATCATTCAATTTGATGGTCAAAATGCTACAATCGCAGCTGATAGTGCTGAAATGCCTGAAGCAATTGACGTTGAGCGGGCACAGAGAGCTAAAAAGCGTTCTGAGTCTGCAATCGCAGAAGCAAAGAAGAAGCATAACCAAAGCGACTTATCACGTGCAGAAGTTCACCTCAAGCGTGCAATTAACCGTTTGAATGCTGCTTCTAAGCAACGCAATATCTAAGGTATAATATTACAAAGAGGCTGGAGAAAATAATCCAACCTCTTTACTATTTTAAAGTGTAAATTGCCAAACCACAGTAGATGCTTAGCCATCCTTGCGGGGGTGGGACTAAAAACTTGCAAGCGAGTTTAGTCTCACCCCTTTTTCGTTTAAAAGATCATTAAGCTTTTTTACGAATTAATAATTTAATCATGTGATATGATATGATTGAATTTAGTTTAAAAGAGGGTGATCGATTGCAAATTACAGGATTACGAGCGCTATTAGAAATAATAGTGCAATTGGCATTTGTCTGGTTAGCATTTTTTGCTATTCAAGGAATACATTTTGAGCATTTTTTTAACCGACCACCGCGCACATTACCTTTACTCATTGTTTTAATGGCTACTGGACTGGGATATTTATGTGCGACATTTTTCTTAAATATCTTAAGTGCAATTGGGAATTTAACATATTTAATTCGATAGTATTTACTGGAGGAACTTATGGAAAAAATTGTTGTTAAGGGCGGTCAGAGGTTAACTGGTCGAGTTAAAGTTGAAGGAGCAAAAAATGCAGTCTTACCAATTCAAGCAGCATCTATTTTAGCTTCTAGCGGAAACATTAAATTATCAAATGTTCCAATTTTATCGGATGTAACGACAATGAATCAGTTATTACGGTTCTTAAATATAAAAGTAGATTTTGATAAGGATAAGCACGTTTTGACAATTGATGCGGCTGATCCTGTATCATCTGAAGCACCATTAGAATATGTTAGCCGGATGCGGGCATCGATGGTAGTCTTAGGACCCTTGCTAGCTCGGACAGGACATGCGCAAATTGCGCTTCCTGGTGGATGTGCGATTGGATCCCGGCCAATTGACTTACATCTTAAAGGATTACGTCAATTAGGAGCGATTATTGAGCAACACGATGGATACTTAGAGGCACGGGCTGAGCACTTAATTGGTGATCACATTTATTTAGATTTCCCTAGTGTCGGTGCAACGCAAAATCTGATGATGGCAGCAACACTTGCGCAAGGAATTACAACAATTGAAAATGCGGCTAGTGAGCCTGAAATTGTTGATTTAGCAAACATGTTGAATAAAATGGGTGCACGTGTCCATGGCGCTGGAACAGACATTATCCGGATTCAAGGGGTTAATTTCCTTCATGGCTGTGAACATACAGTAATGCCAGATAGGATTGAAGCGGGGACGTTCATGATTGCGACAGCCATTACTAATGGTGACGTCGTAGTTGAAGGGGCAATTGCTGAACATAACACCTCATTGATTGCTAAGTTGGAGGAAATGGGTGTGACAGTCATCATTCAAGAGGATGGGATCCGTATTCTGGGGACTTCGGTTTTAATCCCTACGAATATTAAGACCCTCCCATATCCAGGTTTCCCTACTGACCTTCAACCACAAATGTCCGTTCTCCAGCTTTTGGCAAATGGGACCAGTACCCTAGATGAGACGATTTTTGAGAAGCGTTTTATGCATTTAGAAGAGTTACGACGAATGAACGCTGATTTTCAAATTAATGGTCCCGTTGCGGTTTTAAATGGTCCCACGCGTTTTAGTGGCGCTGAGGTAGCTGCCTCTGATTTACGAGCGGGGGCTGCTTTAGTATTGGCCGGGTTAGTTGCTGATGGAATTACCCAGGTTCGTAACCTAAAATATATTGATCGGGGATATTACCATCTTCACCAAAAGTTACAACAATTAGGGGCTAAGATTGATCGAATTGATGTCGAGGATAAAATTAAATTGGCGGTAAAGCCTTCTAAGAATAAAACAAATCAAGATTAAAGATTCGTAAGCGACGTCTATCTGTATCTCTATTTTGTGGTATAATTACGAACGATATTAACGAGTTTAGCGTTAAGACTTAACTAGCTAAAAGGAGAAGAAATTAATGGCAAAGGATATTGGAATTGATTTGGGAACTGCCAATGTTTTGATTTATGTTCAAGGCAAGGGTATTGTTCTAAATGAACCGTCAGTTGTGGCGGTTGATACAAAAACCAATAAAGTATTGGCTGTTGGTTCAGAAGCATACCGAATGGTTGGACGTACTCCTAGTAACATTCGGGCCATTCGTCCATTAAAGGATGGAGTTATTTCTGATTTTGATGTTACTCAAGAAATGCTTTCCTACTTTATCGGTAAACTAAGCGTTAAGGGATTCATGTCAAAGCCAAACATCATGATCTGCGCACCAACAAATATTACTGAGATTGAACGGAAGGCAATTATTCAAGCCGCTGAACAATCTGGTGGTGGTAAAGTTTACCTTGAATACGAGCCAAAAGTAGCAGCAATTGGTGCTGGATTGGATATTTTTAAACCTCGTGGAAACATGGTCATTGATATGGGTGGTGGTACCAGTGATATCGCCATTCTTTCATTAGGCGATATTGTCTCAAGCCAGTCAATTCGGATGGCCGGTGACAAGATGAATAGTGATATTGCGTCTTATATCAAGAACAAGCACGGCTTAGTAATTGGTGAACATACTGCTGAAAAGATCAAAATGGAACTCGGGACTGCATTACGGGCTGATGATCCTGAAACAATGGATGTTCGTGGTCGTGATGTAGCTACTGGGATGCCAAAGCAAATTACTGTTAATGAAAATGAAATTGAAGAAGCATTGCACGATACGCTTGAACAAATTGTTTCAGCCGCTGTAAATGTATTAGAAACAATTCCACCAGAGTTAGCTAGTGATATTATTGACCGGGGAATAATGTTAACCGGTGGTACTTCTTTATTAAAGGGTGTCGATCAATTATTCAGTGCTCGTCTAAAGGTACCGGTTGTTGTTTCACAAGACCCATTAGACAATGTTGCTAAGGGTGCTGGTGAAATGTTAGAACGGATGCAAAAGACTGAACGAAAGAAGTAGTTGAAATGGTAAGGATTTTATGTGACCTTATACGCTGGTATCAACAAGGCATTTCCGCCCAACGACCATTTCGCGTATGTCGCTTTACCCCCTCATGTTCACAGTACATGTTAGAAGCTTTACAACGCTTTGGTTTAAAGGGGATATTGCTCGGAAGTTGGCGGCTCCTTCGTTGTCAGCCGTTTTCTCGTGGTGGCTATGATCCGGTACCTAATCATTTTACTTTTCGTCGTCAGGGGTAATAATAGTTATTAAAGGTGAAAAAGTGTCAAAGAAAGATAAAAAAGTAGAAGTCAGCGTTAAAGATATTGAACGTCGTAATCAACCGGTTCAACAAATTTTTATTGGGGACCGTTTGATTGGTGAAGTTGTAACCGATAATAAACGTTTCAAAGCAATGCTGATAAGTGACCGGAGCGAATTTTATGTTCGGTCTCAAGAAGAGGGATTAGAAATAGTCCTTCAACAATATCATCTTCACCAGCATTAGTTTGGTGAACCATCCTCTTTGATTAATAATTTGTAAAGGAGTTTGGTAATGCAACGTTCGCAAAATGATGTAGAAAGTCGGATTGACTGGGGAATTATATTCTGTGTTCTTTTGCTAGCCTTGATTGGTCTTGCCTCAATATATGTAGCGGCAGTTCATGATCGGCAGCAAACTAGTGTGGCACGACAGGTTATTACCCAGTTGGTTTGGTATGCGGTTGGAACAATCCTTATTATTGTCATTATGCAATTTGATGCTGAACAATTATGGAAATTAGCACCAATTGTATACTGGCTAAGTGTATTTTTAATGTTCGCAATCCTAGTCTTTTATAGTCGAGCCTATTATGCTAGTACAGGGGCTAAGAGTTGGTTTGCAATTGGACCATTTACGTTTCAGCCTTCGGAAATAATGAAGCCTGCCTATATTTTAATGATGGGACGTGTTATTACGACTCATAATAATCGATATAGTGTGCATACTGTTGATTCAGATTGGCGATTAATTGGGACAATGTTCTTATGGCTATTACCAATTTTGATTTCGCTGAAGTTTCAAAATGACTTTGGGACTGGGTTAGTATTCTTTGCTATTTTCTGTGGAATGGTCTTAGTTTCTGGAGTTACTTGGCGAATTTTGGCGCCAGCAGCTACGATATTAGTTGTTGTTGGGGGCTCAGCCTTAGCGATGGTAACTAGTTCGGTTGGGCGACAAATACTTGAACATGTTGGGTTTCAAGCATACCAGTTTGATCGGGTTGATACCTGGCTTCATCCAGAACAGGATACAACTAACCAAGGGTATCAGTTATGGCAGAGTATTAAAGCGGTTGGTTCTGGTGGTATTACTGGAACTGGTTTTAATAACTCAAAGGTTTATGTTCCGGTCCGTGAATCAGATATGATTTTTTCCGTTATCGGTGAGAATTTTGGGTTCATTGGTGGGGTTTTATTAATCCTTATCTATTTGTTACTGATCTACTTAATGATTCGAGTAACATTCGACACCAAGAACGAATTCTATGCTTATATCTCAACCGGGGTCATCATGATGATTTTATTCCACGTTTTTGAAAATATTGGAATGAACATCGGTCTATTACCATTAACAGGTATTCCGCTTCCATTTATTAGTGCTGGGGGATCCTCATTAATTGGTAACCTGATTGGGATTGGGATGGTGATGTCGATGCGTTACCACCATCATTCGTATATGTTTAGCAGTAATCGTGAATTTAGATAGTGGGGTCATAAAATGGCAAAAGGTTATTTTTGGGTAAAAGAACAAGCAGATGGTACTAAGCGTATCGGCTTAAATGATGAAGGCCGTGATGAATTAGGAGAAGTAAGTTTCATCGATGTACCGGCAGTAGGGACAACCTTGAAACAAGCTGACAAGTTTATTGCGGTTGAAGCGGAAAAAGCAGTTACCGATGTAGATAGCCCCATTGATGGTAAGATTACCAAAATAAATGAAGCTATTGTTGATGATCCGGCTGGATTAAATTCGAGCGATATGGAAAAAAACTGGATTGTTGAAGTTAAATAAAAAATTAGGAGACTAGGGTTAGGGACACTTGATTCTAGTCTCCTATTTTTTTAGTATTGGCGGATCTTTCCAGTTCATGTTATACTTAAGGTTCTAGGAAAACGGCTAAGATAAAAATATTTAAGGTGGTATTTATTATGACCCAAAAATTACACATCGCTTTATTATTTGGTGGCAACTCCTCTGAACATGATGTGTCAAAGCGATCAGCACATAATATCTATGATGCTCTTGATAAGGAAAAGTATGATGTAAGTCTTTTTATGTTTACAAAGGATGGAATTCTATTAGGCAATGAGGATTCCCAAAAGATTTTTGATGGCGAACCTGAAGACAAAGTGGTAGCAGAAGCATATCAAAAGATGGATATGAGTAGTCCATTGGCACCAATTATGGCCTTAAACGAACAAAAGGAAATTGATTTCTTCTTCCCTGTTATCCATGGTAATTTAGGTGAAGATGGTACAATTCAAGGTCTCTTTAAGCTCCTTAATAAGCCATACGTTGGTTCAAATATTGCAGCTAGTGCAATGTCTTTTGACAAGGATCTTACTAAGAAGATTATTAGTCAAGCTGGTATTCGCAACACCCCTTATGTAGTAGTTACGCCAGAAAACCGGGCTGACTATTCATGGGGACGGATTGAAGAAAAATTAGGTAATCTTACTTTTGTAAAGCCAGCTAAGCAAGGCTCCTCTGTTGGTATTCATCGAGTTACTAACGCTGAAGAATATGAAAAAGCATTAGATGATGCCTTTAAGTATGACTACAAGATCTTAGTGGAACAAGGGATCGCTAATCCTCAAGAAATTGAGATTTCAATCTTAGGAAATGAACACCCAATTGCCTCTAAGTTAGGAGCTGTACGTGTACCTAAGGATGATCCATTCTATGATTACGAAAACAAATTTGTGGATGCCAGTGGGGTTGTTTTTGAACTTCCTGTTAAATTACCACAATACTTAGTTGATGAAATTACAGACATGGCTTTGAAAGCATACAAGGCATTAGGAATGAAGGGGATGGCTCGGATTGACTTTTTAGTTGACAGCAATAATGTCCCTTATCTTGGTGAACCAAATACTTTACCAGGATTTACTAACATTAGTTTGTACCCTCAAATGTGGGAAGTTTCTGGTATTTCATATTCCGACTTGATTGATCGATTAATTCAATTAGGATTACAAGAATTTGAACGAAACAGCAAGATTAAGTACGATTTCCGTAAGCTTGGTACTGAACGTGTTGGTCAAAAGAAATATAACGAAGACTAAAGAATAATTATTTAATGGTTAGAATGTTGTGAGTACAATGTGCTAACTATTTTTATTATTAAAATTATAGCAGAAAGTAAATATTACCATAATGATATAAAATCCATGGTATAGTATTGCAGTAAGAAAAATTTATAATATAATGAAGATACGCAGTTTTTGTAAGCGCTAAAGTAGCTTACAGTCACGCTACTTGCAGTACTTTATAACCATCGCGGGGGTGACTGTAAAGATGGTATAAGCATTTATTTTTGACCTATAATAAAAGATCTAGAGAAAACCAAAATAATTTTTGTTGCTAATGGTGTATAATACGATTGGCAATGGTACAGTTCATAGAGTACATATTTTATATTCAACAATTATGATTAAGGAAGGTAAATAATGAAACTCCGAGGAGACGTATTAAAACAAATTCGTCGCAAGCGTGGATTGTCCCAAACAGCTTTAGCTGAAGGGATTTGTACTCAAGCGACAATCAGCCTAATGGAAAAACAAAATCGCTTACCCAAAATGGATATTTTAACGGCAATATGTGAACGCTTAAATATTTCTTCTGATCGAATTGTCGAAAATGAAGTTAGTGGAATTAATGAAACATTCAACCAAATTGTTGATAACTTGATTTCACGCAACTTTGAAGATGCTTCAGCGCTTTTGAAGAAGGTTCATGTAAAAAATCTAGAAAATGATTTTGATAAACAACGTTACTACTATCTAGTAGGAATGGTTCAAGTTGAAAATAACCAAATTGATGAAGCTATTTTTAATTTTGAACTTGTTCTAACTCAATTTGCTACTACTAGTGCTAATATTTATTTGGCTATGACAACTGTAGGAATGGCGCTTGCTTACTTAAAACGTGGTGATAAAGAACGAGCAGCACGTTTAACTAACCGGTCTGTAAAATTGATTGATAATAAAAAGTTAATTGGAAGCCTTTATCAATGGGCATCAATTGATTGTCAAATTGCAGAATTATATCTTCAACTTGAAGATCCTGATAATGCTATTGAGGTTGCTAATAAGGGAATTAAACTTTGTCGAGAACACGACTCATTATTCTTATTAGATGAACTATATCTTTGTATAGGTCGTAGCTACATCTTGAAGAACGATAAGGAAGAAGCTAAAAAAGCCTTAAAGATTGCTGAAAGTCTTAGTATCGCTCGTAATGGATCAGTCATGGAAGATACAATTTTATTAGAATTAAAGAATCTAGAAATTTAATTAAAATATGTGTAACTAAAAAACGAAGCTGGGAGATGATTGATATGTCTCAGCTTCGTTTTTTAGTATAAGCTTAAATATTTATCCGTATAAATAATTAATAAAAATTTAATTGATTTTTAAAAGCTAATTCCAGTTTGTGTGCATTAAACGGGAATTAGTCTTTTTTAGTAGTAAAAAAATAAAAATATTTTTCACATGCATAACAGCTTCTAAGTACAAGATAGACACAGGATTGTTAAATGTATAAAATGACTTTTCACAATTGGTCATTACTAATTTGTGGATATACACTTGATTTATACGTATAAATATTCTATATTAATAGTTGTTCAATGAAAGCGCGTTCATGTTCATAAAAAACTATTACTTTTTAATTTTTAAGGAGGATGAATGTAATGGCTAAAGCCGAGAAGAAAATATCAAGTGCATTTATCTACTTCTTCGGATCATTTGGGGGCATCCTATTTGGTTACGATATCGGTGTTATGACTGGTGCCTTACCTTTCTTACAAGCTGACTGGCACCTTGAAAATGCAGCTTCTCTCGTTGGGTGGATTACTTCAGCAGTTATGTTTGGGGCAATCTTCGGGGGCGCATTAGCCGGACAACTTTCTGATAAGTTTGGTCGGCGGAAAATGATTTTAATGTCTGCGATTGTATTCATGGTATTCTCAGTTTTATCTGGTGTTTCACCAGACATGGGCGAAGCAAGTGCCTACTATCTAATTATCGTTCGGATGCTTTTAGGTTTAGCGGTAGGGGCTGCCTCAGCTTTAGTACCAGCTTATATGTCCGAAATGGCACCAGCTAAAGCGCGTGGACGTTTATCTGGACTCAACCAAACGATGATTGTTTCTGGAATGTTATTGTCATATGTCGTTGACTTCTTATTGAAAGACCTTCCTGGTGAATGGGCATGGCGTCTTATGTTAGGATTGGCAGCTGTTCCTGCTTTAATCTTATTCCTTGGTGTTCTTCGCTTACCAGAATCTCCACGGTTCTTATTACGCAAGGGTGATGAAGCACAAGCGCGAAAAGTTCTTTCTTACATTCGTAAAAATCCAGCTGATATTGACCAGGAATTAGCAAGTATTAAAGAAACTGCTAAAGAAGAACGACAAGCAAATCAAAAGACAAGTTGGTCAACCTTATTCAGTGGAAAGTATCGTTACTTAGTTATTGCTGGGGTTGGGGTTGCAGCCTTCCAACAATTCCAAGGTGCAAACGCGATCTTCTACTATATTCCATTAATTGTTCAAAAGGCAACTGGCCAAGCTGCTTCTTCAAACTTAATGTGGCCAATTGTTCAAGGGATCATCTTAGTTATTGGTTCCCTGGTTTACATGTGGATTGCTGATAAATTTAACCGACGGACATTGTTAATGGTTGGTGGTGCAGTCATGGGACTTTCTTTCATTCTTCCAGCCGTTATTAATTGGGTGATGCCAAATATGAATCCGATGACAATTGTTGTGTTCTTATGTATTTATGTTGCTTTTTACTCCTTCACATGGGCTCCGTTAACATGGGTGCTTGTTGGTGAAATCTTCCCACTAGCTATCCGGGGTCGTGCATCTGGTTTAGCTTCATCATTTAACTGGATTGGATCATGGTTAGTTGGTCTTATCTTCCCAATTATGACTGCAAGCATGCCACAAGAAGCTGTTTTCGCGATCTTCGGAATTATCTGTATCTTAGGAGTTATCTTTGTTAAGACCTGTGTTCCTGAAACTCGTGGTCACACTCTTGAAGAAATTGAAGATCAAGGAACAAACCGTGGTCGAGTAAAAGCCAGCAATCCTGAAAATTAGGAGGAATACTCTATGAATTTACGTGAAACAGCGACACAGTTAAAAAATGGTCAGACTTCACTTGGAATTGAATTAGGCTCTACCCGAATTAAAGCAGTTTTGGTTAATCCTGATTTCGAAACTATTTCTTCTGGAAGCTATACCTGGGAAAACCAATTAAAAAATGGAATCTGGACATACCCGCTGGATCAAGTTTGGGAAGGAATTCAAACTGCTTATGCCAAGATTAAAGCAGATGTCCAAAGTAAGTACCATGTGAGCTTGGATGAAATTAGTTCAATTGGTGTCAGTGCTATGATGCATGGGTATCTACCGTTTGATAAAAATAACCAATTACTTGTTCCCTTTAGAACCTGGCGGAACAACATTACCGAAGAATCTGCAGATAAGTTAACTGATTTATTTGATTTTAATATTCCACAGCGATGGAGTATTGCTCACCTCTACCAAGCAATTTTGAACAAGGAACCGCATGTTAAAGATATTGATTTCATTACAACTTTAGCTGGTTATGTTCACTGGAAGCTTTCGGGTGAAAAAGTTTTAGGAATTGGAGATGCATCAGGAGTATTTCCAATCAATGATCAAACATTAACTTATCGTCAAGACTTTATTGAAAAATTCAACTCATTACCAGAAGTTGAACAATACCCATGGCAACTTAAGAATATTTTGCCTGCAGTCCTGGTAGCTGGACGCGATGCAGGTCACTTAACTGCTGATGGAGCAAAATTACTTGATCCAAGTGGAACTTTACAAGCCGGTAGTTTGATGGCCCCTCCAGAAGGGGATGCAGGAACTGGAATGGTTGGAACTAACAGTGTTCGAAAACGGACAGGAAATATTTCAGTTGGAACTTCAGCCTTCTCAATGAATGTGTTGGATGCTCCATTAAAGAAACTCCACCGTGATATTGATATTGTTACTACGCCAACTGGTGATCCAGTAGCCATGGTTCATATCAATAATTGTTCCTCAGATATTAACGCTTGGGTTGGATTATTTAGGGATTTTGCTAATGCAATTGGAGCCAAGATTGATACTAATACGCTTTACGAGACCCTATTTGATTCAACGGTTCATTCCGACCCAGATGCGGGTGGATTGATTAACTATAGTTACCTTTCTGGTGAAAATATTACCAAGATTCAAGAAGGCCGTCCCTTATTTGTCCGTACTCCAAATAGTAAGATGAACCTCGCTAACTTCTTCCTTACTCAACTCTATGCAGCATTTGCGCCATTGAAGATTGGGATGGATATCTTACTAAATGAAGAACACGTTCAAACCGATGTCATGGTTGCGCAAGGAGGACTCTTTGGGACACCAGTTATTGGGCAACAAGTTTTGGCAAATGCCTTAAATATCCCAATTACAATCATGAATACTGCTAGTGAAGGTGGACCATGGGGAATGGCAGTCCTTGCTAAGTACGCTGAGACTTACGGAAAAGAATCCCTAGCAGATTACCTTGACGAAAAAGTCTTTAAGAATCCAGAAAGTATGACGCTTACACCAGAACCTGCTGGTGTAAAGGGATATGAAAGCTTTATTACTCGTTACCAAGCAGGCTTACCTGTTGAAGCATTAGCTGGTGATGACATTAATGAACGTGAAGAGAAAGGGAGTAAATAGTACATGTTAGAAGAGTTAAAGAAAGAAGTTTATGAAGCAAATATGCGGCTTTCTAAACTAGGCCTTGTTTCCTTTACCTGGGGCAATGTTTCAGGAATTGACCGTGAAAAAGGATTGTTTGTTATTAAACCTTCTGGAGTTCCATATGAAGAGATGAAGCCGGAAGATATGGTTGTTGTCAACTTGGATGGTGAGGTAGTCGAAGGTGACTTGAATCCATCCAGTGATACTCCTACTCACACTTACCTTTATAATCATTTCCCAAAGATTGGTGGAGTCGTTCATACTCATTCACCATGGGCAGTAGCATTTGCAGCTGCACGGATGGATGTTCCAGCAATGAATACCACGCACGCTGATACTTTCTATACTGATGTCCCAGCCGCTGATGCTTTGACGAAGGAAGAAATTGAAGAAGACTATGAAGGTAATACAGGAAAGGTAATCGTTCGTTCATTTAAGGAACGGGGCTTGGACTATGAAGCAACCCCAGCGGCATTAGTAATGCAACATGGTCCATTTACCTGGGGGCCAACACCTGACAAAGCCGTTTATAATGCTAAGGTGTTAGAAGTTGTGGCAGAAGAAGATTATCATGCAATGCAATTAACGCACCAAGATCTTCACTTACCACAATACTTATTGGACAAACACTATTACCGCAAGCATGGGGCGAATGCATATTACGGACAAAATAATGCGCATTCAAAAGATCATGCAGCTCACGCTTAATTAATTTGGTAGCTACATTTAAAAACTTTTTAGGATAAAAGGAGTGTAATCTCATGGATATTAAGAATTACGAATTTTGGTTTGTTACTGGTAGTCAATTCCTTTACGGTGAAGAACAATTAAAATCAGTTGCTGCGGATGCTGAAGATATTGTTAATAAATTAAATGAAAGTGGTAAGTTGCCTTACAAGGTTGTCTTCAAGGGTGTTATGACAACTGCTGAAGGAATCACTAAGTTTATGAAGGAAGCTAACTATAATGACAATGTTGCCGGTGTTATGATGTGGATGCATACCTTCTCACCAGCAAAGAACTGGATTCGGGGAACTAAGCTTTTGCAAAAGCCACTACTTCATTTGGCAACCCAATACTTGAACAAGATTCCATATGACACCATTGACTTTGATTACATGAACTTAAACCAATCAGCTCATGGTGACCGTGAATATGCTTACATTAACGCTCGTTTACAAAAGCATAACAAGATTGTTTATGGCTTCTGGGGTGATGAAGAAGTTCAAGAAGAAATCGCTGACTGGCAAAATGTTGCGGTTGCTTACAACGAAAGCTTTAACATTAAGATTGTTCGTTTTGGTGATACAATGCGGAATGTTGCCGTTACTGAAGGTGACAAGGTTGAAGCCCAAATGTTCCTTGGCTGGACTGTTGACTACTGGCCAGTAAGTGACTTGGTTGAATATGTAAATGGTATCAGTGAAGATGAAATTGATGCTGCTTACAAGGACTTAGCAAGTCGTTACGAAATGGTCCAAGGTGACAATACTAAGGAACACTATGAACACTCAGTTCGTTACCAACTTCGTGAATACCTTGGTTTGAAGAAGTTTATGGATGAAAAAGGCTACACTGGCTTTACCACTAACTTTGAAGACTTACATGGTCTTGAAGAATTGCCTGGCTTAGCTGCTCAATTATTGATGCGTGATGGCTACGGCTTTGGTGCTGAAGGTGATTGGAAGTCTGCCGGCATGGACCGCTTATTGAAGATTGCAGCGGATAATGTTGCCACTGCCTTTATGGAAGACTACACATTAGATCTTCGTCCAGGTCACCAAGCAATTCTTGGTTCACATATGCTTGAAGTTGACCCAACAATTGCTTCAGATAAGCCACGGGTTGAAGTTCACCCATTAGACATTGGTGGTAAAGATGACCCAGCACGGTTAGTATTTACTGGTCGGGAAGGTAAGGCTGTCGATGTTACCCTTTCATACTTCAACGATGGTTACAAGGTTATTGGTTACTCAGTTGATTGTCACAAGCCAGAAGCTGAAACGCCTCATCTTCCAGTTGCTAAGCAGTTATGGACGCCAACTGTTGGCTTAAAGGAAGGTGCTGAACGCTGGATGCACGCTGGTGGCGGTCACCACACAATCTTGAGTTTCAGTTTGAAGCCACAACAAATTAAAGATCTTTTCGGAATGTTAGATGTTAAGGTTGATTTTATTGAATAGTTAATTTTAATTGAAAATCCTCAAAATGGTTCTACTCGGCAAACCTCGAGACGAGTAGAATCATTTTTTATCAGGAGATGGAAATAATGAAAACTGAAAAAGAGAAAATGCTAGCAGGGGAAGTTTTTAATGTTTATGATCCTGAATTAGTTAAAGAGCGTCAATATGCCCGCCAATTAGTTGAACGATTTAATGCTCTTGGTGAAATGAACCCGACTGCAAGCAATACAGTGATTCGTCGACTATTTGGACACGTTGGCGCAAAGTGTGAAGTTCATCCGCAATTCAAGTGCGATTATGGTTATAACATTTATGTAGATGATGATTTCTTCGCTAACTATGATTGTGTCATGCTTGATGTAAGCCCAATTCGGATTGGGAAGCATTGTTTATTGGGACTGCGCATACAGATTTATACTGTCAATCATCCCCTTGACCCACGATTACGATGCAATGGAGCTTACGGCCAAAGTAAGGATGTCACTATTGGGGATGACGTATGGATTGGTGGGGGATCCATTATTTGTCCAGGTGTAACTTTGGGTAATAATGTAATTGTTGGTGCTGGAAGTGTAGTGACAAAGTCGTTTGGTGATAATGTTGTTATTGCCGGTAATCCAGCACGGATCATTAAAGAGAATCCATATGTAGAATAATTGATTATTTCCCGGGTTATTTTTAACGCAAAAAGGGAACTAAGATATGGTCATGTGACGGCCGTTATCTTAGTTCCCTTTATCATTCTTAATATTTAAGGTTATATTCGTAAACTAGCGCTGGTTCTTTACCTACGCGTGTAAAGTTATTTAAGTTATTGATAGCAGTCATTTCCTCGTCGCTTAATATGAAGTCATAGATGTTAATATTTTGCTTGATTCGCGCTTCATGAACTGACTTCGGAATGAAGGCGACCCCGCTTTGCAAATGCCAGCGGAGGACGACCTGGGCGACAGACTTATGATGGTTAGCAGCGATCTTATTGAGGGTTGGATTATCGAGGATGGTTCCACGCCCAAGCGGACTCCACGCCTGTGTAACAATATCATGTTCCTTATCGTATTGGAGCAAGGGTTGTTGGTTGAGGCGTGGGTGACGTTCAATTTGATTGATGACGGGCATCTCATGTGCTTGGGTAGCAAGATATTGGAGGTGGATCATTTGGTAGTTACTAACACCAATTGAACGAGTCAGACCTTCTTTCTTTAATTCTTCAAGGGCTGCCCAGGTGTCAAAGAAAGCTCGTTCAATTGGCCAATGAATAAGCAGAAGGTTAACATAATCGAGTTTCAACTTTTGAAGGGAGTCTTTAACAGAGGTGATTGTTTGCTTAAACCCTTGATTAGGTTCCGATACTTTTGTGGTAATGAAAAGTTCCTCACGGGATAAGCCAAGCTCCTGTAAAGCGTTCCCGACCTCTGCTTCGTTTTTATATAATTGCGCGGTATCAAAAAGACGATAGCCAGCATCATAGGCATACTTTATCGCGGAGGTAATCGTACTTTGATCAGTGATTTTATATAAGCCAAATCCTTCTTGAGGCATTGATTGACCATCAGCAAGTAATAATTGTTTTACTTCATTATTCATTGGTATTCTCCTTTGTAATAAGCGGAGCAGTCGATTGTCCCTTAATTATTGTTGGGGTATAAACTTTTGAAGTGACTTCTTCGCCTGCAATCATTTTTAAGATCATTTTCCCAGCATCTTCACCTAGTTGACGTTTGGGGTGATTAGCTGTAGTGAGGCTAGGGGAGATAATTTGTGCCATTTCATAGTTATCAAAACCTATTACTGAAATATCAGTCGGCACTTGTTTTCCCTGTTTCTGAAGATGACTAATAACTCTTGTTGCAAGGCGGTCATTATAGCAGGCAATAGCAGTAATATCATTATTACTATTAAGCATCATATCGATTTTTTTAATAATATCTTCGTAATTTTCGCTCGATTGGTACATAATAACATTTGATTTAGTGGTGGGGATATTATTATCTTGATATGTTTTGATCATTCCAGCCATGCGGTCAACCCCTTGTTGATCATCTATTTGGAATACTCCTAAAATATTAGTGTGTCCAAGACTGAAGAGGTATTTCACTAAACCCTCCTCTGCTTCCCGATCTTTTGTCAGTAAAGAAGGAAAATCAAAGCCAGGATAAGTGGAGTGAAATAGGATTGTTGGAATTTTATATTTCTGGACTTGACGATAAAGGTCTAAGTTAGGATTAGGCATGGCGCTTTCCGTCGGCTCAATAATTAATCCAGCAATTTGAAGATCCAACATATTTAAGATTGTTTGGCGTTCGCGTTTATGGTCATTAAGCGTATTCCCAACGATCATTGAGTAACCTTGTTCTGTTACTATACTATCAATTCCGGAAATGATTGGAGGAAAGATATAGTCAGCCATATGAGTGCTGATTACCCCAATGATTTTATTCTTTTCACTTTTTGTCCAATCACGTTGCCAGTCTTGAACAAACATCCCACCACCTTGAATACGGTAAATATAGTGCTCGTTTTCAAGGTCGCCAACAGCGCGACGAATTGTATAACGTGACACATTAAAACGCTTCATTAAGGCACTTTCAGTTGGCAGTTTTTCATTGATTTTATATTTTCCATCAATAATTTCGTTTCGTAAAGTTTGCTTTACTGTTTCATATTTCACTTCCAATGCTTTGCGCTCCTATCTTAATAAAAGTAGTTTTGAATAATAAAAAATGCTCCATATAATTAGCAACCTGCTAACGCTTATGAAGCATTTGATTGATTTTATCTTGATATTTAGAACCGACGCTTCTTTGGATTTTCGATTGGCTTGTTATCCAAATCGGTCCGTACTACTAGAACATCGCAAATTGCTGTTCGGGTAACAAATTCGGTAACGGAACCGATCAAAATTCGTTCAACAGCGTTTAGCCCAGTAGCACCAATCATGATGAGGTCAGCACCCATTTCCTTTGGCATATCCCGAGCAATAATTGTCTTTGGAGCACCATATTCAATGGAGTAACTAGCATTTTCAACACCGTGCTCTTTAGCATAGTCGATGTACTTGTCTAAAGTCTTCTTTGCAGTTTCTGTAACTTGTTCAACCATTGAAGTATCGAAACTAGAAATGTTCTGGAATGCACGTGTGTCAACAACGTGAAGTAAACGTAATTCAGTGTCTGCACCATTACGTTTTGCTACAGCAACAGCTTTCTTAAAAGCTAATTCGGCTTCTTTAGAACCGTCAACAGGAACTAAAATGTGTTTGTATTCTTGTGCCATAATTGTAGTGCCCTCCTGAAATCTTTATATTATATACTTATTATACACTTTTTCACTATTGAGCGTAAAGCGCCTACGAAACATTACTTGCGATGATTTATGCGAAAATCAGCAGTAATTGCGAAAGCCATTAATGTTTCGCTGACACAGCCGATGATTACCATAATAACTAGGAATCCAGTGTTGTTTGTCCATCCAGAAATGATGCTTAGAATACCGACGATGGTCATCACAATTCCCCAATTTTTTAATTGTGGAGCTAGATATTTGCTTTTAGTAGGGTCAAAAACAAGAAATGGCTTATGGATGTGAGTTAAGAGAAAGATTCCTTCAAAAAGAGCAATCAAACCAAACAGGGTCATTAGAAGTGGTAACAACATAAAAATCTATCCTATCTATAATGAAATTAAAATGAGGGTGAGAAAAAGCAAAAATCTTTCTCACCCTCACTAAATATGTACGAAAACTCCGTTGGTGCCGTTAATTGTCATTCAGTGTTGACCTGTGTTTAAGACAGGTGGGACACGGCTGCCTAATATTCAACTACCAAGTGTAAAGGCATGTTGTCCAAAAAGCAATGCACTAGTCCCAAAGTAATAAGACTGTAAGGCAAACCTGCGTTTAGACAACGCGTACACTACAGAATTTTCACTTTTATAATAGCATTTTTAAGTGGTTGGTGCAATTATTTGCTCGGGTGATGTTTACCTCGTAAAGTATGTTGCTGGGCCTTCCGTAATTGCCAATATTGCCGGCCTAAACTGGCTTCAAAACGACCATTATTTTTTGGCTGGTAATATTGAGCATCTTTGATTCGGTCAGGTAAGTATTGTTGAGCTACCCAATCTTGGGGATAGTCATGGGGGTAATCATAATCTATCCCATGACCTAACTTAGCAGCTCCCTTATAATGGGCATCTTTAAGGTGAGCTGGAACGTCACCAAAGCCACCTTGGCTAACCTGAGCAAGAGCTTCGTCAATTGCATTAATTCCCGAATTGGATTTTGGTGACAGGCATAATTCGATGACAGCATCTGCTAAGGGAATTCGTGCCTCCGGAAAGCCAACTCGTTCTGCCGTTTGAACTGCCGTAACAGCTCGTTGTACAGCAGGCATATTGGCGAGCCCGATATCTTCGTAGGCTGTGACCATTAAACGTCGTGCAATAATAGGCAGGTCACCGGCTTCAATTAAACGTGCAAGATAGTGGAGGGCTGCATCAGTATCTGACCCGCGAATAGACTTTTGAAAGGCTGAGATGACATCATAATGAGCATCGCCATCTTTATCAGCGGATAACGCCTTCTTTTGGACGCTTTCTTCGATAATTGGTAGCGTAAGATGTATTTTCCCATCTTCACTTGGATCAGTTGATTTGGCAGCAAGTTCTAATCCATTTAAGGCACTTCGAAGATCACCATTGGTCGCTGCTACTAGTTGGTCCTCAGCATTTTCTTCAAGGACTAATGGTAAATTACCTAAGCCGCGTTCCTTATCAACCAATGCATGCTGGATAGCAATCTTCATCTCATCAGTCGAAAGCGGGTGAACCGGAAAAATTTGGGTTCGGCTACGGATTGCGGGATTAATGCTGATATATGGATTTTCTGTTGTCGCTCCGATGAGGATGATTCGTCCATTTTCGAGGTGCGGAAGAAGAAAATCTTGTTTTCCTTTATCTAACCGATGAATTTCGTCGAGTAGTAAGATTACCGTCCCGCTCATCTTAGCTTCTTCTGCGACAATTTGTAAATCCTTTTTTGTATCAGTTGCCGCATTTAGTTTTCGAAAAGCATATTTAGTTGAACCGGCAATCGCACTGGCAATACTAGTCTTACCAGTGCCAGGAGGACCGTACAGAATCATTGAAGAAAGCATTTTTGCTTTAACCATGCGTGAGATGATTTTACCTGGTCCCACAAGGTGCTGTTGACCGACCACTTCATCTAACGTTCGTGGTCGCATTCGATAAGCAAGTGGTTGTTGCATATATTAGCCACGGTCCTTTCTATGGAAGAGGTGGTGGAAAAAGCTTTGATGTTGAGCATTTGTTTTTTCAGCCGTATGATTATTTGAATTTACCAGATTAGGATATCGTTTTTTGACGTCGACTGGTGATTGGTAAACAGCTGTTTTTGCTGCTACGACAACTGCTAATGAATCTGGATCAGTTTTATATTCGGGATCGGTTTTTAACGTAAACTGAGCATTATCTTTAGCAGCAGTTTGAATGTATGGATGAATTTTGTCGTGAGGGAGATTACCGTTGATAAAAACTAGGTTGCCAATTCCACGATCTAACTCGGCAGTTAATGCCTTTGTCCAATCTTGTTCCTGTAGTTCTTGAACACTAATTGTTAGACAGACGCGTTCACGGAATGTTCCGAGGTATTTTCGCTGTTCATCGGGCTTGATTTTTGGTGTACCGTAAACAGCATTGTCAATTCGCTGTTGAGCAGCACTTTTTTCTTGTTCAGACATATTGAACGCCTCCTTATCATGCAATTGTAACACGAAATGCCAAAAACTATATTCCTTGATAATATTATAATTTTTGTTATATCATGACTATGAAGAAACAAAAGTAGGCTAACATATAAGGGAAGTGATTTTTATGTTTAGTGCAGTATTTTGGGTTTTAGCATTTTGGTTTATTGTCAATCTAGTCTGGACAATTGCACGCCTTAATAATCGGATGATGTCAAGAACGTTTGCCTGGATAAATGTAGTGGCAGTAGTAATTGGCTTTTGGACGTTTTATGCTGCCAGCAATGGCGGGGGCGGAATTGCTCCTTGGTTTCGCTTGATGAATTGGGCTAACATTGTTCTTGCCATTTTTCAATTTTATAACGGCTATCGTCCACATCAGTATGGTAAAAAATCATAGCTCTAATTAAAAAGCTTATAAAAAGGCGAGGCTGGGAGAAAATTTTTGTTTTCTCTCAGCCTCAACTGCTTTTATGAACAATAGAAAGATAACGTGGAAAATAACCACAAGGCTCGAGTCTAAGTACGAACGATAATCAGCCCGTGCCGTGCTAATCATCGTCCTAGCTTAGCCAACCGCCTTGTCGAGGAGGTTATTTTCCACTCCTCTTTGGTGTTTTATTTTACAATTTCACAGAATTCGATTGTTTCACTGTTAGGACCTTCAATGTTGAAGAACTTAATTCCTTTATCCCAGAAGTCAAGGTGTTGAACTTCATTGTCCTTTAGTTTGAAACCTTCAGCCTTAGCAGCCTTGAAAGCCGCATCAGCATCGCTAGTATTAAGAGAAATATGGTTAATAGCACCCGTTTCGTGAACGGCACCGTCACCAGTCCAGATTTCTAAAGTGAGGTGGCCATACTGCATGAAAACAACTTCATTTCCTTGATCATCAGTATCAAATTCACCAAGCTTCTTGAAACCAAGCTTTTCCCAAAAAGCAATTGTTTTTGCCATATCATCGGTTGGAATCCCAATGTGTTGTACATCGTTAAAGTAACCTGCTAAACTCTTGTTAAATGCCATAATAAATCACTCCTGTATAAATTTTAATTACCAATATCAAGTGCCTGGTGCTTTAATTTAGGGAAGATATAACGGTCTGCCCAACCAGTAATTGCACCTTGGAAGGCAAGGGCAAATAATGTTCCTAATCCAAAGTTGTAAACACCACCTTGCATGAAGGCAGCAATAATTGCCATAATTGTTGGTGGAATGTATGATAACCACATCGCAATCGTTGCGTTACCATGGCAATAACGGAAACGAATTATTTGGAAAAGGTCATCAGCGGGGTGTAACACGAGGTTGACACGCTGATAAATTGAAATGGCGGTTCCAATGAAAGCAACTCCTAAGAAGTTAATGAAAACATATAGGATAATCATCGGTAAAGTAGTGGCGTCCGGCATAATTCGGTTAAAAATGTCAGAGAACCACTGGATAAAAATAGAAAATGGCAACATGAAAATAAAATTACCACCAATTCGTCGCCAGTCCCACTTATGCATCAAAATTGCGTTTAGGACAGAAGTTAACATCCCTAAGACCATGAAAGCCCAGAAAAGGGTCATGGAATTATTCCCTAAAACGGCAATCCCTAGGTTGTTTTCTGCGGCTGTCCAATAAGCGGAGCCAAGAAATTGTGGATGAACGTGTGAACTTGTAACAAGTGTTAGAACGTTCCCCATTGAGTTAATAACAATTGATAGTGCAAAGAATGCCCAACTAGCAGTTAATGAAATTGTTCGCTCGGCAACTTGACCTTGTACTGGAACTTTTTCTTGTTCCATTGTATTCTCCCTTCCAACTTGACCAATCATTTGGTGAAGTTATTCACTTTCTCTCTACGATGAATTAATTTACAACCATCAAAAAAACTTGTCAAGCGCTTCATAAGTTGAAATGACGGGATTTATCCTATACCAAAATTATTGAAACGATTTACTGAAAGCGTAATCATTAAGCGGATGTAGGAAACGTAAATCTAATTAGACCAATTAACTGAAAAAGCTTACAAAAAAATTTTGAAAGGATGAGATATGTGAAAATAATCATTTCTCCTGCACGAACAATGCAAGTTGATACCGATTCCTTACTTTACAAAGATTTGCCGAAATTTATTCAGCAAACAAAAGATATTTTAAGTTGGATGAGGAGTTTATCTTATGATGAGTTACACAAAGTATGGGGGAATTGCAGCTCGCGTTTAGCGATGAAAAATTATCAATGGCTCCAACAAATGGATCTTCAACGAAAGCTGACGCCAGCAATTATTGCCTTTACTGGGCTGCAATATCAATATATGGCGCCAAGCGTTTTTTCAAATAATGGGCTGCAATATGTTCAAGACAATTTACGGATATTATCAGGATTTTATGGTATTTTATGGCCGTTTGATGGAATAATACCTTATCGCTTAGGGATGGGTGACATGGCGCCAGTGAATGGATATAAAAACCTTTATGACTTTTGGGGAGAAAAACTTTATCATGAACTCTATAAGAATAATGATTTAGTAATTAGTTTAGCCTCGGTCGAATACGAAAAGGCGGTTACTCCTTATCTACAAACTCAAGATCGATTTATCAAATGTATTTTTGGCGAAGAAATAGATGGGAGAATAAAACAAAAAGCAACATTAGCTAAAATGGCGCGTGGGAACATGGTGCGATATTTAGCAGAAAATCAAATTCAAACAATTGAAGGGGTCAAACAGTTTAATGTCGGCGGTTACCATTTTCGGGAAGATCTGTCTACTGATGAAAAATTAGTTTTCGAACTAGTGAAGTAAAAGTAATCATATTATTTGCCAATCTTTTTGAATTGTCTTATAAAAGAATTGTATACAAAACTATCAACAGTGCACTGATTCTATTAAATTTTTAATGATAGAAGGGAGTCAAATTATGGTAGGCGATTCTTTAAATAAGACAGGTGCCAATTTATTAATCAAGACCTTGCAAGAGAATAATATTAACCGGATGTATGGAATAGTTGGAATCCCGGTAACCGATTTAGCGCGGCTCGCTGAATTACGCGGAATGAAATATTATGGTTTTCGCCGTGAAGATTCAGCAGTTAATGCCGCCGCAGCAACTGGTTACTTAACGCAAAAACCTGGCGTTGCATTAACTGTTTCAGCACCCGGTTTTTTGAATGGATTAACAGCTTTGGCTCAAGCTACTAAGAATTGTTTTCCATTAATTATGATTTCAGGTTCGTCTGAACGCCATATTATTGACTTATCACAGGGCGATTATGAAGGGCTCGACCAATATAATGCGGCGAAACCCTTCTGCAAAAAAGCTTATCGGGTTGATCGAGCAGAAGATATGGGATTAGTTGTTGCAAGAGCCATTCGGACAGCAGTTTCCGGTCGCCCTGGTGGTGTTTATCTTGATATTCCAGCTGACACAATTGTTCAAGAAGATGCTGCTGCTGATCAATCTAATTTAGGTGTTTATAAGTTAGTTGATCCTGCCCCTAAGCAGGTGCCTAATAATGAAGCAATATCACGAGCGGTTGATTTAATCAAAAATGCAAAAAAGCCCCTTATTATTTTAGGAAAAGGGGCTGCCTATGATCGAACCGAAAAACAAGTGCAACAATTAGTAGCTGAAACGAATATTCCATTTTTGCCAATGTCGATGGCAAAAGGGCTAATCCCAGATGATAGTCCTCATTCTGCTGCAGCGGCTCGTTCTCTTTCACTACGAAATGCTGACGTAGTAACTGTAATTGGTGCGCGCTTAAACTGGATGCTTTCATATGGGGATGCACCACAATTTAACCCGCAAGCAAAATTTATTCAGCTAGACATCGATGCCACGCAGTTTGATTCCTCACAGCCAATTAGTGCCCCGCTCCAAGGAGACCTTAAGTCGATTTTAGATAAATTGGTTCCAGCGCTATTGGCAACTGGATATCAAGCGCCCGAAGAATGGTTAGAGCAAATTGCGCAAGATACTGAGAAAAATGACAAAAAATTCGCGCAACGAATTGCTAATGGTAAAGTAGCACAAAAATTTGGCTATTATGGAGCAATTGCGCCTATTGCTGAATACTTCCAACAACATCCAGATACCTATCTAGTCAGTGAGGGAGCTAATACGCTTGACATTGGACGAGATATGATTGGAATGCAACTCCCCCGTCATCGACTCGACACGGGAACTTGGGGCGTCATGGGTATTGGCCTTGGTTATGCAATTGCGGCGGCAGTTGAAACAGGGAAACACGTTGTTGCGCTTGATGGTGATAGTGCATTTGGTTTTGATGGGATGGAGATTGAAACGATTTGTCGATATAAGTTGCCAATTACGGTCGTTATTATCAATAATGGCGGAATATATAACGGAATCGGCCAAGTTGTTCCCGATCAAATTGGGCCAACTACTCTTGATCCAACTGCCAGGTATGATTTAATGGCTAAGGCCTTTGGTGGTGATAATTATTTTGTAAGTAATTACGATGAGATGAAAAATGTTTTTGCAAGAGCTGTTGACTCGGGACGACCAAATATTATTAATGTTCAAATTGCACCATCGATGGGAAAAGAATCTGGGCATATTGGAAATCTAAATCCAAAGCTTAATTTACAACCACTTGAAGAAAATGAGAGGAGCCATCATAATGACTGAACAAAGTGAAAATGCACCATTAAAAGGAATTAAAGTTGTTGACTGGACACAGGTTCAATCGGGGCCTTCCTGTACTCAGCTTTTAGCATGGCTAGGAGCGGATGTGATTAAAATTGAACGGACTAATACCGGAGACCCAACTCGTAATGAACTGCTTGATATTAAAGATTCATGGAGTCTTTATTATTTACAATTAAACGCAAATAAAAAATCATTAACTCTTGATATTAAAACCCCAGAAGGTCAAAAAATAATGTATGACTTACTCAAGAAGGCTGATGTTTTTGTGGAGAATATCAGGCCTGGTGCGGCGACTAGGGCAGGTTTTGGCTGGGAAAAAGTACACGAATTAAATCCGCGTTTAATTATGGCCTCGTTAAAAGGGTTTAATAAGGGATCACGTTTTGCCAATGTAAAAGCCTTTGAACCGGTTGCGCAATCTGCTGGTGGTGCAGCTTCGGCAACGGGATGGAATGAAGGGGATGCAAATATCCCAACGCAGTCAGCGGCCGCATTAGGAGATTCTAACTCTGGAATGCATTTAACGATTGCAATTTTAGCTGCTTTGCTACAGCGAGAGCACACTGGTAAAGGAAGCTATGTTTATCAATCAATGCAGGATGCAGTTATTAACCTTTGTCGGATTAAATTGCGGGATCAATTGATGTTAGACAATCTCGGAGCATTGCCATTCTATGCAGTCTATCCTAACTATAAATGGGGAAAAGCAATTCCGAGGTCCGAAAATAGTGAAGGCGGGCAAGTGATTGGCTGGACTTATAAGGCAAAAGGTTGGGAAACGGATCCTAATGCCTATGTTTATATTGTTATCCAAAATAAAAACAAAAGCTGGGAAACAATTGCTAATACGATGGGCCATCCCGAATGGGCTACTGATGAACGCTTTAAGGATTGGGAGCATCGCCAGCTCCATAAGCAAGAAATTTACCCTTTGATTGAATCGTATACCAAGAATTACGATAAGTATGAGTTAACTAAAAAACTTGGAGAAGCTGGCATACCAGTCGGCCCAGTTTTAGATTGGCACGAGCTTGAAAATGATCCAGACTTAAATAAAGACGGTACCCTGGTTAAGATTAATCAGGGAGGAAATCGCGGCGAATTTAAGACGGTAGGGATGCCGTTTACGATGTCAAACTATAAACCAACCTATAAGCGAGCCCCAGATCTTGGTGAAAATAATAAAGAGATTCTATCTTCGCTTGGTTATGATCCTGAACAAATTGAAGAATTAGTAGCTAAGGGCGTAATCTCAAAAGTGGAAAAGCCTCATAATCCACGGACAAAAGTTATTAAGTATTAACTATGGTTTATGCTGATAAAAGAAAAGAGATCGGAAAATTGAATTTTTCGGTCTCTTTTACATCTTTGAAGATATACTGGTTTTTTTGCATTGTTCGTTTTTACGGATATTTGCATTAGATTATAGGTTGTTTTTAGAGCTTTTTGCGATAAAAACGAATATTAGTATTGAAAAACTGATAATTATATGCAATGATCACACTATCATATTCATTTGGGGTGTGTATTTTGGAAGAAACACGAACAATCGACTTTTTCGACCGAACTTTTCATTTGTCAGAGAATAATACGAACATTAAACAAGAATGTTTAGCTGGATTGACGACTTTTGTTTCAATGGCCTATATTCTTTTTGTTAATCCGAGCGTACTAGGAGTAGCCGGAATGGATAAAGGAGCAGTTTTTACTGCAACTGCTTTATCAGCAATTATTGGATGTTTTTTGATGGGAATTTTGGCTAATTATCCAATTGCGATTGCTCCGGGATTAGGTGATAATGCCTTCTTCACTTATTCGGTTGTATTAGCAATGGGAATTCCATGGCAAAAGGCAATGGCTGGTGTTTTTGTTGCCTCTGTCTTGTTTACGATCTTGTCTTTCCTTAAAGTGCGAGAGATTGTAATTAATGCTATTCCTAAAGATTTGAAATACGCAATGGCTGCGGGGATAGGAATATTTATCTCTTTTGTTGGTTTGCAGGGTGGTGGAATCATTGTTTCAAGTAAATCATCACTAGTTGAATTAGGATCGCTAACAGTTCCTACAACCTGGATTACAATCTTTGGGATTTTCTTGATTGCAATTTTAATGGTCAAAAAGGTTCCAGGAGCAATTTTTATTGGCTTAGTTGCAACAACGCTTCTTGGTCTGTTAACGGGATTGGTTAAGATGCCGGATCATCTAATTTCAATGGCTCCTAGCTTAGAACCAACTTTTGGGGTGGGAATTAAGTTCTTGCCAACAATGACTGATCCAAAGATGTGGGCTATTGTCTTAATCTTCTTATTGGTAGCTTTCTTTGACACTGCTGGAACCTTAGTTGGGTTAGCCCAAGAAGCAGGATTAATGAAAGATAATAAAATGCCCCGGATTGGTCGGGCTTTAATGGCCGATTCGCTTTCGATGTTAGGAGGGGCGGTAATGGGAACGACTCCAACTTCTGCCTATGTTGAATCCTCAGCTGGTATTGCGGTAGGTGGAAAAACCGGTCTGACTGCGATTGTAACAGGAACGCTTTTTATTTTAAGTATGGCTTTTTCTCCTTTACTCGAAGTTGTTACTACTCAAGTGACTGCCGCCGCTTTAATTGTAGTTGGGGTATTGATGGTCTCCGCCTTGAAAGATATTGAATGGGATAAATTTGAAATTGCACTGCCATCATTCTTGGTTGCTATTGGAATTCCGCTAACTTATAACATTTCTTATGGGATTGCATTTGGTTTTCTTACGTATCCAATCTTAATGGTTGCTGCAGGACGTCGCAAAGAAGTAAATGTTGTAATGTGGAGCATGTTTTTTGTTTTTATTGCGTTGCTGTATATTTTGAATGTTTTGCCAAAATGAAAAAGGTCTAAGCAAGTTTTTACTTGTTTAGACCTTTTTATTAATTGTTTAAGGCTTAATGAGTGAAACCATACTTTTTAAGCTCAGTTGTTTTATGTCCTACTAGTGTTGAATTATTTAACGCTTTGATATCACGTTTCATGTCATCAATAAATTCGTGAGCTCTACTCATTCCAAAATCAGCACGACATACTATTCGTTGTACTTCAATTGTATCTAAATTCTTTGGAAGTGGATAAGCAGGAACTTGCCATCCTTGCATCCGTAATCTATCAGCTAGATCATATAGAGACCAGTCTTGCGCAGTTAAGTCTTTTAACTTGTAACAAACAATTGGAATTTGAGAGCCATCATTGACCATTTCAAACATACCCATTTTTTGAATTTCTGTTGCTAGATAAACTGCAACGTCATGAGTACGTTTTTGAATCTTTTTATATCCTTCAAAGCCAAAACGAACAAAATTGTAGTATTGCCCAATTATTTGTGAGGCACTACGTGAGAAATTAATTGCCATTGTTGGTAATTCTCCTCCTAAGTAACTAACCTTAAAAATCAGTTTGTCAGGTAGGAATTTTTTATCACGCCATAATACCCAACCAATACCAGGATAAACTAAACCATACTTGTGGCCAGAAGCGTTAATGGAAACAACATTCTTTAGTTGGAAGTCCCATTTAATGTCAGGTTCCATAAATGGAGCATAGAATCCACCAGAAGCAGCGTCAACGTGAATATAGACTTTGTAATCTGTTGTCTTGTTGTATTCTTCAACTAGATCATTTAATTTTGCAATATCGTCATAACGACCGGTGTAAGTAATTCCCATAATCCCTACGATACCGATAGTATATTCATCGACATAATCCATAACTGTATTCATATTAAGCGATTGGTGCTCTTCATCCATTGGAACTGTCCGTAGCTCAACATCAAAATATGTTGCAAATTTTTCCCAACAAATTTGATATCCAGAAGATATTACTAAGTTTGGCTTTCGGGCATTAATATCAAGCCCTAATTTTTTTGCTCGTTCTCGCCAAGCAAACTTCATTGCTAAACCACCAAGCATACAACCTTCAGAAGATCCCACTGTTGAAGTTCCCATGTAGTCTTCATCTTTTTGACCGTGCCATAATTTAGCAATAATATTTACACAACGGTTTTCAAGTTCAGCAGTTCGTGGATATTCTGATTTGTCAATAGCATTTTTTTGCATTGTTTCTGCCATAATTTGAGTTGCTTTTGGTTCCATATAAGTTTGACAAAAAGTAGCCAAATTTTCACGGGCATTTCCTTCATCAAGTAATTGATCTTTGACAATTCGATAAGCAATTTCTGGAGGAACAGGTTCCTTATTTAATTCATATTTTGATAGTGCATGATCAGAAGTGTATGAACCGAAAATAGGGTCTAACACATCGCGTTTTTCTTGGTCATTTTTTCCGTATAATCCTGCCATAGATAAAACCTCCTAGGTTAATTTGCTGAATGTTTTTTTTCGTCTGAATTTGCAATGATATGATGTTCTCCCCGAGCAATTGGTGGGGTGGTTGGGTTAATATCCTTAGCAAGCATATGCTTAGGGGTACTAATCGAATGATGCTCGTGCTTTAAATAAAATTCATAGATTAGGAACGGTAATAAGACCGTAATTACAAAACTAATTATTAATACATAAAGGTAAGCATGGTGTGAACTTGTGGGTAAACTGCTTGGCGGAACAAAAGAGATTAATAGTGCAAAAATAGAAACTATCAACCCACAAATAGCAACAATTGATTTAACAACGGTTCCTCCAGGAATTTCATAGGTACGTTTTAAGTCTTTCTTTTTGAAGACAAGGACTAAGTACCCGATGAAAAATAGTAAGTATCCTACTAGATAAATTACAACAGTTAAAGAAATCGCTGCAAAAAAAGAAACATTGTTACTTCCGCCACCGAAAGTTAAGACTGCATCCCAGATCGTAACCACGATTCCCTGTGTGAGAATTAAGACGGTTGGAACTTTGTGCTTATTTGTTTTTTGAAATACTTTGGGAAGAATTCCTTGCTGGGCAGTAGCGAACATTCCCCGCGAAGGACCGATAACCCATGAACTAATTTCTGCCATTACCCCACACGCAATCATTAAGGCGATTATTTTAACCAACCAATTAAGATGGGAGTTAAAATAAAGCAACAGATACTTAAATGCCTGAACAACACCGGCACTTAATGATAGTTCTTTTTGTGGAACGACAGCAGCAACGGCAAAGCCACCAAAAGTATCAAGGAAAATTGCCAAGATTACTAAGATGAACATTGCTAAAGGATAATTTCGCTTAGGATTTTTAAGCTCATTAATGTGCGAGGCTGAGGCTTCAACCCCCATATAAGCTAGAATAAACGAAACAAAGACAACTAAGGTGTTTAGCTTAGCAAAATCGGGGATAAAAGCATGTGCTGAAAATTGGACTTGTAATTTCCCGCCAGTAACTACGTATGCAATTGCTAAGCAAAAGAGGGTTACTGATGGGATTAGGATTCCGATAACAAATCCAGTTTTAGCAATATAAGCGGTATATTTAGTTCCCCAGAATTGTGAAAATGTTAAAAACCAGAAAACAATTAAAACACCCCAAAATTTAATAGCGGGTTTTTCGTCAAGGGCGGCCCAATTCAGAACGTATGAAAATGCTCCTAAAATGAAGTAAATCATGGTAACGAAGCCCACGGTAATTTGGAACCACTGAAAGAAGATAGCAGCAAATCCCCATCTTCTTCCAAGAGTATGAGAAACCCAGCTGAAGATACCACCACCATTATTGTTCCAGCCATTAACGGTAGCCATTTCAGCGGCACATAAGGCGACTGGAATGAACCAGAATAAACCTCCAAGAATAAGGAAGAATATTAAGTGGAGCTTTGAGGTGGCAAATGTTGGATATTCATAAACTGTGAGAACCATTGAGGCCGTCAGAGAAAAGAAACCGAAAAGCGTTAAATTTCTCTTAGTTTGTTGAGTATTAGCCATTTCTTACTCCTTTCAAAAGAGATATAACAAATTTTCAGTACTGATTAATTCATTATCCACAATATAAATAATAATCATTATTTATATTTAAATAATAGCACTTGATGCTCAGTTTTCAATTATTATGATATTATTTTATTTATTTAACTGCGGCTGGTGTGCTACTTTTTACTGTAAAAATTGCAAAATTATATTAATTGCTAATTATTTTTAAGTTTTTGTTTTAATCATACATATTAAAATTCTATATTATGATCTCATAAACATAAATCCCCTCAATAATTCATTACAATTATCAAGGGGATTTGTAACTATATTATGACTCATTCATGATATCTCGAATGATAAAAACTGATTCTTAAGTAAGAAAATCATTTGTTAAGAATTTAGTATGAGTTGAACCTTAATTATTAGTACTGAAATATATCAATCTTAAGTTCATTACTAATTTCTTCAAGGGCAGCTAATCCTGCAACACTGTTACCAGCATTATCTAATGGTGGACTAAAAATACCAATCCCGAAACGATTAGGCGCTGCGGACATTAAGCCACCGCCAACACCACTCTTAGTAGGTACACCTATAATTGATGAATATGTACCAGATTCGTTATATAACCCGGTAGTTGTCATAAGGGATTTAGTATAGGTTGCTACTTCAGTAGGAACTAATCGCTTATTGTCCCAAGGCTTAATACCATTGTTTGCTAAGACTGCGCCTAGATTAGCTAGGCTAATAGCGGTGACCATCATTGAACACTGTTTAAAGTATGTTGTTAAACTTGTTGTTACGTCTGCATGTATCATCTTATTGGCCTTTAAGTAATAAGCTAATGATCGATCCGTATCCCCAGTTCGATCTTCTGACTCAAATATTTCTGAATTAAGTGAAATTTGCGGATCATGACAAATTTCACGGGCAAATTGAATTATTTGATCGAAAGGACTTTTGCCATTATATGGTTGAATTAAAGATGTTACCTCTATTGCACCCGCGTTGATAAATGGGTTGAGAGGATAATGTGCTTTTTCAATTTCCATATTCAGAATTGAATTAAAAGGGAATCCTGTTTGGCGAGCACCAACATGTTTCGTTACATTGCTTAGTCCAAGTTGTTTAGCGGCATATAAAAAAACAATTACTTTGGAAATGCTCTCAATTGCAAAGCGAACATCAGCATTTCCAGCATTCGTTATGTCATCTTTATTCAAATCATAAACCGCAATTCCGAGTTGCTTAGGATCAACTTTACCTAATGCAGGGATATAGTTTGCTACTTTTCCCAAATTAGTTTTAGCCAAATTATTATCAACTACTTGTTTAAGATCCAAAGTAATCACCTCCTAAATGCTAGGATACTGTTATAAATATAAAACGACAAGCAATAAGTCTATTTTTTGGACACAAAAGCTTATTCAAGCTTATTTGCTTGATAAATAAATTAATTGATGGTAGAAATAGCTAGAGGAGAAGAAATGAATTTTTTATGAAAGGAAGCGCGTGAGCTGATGGTTGATAAAGGAAAACGTAATTTGACGTTATTTGGCTTTTTCTCACTAACTGCATCAATGGTTCTTGCGGTCTATGAGTATCCAACTTTTGCAACTTCTAAGCTTAATTTAGTATTTTATTTAATTCTTGCCGGGATTTTTTGGTTTTTACCAGTTGCTTTATGTGCCGCGGAAATGGCAACTGTTCAAGGATGGAATAAAAATGGTGGAGGAATTTTTAGTTGGATTTCTCATACACTTGGTGAACGGTTTGGCTTTGCTGGAATCTTTTTCCAATGGTTTGAAATTACAGTTGGTTTCATTACCATGATCTACTTTATCTTAGGTGCATTTTCATATGTTATTAATTGGCCAGCCCTAGATGCTAATCCAACAGTTAAGTTTTTTGGAGTTTTAATTATTTTTTGGCTATTAGTTTTTTCGCAATTTGGTGGTACCAAATATACGGCTCGAATTGCAAAATGGGGCTTTAGTTTAGGCATTTTACTCCCGTCTATTTGTTTAATTGCACTTGCTATTTGGTATGTGGTTAAAGGCGGCCCATTACAAGTAAAGTTTACTCCAAAAGCATTTATTCCTGATTTTGCTAGATTAAATACAATGGTAGTATTCGTTTCTTTCATTCTAGCTTATATGGGAGTTGAGGCTTCAGCTACCCACATCAATGAGCTTAAAAATCCTAAGCGAAATTATCCCTTGGCAATGTTTATATTAGTTATTCTTGCTATTTGCCTAGATACTTTTGGTGGATTTGCGGTAGCAGCAGTTGTTCCGCAAAAAGAACTATCATTAAGTGCTGGGGTTGTACAAGCTTTTAAGTATTTAATTTATTACCAAGATCCACACCTGGCTTTACTTGTTAAAATTATCGCCTTAGCTTTATCTCTTGGTGTAATGGCAGAAATTAGTTCGTGGGTTGTTGGTCCGTCGCGTGGAATGTTCGCTGCTGCTCAACGAGGAATTATTCCGAAATACTTCCGGAAAACAAATAAGCATAAAGTTCCGGTTCCCCTAATTATTACCCAAGGAATTGTAGTTTCAATTTGGGATGGTGTTTTAACCTTTGGTGGGGGCAGTAGTAATGTCTCATTCTTCGTTGCTATGTCTTTAACCGTTGTTATTTATTTAAGTGCTTACTTACTATTCTTTGCTGGTTATATTGATTTAATTTTTAAAAAGAAACAATTAAAACGGAAGTATGAGATTCCTGGAGGAACAATTTGTAAGGCAATTGTTGCCTTATGTGGGCTATTGGTTTCTATTTTTGCCTTCTTCATCTCATTTGTCCCACCTTCGAATCTTCCTGAATCATCACATCACGCATACTTAGCTATTTTAATTATCAGTTATTTGTTTGTATTAGTTCTACCCTTTATTTTATATGTAATTTTCAATCACCATAAAGGTCAATATGTGGATGAATCAGATATACCGAAGCATTTCAAGGCAGAAGATATTGTTAAAAGTGTACCGCCAATTGCTCGTGGTGAATTTCATATTGTATCAAATGATGATAAAGATAATTTTAATGCTGAGAAAGTTAAAAAGTGAGATGTAACTAAGTGAATTAAAATAAAAAAGCATTTCCAGAAATTAATCTAGAAATGCTTTTTTTAGTAGTTGGGACACTATGCAGTACCAACTAACATTAAAATGTTGATATAACAACAACGATAGTAATTATCAGATTACTTGTTGTAGAATTCAACGATAAGAGCTTCATCAATATCAGCGTTCATATCTTCACGTGCTGGAATGCGGTTAAGCTTACCTTCAAGTTTGTCGGCATCAAAGTCAACGTATGAAGGACGAGATACAACAGCTTCCACAGCGTTCTTGATGATGTCTAAGTTCTTAGACTTATCACGAACGGCGATGATTTGACCAACCTTAACTTCGTATGATGGAATGTCAACACGCTTACCATCAACAGTGATGTGACCGTGGTTAACTAATTGACGAGCTTGACGACGAGTAGTGGCTAAACCAAGACGGTAAACCATGTTATCAAGACGACGTTCAAGCAATGCCATAAAGTTGGCACCGTGAGTACCTTCCTTAATCTTGCCGGCGCGAACGAAAAGGTTTGAGAATTGACGTTCAGTCATACCGTACATAAAACGTAGCTTTTGCTTTTCACGTAATTGTGTACCATATTCCGAAAGCTTACCGCGACGATCACGACCGTGGTCACCAGGAGCGTAAGCCCGACGTGCTAATTCTTTACCAGTACCTGAAAGTGAAACGCCAAGACGACGTGAAACACGCCAACTTGGACCAGTGTAACGAGACATAAATAAATTCCTCCAATAATTTTAGTTGGAGTAAAATAATCCGATTGTGAGCTTGGCATTCGTGCAGGCTGATTTGAATCTTTCACCCTAGCAGCCGGGTTACTAAAAACACCGTTTGGCACCAGTCTGTTGACGAGCTTGCTCCTCACTGCTGCATTATTTTACACAAAATCTAGTGTACAACGGTTCGTAATAATAAGTCAATCTTTTCTTTAGAAACCTCGTAACTTTTTTAGCAGAATGATGAACAATATAAAAGTTTATTAAACGTCGATGTTTTTTCATATCTTTTAAAGCAGGTTCATTGTGGTATGCTATAATTTTGAATAGGATTATACGGATAATTATTGTGCAAGAGCAATAAACAATAAAAAGTAGTAGGTGGAAAAAGTGGTTTTTCAAGTATTGATTGGTATTTTAATTATTGTTGTAGCAATATTAGCTTGCGTATATTTTTATCAACGACGAGCTGTTAAACAGATCAACGACTTAATGGAAAGCGAGAAAAAGCTAGCAGATCAAAAAGTTGACCAGCAGATCAAAAATGTTGAAGAATTGCAACTAATCGGGGATGCTAAAAAGCAATTTGAAACAATTAAAAACAAGTATGAAAAACAAGTGCGACCAGCAATCACGGCCTTTAATAAACGAGCTCCCCAATTATTAGCAGATTCACGGACGAGCAAGTTGTTGACAATTAACACTCAAATTCGGGACCTGCAAGCAAATTTGGCAAAGTTAACAACAACTCTTCAACAGATCCAAAAAGACTTGCAACATCTTCGTCAACAACAACATACCCATAAGCAAGCGGTCGAGCAGATTAAAAATAAATATCGTCAATTCCACCGGCAACTAAATGAGAAGAGCTTCGAATATGGAGACAGTGAAAAGCAGTTAAATAGCAGGTTAAATGAATTGGAGGATCAATTCGCGCAATTTACTGATTTAACTAATAAGGGCGATATTGAGGCAGCTCAAGAAATTTTAAGCAATTTGCAATCCGAAAACGACAAATTTGAACAAGACCTTAGGAAGATTCCTCAGCTCTATAAGCCAATTGCAACCGAGTTTCCAGAACAATTATCCGAGCTAAAAAGTGGTTATGAGACACTTGTAAAGCAAAATTTCCACTTTACGGAGAAAAATATTGATAAGCAAATTGAACAGCTCCAATCCAAACTGGATCAGACGATTGATCAACTTAACAATTTACAATTAGATGTTGTGGAACAATCTAATAAAGATCTTAGTGACCAGATTGATTACTTATATGGGGTAATGCAGAAAGAAATTGATGCTAAGAATGAAGCTGTTCATTTGATTGAAGTGATGAAAGACTTTACAAAACACGCTCAACGGCAAAATGACGAACTTGGTGTAGAATTAGACCGGTTAAGTTTGAATTACACACTTACTAATCATGAACAAGAAACCGTTCGAGAACTTGGTGAACAAATTAAAGCAATTATTAAACAGTATCGTGATGACGCAGAAGCAGTTGCCAATAAAACGGCTGTTTATAGTCAGGTGCTTGATCGACAAAAGTCTAATCAAAAGAACTTGACTGAAATTGAAAAAAGCCAAGAGAAGCTTAACGATGAAGTTGCTAAATTACAGACTGATGAGCAACGCGCCCGTCAAATGCTTCAAAAATATTCCACCCAGATTCGTACAATTCATCGGCAAGTAGAACAGTTGAACCTTCCTGGCTTACCAAAAGATTACTTAGATTACTTCTTTGGTGTCAGCGATGAGATTAAAAAGTTAGCTGATGAATTGAATGAGTATAAGATCAATATGGATGAAATTACGAAGCAACTGATTATCGTCGAATCGGACCTGGACACATTAAATGACAAGACTGATATTCTTCGTGATAGCGCGGAATTAACTGAACGATTCCAACAATATGCGAACCGGTTTAGTGATAACGAAAAAATTGCAGCAGCTGCTAAAAAATCCCAAGAACTTTTTAAGCAGTTTAACTACACAGCAAGCTTAGAGGCAATTGCGACCGTTTTAGAAGAAATAGAACCTGGTAGTTACAAACGAATTGAAGATACCTATTATCGTGAAATTGGTAAAAATTAAAAGAAATGAGAGGAAATTGGGCAAAGAATCCTGATTTCCTCTTTTCTTATTAAATGATAGTGATAATTAATGCCTAATAGCTAATTTTCTGTTATAATATAAAACCGTTTTAAGAAGAGTCGAAATCTTCAGCAGTAGCCTATCCTATACTGTTGAAATCATAATCAGAGTAGGTTACCCATTTGTAACAACCCTGTGTATTACTTTTAGGAAGGAAATTAGTATGATCTATTTTGATAATAGTGCGACGACAAAGATACTACCGAATGTTTTGTCGACATACGAAACCGTGAGTCAAAAGATTTGGGGGAATCCAAGCAGCTTACATAATTTTGGTGAAAGTGCTTGGAACCTTCAAGAACAGGCACGCCAGCAGATCGCAAAGCTATTCGGGGTTAAGCCTAGTGAGATTATTTTTACTAGTGGTGGTTCTGAAGGAGATAACTGGGTAATCAAAGGAACTGCAATGGCTAAGCACCGTTTTGGCAAACACATTATTACGACTAGTGTTGAACATGCGGCAGTAAAAAATGCATTGGAGCAACTAAAAGACTTCGGATTTGAAGTTACTTATCTCCCGGTTGATAAAGAAGGACGGATCAATCCTGCTGATGTTAAAGCTGCCATTCGTCCAGATACTATTTTAGTGTCTATCATGGCGGTTAATAATGAAATTGGAACGATTCAGCCAATTAAAGAAGTGGGAGAAATCCTTAAAGATTATTCCAATATTCATTTTATGGTGGATGCTGTTCAAGCAATTGGTAAGGGATTAGATGACCAAGTATTTAGTGATCGCGTTGATTTTGCTACTTTTTCTGGTCATAAATTTCATGCCCCACGAGGAACCGGTTTTGTTTATGTCAAGAGCGGGCGTAAGTTAGAGCCCTTGATTGCTGGTGGTGGTCAAGAGCGAACACTACGAAATGGAACAGAAAATACACCGGGTAATGTTGCGATGGCAAAAGCAATTCGGTTAGTAAAGGAAAATGAAGCGGAATCAGTAAAACGTGAACAGGCAATCAAAGAACGGATTTACGACCATTTAAGTAAATTTGATCATGTGAAATTGATTTCTGGCCGCGATCAAGGTTTCGCTTCCCATGTATGCTTTGCAATTGTAGGGGTTCGAGGCGAAACGATTGTTCATGCCTTTGAAGACAAGGATATCTATATCTCAACTACTAGTGCTTGCTCGTCTAAAAAGCATTCCGAAGCCGGAACATTAGCTGCAATGAAAGTTCCAGAAAATATTGCGACAAGTGCAGTTCGAATTAGCCTTGGGGATCAAAATACCCTTGAAGAAGCTGATCAGTTTAATAAAACATTTGATGAATTATATGCTGGCTTTAAGAAAATTATTGAATAAAATCTGAAAGGAGGACATAACGTGCAATATACAGAAATTATGGTTCGTTATGGTGAGCTTTCGACAAAGGGACATAATAAAAAGTCCTTTATTGATCGTTTAGGGGTAAACGTACGAAAGGCCCTTCATAGTTTTGACCAGGTAAAGGTGCATGCACAACGTGATCGGTTGCATGTTGAATTAAATGGAGCTGACTATGATCAAGTGATGAATCGGTTGAAGTTAGTGTTTGGGATTCAAAACTTTTCTCCATCAATTAAAGTTGATAAGACTTTTGAAGCGACTGCAGAGGCAGCAGCACAAATGATCGCTGAACAAGTTGATAAACCAATTACCTTTAAAGTAGAAACTCGTCGGTCAGATCACCAATTTGCAATTGATACCTTTGAAATGAACAACAAGCTAGGAGGATACCTCTTAGATAAGTTTCCTGATAAATTAAAAGTTGATGTTCACCATCCAGACCTAACTTTACGGGTTGAGATCCGTCTTAATGGGATTTTCCTTTCAAGTGAAACGATTAAGGGTGCTGGTGGTTTGCCAGTTGGTACTGCTGGTAAAGGAATGATGATGATGTCTGGTGGAATTGATTCACCAGTAGCTGCTTACCTGGGGATGAAGCGTGGTGTCTCAATGGAAATGGTTCACTTCTTTAGTCCGCCATATACTAGTCCCCAAGCTTTAGCAAAGGCCAAGCAACTAACTGAACGTCTTGCAAAATATAGTGGAAGTATTAAGTTTATTCAGGTGCCATTTGCTGAAATTCAAGAAACAGTCAAGGAAAAAGTTCCTGAAGGTTACTTAATGACGATTCAACGGCGGATGATGCTTCGGTTGGCAGCTGCCTTAATGATTAAGCGTCATGGGCTGGCCATTTTTAATGGTGAATCATTAGGTCAAGTTGCTTCTCAGACAATGGAAAGTATGCTGGCGATTAATGATGTAACTTCTTATCCGGTATTGCGTCCAGTATTGTCATTTGATAAGACCGAAATCATTAAAATTGCCCAAGATATTGATACCTATGATCTTTCAATTCTTCCATATGAAGACTGTTGTACTGTCTTTACCCCGCCATCGCCAAAAACGCGGCCAAATGTTGAGCGGGCTCGTGAATACGAAAAACGACTTGATATTGAAGAATTAATGCAACGAGCTCTTGATGGGATTGAAATTACGGAAATTCATCCTGGTGAAGATTATTTAAACCAAAATGAAGATGTTTTTGCTGAATTACTTTAATTAAGCCTTGACGAGGTTTGATAATTTAGCTATGATACATTTTAATAAGCATTGACCGAAAGAGTAGTAAAGCGGCACCTAAAAAGCGAGATCCTGATAGTGAGAGAGGATTAGTTAAACTTTATGAAGGTAGTTCGGGAGCTGATATACTGAAATTAATAGTAGGTATGTCCGGTTCATTTACCGTTATGAAATGATAAAGTGGAGTATTTTATACTCAAATTAGGTGGTACCGCGATGATTCGTCCTATCGATTGTGATAGGGCGTTTTTTAGTTAATGCACAAAATAAAAATGAAGATTGCTTTCTGAAAGGAGTTTCTGCCATGACAGAAAAAGATATGTCAACCAAGTACGATCCAGCGGCGGTTGAAGAAGGCCGTTATCAATGGTGGATTGACCAAGGATTCTTTAAACCAAGTGGTGACAAAAAAGCTCACCCATATTCAATTGTTATCCCACCACCGAATGTTACTGGTAAGTTGCACTTAGGCCACGCTTGGGATACAACTTTACAAGATATGATTATTCGACAAAGGCGGATGCAAGGCTATGATGTATTATGGGTTCCTGGAATGGACCATGCTGGTATTGCCACCCAGGCGAAAGTTGAAGCCCGTCTTCGTAAACAAGGAATTTCTCGTTATGACCTTGGCCGTGACAAGTTTGTTCAACAAGTTTGGGACTGGAAAGATGAATATGCTGATATTATTCACCAACAGTGGGCTAAGATGGGGATTTCTGTGGATTATGACCGCGAGCGTTTTACCCTTGATGAAGGATTAAATAAGGCTGTTCGGAAAGTCTTTGTTGATCTCTACAATAAGGGCTTAATTTATCGTGGAACTTACATCATCAACTGGGACCCACAAGCACGGACGGCTTTATCAGATATTGAAGTTATTCATAAGGATGATAAGGGTGCCTTCTATCATGTTAAGTATCCATTTACTGATGGAACTACTTTTAACGGTAAGGATTACATCGAAATTGCCACTACTCGTCCAGAAACAATGTTCGGGGATGAAGCGGTTGCCGTTAACCCTAATGATGAACGTTACAAGGACTTAGTTGGTAAGAGGGTCATGGTGCCACTTGTCAACCGGGAAATTGAGATTATTGCTGATGACTATGTAACACCTGAATTTGGTACTGGGATGGTTAAGATTACCCCAGCTCATGATCCAAACGACTTCAAGGTAGGTAAGCGTCACAATCTTCCTGAACTTAATACAATGAATGAAGATGCTTCCATGAACGAAAATGCTGGTAAATACGAAGGTATGGACCGTTTTGAAGCTCGTGAAGCGATCGTTAAGGACCTTCAAGATCAAGGTTATATGTTAAAGATTGACCCAATTGTTCACTCTGTTGGTCACTCAGAACGGACAGGGGTACAAGTTGAAGCCCGTCTTTCAACACAATGGTTTGTTAAGATGAAGCCATTAGCCGAAGCAGCTCTTAAAAACCAAGATACTGATGATCGGGTTAATTTCGTTCCAGAACGATTTGAACACACCTTTACGCAATGGATGGAAAATATTCATGATTGGGTTATTTCTCGTCAATTATGGTGGGGTCACCGGATTCCAGCTTGGTATAACAAACAAACTGGCGAAGTTTATGTTGGTATGGAAGCTCCTAAAGATGCCGAAAATTGGGAACAAGATAAGGATGTTCTTGATACATGGTTCTCCAGTGCGCTTTGGCCATTCTCAACGATGGGCTGGCCTAATACAGATTCAGCAGACTTCAAGCGCTACTTCCCAACCAATACTTTAGTTACTGGTTATGACATCATCTTCTTCTGGGTTTCACGGATGATTTTCCAATCGCTTGAATTTACGGGTCGGGCACCATTTAAGAATGTCCTTCTTCATGGTTTGATTCGTGATGAACAAGGACGAAAGATGAGTAAATCCTTGGGAAATGGTATTGACCCAATGGATGTTATCAAGAAGTACGGGGTAGATGCGCTACGGTGGTTCTTAATTACTGGCTCAACGCCAGGTCAAGATATTCGTTTTAGCTACACTAAGATGGATGCAGCTTGGAACTTTATTAATAAGATTTGGAACGCTAGTCGTTATGTTATCATGAACCTTGGTGAGATGCCTGCCCCTGTTCTTCCTGATAAGAGTAAGTGGGATTTAGCTGACCAGTGGATTTTGAGTCGGTTAAATGCAACTGTAAAGCAGGTTAACGAACAGTTTGACAAGTTTGAATTTGGTGAAGCTGGTCGGGCACTTTACAACTTCATCTGGAATGATTTCTGTGACTGGTATATTGAAATGACCAAGGAAAAACTCAATAATGGGACTGACGAAGAAAAGAATAATACTAAGAATATTCTTGGTTACGTTCTTGATCAGACCTTGAAGATGTTGCATCCAATTATGCCATTCGTTACCGAAAAATTATGGCAGTCAATGCCGCATGATGGTGAATCAATTATGGTTGCAGATTACCCAGTTGCTAATGCTGAACTTGATGATCCAGCCGCAACTGAACAAATGAATAGTTTGATTGAATTGATTAAGGCTGTTCGGAACATTCGAAATGAAGCTAATGCACCAATGTCTAAACCAGTTGACATTTTGGTAAAAGTTGATAGTGATCACTTGGCACAGATGTTGAATGATAACCGGGATTACATTGAACGCTTCTGTCATCCAGAAAACTTAACTATTGGTAAAGATGTTGAAGCTCCTAAGCTTGCGATGAGCGGAATTTTGACTGGAGCAGAAGTTTACATCCCAATGGCTGAGTTAGTTGACCTTGATGAAGAACGAGATCGGATGGAAAAAGAGATTGCTAAACTTGAAAAAGAAGTAGAACGTTCACAAAAGAAGCTTGGCAATGAAAAGTTTGTTAATAATGCGCCGGAAAAAGTTGTTGAAGCTGAACGGCAAAAGGCAACGGAATGGCAACAAAAATTAGCAGCGGCCAAGGAACGTCTTCAATCACTTCAACAAGCTTAGCGTCAATTTATAGTAGGATAATTAACATTTTTAATAATAAATGAAAATTATATCATTTTATTAAATAGGTTAGACTACTATAAGAATGCTATTAGCTATAATATTTATAAATATAGTTTAAAATTAAATTAAAAAGGAATTGGCAATTGCTGATTCCTTTTTTCTTAGTATGAAAAAGTAATCATATATTGCTTGGAAATATTTATCTGTTGATAAGGATTGAATAACTGATAATTAAGCGGTTTATTTAGAAATTATTTCACACAATTGCCATTTATTTATTGTAATTATTTATCACAAGTATTATGATTAATTGTGGAGAAACAGGAAACGGTTTCAACTATTCTTTTTATTGATGTACTTCGGAGGGAGGTATTTATAATGACTATTCTTAGTCTGGCACGTTTCCAATTTGCCATGACGACGGTTTACCACTTCTTCTTTGTTCCGTTTTCGATTGGGACAGCTTTTATCGTCGCCATTATGGAAAGTATGTACGTCTCAACTAAAGACGAAACATACAAAAAAATGGCAAAATTTTGGGGAAATATTTTCTTACTTAGTTTTGCGGTCGGTGTTGTTACAGGTTTGATTCAGGAATTCCAATTTGGGATGAACTGGTCGGATTACTCGCGGTTTATGGGTGATATCTTTGGTGCTCCATTAGCCCTCGAAGCTTTGCTATCATTCTTTATTGAATCAACATTTATTGGCTTATGGGTATTTACCTGGAAAAAGGTTAAGCCAGGGTTGCACCTTTTCTTCATTTGGATGACGAGTTTTGGTTCTTTAACATCTGCTTTATGGATTTTAACTGCCAACTCATTCATGCAACACCCTGTTGGTTATGAAATCAAGGGTGGCCGTGCAGTAATGGTTAATTTTGGCGCATTGCTTAAAAACCCTCAATTATGGTATGAATTTGGGCATGTTATCCTTAATGCTATCATGATGGGTGGAATTATTATTGCTGGTTTAACGGCATTCCAACTTCTCAAGAACCAAAAACTTTCTGAGGCTAATAAGAAGTTTTACAAGAAGTCAATGCGGTTGGGACTTTTAGCATCATTGATTTTCTCTGTTGGTGGAATTGCCTTAGGGGATGCCCAGATGCAATACTTAATCAAAGAACAACCAATGAAATTTGCAGCTACTGAAGATGTTTTCACGACTACTGGTAAGCATGCACCATGGACAATTGTCGGTATTGCTGATATGAAAGACCATGAAGTAAAGGACAATATCGATATTCCCTATGCCCTAAGTATTTTGTCATACCACAAAACTACTGGGGCGGTTACCGGGATGAATGAGCTCAATGCCCAATATAAGAAAAAGTACGGCAAGAATCTTGATTACTACCCACCGGTAAATACATTATTCTATAGTTTCCGGATTATGTGTGCAGTTGGTGCTTGGATTTTCTTAGTTTCATTAGTTGGCCTAATTATGACCAGGGAAAAGAGTAAGAAACCACTTGCACAACGACGCTGGGCGCTTTGGTGTATTGCAATTACCACTTTCTTACCATTTATCGGTAATACTGCTGGTTGGTTTGTAACGGAATTCGGTCGTATTCCATGGACAGTTTATGGCTTGTTTACAATTGCTGAAAGTGTATCGCCAAACGTTTCAGTTGGATCATTATTAACATCAAATATTGTTTACTTTGTATTATTTACAACTCTTGCAATTACATTAATTTGGTTAATCGTTCTTGAGTTACGTAAGGATCCATCGGAAGCAATTGAACCTAAATTCAAGAAGGTTCTGGACCCATTTGACAAGGAGGCGTTCTAGATGAGTTTTCTTCAATTATTATGGTTTGTATTGATTGGAGTGCTTTTTGCCGGCTTCTTCTTCCTAGATGGATTTGATTATGGGGTAGGAATGGCGGTCGAAACACTTGCTCATAATGAATCAGAGCGTGATCAACTTGTGCGGACAATTGGACCGGTTTGGGATGCAAATGAAGTGTGGTTAATCACTGCTGGTGGTGCAATGTTTGCCTCTTTCCCATACTGGTACGCTAGTCTTTTCAGTGGATATTACTTAATCTTAATGATTATTTTAGCTGGTTTAATTATTCGTGGTGTTTCTTTTGAATTCCGTAAAAATAGTCCAATGCCACAAAAGCGGATTTGGGATTGGGCATTAGCAATTGGTAGTGCAATCGTTCCATTTTTCCTCGGGATTATGTTTGTTAGCATGATTCATGGAATGCCAATTGATGCTAATGGTAATTTCCATGCTGGATTCTTTGATTATTTCAACTGGCTTTCAGTTGTTGGCGGAATTGCCTTATTGCTATTAACCTACTTACATGGAATTAATTATATTGCTTTGAAGACGACTGGTCCGGTTCAAGGACGAGCTCGGAACTACGCTGAATTTTTGTACTGGATTCTTTATGCTGGCGAAGTTGTCTTTGCATTATTATTAATCTTTATGACTGACTTTATGGCTGTTCACCCAGTTGGTACAATCATCATGCTTGTATTGATTGTTGGCTTCTCAGTTTTGGCTCAAGCGGAAACCTTTGCTGGTCATGAACTGGTTGCATTTATTTCAAGCGGGTTAACCCTAGTATCATTGGTTGTATTGATCTTTATTGGTCTCTTCCCACGGGTACTAATTAGTAGCATTAGTCCGAAGTACAGCATTCTTATTCAAAATGCTTCCTCAACAGAATATACGTTGACAGTGATGACAATTGCTACTTGCTGTCTTTTACCATTTGTTTTGGCATATACAATCTGGGCTTACTGGATTTTCCGTAAACGGATTGCAATGCCGGCTATTCCGGAGGTTAAATAAAATTTATGATTGATCGACTACTCTTCAAAATCGAGGGGAGCAGACATATCATGATCAAGCTTGTGGGGCTTTATGTCCTGCAAGCTTTTCTTATCCTTGGTCAGGGATTGAGTTTGGCTGCTTTACTAACAGGTTTATGGCAAGGACATTCGCTCCTAAGTCAAATATATAGCTTAAGTGGATTTGTTGTTTGCTACCTCTTGCGCCATGGGTTAACCGAAATCGGTAATAATTGGCTTGATAAGTATTCAGCTGGTGCTGCTCAAAATTTTCGTCAGCAATTATTAAAAAAAGTCTTTGCACTTGGACCAGTAATTGTTCAGCGAGAGGGAACCGGTAATATGGTTACTTTGGCTCTTGATGGTATTAAAGAAGTTGAAAATTATATTCGACTTATTTATAGCAAGATAATCAGCATGATGATTGTTCCAGTCATTATTTTGGTTGTCTGTTTCTGGTTTGATTGGATTTCTGGCATTGTTATGTTGTTAGTTTATCCTTTGATTGTTTTATTTATGATTATTTTAGGCTATGCAGCGAAGGCTAAGGCGGATCGACAGTTTGCAGCTTTTCAAATATTGTCTAATCACTTTATTGATTCTTTACGGGGAATTGACACATTGAAGTACTTTGGCCTTAGTAAGAAGTATTCGCAAAGTATTTATCGGTCAAGTGAGCGTTTTCGAAAATCAACAATGAGCGTGATTAAAGTAGCGATGTTATCAACGTTTGCTCTTGATTTTTTCACTACATTAGCTATTGCAATCTTAGCGGTCTTTCTTGGCTTACGGTTAATCAACGGTCACTTATTGCTATTCCCGGCATTAGCAATCTTGATTTTGGCACCTGAGTATTTTTTGCCGATTAGGAACTTTGCAAGTGATTATCATGCAACGTTGAATGGTAAAAATTCATTTCATGCTGTTCGGCGAATTCTTGAGATGCCATTACCAAAGAGGCCGACTGTTGAATTACACCAGTGGACAGGAGTAGATGAGTTAAGTCTTGAGAATGTTGAGTTTATGTATCCTCAAAATGGCAGTGAATTAACAAACCTTGATTTAACAGTTAAGGGAAATCAAAAAATTGGCATTATTGGGATGAGTGGAGCCGGAAAGACAACTTTAATTAATCTTTTGAGTGGCTTTTTGGCGCCAACAAGTGGTCAAATTACCATTCAAGGAAAAAAAGTAACGACTTTGGATATCTATGACTGGCAAAAACAGATTCTCTACATTCCACAGACTCCTTATATTTTTGCAGATACGTTAAAAAATAATATTGCCTTTTATACTCCAAATGTCAGTGAAGATAAAATAAAAGAAGCAATTCATGTTGTCGGCTTAGATAATCTTGTTGCTGAATTACCTCAAGGCTTAGAGACAATGATTGGCAGCGGCCACCGAGCATTAAGTGGTGGTCAGGCACAGCGAATTGCTTTAGCTCGAGCATTCCTTGATCCAGAACGCCGGGTAATGATTCTTGATGAGCCGACCGCCCACCTCGATATTGAGACCGAACTAGAGTTGAAAAAAAGAATGCTTCCTTTAATGAAAAATAGGTTAGTCTTTTTTGCTACCCACCGTTTGCATTGGATGAAGCAGATGGACTATATTTTGGTATTGAAGAATGGCAAGCTAATTGAACAAGGAACATATCAGCAATTGCTTGATAAACATGGTTACTTTACAGAACTGATGGACCAAACACGGGGAAAGGAGATAACCCATGAATAAGATTCCTTTACTTAAAGCAATGAAACATGATCGGTGGGTGAAACCCTTCCTGAAGCGTTACAAGTGGACCTTGGTATTAGCAATTACCCTTGGGATTGTTACCTTTATTTGTGCTAGTGGATTGATGTTCACCGCGGGCTACTTAATCAGTAAGTCCGCAACGATGCCTTTTAATATTTTGTTAGTATATGTTCCCATCGTTCTTACACGTGCCCTTGGGATTTTTAGACCGGTGACTAATTATTTTGAACGATTGGTTAGTCATAATTGGGTTCTTAAAATGACTTCTGCATTTCGTAAAAAGCTTTATGATTCGTTAGAGCAGGATGCCGTTTTCTTTAATAGTAAGTATCGAATTGGAGACATTCTTGGGTTACTTTCAGAAGACGTTGCCCATATTCAAAATTTGTATTTACGAACGATTTTTCCGATGCTAGTTGCATTTGGGCTTTATGCCATTATCGTTATTGGAATGGGGATAATCTCTCCGCTTATGGGACTTTTAATGTTAGTTCTATTCGGCTTAATCATTATTGCTGTTCCCGTGTGGTCAGTGCTTGTTAATGGTGCGCGCCAGCAACTAGAAAAGCAATATACCAATACCTTGTATGCTGATCTTACTGATAATATCATGGGAATTACAGACTGGGTATTTGCGGGGCGAAGTGCGGATTATCTGCAGCACTATGACCAAAGCGAGAAAAACGTATTAGCATCTCAAAAAGCGATGAAACGTTTTGAACATTGGCGTGATTTTATCCTTCAGGTAATGATTTTATTAGTGGTTGTTAGTCTTATTATATGGGGAGCAGCGCGTTTTGGCGGTCATTGGGGAGGCAGTGCAAATTGGATTGCGGCCTTTGTCCTTTGTGTCTTTCCCCTTGATGAAGTGTTGTCTAGCTTGCCAGCAGCCGCTCAAGAAACTAATGTATATACGGATTCATTAAAGCGATTGAATGAATTGCCGCAACCGCCAGCTCCTTCTAAGACTAATATTGATATTGCTGCTCCTTATCATCTTAAAATTACGGATGTTTATTATCGCTATCCCAAAACGGAGAAGATGATCTTGCAGGGAATTAACCTTAATGTGAATCCAGGTGAAAAGCTTGCCATTCTTGGTCGTAGTGGGACTGGAAAGAGTACGTTAGCTAGTTTGATTCGGGGAGACCGGAAGCCTACTTTAGGCACTGTTACTCTTAATAATGTGCCAACGGATGAATTTGGTGATGAGATTTCGAATTATATTGGAATCGTTCACCAATCACCATATCTATTTCATACCACAATTTTAAATAATATTCGTTTAGGGAACGAGAATGCGACAGAGGATCAAGTATGGGATGTTCTTGAACGCGTTGGGTTGGCCGCTATGATTAGACGACTGCCAAAAGGACTTCATACGATGGTTGATGAGGCAGGGTTACGATTTTCTGGCGGAGAGCGTCACCGGTTGTCTCTTGCACGGATTTTACTCAAGGATGCACCCATTCTCCTTTTAGACGAACCAACTGTCGGATTAGACCCGGTAACAGAAGAAAAGGTAATTGAGACATTTATGAAGCAGCTACAAGGAAAAACTTTGATTTGGATTACTCACCATTTACAAGGAATAGAAATGATGGATCAAGTTGTTTTTATTGAAAATGGTAAAATTACAATGCAAGGTAGCCCGGTAGAATTACAAAAAACAAACGAACATTACCGGACGTTAAAAATGGCAGATGAGGGTATCTAGATAGTTTAGAAATGTTATAATAAATAGGACTATTGATGAAGGGATGAATAGTAATGAAAGAAGTTGTTGTACTTGGAGCTGGTTACGCTGGCTTAAAGACGGTCGTATTATTACAAAAAAAGCTGAAAACTAATGTTCATATTACATTAGTTGATCGTAATAATTATCATTATGAAGCTACTGATTTACACGAAGCTGCTGCGGGAACGCAAAGTGCTTCAAGGATCACTTATCCAATTAGTGATGTTATTAATCCACAAATTACTACCTTTATTCAAGATGAAGTTGTAAAGATCGATCCTGATAAAAAGACGGTTAAGCTTGCTGGTCATGAAGAACTACTGCACTATGATTATTGTGTATTAGGGCTCGGTTTTGTTTCAGAAACCTTTGGAATTCCTGGTGCTGAAGAAAATGCATTACCAATGACTAATGTTAAAGAAGCTTTAGCAATTTATGACCATATCATTGCCAAAATGAAAGATTATCGTACCACTCACAATCCTGATGATCTTCAAATTGTTATTTGCGGTGGTGGATTTACTGGAATTGAATTGGCAGGGGCACTTGTTGACGCTCGAGCAAGTTATGCCAAAATCGCTGGAGTTTCACCAGATGAAATTAAAATTACGCTGATTGAAGCTTCAACAAGATTACTTCCAATGTTTAGTGAAAAACTTGCCGAATATGGGGTAAACCTTGTTAAGAGCCTTAATGTGCAACTACTTGATGGTTCGCGGATTAGCAAGATTGAACCTGGCAAGGTCATCTACAAGCATGGAGATGATGATGAAGAGTCCCTTAATGCTGGTACAATCATCTGGACAACCGGAGTAAGTGGTAATCCATTAATGGAAGAATGTGGCTTTGATGCTAAACGTGGCCGGGTAATCGTTACTGACCACTTAACAGATCCTAAGCACGATGATATTTACATTATTGGGGATGTTGCTGCTGTAATGCCACCGGATGGTAAACGCCCATATCCAACTACTGCACAAATTGCCCTAGCAATGGCTGATTACACGGCGGAAGACATTGTTAGCCGTATTAAGACTGGCAAGCACGAAGCTAAGTCATTTACTTACAAGTCATTAGGAACAGTTGCTTCCGTTGGTAATACACGGGCATTTGGTGAAGCAATGGGTCATGAATTACGTGGATATCCTGCTTCAGCAATGAAGAAAATTATTGCTGACCGTTCCTTGTTAGAAACAGGTGGTTTGAAAGAGCTATTTGCTAAAGGCCGCTTTGACTTATATCACTAGAAAATGAATGAGGCTGAGAAAAAACTTTTGTTTTTTCAACAGCCTCGTTTTTATACTTATATGCTAAAAGGTATGGCTATAATAAATAAAGGGTGAAATAAATGATTAAAACTTATGATGAAGCATTATCTTTTATTCATGGACGAACACAATTCAAGAAAATTCCAACACTCACACGGATGAAACGATTCTTGGCAGAATTAGGAAACCCACAAGAAGGACTTAAATACATTCACGTCACAGGAACTAATGGTAAAGGATCAACTGTTGCAATGATGCGGTCTGCTTTATTGGAAAGCGGCCTCACTGTTGGAAGTTTTACATCGCCTTTTATTACGCGGTTTAATGAACGGATTGAGTACAATGGAATCCCAATTAGCGATGCTGACCTTTTAAGATTAGTTCAAAAAATTGCTCCAGTTGTCAAAAAACTTGATAATACATTGGAAACAGGCGGACCAACTGAATTTGAAATTGATACAGCATTAATGTTTTGCTACATGGCTGAAAAGAAGCCTGATGTTGTATTGCTTGAAGTAGGGATTGGGGGGCTATATGATTCTACCAATGTAATTACGCCAGTTGTTAGCGTGATTACGACAGTTGGCTGGGATCATATGAAGTATTTAGGTGATACTTTGGCTAAGATTGCGGCCCAAAAAGCGGGAATAATCAAAAAAGGCGTCCCAGTTGTTTTAGGTGACCTTCCAACTGAAGCGCGCGAAACTATTCTCGCAGATGCAAAGGAGAAAAATTCCCCGGTTTTTGAATTAGAAAAAGACTTTACTGTTCACAAGCTTAATGGTCATCAGTTCCACGCAAAAATTCGGTATCAAGGAAAAAATCTGAAAAAAATAGAAACAATTCTTGGCTTGCCGGGCGACTATCAGATAGAAAACGCAGCAGTTGCTTTGATGGCTGTTGAGCTTTTTATGGAGAAACATGAACTGGCAATTGATCGTCGTGCTTTGATCGCGGGATTAGAAAATGCTGCTTGGCCGGGGCGATTAGAAGAAATAAATACTACTCCCTTGGTCTTATTAGATGGCGCTCATAATCTTCCTGGTGTCCAGGCCCTTATTCATACTATTAAGAATAATTTTGCCGATCGGGAAGTTTACCTCTTGGTGGCGATTCTGGCTGATAAGCAATATGAATTAATGCTTGGTGAATTAGCAAGCTTGGGAAATATTCACTTAGTCGTTACTCACTTTGCTGGTCCCGGTCCTAAAAGGCCAAGTGCAGACTTAGCAAAAGCAGTTGCTGATATTCCAACTAAATATCCCATCCGGATTATTAACGACTGGCGATTAGGGATCGGGCAGGTGGCAAGTCAAATGAGTGCGGAGGATGTAATGATTATTACTGGTTCTCTTTATTTTGTTTCAGATGTTCGTAAATTCTTTTTAAATTAAAAAGTGTAAAAGCACAAATTTTCCGTATTTAAATATATAGAGTGTAAAAAGGAGAATTATTTATTTATGGAAAATGAAGTGATTAACGAATATACAAAATTAGTCTGGACGGCTATTCCTGATAAACTGGGAACAAAGAAGCAGGAATTATGTCAACGTTTCTTACGTAAGTGTCCTAATCCTCTAGCAATTAAACGGCTTTCACGTGTTGAAAAAAGTGAGATAAATGAATGGGCGCCAGAAATGCTTAACTTTTTTGCTGCCATTGAATTAGGGGAGATAGTAACTAAAAGTCACGAAGAAATTATCGGCCATGCTTATTCGAGCATCGAATTAGGTCGCAAGATGGTTGACCATTTTCAAAGCGAGGAGCAAGAAAGTGTTTGTATTGCTTGTACAGATATCCATAACGAGATAATTGATTGGAAAATTTTGTTTGTAGGCGGCGGATGCGAATGTATTCTTTATCCTGATAAGATTTTTCAATATGCGCTCCGGTGTTCAGCCCAAGGAATTATTATGATCCACAATCATCCGACGGGAGACATTCATCCTTCCAAGCAGGACGAATCTTTTACTCGCCGCTTAGAACGAGGATGTGAGATTATTGGGCTTCATTTAGTTGACTTTATCATTGTTGGTCGCGATACATACCATAGTTGGCGTGAAGCTAGTCTCGTTAATAAGCTTAAAAAGTAAAGAAACTTTTAATTTGTTGCAATAATTACGCTTTCTTTGTTCTTATTAATGTATATTAATGTTCGTATGTACCGAGTGGCTATGGTATAATATGCACGATATTAATTTGATTTTAAGACGAAGGGAAGAAGCAGATTGCTAGGAATTGGAACAAAAAATCTTGGCATTGACCTTGGAACTGCTAATACAATTGTCTACCTTGAAGGTAAGGGTATTGTATTAAGAGAACCATCAGTTGTTGCGCGTAATTCTAAGACTAACGAAGTAATCGCTGTTGGCAGTGATGCCCGTGACATGATCGGACGGACGCCAGAAAGCATTGTGGCTATCCGACCAATGAAAGACGGTGTTATTGCTGATTACGACACAACAGTTGCAATGATGAAGTATTACATTGATAAAGCGTTAGGAAATAATGGTAAGCCATATGTTATGGTATGTGTTCCTAGTGGGATCACGGAAGTTGAAAAACGGGCAGTGATTGATGCTACTCGAGTTGCAGGTGCTCGTGATGCTTATGTTATTGAAGAACCATTTGCAGCAGCCATTGGAGCAGGTTTACCAGTTATGGATCCAACTGGTAGTATGGTTGTTGATATTGGTGGCGGTACTACTGATGTTGCTACCATTTCATTAGGTGGTATCGTCTCAAGTCGTTCAATTCGAATGGCTGGTGATAAGATGAATGATGCGATTGTTCAATATGTTCGCCAACATATGAATTTATTAATTGGTGAACGAACAGCTGAAAAGCTTAAGTGGGATATTGGATCTGCATCTGTTGAAGCTGCTGAAGAAATGGGAACAACACAAGTTCGCGGTCGTGATCTTGTAACTGGATTGCCAAAGACAATGCAAGTATCTGCAAAAGATGTTTCAACGGCCCTCCAAGATGTTGTTGATAGCATTATTACGGCAATTAAAGGAACACTTGAAGAAACTTCCCCAGAAATTGCTGCTGATGTTATTGATCACGGGATTGTATTAACTGGTGGAGGCGCATTATTAAAGCATTTACCAGATGTTATTGCAGATGCAACCAAAGTACCAGTATTCATTGCTAATGATCCCCTTGACTGTGTTGCTATTGGTACCGGCGAGTCATTAAAGAGTATTGATGTAATGAAGAAAAAGTAAAATGATTCTCTGACAATGACGTCAGCGATGAATCATCATTAGTACTAACTAATGATTGACGGGGCTGATTGCCAAGCAGGATTGTTTGGCAGGCCCCGTCTTAATTACCTTGTGTAAGCATTGGAGGGTCATAATGCAGAAATTTTTTTCCAATCGCCGATTAGTTATTGCTGTGATAATTCTAGTTATCTGTTTTGGACTAATGGCAGGTTCTGTTTCTTTACGGAATAGGCGAAATACACCACCGATAATCCAACAATTTGGAAATGATATTGTTGGCTTTGTTGATAGTGCAGTTGCTCTCCCTGTAAATTGGGCACAGACAAGTGTGAGTTCAATAAATGGGTTGATGAATACTTATTCTGAAAACCGTGAACTTAAACAGCAAGTAACTGAATTAGCACAAACTAAAGTCCGTGATCAGACCTTAGCTCATGAAAACAAACAATTAAAACAACAGTTAAAACTTAATAATTCAATGACCGACTATAATACAGTTACAGCGGCTGTGTTAATGCGCACACCTTCTTCGTGGCAAAGACAACTCGTGATTAATAAGGGGCAATCTAGTGGTATTAAGAAGAATATGCCCGTTATGAGTGGTAGTGGGTTAATTGGTCGGATTACAGAAGTAAATAAAACTAATAGCAAAGTTGAATTATTGAGTGATACCAGTGAATCATCAAACCGTTTTGCAATTACCCTTAATGGTCAAAATGGGAAGGTGATTAATGGGATTATCACCGGATATAATGCAAGAAATAACGAGCTTGAAATGGGACAAGTAACTTCTAAAGCTAAAATAAAAAAAGGTACCCGAGTAGTAACCAGTGGAATGGGTGGTGTGACACCTAAGGGACTTTATGTTGGCCGCGTGTCACGTGTCGGTAAAGATGATTATGGTCTCGCCCAGAAAATCTATATTACTCCAGCAACGGACTTTAATGATATTAATATTGTTACAGTTGCTGAAGCGGCCTCACAGGAGTGATAAATTATGTATCGTTTATCACGCTTAAAATATATATTCCCAATTGGTTTATTTGTATGTCTGTTTTTGGACGGCGCCTTAAGCCATGTGTGGGCACCATTATTTTTCAGTTATCCCTATTCAATGGTGAGTGAACTTGTCTTACTATGGTTAGTCTTATCGTATTTCTTTCAAGATGATATTGAGATTCCATTAATTCCATTTGCAATTGCTGCCGGTGCAGTTTACGATTTATACTTTTCGGGAATTTTAGGATTGTATATTTTCTTGTATCCATTAGTAGTCGAAATAACTAAAATTTTATCTCGTTATTTTAGTTCATCATTTCTTTCGATGATTATGATTTTCTTTGTTGATATTGTCATTTTTGAGACCTTTAATTATTGGGCATATTATTTAGTAAATATTACTAATGTTGGTTTTGGCGACTATCTTATTTATACGCTTGCTCCAACGTTAGCATTGAATTTAATTTATTTTGTTGTCCTCTTCTGGCCAATTCGCGCAATATATCGCTGGGCATTAGACGATGATCAAATTTAAAATTAGTGCTTGACACAATAGATATTCCAGTATAGGATATTTACAACATCATAAATGACAGTGAACAGACCAGTAGAGCTTTAAGCATTGCGAAGAGAGTCCTTAATGATGGGAAGGGATCAATGTTTCGGCTTGAATCACATCTGTGAGTTGGCCTTCTGAAAGCCATAGTAGGAAGACCCGGGGAAGCCCGTTACAGCGCGGAGTTTATTTTAATGAACTCACTAAGGCTATTATTCGTGAGAAAATAGCAAGATGAGGTGGAACCGCGGAAACGCCCTCGTAGCCAGTTTAGGCTCGAGGGTGTTTTTTGTTTCATTAAAATAGACTTATTAAGGCAAATATTGCGAAATGTTTGTAAACATGAGGTGGAACCACGATGTACTCGTCCTCTAGGAGGTATCTCCTAGAGGATTTTTTCTTTTCCTGTTATTTCTATTAGTCAATAATTTAAGGAGGCAATAGTAAATGTCAATGCAATATATAAGTGAAATTCTACCTTCATTATTCCAGGGGGCTGCTCTTACATTACAAATTTTCTTCTGGACATTAGTTGGATCTCTGCCATTAGGGATTTTAGTTAGCTTAGGACTTACTTCTAAAATCAAACCTCTGAAGTGGATATTAGAAATTTATGTTTGGTTAATGCGGGGAACGCCTTTGCTGCTTCAACTGATCTTTGTATTCTATGGATTACCAATTATTGGCATTGTTTTTGAACGTTACGATGCCGCCCTAGTTGCTTTTATTTTGAACTATGCAGCTTATTTTGCTGAAATTTTCCGTGGTGGTTTCCAATCTGTTGATCAAGGTCAGTTTGAAGCAGCTCGTGTTTTACGCTTAAGCTACTGGCAAACTCTTCGCAAGATCATCATTCCCCAGGTAATAAAAATCGTTATTCCATCAATTGGGAATGAAGTTATTAACTTAGTAAAAGATTCATCGTTAGTTTACGTAATTGGTCTCGGTGACCTACTTCGTGCAGGAAATGTAGCTACTTCACGGGATGTCACGCTTGTCCCATTGATGTTAGTTGGATTAATCTACTTGATCCTTGTAGGAATTTGTACATTAATTCTGCGGCAAGTTGAAAAATGTTATGCATACTTCAAGTAAAGGAGGGGATCTAAATGTTAGAAGTTCGAAATTTAAAAAAGAGTTTTGGCGATCGGCAAATTTTAGATGGGGTTAATTTAACAGTTAAAGATGGTGAAATTCTTTGTATTGTTGGTCCATCAGGTGCTGGGAAAACGACCTTACTTCGTTGCATTACTGGACTGGAAACTCCTGATAGTGGTGAGTTTTTCATTAACGGTCGTCGATTTGACCCTCAGGGAACAGATTCAGCTGACCGGGTAATCGGTGTGGTTTTTCAAGATTTTAAGCTTTTCCCAAATCTTTCGGTAATGGAGAATATCACGTTAGCGCCGATGATGGTATTGAAAAAGGATAAACAAGAAGCAATTGCTGATGCGCAAAAACTGCTTGAAGAATTAGGCCTTAATACAAAAGGAAAATTGTACCCCTACCAGCTTTCGGGTGGACAAAAGCAACGGGTTGCCATTGCTCGTGCATTGGCAATGAAGCCTAAAATTTTGTGCTATGATGAACCAACATCAGCGCTTGATCCAAACCTCCGAAAAGATGTGGCTAATATTATTTTGGGATTAAAGAAGGACGGAATGACTCAATTAATTGTTACTCACGATTTAGAATTTGCGGAAGATATTGCTGATGATATTTTACGAGTACAACCACTTGATCAACGTCAGAATAAATAGTGAGAGGAGAAATACTGATGAAAAAAGCGAAAGCAATTTGGTTACTTATTTTGTTAGTAGTGCCTGTTCTCCTTCTTAGTGGCTGTGAAAGTGTAACGAAGCGTGCTGATACGCAAGATACATGGAACCGGATCGAGCGACGGAAACGAGTGATTATTGGCCTTGATGATAGCTTTGTTCCAATGGGTTTTCGCCAAAAGAATGGCAAGCTGGTTGGTTATGATGTCGATCTTGCCCGGGCTGTTTTTAAGCAGTATGGGATAAAGGTTGATTTTCAGCCAATTGATTGGTCAATGAAAGAGACGGAGCTAAAAAACGGTACGATTGACTTGTTATGGAATGGTTATTCTGTTAATCCTAGCCGTGCCAAAAAAGTTGCTTTTAGTCGTTACTATTTAGAGAATCGGCAGATATTAGTAACTAAAAAGAAGAGTAACATTAAAAATTTGAACGGAATGACTGGTAAAACACTTGGAGTGCAGAATGGTTCAACGGGAGTAACCGTTTTGGATGAGAAGCCAAAGTTGTTAAAAGATAAAATAAAGAACCATACACCAGTTCTTTATGATACATTTCCTAATGCATTCATTGACTTAAATGCAAATCGAATTCAAGGAATTTTAATGGATGAGGTTTATGCTAATTACTATATTAAGCACCAACCAAATAGTAATTCATACCGCACTTACATCAGCAAAGAGTTGCCAATGGAACATTTTGCAGTGGGAATGCGGAAAGGTGACAAGACCTTAAAGAAGAAAATTAATCAAGGTTTAGGTAATTTGCAAAAAAACGGTGAATTACGGAAGCTTAATGAAAAATGGTTTGGTCAAGATAGTAATTACTTGGGACCAGATAACACTAAATAAAAGAGCAGGGACTTGAAAATGGTTTCTGCCCTTTATTATTTCCTACAAACAAATTAATAAAAATATGATGAATTTACGTAATCGGTTTGTAATTTACTCATATTTAACGTATCATTATTCAGTATGATAATTCGAATGTAACTAGGTTGCAGCTAGTGGAATCCCTCTTGCTGCATTTTATATTGAAGGGAGAAAGAGAACGTGGATTTTAATCTTGCTCGTGGCGTGGACTTGCACATTATACCCACAAAACAATTTAAGATGAATCACGTCTTAATAGATTTTGCGACTCCGCAAACACCAACGAATGCTACTGCACGAAATTTATTGGCAAACCTATTAGAGACCAGCACGCATCGCTATCCAACACAGACGGCTTTGGCTCGTCAATTGGCATCTTTATATGGTGCCTATGTTAATTTATATGTTAACCGGCTGGGGACATTGCATACTGTCCGATTACGAGCGAGTTTTGTCAATAATCGCTTTGTTGATGAAGATTTATTTGAAAAGATTAGTGGCTTAATAAATGAGATCATTTTCCATCCGCTAATCGATGATGGGGAATTTGATGGTCCTACTTTTAGAATTCAATCTAATAATTTAAAAAGTGCGATAAAGTCGCTTTATGACGATAAACAATTTTTGGCTAATCAACGTCTTATGGACTTGTACTACCAAAATGATTCTGTAATGAAGGTACCTAGTTTCGGTCAAATTGCCGATCTTGAGAACCTAAATGCTAAAAGTTTAGTTTCAACGTATCATTCAATGATTAATAAAGATAAAATTGATATTTTTGTGTTAGGTGACATTGATCCGATGTGTGCTCAGCAAGTTGTTGCTAAGCTTCCTTTTAAAGATCGCGATATTGTTAACAAGTCACCTTTATATCATCAAGCATTGTATGATCAAGTTCAGAGAAAAACAGAATATCAACAAGTAAATCAGGCAAAGTTAAATTTGGCATATTCTTTACCTGTCTATTATCATGATGCCGATTACTATGCTGGCTTGGTTTTTAATGGACTTTTTGGTGGCACGCCATATTCAAAGCTTTTTACGAATGTCCGTGAAAAAGCTAGTTTAGCTTATTATGCTTCTAGCCGGCTTCTTCCATTCAATGGGATTGTAAGTGTTCAAACGGGAATTCAAGCGAGTGATCAAGAAAAAGTTCAAAATATGATTCAGGAACAATTAACCGCTTTACAAAATGGTGATTTTACTACTGAGACGCTAAGTGAAGTTCAAGATAGTTTGATTAACCAATACCGGGCAGGGCACGATTTGGCAAGTAATGTTTTGGAACAACAATTAGTTACCAAATTAGTTAATGAATCGGATAAGAACTTTGTTACCGAAATAAAAAAAGTAACCGTAGCTGACGTTATGCGTGTTGCTAAACAGATGAAGCTTCAGGCAGTTTATTTATTAAGTGGTGAGAAATAATTATATGGATAGAGAAGTTTATCAAAAATTTAACCAGTCCATTTACCGTGAACAATTATCAAATGGTTTGAAAGTCCAGCTCTTACCAATGGAAGGCTACCATAAGACATATGCTATTTTAACAGCAGATTTTGGTTCCATTGATGATCATTTTATACCGTACCATCAAAAGGAGGCTATTACTGTTCCAGACGGGGTTGCCCACTTCCTTGAACACAAAATGTTTGAGAAAAAAGATCATGATGCCTTTGATTTGTTTGGTAAACTAGGAGCTGATTCAAATGCCTTTACTAGTTTTACCCAAACAAGTTATCTTTTTTCGACGACCAGTAATCTCCATGAGAATTTAGATGTTCTATTGGATTTTGTTCAAGATCCATACTTTACTGCAGAAACAGTGAAGAAAGAGCAGGGAATTATTGGCCAAGAAATTCAAATGTATGAGGATGACCCGAGTTGGCGGCTTTACTTAGGTATTTTAGGTAATTTGTACCCCAAAGATCCAATGCGGATTGATATTGCGGGAACGGTTGAATCAATCAGTCATATTACACCAGAAATTCTGATGGATAGTTATCGGACTTTCTATCAACCAACCAATATGAACCTTTTCCTTGTAGGACGCTTAGATCCAGAAGAAACAATGGCATGGATCAAGCAAAATCAAGAACAAAAGATTTTCGCTCCCGCAGAGACACCCCAACGGTTATTTAGCCTGAACGATCCAACTGCTCATGATGTAATTCCATTCCGTTCATTAACGATGGATATTGTTCGTCCTAAAGTGATGGTAGGCTTACGAGGGACCAAGCAATTTGATGATGGTAAAGAACGGCTCCACTACAAATTAGCAATTGATCTTTTGTTAGATGTTTTGTTTGACGATACTTCAGATAACTATTTGCGTTTGTACAACAATGAAACATTGGATGACACGTTTAGCTACAACTTTGAAATGCAACGGGGCTTTCATTTTGCGTACTTTAGCTCTGATACTGATCAGATGGAACGCTTTGCAGATGAGGTTATTGATATTCTTGAAAGTGCTGATCAGCAAATTGAAGCGGCGCGGACAAGGTTTGAGGGAATTAAAAAGGCAGAACTAGGACGGTTAATTGGCTTATTAGATTCGCCAGAAGCAATTGCTAATCGTTATGCTGGAGACCTCTTTGCTGGCGCTAGCTTGATGGATGAGATAGCGACCTTGGAAACTATTACGATTGATGATCTTTATCAAGTTGCAAAGGAGTTTATTACTCCGCAAGGTATTTCGGTATACCAAGTTGTTCCGCAACATCAATAAACTAAACTTTTCCTATAGATTTATTCCGATAAGCTAATATATAATTGAGCATGATATAATATCCAAGAGTAAAGATAAATGAAAATGGAGATAGAATAATGAGTGAGAACGAGAACAATCAAGAACGACTTGAAATCGGTAAAATTTTACGAAAAGCACGGGAAGAAAAGGGCTATACCCTTGATGACCTTCAACAAATGACTAAGATTCAAAAGCGGTATTTAATCGCGATTGAAGATGAAAATTTTGATGAACTTCCTGGTGACTTTTATGTTCGTGCGTTCATTAAGCAATATGCCAATACGGTAGGCTTAGATGGTAATGAATTATTGCAAAAATATGATGATCAATTACCACAGACTAAAACGGAAGAGTATTCCGATCATTTAGCTCAAGCGGTTGAAACTCGTGCGAACCAACGGAAGACGGTTAGCGGGAGCGTAGACAAGGTTCGTAACTACATGCCAACGATTATTATTGCTTGTGTGATTGTTTTAGTGTTGGCAGCGATCTGGATTACGGCCATTGCTCGCAACCATCGCGATTCCTCTACACGGATTGATAATAGTTCGGTATCTGTTTCTGGAGAGAGTCGTAAGAAGGCCGCTACCTCTGCTAAAAAGGCAAGTACAAAGCAGAGCAAATCGACAGCAATCAAGCTCCAAGAAGCACCTAATCGGAATGACACAAGCGTTACTTATACAGCAAGTCAACTTACTAAAGATACAACGCTACAAGTTGAACCAAGTGATCGTTCATGGATGCAGGTAAGGGCAAATAATAATGACTTATTAAACAAAACTTTGAATAACAATGAAAAAACTAGTGTAAAAATAAGTCGTGATACAACTTCATTAGTAATTACGGTCGGCAATGCTCGAGCAACAAAGTTAAAGCTCGGTAATCAAGAAATCGACTTTACTAATAATGGCCGTTACCAAAACACGCGGAATGTAACGATTAACTTTGGTAATGCCCAAACAAGCAGCAGTTCAGCAAGTAGTTCAAGTCAAGCTTCTTCATCCTCGGCTCGTCCTAATAATGCTACGCAACCATCTGCTGCTAATAATAACAGTCGTCCTCAGACAAGTGCTAGTCAGCAAAATAATCAACCAACTCGTTAATATAAGAGGACTAAAGGAGTTAGAACATTGAATTTACCAAATAAACTAACTGTTATACGTTTAATTATTATTCCCTTTTTCTTATTATTAATGGTTCTGCCATTACAAAGTTGGGGAGCTGTAAGCTTTTGGGGAGCAACTATTCCAATGGCCCAGCTTATTGCTGCTATTTTATTTATTGCCGCAACAATTACTGATAATCTTGATGGACAAATTGCACGACGACACCATCTTGTAACTAATTTTGGGAAGTTTACTGATCCGCTTGCTGATAAGTTACTTGTCATGACTGCATTTATCGTTTTAACTGGAAATGGTGTTGTTCCATCGTGGGTAACTTCAATCATTATTTGGCGAGAATTATCTGTTACGGGCTTACGCTTATTGTTAGTGGAACAAGACGGGGTAGTATTGGCCGCTAAAATGCCGGGGAAGATTAAGACAACTACTCAGTTTATTGCGATTATCTTCTTACTCTTAAATAATGTTATTTTTGCTATTTGGAATATTCCATTTGGTCAAATTATGTTATATATTTGCTTGTTCTTTACTATTTATTCTGGAGTAGATTACTTCATTCAGGGACGCGATGTCTTTTCGGATGGATTTAAATAGGATATGGAGGGTGAGAAAAAACAAAAGTTTTTTCTCACCCTCATGTTTTTTATATTCATAGTTTTAAGATTTTAGTGAAAATGACTATACTTTACGTATATATATTAATAGGGGATGGAGTTTTATGGATGCAGAAATTATCTCAGTAGGAACTGAAATAGTCCTCGGACAAATAGTTAATACTAATGCCGCGTACTTAGCTAACAGGCTAACCCAACTTGACTTACCGGCTACCTATCAAACAACTGTTGACGATCAATCACAAAGGTTAGAGCGTGTTATTAATCACGCTTTGACTCGTGCTCAATTAGTTTTTGTTTGCGGGGGACTTGGACCAACTGCAGATGATATTACGATGCCTACAGTTGCTAAAACCCTAGGAAAAGAGTTGCAGACTGACGAAGAACACTGGAAATGGATTCAAAAAACATTTGAACAACGACAAATAAAAATGGAGCCAGAAAATATTCGTCAAGCCCAGTATCCACGGGGAGGAGAGCCGCTTGCTAATCCTGTGGGGCTTGCTCTAGGATGTTGGTATGGAACTAAGGGGAAAGTTGTGGTTGTCTTACCAGGACCACCCGCCGAATTTAAGGCAATGGTTGAAAAGAGCTTGGTTCCTAAACTCCAGCAATATTTTCAAACAAGAAAACAAATTACTAGTCGGGCATTAAACTTTTTAGGGCGGCCGGAGTCGCAATTAATGGATGAAATTGAAGATGCTACTAACGATATACCAGGGATAAGCATTACTTCTTATGTTCAACCAACGGCAATCCAGGTTCGGCTCACCGTGCGTAACTTACCGGTGATTGAAGCTGAAGAAAAAATTGACCAGGCACAAAAAGCAATTCTTGCAGTTGAAGAACCATTTTTCTTTGGAGTAGGGGATGACCTTACACTTGCTAAAGTCGTCGTTGAACAATTAAAAAATCGCGGGTGGAAATTGACAGCAGCAGAAAGCTTAACAGGGGGGATGTTCCAAAGTACTATTTGTTCCGTACCAGGAGCCTCGACTGTTTTTAATGGTGGTTTTGTTACCTATGCTGCTAGTGCAAAGGAAAAGTTATTAGGAATTCCCCACGACACGATTGACCAGTATGGGGTAGTAAGCTCTGAAACTGCTGCGGCAATGGCTGAAGGGTGTCAACGAAAATTAAATGTTGAAGTGGGAATTGGCTTTACTGGTGTGGCCGGCCCAGATATGTTAGAAGGACAACCAGCAGGGACGGTCTGGATTGGACTAGCAATGAAGGGACGCCCAACTAAAACCGTTCAATTACATCTTGCATCCTATGTTGGAAGACAGGCGATTCGTACATTAAGTGTTCAGTATGGACTTCAATTAATTTACCGTGAACTAAAAAAACAAACGAACTTTTGTTCACTTTTTTCTTGTTTTTTTGGCTAAAACTGTTATTATTAGTTATCGGATAAACCGTAAAAAGGAGGAATTTGATTTGGCTGACCAACGAAAAGCAGCATTAGATGTTGCTATCAGAAAGATCGAAAAGAACTTCGGTAAGGGTTCTATTATGCGAATGGGTGATGCCACTGATATGAAGGTTGCTTCAGTTTCTAGTGGTTCCCTTGCTATTGACAAGGCACTTGGAATTGGTGGATATCCTCGCGGTCGGATAGTTGAAATTTATGGTCCTGAAAGTTCTGGTAAGACTACTGTAGCGTTGCATGCAGTAGCGGAAGTACAACGTCAAGGCGGGACAGCAGCCTATATTGATGCCGAAAATGCTCTTGATCCTCAATATGCAGAAGCCTTAGGTGTTAATATTGATGACCTATTACTTTCACAGCCTGATAGTGGTGAAGAAGGATTAGAAATTGCAGATGCATTGATTTCAAGTGGGGCCGTTGACTTAGTAATTGTTGATTCGGTTGCAGCATTAGTTCCTCGTGCTGAAATTGATGGTGATATGGGTGATACTCATGTTGGATTACAAGCTCGTTTGATGTCTCAGGCTCTTCGGAAGCTTTCCGGTGAAATTAATAAGACAAAGACAATTGCTATCTTTATTAACCAAATCCGTGAAAAAGTGGGAGTGATGTTTGGTAACCCTGAAACAACAACTGGTGGACGGGCACTTAAATTTTACTCAACTATTCGGATGGAAATTCGTCGTGCGGAACAAATTAAGAATGGTACGGATGTTATTGGAAATAAAGCTAAAGTAAAGATTGTTAAAAATAAGGTTGCTCCGCCATTCAAACGTTGTGAAGTTGACATTATGTATGGTGAGGGGATTTCTAAGACTGGTGAATTGCTAGATATGGCAGTTGAAAACGATCTTGTTGATAAGAGCGGTGCCTGGTACTCATATGGTAGCGAACGTATTGGGCAAGGTCGTGAAAATGCTAAAAAGTGGCTTAAAGAACATCCAGACAGCATGAATGAATTAATGGATAAAGTTCGTGTTGCAAATGGGATGGAACCGTTAAATGAAAAGTCAACGAAAGAAACTACTGATGATAAAGCCAGTGGTAAGACCGGTGAAAATAAACAAGAAACAATCGAAGAAGCAAGTAAAGAATAAATAATAATATTTGAAGTCGAAATTCCCTAATTTTTTAGCATTAATAGCTGAATATTAGGGATTTCCCTTTTTATGATGGCTGTTTAAGCAATTGATAAATTCAATAGTTGACACCTTAGTGTGGCAAGATTAAAATTTAACTTGTGTGATGTTTTTTTGACGTTACACGGTGAAATTAATTTATTCATACCAACAACATAATAGTTGAAGCGGAGGTGAAATAGTGAAAATTTTAATGTTCGCCGCGCTTGCTATGGTTGTCGGAATTATTGTCGGCTATGTAATTCGCAAGGTTTCATATGAAAAACAAGTTGCAGAAGCACATAATGATGCTAAAGGTATTATTTCTAAAGCAAAACAAGAAGCAGTAACGGCGAAAAAAGAAGCTATTTTAGAAGCGAAAGAAGAGAGTCATCAATACCGCGAGAGAGTGGAAGATGAGTTAAAACAGCGGCGGAGTGAGGTCCAACGACAGGAAGATCGATTACTCCAACGAGAGGCTTCTTTAGATCATAAGGATAGCGCTCTAGAAAAAAGAGAGAATGCAGTTGGCGTTCGTGAACGTAAATTAGATCAAGAAAAAGAGCAGCTTCATCAATCAAAGGAACAAGCAGAAGCCTTAATTGAACAACGCAAACAAGAAGTTGAAAAAGTCGCTCAAATGTCACAAGAAGATGCTAAGCAGTTATTATTATCTGAAGTAAAAGAACAGTTAAAAACTGAACGAGCAGTAATGATTCGTGACAGTGAACAAGAAGCGGAACTTTCTGCAGAACGTAATGCAAAGAAATTAATTGTTGAAGCAATTCAGCGTAGTGCTGCGGATGTTGTCTCAGAGACGACTGTTTCGGTTGTTAATCTTCCTAACGATGATATGAAGGGAAGAATAATTGGTCGTGAAGGTCGAAATATTAGAACTTTAGAGACATTAACAGGTATTGATTTGATTATTGATGATACGCCAGAAGCTGTCGTATTGAGCGGCTTTGATCCTGTACGACGTGAGATTGCTAAGATCGCGCTTGAAAAATTAATTCAAGATGGTCGTATTCATCCTGCACGAATTGAAGAAGCTGTTGATAAGGCTCGTAAGCAGATGGACACTCAACTACGAGAGACTGGTGAGCAAGCATTGTTTGATCTAGGAATTCATTCAATGCATCCAGACCTAATTAAGACGGTTGGAAGAATGAAGTACCGGACTAGTTACGGTCAAAATGTCTTAGACCACTCAATCGAAGTTGCTAAGTTAGCCGGAATTATGGCTGCTGAACTTGGGGAAGATGTTACATTAGCAAAACGTGCTGGACTCCTTCATGATATTGGGAAGGCAATTGATCATGAAGTTGATGGTTCACATGTTGAGTTAGGTGTAGAACTAACCCGCAAGTATAAAGAAAATAAAGTGGTTATCAATACGATTGCTTCTCACCATGGAGATGTCCCTGCTAATTCTGTAATTGCTGTTCTTGTACAAGCAGCAGATGCAATTTCAGGGGCCCGTCCTGGTGCTCGAAGCGAGTCATTAGAACAATACATTCAACGTTTAAAGAAACTAGAAAGCATAGCAAACAGTTATGATGGTGTCGACCATAGTTATGCAATTCAAGCTGGTCGAGAACTTCGCGTGATTGTCAAACCGAAGAAGATTTCTGATTTGCAGGCAACAACTTTGTCACATGATATTAAGAACAAAATTGAAAAGCAATTAGAATATCCAGGACATATTAAAGTAACCGTTATTCGGGAAGTTCGAGCAGTTGATTATGCTAAATAAACTGATTTTTCAGTTCCTATAAAGAGGCTGGGTATAACCTTCAGTCTCTTTATTATTTTAAATAACATCCATCATTAACAGAGATCTTGCAGTAAATTTAGACAAAAAATATAATTAGTTTATTATTAAGATTAAAAAATATATTAACGGGGTGAAATTTAGTGGCAAAAAAAACAACACCAATGATGGAACAATATCAAAAGGTAAAAGATCAATATCCGGATGCCTTTTTATTTTACCGACTTGGTGATTTTTATGAGCTATTTAATGACGATGCGGTTAAAGGAGCGCAACTTCTTGAGCTAACATTAACAACGAGAAACCATAGTGCGAAAAATCCAATTCCAATGTGTGGAGTGCCCCATCGCGCAGTTAACAACTATATTGATATTTTAATTGATAACGGTTATAAAGTAGCAATTTGTGAACAGATGGAAGACCCTAAAAAGGCGAAGGGAATGGTTAAACGAGCCGTTACCCGCTTAATTACGCCTGGAACGCAAATGGATTTAAATGGTGAACAAGCACGTGATAACAATTATCTTGCAGCGATTAGTGGACAAAATGGGGTATTTAGTATTGCCTATACCGACTTATCGACTGGGGAGCTTAAAACGACAAGCTTAAATAATGCAAATGATGCGGTCAATGAATTGGTTAATCTCCAAAGCAAAGAAGTAATTGTAGATGGTGAGTTGCCAGTTGAAATAACAACTCAGTTTAAGCAACGAAATATCCTTCAATCACATCAACCAACGGTCCTTAAAAATGCTGAGATTAGCTATCTTACTCAAGACCTTGATGATCAAGCCCAACAGCACGTTGTTGCGTTACTTGTGTCATACTTATTAACGACCCAAAAGCGCTCTTTGGCCCACCTGCAGAAAGCAATTGCATATCAACCAAGTTCTTTTATGAAGATCGATCACTATTCAAAAACAAATCTTGAATTAATGCGCAATATGCGAAGTGGGAAGCGTCAGGGGACCTTGGCATGGCTTTTGGATGAGACGAAAACAGCAATGGGCAGTCGTCTTCTTAAACGGTGGATTGACCGGCCGTTGATTAATCAAAATGCAATCAGTGAACGACAAGATAAAGTTCAAGAGTTATTAGACCACTATTTTGAGAGAAGTAATTTACAACAAGAGTTAATTAAGGTATATGACCTTGAACGCTTAGCAGGACGGGTTGCCTATGGAAGTGTTAATGGCCGTGATCTTATTCAACTTAAGACTTCCTTAAAGCAAGTTCCTAAAATAAAATACGTTTTAGAAACCCTTGATTCACCTGTCTTTGAAGAATTGCAAAAACAATTGGATCCCTTGAACGATGTGGCAGATTTAATTGATCAATCAATTGTTGAAGAACCGCCAATTGCTGTTACTGAAGGTGGCGTAATTAAGGATGGCTATAATGACCAATTAGATCAATACCGTGATGCGATGAATAATGGAAAACAGTGGATTGCAGATCTGCAAGAACATGAACGGAAATTAACGGGCATAAATAACCTTAAAATTGGTTATAATCATGTATTTGGCTATTATATTGAGGTTACAAAAGTTAATCTTGATAAGCTTCCTAAAGATCGCTATGAGCGTAAACAAACATTAGTTAATGCTGAACGTTTTTCTACTCCAGAATTAAAAGAAAAAGAGGCATTGATAATGGGGGCGCAAGAAAAGTCAACAGCCTTGGAATATGATATTTTTGTTAAAATCCGTGAACAAGTCAAGGGACAAATTACACGCCTGCAAAAATTAGCACAACAACTTGCGGAATTAGATGTACTCCAAAGCTTTGCGGTTGTTAGTGAAGACTACCACTTTGTCCGTCCTGAAATGAATACTGGTCACGTATTAAAAATTAAAGATGGTCGTCACCCAGTTGTGGAAAAGTTTATGGGACACCAGGAATATGTGCCTAATGATGTTTTGATGGGAGAAGATACAGATATTCTCCTGATTACTGGGCCAAACATGTCAGGGAAGAGTACTTATATGCGTCAGCTAGCATTGATTGCGGTAATGGCACAAATTGGCTGTTTTGTTCCTGCCAAATCCGCTGAATTGCCAATTTTTGATCAAGTTTTTACCCGAATTGGGGCAGCTGACGACTTAATCTCTGGTGAAAGTACCTTCATGGTTGAAATGATGGAAGCAAATAATGCTTTGACCCATGCCACAGATCGTAGTTTGATTCTCTTTGATGAAATTGGCCGGGGAACCGCAACTTATGATGGGATGGCATTGGCGCAAGCGATTATTGAGTACGTTCATCAGCATGTTCGTGCCAAGACGCTATTTTCAACTCACTATCATGAACTGACAGCGCTTGAGAATAGCTTGAAGCGGCTTAAAAATGTTCATGTAGGGGCAACGGAAAAAGATGGGGAGTTAGTATTCTTGCATAAGGTAAGTGCAGGCCCTGCAGACAAGTCTTACGGAATCCACGTGGCTAAATTAGCAGGAATGCCATCCTCATTGTTAAAACGTGCAGATACTATTTTGCAAAAATTAGAGCAAAAGGATGTAAAAATACCGAATACGCCTAAACCGGCAACAGATAATTACCATACAGAACCAATATCAGCGAAGATAAATGAAGCGGCACCGGTAAAGAAAGAGGCTGCACCAGTCATTGAAGATAATGGTCAACTTGAATTATTTGCCACTCAGCCTGAGAAAAAAGAATCGAGTGTTGATCGGCGGATTTTGCACCAATTAAAAGAACTTAATTTAATGGGGATGACACCCATGGATGTAATGAATCAAATTTATAAGTGGCAGCAGAAATTGAAATAAGGTGATATTTAATGGGAAAGATTCATGAATTAGATAATATTTTAGCCAATCAAATTGCTGCCGGTGAAGTAATTGAACGTCCAGCATCAATTGTAAAAGAATTAGTTGAAAATTCATTGGATGCCCATAGTCACCGTGTGGATATTATTGTTGAAAATTCAGGTTTAGACAGCGTACGTGTGATTGATGATGGTGACGGAATCGCTGCTGAAGATATTAGCCTAGCATTTCACCGTCATGCAACCAGTAAGATTAATTCTCGCCATGACCTCTTTAAGGTGCAGACGATGGGCTTTCGTGGTGAAGCATTACCTAGTATTGCTTCAGTCGCTGATGTAACGCTTACGACTGCTCAAGCTGGTCAAGAAGAAGGAACAATGATTCATTTGCGGGGAGGAAAAGAATTAGTAGTGAAGCCGGCTGGTGCTCGTCAAGGAACCGATATTAAGGTAACCGATTTATTCTTTAACACTCCTGCGCGATTAAAGTACTTAAAATCACCTCAAACGGAGCTAACCAGAATTACGGATATCATTAATCGACTTGCACTTGCTAATCCAGCGGTTGCTTTTAGCTTTACCCATAATGGACGGGAACTATTTCGTTCGGCAGGCAATAATAATTTACAGCAAGTAGTTGCCGCAATTTATGGCGTTCAAGCAGGACGCAAGATGCTTGAAATAAGTGGTGCAGATGATGATTTTAAGGTTAGTGGTTTTGTTTCCTTACCAGAATTAACACGTGCATCACGTCAATATATAACAATCACAATCAACCATCGGTATATTCGTAATTTTGAATTAACAAAGGCCATTATTCAGGGATATGAATCAAAACTAATGGTTGGCCGTTATCCGATCGCGGTAATCAACATTAACTTGGATCCAGTTTTGGTTGACGTGAATGTCCATCCAGCTAAACGTGAGGTCCGTTTAAGCAAAGAACAACAACTAATAAAATTGATTGCCGAAACGATTCGGAAGCGGATAGCGGTTGAGAACTTGATTCCGGATGTCGATGCTGACCAATTTATTCCTAATGATGATGAGGTAGCGGACCTTGATCGCCGGCTAAAGGAAGCATCACCTGTTTATCATGCCGCCCCGATTTCGGCAGTGCCAGCAACAGAGAAGGCGGCAACTGAGATTTCAACTCCCGAAGCTGATAATCCAGCACATGCTGACGCGCTTGATAGTGAGATTCCGGCACCGATCGTTATCCACCATCTTGAAGATTTAAATACGCCAGCAATGCAAAAATTTGATGAACGTTATCAAAATGAGGGTGAAGTTACGCCATTTTCTGCTCAAGTTCCTACTATGACTAAGAAGCCAGTAAAACCTGCAAATATTGAATTAGATGTTCATGATAAACAAGATCAGCAGCAAAATCGGTTTCCTGATCTTCAATATATTGGTCAGCTTCAGGGAACCTTTTTATTAGCACAAGCAGGAGACGGTCTTTACATTGTTGACCAGCATGCTGCCCAGGAGCGAATCAATTATGAGTATTACCGCCAAAAAATTGGGGAAGTGAGCGCTGATCAGCAAAGTTTCTTGGTTCCGCTTGTTCTTAATTATTCAACTGTCGATGCAATGACAATTAATCAGCATCTCGATACGCTGGCAGCAGTTGGATTAGAATTAGAGTCATTTGGTCAGAATAGTTTTATTTTGCGCTCCCATCCAACCTGGTTTAAAGAGGGGCAAGAAGAAGACACGACCAAAGAAATGATTGATTGGTTAATTAAGAATGGAAAGTTGACTGTCAAAGAATTTCGAATGAAGACAGCGATTATGATGAGCTGTAAGCGGGCCATAAAGGCTAACCACCACCTTGGCGAACGGGAAGCTAAAGCCTTGCTGAAACGGTTGCCACAATGTGAGAATCCTTTTAATTGTCCACATGGGCGTCCGGTAACGGTTCATTTTAATGATCAGGATTTAGAAAAGATGTTTAAACGAATTCAGGATTCACACACCCCGTATGCGGATGATTTTGATGACCATGAATTTTAAGGAGGAATTACCTTGTACGAATACTTAACAGGCCTTGTAACCGTTGTTGCACCACAATATATCGTTGTTGATGTTAATGGGGTTGGCTATAAATTATTAGTTGCTAATCCCTATCGTTATCAAGAGAATCGGACTAAGAAGGTCCAAGTATATGTCTACCAAGCAGTTCGTGAAGATAATATTTCCTTGTTTGGTTTCACAGATCAAAATGAAAAAAATCTGTTTATGCAATTAATCAATGTTTCTGGAATTGGACCAAAGAGTGCTTTAGCAATTTTAGCGAACCCTGATCACCAGGGACTTGTTGATGCAATTACTAATAATAATGTTAGCTATCTGACTAAGTTCCCTGGAATTGGGAAAAAGACAGCTTCGCAAATTGTGTTAGACTTACGTGATAAGCTTACTAATGAAAGTAGTAGCTCATTATTTGCAACAACTCAGCTTGCCGTTGATACAACAGTAAATAGTGAGCTGAAAGATGCTTTGGAAGCATTGGCTGCATTAGGATACAAGGAACGGGACATTAAAAAGGTTCAAAAGACATTAATGAAAGAAGAACAAATGGCAACCGATGAATACTTAAGACAAGCATTAAGGTTGCTTAACTAGGAGGTGCAAGACTTGTGGAAAATGATCATGGTATTTTATCAGATCACCCATCAGGAGAAGAAGAAAGCCAAGTTGAGATAACTCTTCGCCCACAGAAACTAAGGGAATATATTGGTCAACCTAAAATCAAGCACGAACTAGAAGTATATATTAAGGCAGCCCAATCCCGAGAAGAAGCTCTTGATCATGTATTGTTATATGGTCCTCCAGGATTAGGAAAGACAACTTTAGCGATGGTAATAGCTAATGAGATGGGCGTTAATATCAAAACGACTAGTGGACCAGCGATCGAAAAGCCAGGAGATTTGGTTGCTTTATTGAATGAGTTGAAACCGGGGGATGTCCTTTTTGTTGATGAAATCCACCGGTTACCCAAGGTTGTGGAAGAAATGCTTTACTCAGCGATGGAAGATTATTATATTGATATTGTTATTGGTGAGGGACCGACTGCGCATCCCGTTCATTTTCCCCTTCCGCCATTTACTTTAATTGGGGCAACGACACGAGCCGGAATGTTATCGGCACCATTACGTGATCGTTTCGGGATTGTTGAACACATGAACTACTATACTCAAGATGAACTGACAAAAATTATTTTTCGTTCTGCCAAGATTTTCCATACTAGTATTCAAAATGAAGGGGCCCATGAACTATCTCTTCGTTCACGTGGTACGCCGCGAATCGCAAACCGCCTTTTAAAACGGGTACGTGATTTTGCTCAGGTAGCAGGGAAACGAAGCATTGATTCGGCAATTGTTAAGCAAGCATTATCGCTTCTCCAAGTTGATGATCGGGGCTTAGATGAGATTGATCGGAAAATGTTGTTAACGATGATCAATTTCTACCACGGAGGTCCAGTGGGATTAAAAACAATTGCGGCAAATATTGGTGAAGAAACTAATACGATTGAAGAAATGTATGAACCATATTTATTACAGATTGGCTTTATTAGTCGCACCCCTCGTGGCCGGTTAGTGACACCGACAGCATATGAGCATTTAGGAATTGAATATCCAACTGATAAAAATTGATTGAGGAAAATTATGAGTAAGTTAGAATTTACAATTAATCAAAGCGATCGTCAAGCACGAACTGGGCTTTTGCAGGTTAATGGACGACAAATTGAAACACCGGCTCTGGTTGCAAGTGGAGATGAATTAGCAAAGTTATCACCTATCCAGCTTAATCAGGCTGGTGTATGCGCAGTTAAGACAAGTGGGTTAAAGCGTTGGCTAAAATATGATTCGGTGACTGAAAAATTAGGAGACCTCCATCAGCTTTTTCAGTGGGATGGTCTTTTATTTGTGGACTTGGAAACTGAGGAGGCTTATCGCTTAGCAAAGCCGCGTGGAAAAAAACATGATGGCGTTCGTTTTCATGATCCGGCAACTGGCCAATTAAAATTCTGGCAACCAGAAACTGCTCTTCAAATTCAAGAAGTACTCGGGGCTGATATTTTTCAAAGCTTTGACCAAGCAACAGATTATTATGCGCCAGTTGATGATTTAAAAGCCGGGGTAAAACAAACAAATGACTGGTTATCTGTTGTCGAATTTCAAAAAAAACAAGCACTTGGTTCGATTGTTGGTGGCGGCTTGAGAGATTTGCGGACAGCCAGTATTGAAGCGGTTGATGAAGCCGGATTAAGCGGTTATCGTTTGAGTGGGATTCCTAACAACTTAGATGATCAAGAGTTTAGACGAATCATTAATGAAATTACGCCTAAACTAGCAGAGCAGAAACTACGCTACCTCCCTGCCGCGCTTTCTTTTGCCCAGCTGATTGCGGCAATTTTAGCAGGAGTTGATTTAATTGATAGCAATCTAGCAGCCCAAAAAGCGGCTAATGGGATTGCATTAGTTAATCAAGGGGTGACAGTTCTTCATCTTGATCGTCAACATTTTAGCTTCGATTCACAAGTACTTGATCGTCAATGTGCGTGTGCAACTTGTCGCGCGGGATATTCACGGGCATTACTCCATAGCTTGATTAATAATCGTAGTTTTTATGGTGAACAGCTCCTGCTGCAGCATAATCTGTTTACCCTAAATAAATTAATGGGTGGTTTACGACAAGCAATTAAAAATCATCAAACAAAAAAATTTGTTCAAGAATTATTGCAGAATCAATAGAGCATATAGCTTTTTATGGTAAAGTTTGTTAAAGTTAATATTAGTTAACTTTTTGAAGGGATGGATAAACCGTGAATAGTTTGAGTAGTTTTGTTCTTGGTGCTGCTTCATCTAATAATGCAAGTGGTTACTCAGGAATTATTTTAATCATCTTAATGGTAGCATTAATGTACTTCTTTATGATTCGCCCACAACAAAAGCAACGTAAAGAACACCAAGAGATGATGAATGAATTACACCCAGGTGATGAAGTTGTTACGATTGGTCGGATGCATGGTAAGATTGATTCAATCAATAAGGCTGATCGGACAGTTACTTTAGATTGTGAAGGGATCTACCTTACTTTTGATATGGTGGCAATTGCCCGTGTTATCAAACGAGCAGATGCACCAGCTAGTGAAGCTCCCCAAGATAATAAAGCTGTTGCTAGTTCTGCAGATGCTTCAGCAGATAGCGCTGCTAGTGAGCCTACATCTGCAGCGAGTGCTAGCGATGAACAAAAAGACAGCGAAGAAAAGTAATTTAATTTAGATGAAAATAGTCGTAAACAGGCGAATATTTTCATCTTTTTTATTTGGTTGTTAATCGCGTTTATTGCTATACTAAAAGATAGTGTTAAATTTTATTCGGGTAAGGAGAATAGCATAATGGCAGATCCATTAACAGCAATTTTTGAACAAATCAAAAAATACAATAAAATAATTATTCATCGGCATCAACGCCCTGATCCAGATGCAATTGGCTCACAAGTTGGCCTTGCGGAAATTTTACGGGCTTCATTCCCATACAAACAAATTTATGTTGTAGGGAAGCATATTCCAGGGTTTGATTGGATCGGTGAGATGGATACGATTGACAATCAGACATTTGATGATGCATTAGTAATTGTTACGGATACAGCAAATGCGCCACGAATTGATGATCGGCGCTTTGATAATGGGGACGAGCTTATTAAGATTGATCATCACCCTAACGATGAACCCTTTGGCGATATTATGTGGGTTGAACCAGATGCTTCTAGCTGTTCTGAAATGATTTATAGTTTTTATCAACGATTTGCAAAAGAATTAACGCTTCCCCAGAAAGCTGCTCATGCCTTATACGCAGGAATTATTGGCGATACAGGTCGCTTCCTTTATCCAGCAACAACTCCTCGAACGATGCTAGTTGCAGGTTCGTTAATGGCGGCCGGCGCAAATGCAGCGGAAATTAGCCAGCACGAAAATGAAATTACCTTACCAGTGGCTCGTCTATCAGCATATGTTTATGAGAATTTGCGGATATTAGATAATGGAGCCGCATATGTTATCTTAACCAATGAAATTTTAGAGCAATTTGGATTAACTGAAGCCGGGACATCCGCAATTGTTTCTTTACCAGGTCGAATTCATGATGTTCTTGCCTGGGCGATCTTTGTAGAACAAGAAGATGGCCATTATCGCATTCGTCTCCGTTCAAAGGGGCCAACAATTAATGAATTAGCTAAGCAGCATGATGGCGGTGGACATCTCCTTGCTAGTGGCGCTAAGGCTAAAGATGAAGCAGAAATCAAACAAGTGATTGATGAATTGGACCAATTAACACAAAGTTATGCAAACCAAAAATGAAAGGGAAATAGCTATGAGTGATAAAAAATTTGCTGATTTTCAGTTGCAACCTTATCTGTTAACAGCAATTCAAAAAATTAATTTTCGTCAACCAACACCGGTCCAGCAACGAGTAATACCAGTGATTATGGCGGGACGAAGTGTTGTGGGACAATCAGCGACTGGTAGTGGAAAAACACACGCCTTCCTCTTGCCAATTTTTTCAAAGATCAATCCAGAAGATCAAACCGTTCAAGCAGTAATCACAACTCCTAGTCGGGAATTAGCATACCAAATTTATAATGCAGCCAAGCAACTTAACAAATATGCTCCTCATCCTCTTACCATTCACAATTATGTCGGTGGTACAGACAAGCAGCATCAAGTTGACCAATTAAGCCGAAAACAACCTCAATTGGTCATTGGAACTCCAGGAAGAGTATTGGACTTAATCAAGAGTCAGGCATTGGATATTCACACAGCGAAAATGTTTGTGGTGGATGAAGCGGACATGACCCTAGATATGGGATTCTTACATGAAGTTGACCAAATTGCCAGTCATTTTCCTGATGACCTTCAAATGATGGTTTTCTCAGCAACGATTCCGCAGAAACTGCGCCCATTCTTAAAAAAGTATATGGAAAATCCAGTCGTTGAAGAGATTCCTACTGAAGCAGTAATTAATCCGGATGTTGATAATTGGTTAATGTCAACTAAGGGGCAGGATCGTAACCAACTAATTTATCGTTTGCTGACTCTTGGTGAACCATATCTTGCGTTGGTATTTGCTAATACAAAAGAACGAGCAGTCGAATTAACCCAGTACTTAGAAAATCAAGGGCTCAAAGTAGCAATGATTCATGGGGGACTAGAAGCTCGTCGTCGTAAACGAACAATGCGGCAAATCCGTGATCTTGAATATCAATATGTTGTTGCAACTGATCTAGCAGCTCGTGGAATTGATATTGATGGAGTATCACTAGTAATTAATGATGACTTGCCAACTGATCTTGAATATTTTGTTCATCGAGTTGGTCGTACAGGACGAAATGGGATGAAGGGAACAGCCATTACCCTATATGAGCCAGCAGAAGACGATTTAATTGCTAAGCTTGAGGAGCGGGGAGTTAAATTTGTACCAAAAGAATTAAAGAATGGGCAACTAGTAACTACCCACGACCGTAATCGCCGGAAGCATTATAAGCGGAGGCAAAATGAACTTGATCCGTCAATGAAGGGTTACGTAAAAAAGACTAAGAAGAAGGTTAAACCTGGTTATAAGAAACGGATTAAAAAGGCGATTAAAGAAGACGAACAACAAAAACGGAAACTTGAATTACGGCATAAGATTCGGAAAGCTAAGCGTGCCCGTCAAAAGCAACATCGCCGTGAACGAAATGCCCGTTGATTTTAAAGTAATTGTTCGCTATAATATGACACGTCTGGGACATGCTATAGCTAACGGAAAATTTCAGAGACAGTTGGTGAGGTGTGACAACTGATTTCCTAACTTTAGTGCTCCCCATTCGGATAATTTGATATTTAACCTTGGGTAACCAAGAAGTAAAGAGGTAAACGAATTCCATCGTTGCAAGCAGAGTGGTACCGCGTCAATCCGGCGTCTCTGATTCGCAATGGTGGTTTTTTGTTTTAGAAAGGGCGATTTGATGAAAGAGTTAAAGAAGCTGAATAGTGCTCAAGTACGGCGAATGTACTTGAAGTTTTTTGAAGAGCATGGCCACCAAGTTATGCCGAGTGCATCATTAGTTCCAGTAAATGATCCAACATTACTATGGATTAACTCTGGGGTTGCCACAATGAAGAAATACTTTGATGGGAAAGTTGTTCCTGATAATCCACGGATGACAAGTTCACAAAAGAGTATTCGGACGAACGATATTGAAAACGTTGGTAAGACTGCTCGGCACCATACCATGTTTGAAATGTTGGGGAACTTCTCTGTTGGTGATTACTTTAAAAATGAAGTAATTCCATGGGCTTGGGAATTACTAACAAGTGATGAATGGTTTGGCTTTGATCCTGAACGGCTATACATTACTTATTACCCTAAAGATCATGATGCTTATAATCGCTGGCGTGAAGTAGGCGTTGCTGAAGATCACTTAATTGCTGATGAGGATAACTTCTGGGATATTGGTCAAGGTCCATCTGGTCCAGATACGGAAATTTTTTATGACCGTGGTCAAGAATTTAATAATTTAGCCGATGATGATCCAGAAAACTATCCTGGCGGTGAAAATGAACGCTACCTTGAGATTTGGAACATTGTCTTTAGTCAATTTAACCATACGCCAGAAGATACTTACGAACCACTTCCTCATAAAAACATTGATACGGGGATGGGTCTTGAACGGGTTGTTTCAATCTTTGAAAATGCTCCGACTAACTTTGAAACCGACTTATTTATGCCATTAATCAAGCAAGCTGAAGAGTTTAGTGGTACTAAGAAGTATGGTCAAAATAAAGAAGACGATATTCAATTTAAGATTATCGCTGATCATATTCGGACAATTACCTTTGCGATCGGGGATGGTGCCTTGCCTTCAAATGTTGGTCGCGGATATGTTATTCGGCGGTTGCTTCGGCGAGCAGTTGTTGCTGGAAAGAAGCTGGGGATCGATGAACCATTCTTAGCAAAGATGGTTCCAACAGTCGGCAAGATCATGGAAGATTACTATCCTGATGTTCTTAAAAATGCTGACTATATTGCTTCGGTTATTGAATCAGAAGAAGACCGCTTTAGTGCAACCTTAAATGGCGGATTAAACTTGTTAAATAACGTGATTGCTGAAGCTAAGGAAAATAAGACCAACGAAATTGATGGACGAACAGCTTTTAAGCTTTATGATACTTATGGCTTCCCAATTGAATTAACCAAGGAATATGCTGAAGACGAAGGACTAACAGTTGATGAAAAGGGCTTCCAAGCAGCAATGACAGAGCAGCAAAATCGTGCTCGTAATGCCCGTGATATGGATAACGGGATGGGTGTTCAAACTGATTTGTGGACTTCATTCAAGGAAGATAGCAAATATGTTGGTTACACTGATTTGGCCGTTGATAATGCAAAGGTTATTGGTTTAGCACATGATGGTCAACAAGCAGATGAAGCACAACCAGGTGATAAGAACATTGAATTAATTTTTGATGTAACGCCATTCTATGCTGAAATGGGAGGCCAAGTCGCTGATACTGGTGACATTATTGATAACTATGGTAAAAAAGTTGGTCGGGTGGTTGATGTCCAACATGCACCAAACCAGCAAAACCTTCACCGGGTAGAATTAACTACCCCTATTAAAAAGGGTGCCCGTTACAAACTGGTTGTTGACCGTATTCGTCACCTTAAGATTGAAAAGAACCATACAGCAACCCACTTGTTAGACCAAGCATTGCGGAACGTTCTTGGTGGTCATACTCAACAAGCCGGATCATTAGTTGAAGAGCATTACTTACGTTTTGACTTTAACCACTTTGGTCAAGTAACTGCTGAGGACCTCAAGAAGGTTGAAAACATGGTTAATGAGCAAATCTGGAAGGAAATCCCAGTCAAAACAGTGGAAACTGATATTGATTCTGCTAAGGAAATGGGTGCTATCGCCTTATTCTCAGATAAGTATGGTGATAAGGTCCGGGTTGTAAAGATTGGTGACTTTAACACTGAGTTCTGTGGTGGTGACCACGTTAAAAACACGAATGAGCTTGGCCTCTTCAAGATTGTTTCTGAAGGAGGAGTTGGTGCTGGAGTACGGCGGATCGAAGCAGTAACTTCCAGTGATGCCTTTAAGTTCCTCCAAGATCGTGATGACCTCTTAACAAAGAGCGCTGCTAGTTTGAAGGTTGCTCAGATTAAGGAAGTTCCTCATCAAGTAGAAACATTACAAAATGAACTTAAAGAAGCTCAAAAGCAAAATGAGTCTCTTCAAGCTAAGATTGCTGCTCAACAAGCTAATAATGTTTTTGAAAACGTTCAAGCAACCAAGAATGGAAGTTTAATTGCTGCTGAAGTTCAAGTTGCTGGTATGGGTCAATTACGGCAACTTGCTGATACTTGGCGTTCAAAGGCTCTTTCTGATGTTCTTGTCCTTGCGACAGCTAGTGATGGGAAAGCAAACTTATTAGTGGCTGTTAGCGATGATAAAACTAAAGAGGGCTTAAGAGCCGGTGACCTTATTAAGGCGATTGCACCAGCCATTAATGGTGGCGGTGGAGGTCGTCCTAACCTTGCCCAAGCTGGTGGGAAGAATCCAGCCGGAATTAAAGATGCTTTAGATCAAGCTAAGAATTACCTCGATAAGTAAATCAAGAATGAGAGGGGGAATAACCATCTCATGATCTGAGAGATTGAAAGAAACCAATTTTGGGATTCGTTCAATCTCTCTTTTTGTAAGAACTTCTTAAAGTAATAAAAATCACTGTCAAAAAGCACTATATTAGCTATAATATAAAACTTGTAGTTTAAGATAAAATTAATATTACTGTTTACTTACAATTGACAAATGTAAATTGTGATTTTAATAAGAATATAGTAAAATTGATGGTTGAAAAGAATATCTGGAGGTGACGATTGATGGCTACAAATGATAAAACGATATTCTTTGATTTCGGTCAAGAACGTCAAGAAGATATTAAGCAAACATTAAAGACGGTTTATGAATCATTAGAAGAAAAGGGATACAACCCGATTAATCAAATTGTCGGTTATCTTTTATCTGGTGATCCAGCTTATATTCCGCGTTTGAATGATGCACGTAACTTGATTCGTCAACATGAACGTGACGAAATTATTGAAGAGCTTGTTCGGTCATACCTAAAGAATAACGGTGAAACTAAATGAGATTAATGGGATTAGACGTTGGCTCTAAAACGGTTGGCATTTCCGTAAGCGATCCTCTCGGTTGGACGGCCCAAGCAGTTGAGATTATTCCAATTGATGAAGAAAACGAAATTTTTGGGATTGATCGTGTTGCCGAGCTAGTGAAAAAAGAACAGGTAGCTGGGTTTGTAATTGGCCTTCCTAAAAATATGAATAATACAGAAGGTCCTCGTGTTGAAGCATCTCAGCACTATGGCAAGCTATTACAACAACGTTTTCCAGATATTCCTATTGACTTTCAAGATGAACGTTTAACGACGGTTGAGGCACACCGAATGCTAGTTGAAGAAGCGGACATTTCACGTGCTAAGCAGAAAAAAGTTATCGATGAAGTTGCAGCAACATTCATTTTACAAAGCTATTTGGATCGCCATGGCCGCCTTGTGAATAAGCTAAAATGAGGTATTAAAATGAGTAAACAAGAAAATAACGAAGACATGATTACATTAATTGATGAGAATGGTAATGAACAATTATTTAAGGAATTGTTTACGTTTGATTCTGATGATTATGGCAAATCATATATCTTTATCTATCCAGCGGAACAAGAAAATGACGATTCCGTTGACATTCAAGCTTACATTATAGCTGATAATGAAGATAACGATGGACAGGACCTTGTTCCAATTGAAGATGATAAGGAATGGGACATGGTTGAAGAAGTATTAAATACTTTCCTTGATAATGATGGTAATTTCAAGGCCTAATTAAAATTACCGGATAAATAAAATATTAACAAAAGGGAGCTGTAGACACATTTGTCACAGTCCTTTTTCTTTACAAGCAGAAAGGATCATTAGGATGATTTTAACAACCTTTATTATTTTGATTTTAATGGGGTGCTTTATTAATGGTCATCGCCGCGGATTATTGACAATGACGTTAATGCTGGGGACATATATAGTAGCTTGGATCGTTGCTCGCCAGGGAGCCCAATTGATTGGTAGCTGGTTAAAATCATTATTACCAAGTATTGGAACCCCAGCAACATTTTCTGAAAGCTTGCTTGCAAATGTAAATAGTAATCTTTTCTTTTATAATGGGATTGCATTTATGATAATTTTTACAATTGTTTCAATTCTTTGTCACTGGGGTATTCGTCAGTTAAACTGGATAAAGAGGATTCCAGTGGTGGGGACAGTTGATAAAATTGCGGGTGGCTTAATCTCATTTTTGATTGGCTATTTGATTATTTACGTTGTTTTACTAATTATGCAATTATTTCCAGCAGGTTGGTGGCAAATGCAAATAGCGAACTCAGAACTAGCGCGTTTTATGATTAATCAAACACCAGGAATAGCGCATTTAGTAATTGATACGCTAGTACAGGGAGGATAAAATGAATAGCAAAATTTTAGAAACATTAGAATTTGATCGAATAAAAGGACAACTGGCACAATACCTTGTTTCTGCCGCTGGTCATCGCGAATTGACGCAGCTTGTTCCACAGACTGATTATGAGGCAGTCAAAGAACTTTTGACAGAAACTACTGATGGGGCCGATATTTTAAGGTTAGAAGATGGGATTCCTATTCCGCAATTAGCTGATATCAAACCGCAATTGAAACGGTTGAAAATTAAGGCAAATCTGAACGGCACGGAATTAGCTCAAATTACTAAAGTGCTGCAAACTAGTATGAGTGTAAAAAACTTTTTTGATCAGATGCGGGAGAAAAAAATTAAACTACGGGTTTTAACTACCCAAGTTGACCGCCTAGTTACAATTCCTTCAATTACCCAGCGGCTAGTTCGTTCGATTGATCCTGATGGACGGATAAATGATGAGGCATCAGCTAAACTTCATGGTATCCGGCAATTAATTACCCAAACGGAAACAGAGATTCACCAACAAATGGAAAGGTATACTCGTGGGAAAAATGCGAAATACTTAAGTGACCCTATTGTCACAATGCGGAATGACCGCTATGTAATTCCAGTAATCGCTCGCTACCGAAATAAATTTGGTGGGGTTGTTCATGACCAAAGTGCTAGTGGACAAACATTATATATTGAACCTGCAGCCGTTGTGGAGACCAATAATCGGTTACGACAAGCGCAAATAGAAGAACGGCAAGAAATGCAACGGGTGTTAATTGAATTATCACAAATGATTGCTCCTTACCGGCATGATATTGGCCAGAATGAAGCAATTCTTGGACACCTTGACTTTATTAATGCCAAGGCACGCTGGGCACATGATACTAAGGCAACGTTACCGCTCTTAAGCAAAGAAAATCATGTTTCATTACGGAAAGCTCGCCATCCCTTGATTGATCCCCGGCGAGTAGTGACAAATGATATTAAGATTGGGGAAGATTACCAAGCGATTATTATTACCGGTCCTAACACTGGTGGTAAAACCATTACGCTTAAAACTTTGGGAATTATCCAGTTAATGGGACAATCTGGTTTGTTTATTCCCGCAGAAGAAGGCAGTACAATTGGGATCTTTGATAATGTATTTGCGGATATCGGTGATGAACAATCATTGGAACAAAATCTGAGTACTTTCTCTGGTCATATGGATGGAGTAAAAGCCATTCTTGAACAAATTACAAGTCGTAGCTTAGTCCTTCTAGATGAGCTTGGGGCTGGAACTGATCCCAAAGAAGGGGCTGCTTTAGCAATGGCAATTCTTGATAATATTGGCAGTAAAGGAACCATGGTTGTAATTACAACCCACTATCCTGAACTCAAAGTTTATGGCTATGATCGTGCTAAGACGATTAATGCTAGTATGGAATTTGATCAAGAAACTCTTAAGCCGACGTATAAATTACTGCTAGGGATTCCTGGGCGGTCGAATGGATTAGAGATTGCTCAGCGATTAGGAATTAATCCCCAGGTTATTGATGAAGCACGGACATTTGTTAGTGATGATAGTCAAGACCTTAACAATATGATTGGTGATTTAGTAGAGCAGCGGAAAAAAGCACGTGAAGAAAGTGAAAGGCTAGCAAAACTAGTAGCCAAAAACGAAAAAGTTCAGCGTGACCTTGATGAGAAACTTACCCGCTTTAATGAACAGCGCGATAAGTTATATGAACAAGCACGTTCAAAGGCCAATCATCAAGTTTCGATGGCGAAGAAAAAGGCTGACCGAATTATTCATCATTTGCGCCAGTTAGAAGTTCAACAGGGCGGAAATGTAAAAGAAAATGAATTAATTGATGCACAAGGGCAATTAAACGCTCTTCATCGTGATAATCCACGGTTGCAACACAACTCAGTATTACAACGGGCGAAGCAAAAGCATGATTTGCATAAAGGTGATGCAGTCTTGATAAAATCTTATGGTCAATATGGAGAACTTTTATCTAAGCGGGGAAATCACAAGTGGGAAGTTCAGATTGGGATTCTTAAAATGGAAATTGATGAGAATAATCTTGAAAAAGTAGCTAAGAAAGATCTCCCACGAGAAAAAGATGCAAGGCGGCGACCACGGGCTGCTGTGAGAACGACACAAACACGAAAGACCTCGGCCCGTCTTGATTTACGTGGGCATCGCTATGAACAAGCGATGAGTGAGCTAAGTAACTTTATTGATCATGCATTGTTGAATAATCTTTCAACGGTAACAATTATTCACGGAAAAGGGACCGGTGCTCTTCGTAAGGGAACGCAACAATATTTGCAAAGCAATCCACGAGTTAAATCATTCTCTTATGCTTCCCCTAATGCTGGTGGGGATGGCGCAACAATTGTTAATTTATAATTACTTACTATAAAAAAGTAAGCAACTTAAATGACATTTAAGAAGTGATTTGTTAGAATAGCGTTAAGAAAAACAAAGGAGGAATTGAAGATGGCTGTAAACGTAACTACAGATCAAACTTTTGAACAAGATACTGCAACTGGTGTCGATTTAATTGATTTTTGGGCAACTTGGTGTGGTCCCTGTCGGATGCAATCACCAGTAGTCGATGCACTATCTGATAAGATGCCCGATATTAAATTCTTTAAGATGGATGTTGACCAAAATCCAGAAACTGCACAAAAATTCCGGATTATGAGTATCCCTACATTAATGGTTAAGAAAGATGGTAAGGTAGTAGACCAAATCATTGGTTACCATAGTGAAGATCAATTAAAGCAAATCTTACAACAATATGTTGATTAGAAAAAAGCTGGAGAAAAACTTTTTGTTTTCTTCCAGCTTTTTCGTATTTTAAACTTATTTTTTATCTTTTTTTCGTCGCTTTAGTAGTGAATGACGAGTTTCTTTTTTTGGGGCGTCTTCTTTTTCGTCAGGGCGATCAACAGTGATGAATGTTACCATTTCGGATCGTTCATTATCAGCTGAACTTTGTGGATCATTTTGAATCAAAATATCAACATAATCACGGTGCCGGTCAAAAATCTTTGCCTCTGCAACCGTTCCAAGTTGAAACTCTACTTCTTGAGCAAGAAAACCACACTCTAACCCAAAGGAGGTTTCCTCTTCGTCTCTGTGAATCCGTTCCTTTACAATTACCCCTGATAACCGCCACACTTGAGAAGTATTGCTTTTTTTACGTAAAGCTAAACGGCCAAAGCCAAGTTGATTAGTGAGATAGACTAGATCCTCGGCTGTAGCAACAGGATATACTCGAGCGAGATCTTTACCAATCCAATATAGCATCTCATCGGTTTCTTTGCCTAGGATGGCTGGTAAAATCACGTCGCGCATTGTTCCAGCCCCTAGTCCTTGATGACCGGCTATTAACTGATTATATAATTTCTGACTCATATCCACTCGCTCCTTTTTAACAATCATTATTATTATACTTAAATTTCAAGATCTTAATAGGGTTAAACTTGAAAAACTTGCAAAATCTTATGGAGAAACGGATAATATAGTTTCAAGGTTTTAAACGTTTTAATGAATTAACGAGGTGAAGAGAATGGATAAACGACCAATCGGGGTTATGGATTCAGGGTTAGGCGGCCTATCTGTAATTCGTGTACTTCGTGAACAAATGCCCCAAGAATCTGTAATTTTTGTGGGGGACCAAGGGCATTTTCCATATGGAACTAAGACAAAAGAACAGATTCAGCAATTAGCATTACGCATTGGAAAATTCTTGTTAGAACAAGATGTAAAAATGATGATAATTGCATGTAATACCGCGACTGCAGCAGCTCTTCAACTTCTTCAAAACGAATTACCAATTCCAGTAATTGGAGTAATTGAACCAGGAGCCATGGCTGCTACCCAACATCATTATAAAAGAATTGGGGTAATTGGTACCGAATCTACTATTAAAAATGGCGCCTATGCTAAAACATTGGCTAAACTTAATCCTACTCTAAGTGTTATCAGTTCTCCCGCACAGCCACTTGTCTCAATTGTTGAACACGGGCAAACAGGAACAAGTGAGGCACAAAAAGCTGTTGATACTGAATTAGAAGTATTTGATAATAAATCGATTGAAGCTTTGATCCTGGGATGTACCCATTTTCCATTTTTGCAAAAAGAAATTCATAATAAGTTAGGATCTAACGTTCAGTTAATCGATCCTGCATTTGAGACAATCAGACAGGCAAAGGAATTGTTAACTAGTGAAAATCAATTGAGTGATAATTTAACGTCAAGTATCAACCTTTATTCAACGGGAGATGTTAAAGACTTAGTTGCTGGTGCACAAAAATGGTTACCAAATGGCTACAGCAAGTGTGCACATATTGAATTAAACGAGGAAGGTTAAAATGAAAACAATCGTAATTGCAACAAAGAATGCCGGAAAAGCGCGTGAATATCAAGAGATGCTTGCTCCCCTAGGAATTCAAGTAAAAACATTAGCCGATTTTGCACCAATAGCAATTGACGAAAACGGTGAAACATTTGAAGAAAATGCAACGATTAAAGCCACTATCGCTGCTAATCAGCTTCACTTACCAGTGATGGCAGATGATTCGGGCTTAATGGTTGATGCTCTTGGGGGTGCTCCAGGTGTACGCTCAGCAAGGTATGCTGGTGATCATGACGATGCTGCTAATAATGCTAAACTCTTATCGGCATTAAATGGGGTACCTGATGAAAAAAGGACTGCTCACTTCCATACTACCATCGTCGGGATTAAGCCTGATGGGACCAAATTAGTTGCTAATGGCCGAGTTGATGGTCATATTCTTCATCAACTCACGGGAGAAAACGGTTTTGGTTATGACCCGCTTTTTTATGTCGATGAATTAGGCAAATCAATGGCCCAGTTAACTGCAGATCAAAAAAATCAAATTAGTCATCGTGGACGAGCATTACGGTCGTTTATGAAGCAATTTAATGATTGGTGGTAATAAAAATGAAAATACTAGTTGTAAGTGATAACCATCGAGAAGAACAAATTTTGACTGAGATTGTTCAAAAAATGAGAGATCAGGTTGACTTAATGATTCACTGTGGGGATTCAGAATTAGCTCCTGACCAAGACCCAATGAGCAATTTTAAAGCAGTGAAGGGGAACAATGATTATGGCTTGTTATACCCTAATGAGTTAGTAATTAATACTGGTCAAGAGCAGCTCTATATTACTCATGGTCATTTACAACGGGTCAATTTTTCCCTTACCCCTCTGATGCTCACCGGCCAAGAAAAGAATGCCTCGATTGTGTGTTATGGGCATACTCATCAGTTAGGAGCCGTTTACGATCATCAAATGCTAATAATTAATCCTGGGAGCATCAGTTTTCCTCGTGGTGAATATGCTAAACTTGGGGGAACTTTTGCAATTATTGATGCGCAGCCTGAGCGGTTTATTGTTGATTATTATAACCGTCAGATGGAAGCTATTCCTGAATTACATTGTGAATTCAGTCGTCAGAAATAAAGGAGTGTATTTTTGTGATTGATCAGCGTTTGCAAACTTTATTGCTAAAAAACAAGCAGAAGTTTATGATCCCTGCCAGTTTAGTTGCGACGGTAAACCAAAGTAATAGTTTAGATCATGCATTCTTAGTTCTTACTAAGGATCGTTACGCTAAAATTATTGTGATTGACAATAAAAACCATTATTGCGGTCAGATTTCTTTGGCAATGATTACTGACCAATTATTGGAGACAAAACGGATCAATGTGGAACGCTTAAATGAATTAAAGGTCAGGGATGTGATGCAAACCGATGCGCCAGTTATCCAAGATCCAACTGATATTGAAGAAAATTTACACCTTTTAATTGACCAGTCGTTTTTGCCAGTGGTAGACGATCATAATTACTTTTGCGGAATTGTGACGCGCCGAGAAGTTTTAAAGGCGGTCAATTATACAGTGCATACTTTTGGAAAATAAAAAAGGAACCGGGACATAAGTCAGGTAGCTTTCATAAAAACGAATAGCGCAATACAGCAATAGGCCTCCAGCGCCCGGTAAAACCGAACGTTGGAGGCCTATTCTTTTTATCGTTCATTTTTAATTAACTGGTTAATAGTTTGTAAGACGCCATCATGATTATTATCAATTGTTGTGGTGTGGGCGGCTTGCATTTGAATAATCGGTTGTGCATTCTGCATTGCGTAACTTTGACTGGTCATTGCTAACATCCCGAGGTCATTTTCATTGTCACCAAACGTAACAATTTCATTTGCTTTTAAATTAAAGTGGGACTGCAAAAGGCTAAGGGCGTTTTGTTTAGTCGCAGCAGCATTCCCAATTAAGTCAGTATTAAAGCCCGAATTTTCCATGATTAAAGATGGCGGTAAGTAACCATCTAAGGTTGTTGCAACCTTTTTAAGATCTATATGATTAGCAAAATTAATCGATATCTTGGTAAAATCTTCAGTTGGCCGTTGAGTAAAAATCTGCCGGATGTCAGGAACGCACTCTACATTTTCATAAAATAGTTTCACAATATTGAAATCATGAGCACTCATCCCTTGATCGACATAAGATTTTTCACTAGTAGAGATTACTAATTGATTAATATCTTGCGGGCCATAGAAACGATCAAGAACATGAATAACTCGTGCTAAAGATTCCTGATTAATAGGAAAAGATTTAAATAATTTGCTTCCTAAATGAATAACTGAACCGTTTTGCGAAATAAATCCCATTTTAGCAGTGTAGTCTCTAAATTCTCGTTGCAACCGTGGAAAACTGGATCCACTAGCAGCGACAAAGTAAATATTATGACGTTCAAGTTGACGAAAGACCTTTGCGAAGAGAGAATGATTGTAAGTATGATCGTCTCGTAAAAAGGTCCCATCCATATCAGTAGCAATTAATTTAATACTCATTAGATGTTCCCTCCCAGGCAATTGGAATATTATTTATTCGCAGTTCTTTAAGATATGCCGCCAAAAAGCGACTAGCAACAGTTGATTGTTTTCCGCTGACTGCTGTTATCGTTACGCGAAAAACGAGCGCACCGTCTGGGGTAACAACTGGCCCCACAATGACTGGTTTTAACTGTAGTGCTTTTGTTTGTGGTACTAGTTTTTTATTAACTTGCGTAACAATTTCTTCTACTTTGCTAAGAGGGGTCTTCGAAGTAATCCGAATATCAACGTTGCTAACCATATTATTTCGTGAAAGATTTTGAACAATAGTAATATTACGGTTAGGAATAAAATTAAGTGTCCCATCGGAACTAGTAACTTGTGTGGTACGAATTCCAAGTGCAGTTACTGTTCCTTTGATTTGACCGATTTGGACAGTGTCGCCAACGTCTAATTGTTGCTCAAGGAGGATGAAAAATCCAGTTACAATATCACTAACAAGGCTTTGCGCACCAAGCCCCAACGCTAAACTAAAGATTCCGGCTCCGGCAATCAGTGTCCCTACTGGAACGCCAATTTCTGATAGTATGGCGTATAATAAGAAAAAATAACAAGTATAACGATAAATATTTAAGACAAGGGCTTTTACCGTTGCCATCCGATTGCTATTTTTTAGTACATTGTATTTTTTTGATTCTTGAAAAAGATGGACAATGATAACTCGTCCTACCCATAAAAGTATTAAAAATAAGACAAACGTAACGATAATTAAAAGAAATTTACTTAAAAGCTGTTGTGAAATTTCGTGCCAAGATAAATCTGTAAAAGCTTTTTTTAATTGTTCCATTTGTTTTGATGTAAGTGAAGTGGCACCAGTAATCATAATAACCTCCTAAAAAATACTAATAAATATTTTAACAGGGAAGACAAGCTTCTGTCGACTACACTAGATTATCGTTTTTATTTGTTTTATGATATTCTTAGTATTGAATAAGTATTTTAAAAACTAAAGGAGGGATTATCAGATGACTTTTGGCCAGTTGGCAGGGTTAATTGCGGCAATCGCATTCCTAATTTTAGTCATTTTTGCATGTATCCTGTTGAATCAATTGAGTAAGACAATGAAAGAAACAAATAAAAGTATTACAACTTTAACGCGGGATGTTCATTATCTTAGCCAAGAAATGGAGGACGTGCTAAGTAACACGAATACATTGTTAGACGATATTAACCACAAATCAGAACAATTAGATCCGGCGGTTAAAGCAGTTGCAGATGTAAGTCAGAGTGTTTCAGAAGTGAATGCCTCACTTCAAGAAATGGTCGAGAAAGCCCGGTTGCACCGCGAGAAGCGACAATTTGACCGGAGTATTTTTAAGTTTGCAGGAAAGACGCTTGTTTTAGATGCTTTCAACAAATTTAGACAGCATCGGAAGCAAAAGAAAGGAATGACAAATAATGAGTAAAAAGTTACTTGCTGGGATATTATTAGGTGGAGCTGCAACATATGCTGCATGGAAGAAAATGGCACCAGCTAAAAAAGAAGCATTGAAAGAAAGCGTTGATGAAAAGATTAATAAAGTTGCTGATTATGTGACTGATTACACTTTAGACGCATTAGATATTGTTGATGATCTTATGAATGATTCTAACTTGAACGATAAGGTGAGTGGCGCTGCGGATGCTGTTAATAATGTTAAGGGTAAGGTAAAAGATAGCGCCAATAAAGTAGTTAATCGTATGACTAATGATAACTTTGATAAGCAAACTGCTGATATTCGTGAGGAATTAGCGAAGAATAAAGAAGCAGATGAAGATAATAACGATATTATTATCGATGCTACTAGTGATCAAAAGCCAGCACCTACTGAAGACGATGAAGCAGATCAAGATGACGCTAAGACAGCCGATAAATAAGTAAATAAAAAAGCTGAGAGATTTCTCAGCTTTTTTATTTTAATGAGGGAAAGTTAGTAATTCTTTAGTTGTATGCGTAAATGGTTCGCAACCATCTTCTGTAATATGAACACAGTCTTCAATTCGGACGCCGGCAAAACCTGGAATATAAATGCCAGGTTCAATGGAGAAGCACATTCCAGGTTCAAGAACTAGCTGATTTCCTTCCATGATTGATGGAAATTCGTGTTCACTGCTACCCATTCCGTGCCCGAGACGGTGAATAAAGTATTCTCCATAACCGGCTGCAGTAATAATATCACGAGCGATCTTATCTAATTCTTCAGCAGTCATTCCCGGCTTCGCAGCATCTTGAGCAGCCAATTGAGCCTCTAAACATACTTTGTAGATGCCTTTTTGTTTGTCATTTAACTTTCCGACAGCTACTGTTCGGGAAGCATCGCTAATATAGCCATCAACAATTGTTCCTAAGTCAAAGAGGACGAGCTGATTATTTTGGATCTTATTACTGGAGGTAGCTCCATGAGGTTCGGCAGCATGAGGACCTGCTTGAACTAGCGTATCAAAACTCATTTTATTAATCCCATGTTGTTTAAGAGCGTATTCTAAATCGGCAGCAACTTCTTGTTCTGTTTTACCAATTTGAATTGATTCGAATCCTACTTTAAAAGCAAAATCAGCCCATTTTCCTGCTTCATTTAACTTAGCGATCTCATCATCACTTTTAATCATTCGCATTTTTGCTATCAAAGGAGAGAGATCAGTATTAAAATGGGCATTGGGGAGGACTTCTTCTAAAGCACGAAGACGGTCGACAGTTAGTGATTCTCCCTCAATTCCCCAGTTAATTGGTGAGCCAGCGTGATTTTTGATATGTTCAGCAATAAGTTTAAAAGGTTTTTCGTGATCTAAGTACCCATATACCGGATATTTCCAACCAGTATCTTTTATTGCTTCTACTTCAAGAGCCGGCGCAAATAAAAATGGTTCACTGTCGGCAAAAAGGACTAGTGCCAATACTCGTTCTACTGGATCACTATAGAAACCAGTTAGGTAATTAATGGTCATCGGATCACTAATATAAGCAGCATCTAATCCTTTTTCAGTAAGAGCACTTTGTAGTTGATTAAGTTTTGTCACTGCATTCACTTCCTAAAAAAGATTGCGAATATTATAACATATTGTTATGAAAGTAAAAAAATAATGAAGAACGTTTGCTAATTAAAACTAAATCTGCTATATTAACTAGGTTATGAAAAAATATGAAAACAGATTATACCAATAAAGAAAGGGCTATCTTATGGAAAAACAATCAGTAACAATTTATACGGTTGCCCGAGAAGCTCGTGTCTCAATGGCCACTGTTTCACGGGTAGTAAATGGCAATCCAAATGTAAAGCCAGAAACTAGACAAAAGGTTTTAGATGTAATTAAGCAGCTTAATTATCGTCCTAATGCAGTTGCACGGGGGTTAGCTTCTAAAAAGACAACGACTGTCGGGGTAGTTATTCCTAATATAACTGATCCGTACTTTGCGGAATTAGCACTGGGAATTGATGATGTTGCTTCAATGTATAAGTACAATATCATTTTAACTAATTCTGATTCTGATGATGAAAAGATCCTAAAAGTGGTACGGAGCCTGCTTGCTAAACAGGTTGATGGACTCATCTTTATGGGTCATGATGTTTCTGATGATTTACGAAATGAATTTGAAAGCACAAATACACCAGTTGTAGTAGCTGGTTCTGTTGTTAATGATGAGGTTTTACCAAGTGTTCGGATTAACTACCAAGCAGCCGCTAAGGAAGCGACAGAATTCCTGTTAAAGCATGGTGATCAACAAGTTGCCTATATTACTGGTCCACTAAGATACTCAATTAATGGTGAGGACCGGCTCAATGGATATAAAGAAGCATTGGCAAATAATAATGTGGCATTTAATGAGTCATTAGTAATTGAAACGGACGGGTCTTATCAAGCAGGATATGCAAAGGCACAAGAAGTTATCGAAAAGGGCTTAAAGGCTGCTTATGTAACAGATGATAGTTTAGCTGCGGGGCTCTTAAATGGGCTTACGGATGCTGGTATTAGCGTTCCAGCTGATTTTGAACTAATTTCTTCCAATGACACTAATTATACAAAGGTTGTCCGGCCAACAATCACTTCGATCACTCAACCCCTTTATGATCTTGGTGCTATTTCAATGCGGTTGTTGACAAAATTAATGGATGGCGATGACAGCAATGATGATGAAAAGAATGTTATTTTAGATCATGGCTTTGTTGAACGCCAATCAACTCGTAAGTAGGTTGTGATGTGTTGTGACAACTCGAAGTGAATTACGAGCACAACGGCAAGAAAAAGTTGAGAAGCCAATAGAAGAAACACCGAAAAAGCATCATTTTTTATACTGCTTATGGGGGATTATTTGTGTGACTTTACTTGGGCTAGCATTATTGGTTAATTCGACACTCTTAAATGTTAACTTTGTAAAAGAAGAAGTTACGAGTTCGTCACTTGAGTCGGTTATGCTAAGTCAGGTTAACAGTGGTCTAACTCAGTATGGAATTTCAACTTCTGTCTTAAAGAAAAGTGATACTGATAAGCTAATTAACCAGGCAATTGAGCAGATATATGCAGGTGAAAAAATCAACCTTGATCTATCGTCAGTAGTTAATAGTGTGAATTCATCTGTAAATTCTCAGTTAGCTCAATATGGTTTGTCAACTTCCATGTTACCAGCAGGCAGTTCTTCAGCAATTGCTGGTAACATTAATTCGATGGTTAACATTCAATTAAATACTCCCGAAGTTGCACAGTTAATTAATGGAATTAAAATTGCTAAAACGGTTGTTAATATTATTTTAGTGATTTCAATTATCAGCCTCGTTATATTGATTCTTAAGGGATTATGGCAGCATCACTTAATTGGTAGTTTTAGGTGGATTTGTCTGTGGGGAACTGTTTTATATACAGGAATCGTTATGACTATTCATGCGATTGCCCTTCAAATGGGAGCAGGACAACCAGACATAAGCCCCTTTATTTCCCAGGTTGCCAATGATTTTCAGCAGACTGGATTTCATGGTTCAATGATGCTGATTGTCATTAGTATTGTGTTATTTATTCTGCAATTTGTAAAACGAAAATGGCAACCTCGCCAATAACCTTGAATTAACGATGAATATTTGCTAAAATTTATCTGTTTGTATTACATTAATAAAGAAAAGAGGAGTCAGTAATGTCAGGACATTCAAAATGGCATAACATTCAGGGACGTAAGAACGCCCAAGATGCTAAGCGTGGTAAGATTTTCCAAAAGATTTCACGTGACTTGTACCAAGCAGCTAAAGCAGGTGATCCTGATCCAGCGAACAACGCTCAATTACGGCTTGTAATCGATAAGGCACACGCGGCCAACATGCCTAAGAAAAATATTGACCGTGCTATTGCTAAAGCTTCAGGTATTGGTGGAGCTAAGTTCGAAGAAGTTACTTATGAAGGTTATGGACCAGGTGGGGTAGCAGTAATGGTTTCTGCTCTTACTGATAACAAGAACCGGACTGCATCTGCTGTTCGTTCAGCATTTAGTCACTCTGGCGGTTCATTAGGTGCTAGCGGATCAGTTTCATACATGTTCGACCGTAAAGGATTAATCGAAATTCTTCGTGATGACCTTGATAAGAGCGAAGATGATATGTTAATGGATGCTTTAGATGCTGGAGCTGAAGATATGAAGGCAACTGAAGAAAAGTTCCAAATCTTCACTGACCCAAGTAGCATGACAGATGTTCGTGATGCTCTTCAAGAACAAGGCTACGAATTAGATACTGCTGAAGTTACCATGATCCCTCAAAACCGGACAGAGGTACCTGCAGATAAGGCAAAGCAATACCGTCATTTGATTGATGAATTAACAGAAAACGATGATGTTGCTGATATTTACGAAACTGGTATTTTACCAGACGAAGCTGACGATGAAGAATAATTCAATCGTTGTTATTAAGAGGTTAAAAAGCGTTTTGCTTTTTAACCTCTTTTTTGTTTTAAATTTTTTAGTGCATTTTTAGAATTTATCCGTATTTAAATAATAGGGAGGTTAAAATATGCCGAGTTTTGAAGAAGAATTAGTTGGAGTGATTCGCAAACAACCAAGTGACCTATATATCTTACCTCATGATAGGTATTATCAGTTATCCTTAGCGATAAAGGGAACTCTATTTCCTTTTAAACAGGTTACGCGTGACTATGGTCAACGTTTTATCTCATACTTAAAATATTGCGCTGATATGGCAGTTAGCGAGCATCGACGACCCCAGTTAGGCGCTTTTAAATTTACTTATGCTCACCAAAAGATCAATTTACGCTTATCAAGTGTTGGTGATTATCAAGGGAGGGAATCATTAGTTATTCGCTTTATATATCCTCTTAATGATATTAGTTTTAATTTTTTAGTTCCTCATCAGTGGAATACATTACAGGAATATCGTCAGCAACGCGGTTTAATTCTTTTTGCCGGGCCAATGGGGGCTGGTAAAACAACTACCATGTATCAGCTTGCACGACAGTTATTGCCGAAACAAGTTGTATTAACAATTGAAGATCCCGTAGAAATTGATCATCCAGGATTTATTCAATTACAAGTAAATGAATTAGCAGGGATGGACTATGAAAGCTTATTAAAATTGGGATTACGTCATCGGCCAGATGTATTTATTATTGGAGAAATTCGTGATTCACAGACAGCGGCTATGTCTGTTCAAGCTGCATTAAGTGGTCACTTAGTTCTGGGAACTATCCATGCTCGAAATGCTTATGGGGTTGTTTCCCGTCTTCAACAATTAGGAATAGATTCTTATTATCTTCAACAGGTATTAACAGCAGTATCTTACCAGCGTTTAATTCCATTAGTGAATGGACAACAAGCCGTCTTATGTGACCTGTTAAATCGGCACCAATTTAGTGATTTGTTTAGTGGCACCAAGAAAGGAGAAATGTCTGATGAATGGGCAAAAGATCTTCAGCAGGCAGTGGAAAATGGAAAGATTACAGAGAATACTGCACGTCAATACCAGCAAGGTTAAATTCAACCATCAGCAACAAGCAAATTTTTTTCTTTTATTAGCTGACTTGTTAAGTGTTGGCTTTTCTATCAGAGAAGCGCTTGGTTTTATCAAGACTGTCAAGCCGAAGCTAGGTCCTTGGGTTGTTTCCGTAGATAAACGAATGCAAAAGGGAGCGAGTTTTGCCCAGAGCCTACAACCAGAGGTGAAAGCCGATTTGTTTTATCAATTACTATTAGCAGAAAAACATGGTAATTTAACAAAAACATTGAGTGAGGTAGGAAAAATACTTGCAGCACGGGAGCATCAACGAAAAAAGTTATTTAATCTCCTACAATATCCACTAATTCTTTTAGGGATGTTAGGGGTGGTGATCGGTGGACTAATTTGGTTTGTCTTTCCAGAATTAAAGGCGTGGCAAGGAGAGAGGCAAACATTGCCGATGGTTCACATGATTACGTTAGGGGCAACTTATCTTTTTACTATTATCTTTATTAGCGCTGGAATTCAGTGGTTAAGATGGCATCATATGAACAAGGAACAACGGTTAATCAAGATCTGTACAATGCCGATAATCGGTAAATGTTACTGTTATTATTTTCAATATTATTTAACTAGTATATTAGGATCAATGCTGCAACAAGGATTGTCGTTGGCGGAGATTTGTAAAATTACGCAGAGCTTTGATAGAAAATCAATTCTTTACATTTTTAGTAACAAAATAATGACTACTATTCAACGTGACGGAGATATTTCAGAGGTGGTGGCGACTTATTCTTTCCTCCCTAATGAATTAATCGTTTTTATGAATAAGGGGGCGACACGGGAAAATATGGGACGAGACTTAATTGTTTTCGCAAATTTGAAATTTAAGACCCTCACAACTGCAATTGAGCATTTATTAATTTTTGTTCAACCTGTTATCTTTAGCGTTATTGCAATTATAATTGTTGGTTTATATCTTAGTATCTTATTACCAATTTATCATTCATTCCAAGGAGTTTATTAATGAAAGTATTAAAGAAGAAACAATCAGGATTTACCTTACTCGAAATGTCAATCGTTTTATTTATTATTAGCTTATTAGTATTGATTATGCTGCCCAATCTCTCTCAACAGCGAAAACATGCTAATAGTATCCATGGAAAAGCAATGACTTCTGTAATTCAGACCCAAATTGATGCGTATGAGAATGAAAATGGAACTGATAATGTCAGCTTAGAGGAATTGAATAAAGCCAATTATCTGACTGATGCGCAAGTTCAGCAGGCCCATCATGAAAAAATTGTAATTGTTGATGGAAAGGCAATTCAGCGATGAATCTTCAAGAAGAAGGGTTTACGTTTCTTGAAGCAATCATTGTTTTAGGGATAGCGGCCCTCCTTTTACTAATTACAATTCCAAATTTTACAAAGACGCGTCAAAAACTAGCTGAAGAACAATTTTGGCAATCATTGCGTCAAGATTGGCAGTGGGCGCAATTAAAGTGTGAGAGTAAACATCAATTTGTTGTAGTTCGCCACGACAAAAATAACGAAATGATTACTTTTCGTATAAATGATCAAACGAGAGAGACAAAAGAAATTCTTATTCCCGCGACACTGAATGTTGAGTGGTTTGGTGAACTTTATCTTACGCCAAATGGCTATACGCGCCCCTGTACCCAGCGTTTTAAATCATTAATCGATGGCCGCTATTACTACATGAAAATTCAATTAGGATGGGGAGGATACCGAATTGAGAAACGCTAAAGCAAAGGCATTTATGATGGCAGATAGTTTAATTAGTTTACTTGTTGTAGCAATGGGGATAAATTTATTTTTTATTTGCGAAAAACAATTGTGGTTACAAAATAGAAATCTTCAGCTAAAAATGGCCGCAACGAGGTTAGGGAAAGAGGCCAGTGATTTATATGCAGTTAAAAAGCAACCAGTTATTTTAAGACAGGGGGATTTAACCGCAAAAGCGACGGTCCAAAAGGTAATTGTTTATAAAAATGGTCAATGTCTTTGTCGGGTTGAAAAATGAAGAAGAGGGCCTTTACTTTAGTAGAAGCGACTTGTGCATTAATTATTTCTTCATTAGTGATTATCAATATAAGCTTAGTTACTACTAGCATGAGACAAGTAAGTAAAATGAATTTAGAATCAACGATCACTTGGCATTTGTTTTTACGGGAATTAGAATCGGTCAATCATCGTTTTGAATTAATGGAGGTTCGTGATAATTGGTTATTACTGTACAGTCAGACAACTGATCAAAAGTATGAATTAAGAGAAAATCATGCTCTATATCTAACGTGTCAGAATAAAGGTGGTTATATGCCATTGTTAGATAATATTAAGAATCATGAATACTCGTTTACGAAACTTGATTCCCAACGAGTATTGATTAAAGTGACAAGGAAGGATGGAAAGAAAGCAAGTGCAATTGTTAAGTTTTATCCACCAAAATAAAAAAGAGGGTTCTATTTTATTTGTAAGCATTGCAGTCCTGCTTATAATTAGTTCAGTTTTATTGTTTCAATATCGATATTATCAAAATTATCAGGAAATGGGACGAGACCTTTGTTCAATTTATATTGATAAAATAAAAGATAATCTAAGAGGTCAATGAGAGTGTTATCTTGAATTTGCTAGGAATAATAGTTAAACTAATAGGGTAATGATTGTATTATTTGGAGGCGACTAGCACTGACACAGAAAACACCACAGCAATTATTTGAGCTTTTTGATAAGGCCACTGAAATTTTACAAGCAGCGTTAAATTGTTCGTATTTAGATGCGCTATTAGAAAACGCAGAAAATATTATTGACAATAATACTGTTCGTGTTGATGACGGTGTCCCTGACGAAAAAACTGTAAATGAATTGCAGAAAATATACCAAGAATTAAATTTACAAAATGTGAAGCCAGAAATTATCCGGCAAATTATCCAGCTGAGTTTTTTGAAAGTAATTCGAAAAGACGCAATTCAGGCTAATCATCAAATGACTCCTGATACAATTGGCTTAATCATGGCTTTCTTAATCGAAAAGGTTACAAAAATCAAGGAGATTAAGACTATTTTTGATCCTGCCGTTGGGACAGCTAATTTATTAACGACTGTTATGAATCAGCTTAAAGTAAATGGAGATAAAGATATCGTTGGTTATGGAATAGATAATGACGAAGATATGTTGGAAGTTGCGAGCGTAAGTACAGAATTACAACACTTTAATGTAAAGTTGTACCATCAAGATGCTGTAACTGCTTTGGATATTCCTCAATGTGATTTAGCTATTTCTGATTTGCCAATTGGTTACTATCCGCTTGATGAAAACGCCAAAAACTATCAAACACGGGCTAAAGAGGGTCATTCATATGTTCACCATTTGTTGATAGAACAATCTATGAATTATCTTAAGCCCGGTGCATTTGGGGTATTCTTAGTGCCTAGTAGCTTGTTCCAAACTAAAGAATCACAATCATTTGTTAAATGGATTCAGTCTGTTGCCTATTTACAAGGACTTATCAATTTGCCAGCAGAACTTTTTGCTAATCCGAATGCGCAAAAATCAATTTTGTTATTGCAGCGCCAAGGTGGAGATAGCAAACAAGCAGTTAAAGTTTTGTTGGGTGAGTTTCCTTCATTTAAGGATAAAGCAAAATTTGCTTCATTCATGGATGATATCAGTAAATGGGTAACAACGAATTTACGTTAAAGGAGAAAAGTCAATGTCAAAAACAATTGCAGTTAACGCTGGTAGTTCAACACTTAAATTCAAATTATTTGATATGCCAAGTGAAGATGTAGTAGCTGAAGGTACGATTGAACGTATTGGTGAAAAGATGGGTCATGCTAAGATTAAATATGGTAATGGTCAAAAGCATGAAGAAGATAAGCCATTTGCTGATCATGCTGCCGCAGTTAATTACTTGTTAGATAAGTTAATTGAATTAAAGATTGTGGCAAGCTATGATGAAATCACAGCAGTAGGTCACCGAATCGTTGCTGGTGGGGAATTCTTTAAGGATTCAACAATTATTGATGATGATGTTATTAGCAAGATTGATGAATTGTCAGAATATGCTCCACTCCATGAGCCGGCAGAATTAGTTGGTATTAAAGCTTTCCGTAAAGTATTGCCTAATGCATTTGCGGTTGCTGTTTTTGATACATCGTTTCATGTTGATATGCCAGAAATGAATGCATTGTACAGTGTGCCTTATGATTGGTATAAGAAGTATGGCGCTCGTAAGTATGGTGCTCACGGTACCAGTCACCGTTACGTATCTGCACGTGCTGCGGAAATGTTAGGAAAGCCAGTTGAAGAACTTAAATTAATCACCATGCATATTGGAGCAGGTGCATCAATCACTGCCGTAAAGAATGGTAAGTCATTCGATACGTCAATGGGCTTTACGCCTGTTGCGGGAATAACAATGGCAACTCGTTCAGGGGATGTTGATCCATCCTTAATTGCTTTTATGCAGGGTAAACTAAACTTATCCTCAGATGAGATGATTGATATTTTGAACCATAAGTCTGGTTTACTTGGTATTTCTAGTATCTCACCAGATATGCGTGATATTCTTGCAGCTGCTGAAAAGGGTGACGACCGAGCACAACTTGCATTAGATATTTATGTTAACCGCATTGTCCGTTACATTGGAGCATACATTGCTGAGATGGGTGGCGCTGATGCCATTGTCTTCACTGCTGGTGTTGGTGAAAACAGTGTTCCAGTACGAAAGATGATCACAGATAAGCTTGACTACTTTGGTATTAAGATTGATCAAGAAAAGAACAATTGCCATGGTGTTGAACGTGACCTTTCCGCCAATGATGCAAAGATTAAGACGTTGTTAATTCCAACTAACGAAGAATTAATGATTGTTCGTGACATTGAACGCTTAAAGAAAAATAACTAAGCACTAAATAATTCGTCAAAAGATGACTAGTTGACAAGAAATGTTTGTCTCTAGTCTCTTTTTATTTTAGAATTTAAGATAACTATATTGCCTTTTTAAGAAAGAAGATTCTCTATGAAGTTTTGCACATCAGATACCCATTTTTTTCATGATAGTCTCCTTGGTACAAATCAATTTGCGCCAAGGCCGTTCAAGAATGTTAATGAGATGAACCAAATAATTATTGATAATTGGAACGATAAGGTTGGTGAAAATGATATTGTCTATCATTTAGGAGATATTGCTCTGTACTTTACTAAACCTCAACGAGATGCCTATCAAGCAATTCTTGAGTACATGGACACTTAATACTGATAAAAGGCAATCACGATAACCGGGACCTTTTTAAATATCTAGAAAATAATAACTATGAGTTTAACGGGCTTCCTAAATTTCAGTTTCATGATGTGGGAGTGCTATTAAAATATAATCACCGTCAATATTACTTAACTCATTATCCTCTTATGTTAGGAATAGCACCGCAAATTATTAACCTTCATGGCCATATTCACCATTATTCGGTGCCAATTAAAGAAAATATAAACGTGGGGGTGGATGCTCCTGAATTAGACTATCTTGAAAAGAGGCCTAAGTTTGGCGCCCCGCTGAATTTTCATGAAATAGAAGAAATCGTGACTAAGAAAACTATAAAGTACCCGGGACAAAAATAATCAAAAGAAGGTGGGAAAAGATGAATCGAGCTAAGATCCAAGATTATATTGATCAGCGTGAAGAGCAGCGTTCTTTAATCTATCATATTGAAGAAAAAGATCAGACACATTTTACCATTAATGGACATCCCTACGAATTAGTAAAGGATTACCGTGACGGTTTTAATTCAGAAAAATTCGCAGAACGGTTTAGTAGTGTCCTAAGTAAGTATGACTATATCGTTGGCGATTGGGGATATGACCAATTACGCTTAAAAGGTTTTTATGATGATGATAATCCCTTATTTGAACCAGAATTGGGCACTGATACGATTGAAGATTATTTATTTGAATATTGTAATTTTGGTTGTGCGTATTTTATTGTTCACAACGATGATGTTAGTATTCCACGGCAACATGGACACAGTCATCGTCAACGGCGAAAGAAAACTACGCCAATCATTCATGAACGGCGGCGACAAGTTAAGCAACCGAACGTGCGTCAACGGCAAAATCAGCGTGCAGAACGTGTAAAAAACGGTCATCGTCAAAAATTTGTGATTCATCAACGAAAAAAGAGGAGTTAAGGCAAACGATGAAAGATTATCAAGGATACTTTATTGATTTAGATGGGACTACTTATAAGGGGAAGGAACGGATTCCAGCAGCCGGAAGATTTATCAAACGACTACAAGAAACAGGGAAAGAGGTTCTATTTGTAACAAACAACAGTACCCGAACGCCAGATTTTGTCGCTGAAAACCTCCGTAAAAATCATGATATTAATGTTACCGCGGAAAACGTATATACAACAGCAATCGCAACCGCTGACTATTTACGGTCAATAGCACCAGCAAAAAGCAAGATTTATGTTATTGGTGAGTCGGGATTAAAGTTAGCTTTAGAAAAGCGTGGTTTTATCTTGACCGATGATCAACCTGAATATGTAGTTGTCGGCTTAGATACGAGTGTTACTTATGAAAAACTTGAAAAAGCAGTTTTGTTAATTCGAAGTGGCGCTAAATTTATCGGTACTAATGCTGATAGTAATCTGCCAAATGAGCGAGGGATGGTTCCAGGAGCAGGTTCGATTGTAAAGTTAGTAGAATATGCAACCCAAACGAAACCTGTGATGATTGGTAAACCAGAAGCCATAATTATGAAAATGGCACTTGAAAGAGTTCAATTACCTAAAGAGAAGGTAATTATGGTCGGCGATAACTATCACACTGATATTGAGGCAGCAATTAATGTCGGGATGGATAGTTTGTTAGTATATACTGGTTTATCGCGCCCAGAAGAAGTTATAAAAGAAAAAATTCAGCCAACGTATAAGGTGAATAATCTTGATGAATGGAAGATTTGAATTTATTCAATGGGGAAGAGCAATATTATTGACGCTACTTAGTTTAGTTGTTGCAATTAGTATTGCTCTTTTTATCGTTATTAACATCTCACCTTTTTTTATAACAATTCCTAAGCACCTTTTAGGATTATCTGCGGCTGAATTAATGGCTGATTATGGAAATGTTATTAAATATATCCAGCTTCCGACACAACGAGTCTTCAAACTAAGATATTTACCAATTGATCCTTCTGCAGTTCACCATTTTAAAGATGTAAAGCGTTTGATTTTATTAAATGAAGCTGTGATGTTGGCTTCAATTCCGTTGTTAGTATGTGGTTTAAAAAAACAAAAACGGCAAAATCAGCTCTGGCGCTTGATCTTACCGTTTCAGATGTTATTTATTTTGTTGCTCTTTAGTGGCTTTATGGGAATAACAAATTTCAATGCTTTCTTTATTAAATTCCATTATCTTTTCTTTAGCAATATGGATTGGCTATTTGATCCACGAACAACGCCAATCATATTACTGATGCCTGAAAAATTTTTTACAGTACTATTTGGATTATGGTTAGGATTTACATTGATAATCTTACTTTTGATCTGGGGATGGATAAAGCTTATGTTAAGCATCTTCTTTAACAAAGCGCGAACGTAATGCTCCAACAACGGCAGGAATTAACGTAACCACAATAATTGCAAGAATAATGACAGAGAAGTGTTCTTGAACGAACGGAAGATTACCGAAGAAGTAACCACATCCACAGCAAAGTGCTACCCAGATGACACAACCAATTACACTATAACGAATAAATTGCTTGTAGGGAAAACCAGAACCTGCTGCCGCAAATGGTGCAAATGTTCTAATGATCGGAATAAAACGGGCGAGAATAATAGCGGGCGCACCATGCTTTTCAAAGAAGGCTTCGGCACGTTCTAGACTATCTTTATCAATCAATTTACCAAAAAGTGAATGGTTAGAAAGACTTTTACCAATCTTATGACCAATTAAAAAGTTAAGGGAGTCCCCACCCAAACAGGCACATAAGAAGATGAAAATAAAAATCCAAATATTAAGATGATAACGAGGGTCAGCAGCTAGCGCACTTGCAGCAAAGAGAAGGGAATCTCCAGGTAGAAAGGGCATTATGACTGCACCAGTTTCGATAAAGATAATAGCAAATAAAATTAAATAGGTCGCATCACCGAATTGATTAACAATCTGAATTAAATGAACATCAATATGTAGTATAAAATCAATAAGAGTTGCCAAAGTAATTCTCCTTTGTGTAATTAAGATAATAATACTGTTAAAGTGTAGCAAGATAGAAAAATGTTGTGAAGAGGCGTTTAAAATTTTTAATATTTTTGAAAAAATATATTTATTAGTAAACATAACTTAATCGTGTGAGAATAGTTCATTCATTATTGATTGATAAAAGGATCATTACTCAATTTTGCAAAGGTTGAGTAACCTTTATTATCATAATAATAGTAAAGCAAATAAAAAATGAATAAAAAATCAAAAAAGTATTGACGAGGGAAGGAAATCCATGTATAGTAATTATCGTTGTCAAAGCAGTTAAGTGCTGCTAAGATGGTTTAACAAAAAAGTTAAAATAATTATTGACATCTGATTAACAACATGGTATATTAATAAAGTTGCTGATTGAGTTATCGATCAAAAGAAATTCAAAATTAATTAAAATTTCTTCTTGACAAGTTAATCTGATACATGTTATAATAATTATATTGATTGACTGCTTAGTTAGTTAACTGGTAGACCTTTGAAAACTGAACAAAGTTTCGACGAATCAAATGTGTAGGGTCTTCAATCACGATGTGATTTGAAGCAAAACATTTGCGAAGTCAATTCGCTTAATAACAAAGATAATTGAGAGCTATTCAAGTTCTTATATATTTTATATGAGAGTTTGATCCTGGCTCAGGATGAACGCCGGCGGTGTGCCTAATACATGCAAGTCGTACGCACTGGCCCAACTGATTGATGGTGCTTGCACCTGATTGACGTTGGGTTAGCAGTGAG
>NZ_NGPY01000010.1:0-37763 GCF_002254085.1 Limosilactobacillus reuteri | reverse complement strand
AATCTGAATCCTGATAATTACTTAGTAATCTTAATTTTTCTGTTGTGGAATAACTAGAAACGAAAAACACCCCCTAGAATTGGCACTTTTATTATTTAAAGTGTCAACCCTAAAGGGTATTGTACGGTCTTCTTCCTGTTGCTTTTTCAATTTTTGAAAGTGGTCAATTAAACTTAGAGAATGAGTAGTAAAAGCAACTTGTATTCCAATATTACGTGCTTCACGCAACATAAAGTCTAGAAGTTTATTTTGCGCTGCAGGATGAAGAGCTGCATCTAATTCGTCAATTAATAATATTCCACCGCTAAAATTTTCTCCCATCTGATCTTTGAGATTCTTAAATGAAGCGAATGCAGCTATAATCTGATTTAAATCGTCTTGACCATTGGAATTCCCAAGTGGTCCATAATTTTTACTTTCGATACCTAAGCCATGTTTTCTTTGATTATCTGAAATTGACATACTAGCAAGACCATCAAATTCATCAAATGAATCAAAAATCTTTTGATAGTTTACTTTAAAGTAATTGATTTGTTCTTCAGAGAGTTTATTATGTTGAATCTCCACAGATTTCGATTCTCCTACTGGATATAATCTACTAAGCCCTAAATAGTAAGTTGGAAATTCTTGTTTTGCTTCTGTATTTCTTTCTGTATTCTTTTCGGGTATAATTCTAAATCTATCTACTACATAGCAAAAATCTTTACCATTCTCTTCAGCATTTTTAATGCTTAATTCTAGCCTATGCATTGCTTTTTTGGAAGTAATAGATTTTTTTAACTTTTTTGCTTCTTGAAGAGGGACTTTTTTACTTTGCCAGGTAGTACGAAAAGATAATTTTTTTGTGAATGGATAGGTATAATAATCTGATCCTTTTGGCAACTCTTCGAAATATATTGTAAGTGCATCTTTAATGCTAGCTATACTATCATGATTAATATCTCCCTTTACTATTTCAGCCCAATCTGCACGAAAAGCTCGTTCTTCTAAATTTGTTCCCATTGCTGTGGGAATTTGACCACTATTTCCTAATAGTGCGAGAATTTGAGATTTACCAACACCATTTTGGCCTGAAATACAGGTTAAATATTTACCAAGTTCAATATTTACATCTTCAAAGCGACGAAACTTATTTATCTTAATTCCACTAATATACATTTCTTGTTAACCTCTAAAATCCAAATTTTTAATTCTCTTTTCGAGAAAACCCTTGATAGCCTAAAACCAAAGATATAGTCCTTCACAGAGAACTTTTTATTTTTCAAATGCTAAAGCCCAAGTAGTTGTTTTTTCTTTACTTTAAATTCCTCTTCAGTAAGAATATTAGTATCTAAAAGTGATCTCAACTTTATAAGTTGTTCAATATCTGATTGAGATATTACTTGCTTTACTTCATAATTTGTTTTATGTACTTTTAACTGCTCATGAATTGAATCATTTTCTTTAATGATTAATCCAAGAAAAAGAGAACCTAATGAACTACAAATAGGGGTGATCCAGTAAGCAAATAAATTACTAATAAAATTAAAATGTTTTTGAATGCTAATATCTATATGTAGAGATGCGTTTATTAATACTGAAAATACTACAATACATAAGAAAATTAATTCCCACTTATTGTTATGCTTTAATCTTTTTTTGAGATCTTCTTTATTATCCATCTTCCCACGTCCTTTCTCTGGAGAGGGCTTTTTACTTATGGCATTCCAGGTTGTGAATCACGTTCAACCTCATCTTCTGCCGCCTGTCCTTTAGGCGTATTAGTTCCATCAGGGTTCATATATCCATTTTGAATAGCCCAATCTATTTGGCCTTGTACCCAAGCATCGGGAGAACCATCAGGATTAGATCCGGCAGCATGATCTTGACCTGGTAAGAGTGGGGCGCCGTTCGGATCATAACCACGTTCACGGTTGATTTCGCTTTGAGATTTAGTAATCCCAGTCTGTGTTCCTTGCTGTTGATTATTTGATGATTGGACGTTTTGTTGAGTATTAGGATTTTGACTATTAGCGATTTGCAAAGAACTTTGTTCGCTATTAGAGCTACTTTGGCTTTGCTTCTTTTCTGATTTTGCTTTTTCGTGGTGTTTAACAACTTTGGTAGATGAACTGCTACTAGTTGTAGATTTCTGCGATGAGGAGTTACCACATGCAGTAAGTGACATTCCTATAAGTGCAGTTACACAAATTAAGCCTATCTTTTTCATATTATTTTATCCCCAAGATTATTTCAGCTTTTAATGACATCAGTATTTGGTCATAAATTAATTATTTCACATAATATTCCCAAATTTTGTCCCTTACTACATCAGAAAGATAGTGAGGGACATGGAAAGCTTGCATAAAGTTTGCGCTATTAGCACATTGAATATCTGTATCCTGGCAGTAAAACGGGACTAAAAGTTTGATAGCACCGACATTTGCCTTATACTCAACTGATTCTTTACCAGTAAAACTAGCATGGTAGAACACCACATCCCCAACATCTCCATGAATGACATGAGCTAGTTCATGAGAAAATTGGAATATAATTTCTTCCGGCCTATGCCAATTAAGATTCATTACGACACGTCGATATTCATAACTACTACCAGGTGGAGTGTAAGGAGAGAAATGCTCCCATACGACATCAATTTTGTATTCCCTAGCTTTTTCTAATAGGTAATCGCAAACTTCTTCTGCTTGTTGATACAACATTACTTACCACCACGCAATAACCGTTTCATGTATTCCAGATCTTCTGGTGGAATTTGCCGGCCTTCGTAGGTGAAGACAGTATCTTCGTCTGCAAGGTCGGCTGTTTTTGTTTCTTTTGTATCTCGCCCTAAAAGGTAGTCAGTTGAGACATTGAAATAATCAGCTACTTTTGCAAGTTTATCTGATGATGGAACTGATTTTTTCCATTTATAAAGATAGTTTTTACTAAAGCCGAGGTCAGCTTCTACGTCCACAATAGACTTACCTTGTTTATCAGCTAGCCTCTTAATTCTGTCAAATACTGTAATTTCAGCCATAATATTAATCTTCCCTTAAACTAATAGTTCTCTATCTAAAAAGGTAGAAAAATATGTTGACATCTACCGAATAAGGCAATATACTTTACATTGTAAGTTAATGAATTAGCAAAGTCAAAACCTTAATTGATAATGTTTTCAACACTTTATATCTAACTATTAAGCTAATTTGTTAGCTTATTTTTATACACATAGTCTACCACCATTGGTAGATTTTAACAATAAAAATTAGAAAGTAGGTGAAGCTATGAGTGAGCTTTCTTACAAAGAAAGACTAAAAGTACAACTTATGCGTAATAGAGAACTTGGCTTAGAGCCATCATCGCAAAAAGCAATTGCTGAAAAATTTGGTTTAAGTCGAGTTTATGTAGGAACGGTAATTGAAAATCATCAACATGGTCCCAAAGCAGATGAGTGGCGGAAGAAGTTTGCTGCTTACGCTGGTATGGAGGAGGGATGAGAGTGATAGAGAAAAACAAAAAAGATAGTTCCGTTCAGATAAAAGAAGGAACTATCTATATCAACGCAGAGACGATTGTTTTTAAGCCGGGAGCTTTTATGGTTTATGCCGATCAACAAAATCAGGATTCTTCGGCAAGCCAGGAATAGGACCTATATGGACTCTACTTAATCGTTAGAATCTTTGAGGAATTAAAATGATTATTTTTTATGTTGCATTGATTGCAAGTATTCTAGGTAATTTTATAATGTGGAAATTTTTTCCTATGGTTGCACCTGGTTATACTGTCTGGACTATATTTGTTTGCTTTGTTACTTATATGGCTTTAACTCGCGTTTGATTTCAAGAAGTAGCTGATTGAAATAGAGTAAGTCTTTTTCATTAAGTTTTTTGCCATTTGCTAAATCGATAGTGAACTTATTTAAGGCATTTGCCGTATCTGTACTAATATACGGCAACATCAAGTAATACGAATCAACTATTTTTAGATTTTCATGTTTAACGGTACCTCTTGAGGCTTCAGCTACGTCATGTAGATATTGCTCAAAAATTTGTAACTTGTGCTGATAATATTCTTTTCGTGCGGTCTGTTTTTCATGGATTGAACTAAGCCAAACATCAAAACCTCGATTTATTAAAGTAACAATTATTGGAGAAAGTACAGTTCCTAAAACCAGAATCATTGCCCAAGTAGCGCTAACTATTATTTGATCTTTGATTATAATTCACCTCTTTTCATAAGAGATGGTTTAAGTATAGCAAAAGATAACTACTTGCTGGCACAGGTGGTTATCCGTAATTAAGAAGATTTACAGGTCTCATCGTTATAAATAAGGTAGGTGATTACTGATGGAAGCAGCCTTAGATGAACAAGATTATCAAACAATTACTAATGAAGTGCTCAAACGTATTAAGGAGCAGTATGATTTGGTGCCTAAACAATACAAACCAATGTTAATTAGTCTTAAAGAATTTCGTCATAAGTATGGTCATGATAAGTCGCCAGCTTGGTTAAAGTTGTACTTGTTACCCAAGATGCCAGGCGTTTATGGATTGAATGCTGGAAAAGGCCATCCAGTACGGATTGATATGGAAAAAGCTACACGCTGGTTAGCACAACATGAAGATAAAGTTGACTGGAATAAATCATTACCACAATAAGAGGTGATTAAGTGGCGTTTTTAATTGGATTGCCAATATTAATTATTGCAATGTGTTTGTTATATGCACTGGTGTATAGCTTGCTGTATGAGCGGAATAAATCATTACTACTGAAAGAGAAATATCGGAAGAAACATTAAAAAGAGGTGAAACAAATGACGTTAACAAAAATAGTTAATTCTAAGTTCTTAGCAATGCTGATGGGTGCTTGGATTACCTATTGTGCAGGCGTTGGCGACTATGGAGGCGCAATTTTTCTGCTGTTCTTCTACTCGCTAATGCTATGGAATTTAAACGCAAAAAAAGCCACCGGCGCTGGTAACACCGATGGCAATAAGTAACTAAGAAAAATATAACACTAAGGAGATTATACCACATGAAGGTATTAAGTAAACCTGAACAAGCAGCTACTAAAATACGTGAACAAAAGAAAAAATTAGGAACTTGCGTGTTTCTGATCCGCTTGACAATAAAGCAATTGATCTTTTTAAGTGGCTTACGCTATATGGTGAAGAACTCAATATTGCAATGGGTTGGAAAGGTCAGAACCAATAATGAAAAAAGTAACTGTTGTAGTTTCAATTAATCAGGAGGCACTCTAATGGCTCAAAGAAGAATGTTTAGTCAGAAAGTAACAGAGACAGATAAGTTCCTTGATATGGCACTTACTGCTCAATCACTTTATTTCCATTTGGGAATGAATGCTGATGATGACGGCTTTGTTGGTAATCCTAAGTCAATCAAACGTATGATTGGCGCTAGTGAGGATGATTTGAAGGCGTTGGTTGAGAAAGACTATTTAATTGTCTTTGATGATGGGGTAGTCGTCATTAAAGATTGGTTAGTTTCCAACTATGTTAAAAAGGATCGATACACCCCGACAATTTATACCGAAGACATGAAATTAATTGGTCTTGATAAGAATAAACGGTACCAATTTGTATCCGATTTGGAACCAGAACGGAACCAAGTTGGAACCGAAATGTCTCCAGAATGTATCCAAGATGGAGACAAAAAGGAACCAAACTGTATCCAAAGTGGTTCCAAAAATAAAAATCAAATTTCAAGTGAAAACTATCAATCTCAACAGGGACAAGGCTTTAAACCCATGGAACCAAATTGGAACCAGAATGGAACCGAAATGGATCCTCAGGTTAGGTTAGGTAAGGATAGAGTTAAGTTAAGTAAGAGTAAAGATAATTTAAATACTACTACTAGTACTACTCTTAATTCATATTATAAAAAGCTCGAATCCCCAAAATCACAAAATGAATTAAAAGCGTTCGTGAATGAACTTGGTGGTGATGTGGTAGCATTTGCCATCACTTCCATGTTTGAGAATGCGGATCGTCCAACATTTGCATACTTGCGTTCAATCTTAAATCGTTATCAACAACAGGGATTAACTAATCTTGCAGCAGTTCAACATGATAATGATGTTTATAACGGGAAGTCGGTTGTTGTCGCTGGCACTAAGCCAAAGATTCCTGTTTACAAGTTAGGAGAATAGAACCATGGAATTAAAGAACTACTTACGACACGAATACGTTGCTAAACGGCGACAGGGAGATCAAAAGATGTTAGAAGATCAGCTATTCGACATCATGCAAGTTAACTTGGCTCATCAATTACACGATAAAGGTCATTACAATCGGCTTTATCTGCCAATTGATATGGAAGCTCTGGGTTGTGATGACTTCGTGATGGAGCCTGAACTTTATCATTTGTTTGATCTTGGCATTGACGGGCGAAAAATTGCAGAGAAGTTAATTCATTTGATGAGACGCAATGGCTGGAAACTTAATTGTTACTGTGAAGATGGTCAAATGTTTATTGATGTGGAGGAGAAGAGTTATGAGTAAGAAGAAAGCTATTAATTTTGATTTATCGGAAATTGCAGATGGTGGCGTGCAAGTTAAGCTTAATCGGGCATTACAACAAGTAGCAGATAATATTCTTGATCCCAATACAGACCCAACTAAAAAGCGGAAGGTACAACTTAACATCACATTAGCTCCTAATGAAAAGCGGGACGCCTCTGATGTTACGGTTGAAGTTAAGACCACCCTTGCTCCAGAAGTAGGAGTGCCAACCACGATGCTTTTAGGTCGTGATATCAACGGAAAGGTTCACGTTAACGAGTTGAAGTCAGGCGTTAAGGGCCAAACTTACATCGATCCAGATGATGGTAAGGCCAAGACGGATACTGGCGAACCAGTTGAAGAAGTCGAAAAAGAAGAAAAGCGCAAAGTCATTGATTTGCAAAAGCAGGAGAACTAACTGATGCAAGAGCCAAATATTAATAAAACAGTTTTTGAGGGAGAATACAAAGGTCGACGAGTAATTATACGTGAAATGCGTCAATTTGCTGGAATACCTACTCCATTCTCATCACTTCAAGATTACTATTGTGGGTACGTTGAATTATTGCCAAGTGACTACTATTACAACCATTTATCAGAAACAGAATCATGCTTATCTGTATATGGAGGCATAACATGGACTCCTGAATATGGTAAATTAGCTGATCTGCCAAACGGTTGTTTCATTGGCTTTGATACCGCTCATGCTGGACAGCCTCCCTTTAGTCAGCAGACCGTCATGGATGACTGTATGGAATTAATTAAACAAATCATAAAACGAAACGAAGAGGAGAACTAACTTATGGAAACTAAGATTAACAGTGAATTAACCCAATTTGAACAACTCGTAAATGATGCTAACGGCAATCAGCTCATTACAGGTTTAAACGGCCGGCAGTATCTTCTTGATCACGATGGGGATGCAGCATTACTTAATGATCCAATCATTGCTCATCCCCTCCAATTGAATCAGTTAACTAGCTTGATTGAATGGCTGGAAAGTGAGACTCAAGCAATTTATGACAGTATCAAAATTCATGTTGTTAGTCCGACTAAAGTAGAGGTAGTGGGCGAGTTAAATGGTCATGGTCAACGTCCTTGTTTTGCTGAGGTTCGGGCAGTGATTGATAGTCTTAACTTAGAAAGTTACTTAGACCAGGAAAGCATGATCATCATGCTACAGTCACATTTTGAGGAGAATGACGACCGGAATATCATTCTGAAAGTTGTTAGCAACCTTCGTGATGAAAGCATTCACCAACAAACCGATGATGGTGTAAGCCAAAGTGTTCAGATTAATTCTGGTGTTGCTAGTGTTGATGAAGTGAAGGTACCGAATCCGGTTAAGCTAATTCCTTTCCGGACATTCCAAGAAGTTGACCAGCCAGCAAGTAAATTTATCTTCCGGATGCGTGAGGGGATGCAATCAGCATTATTCATGGCTGATAACAACCAGTGGCAAGTAGAGGCAAAGAATAATATTAAGAAGTACATTCAGCAACTAGAGCAAGGAACATTTGGCGAGATTAAGTATCCGGTGATTGCATAATGCGGACACGAATAATTTTTCATAACGGTCTTAAATTATCAGTACGAGAAACTACTAGGGAGATCATTAATCAATCCCTTTACGGTGACGAGATTATTGTTACTAGGTTTAATCTCGGTCACTTAGAGCGTTTTAAGATTGATTATGATGATATGGCCAAACTAGTTGCAATTGATGAATAAGGAAGCAAACCATGAAGATTAATCGACGAACTTTACATAAAATCCTTGTTGAGTATCAAAAATTAATGAAGAGCGATGAGAGAAGAAAAGTGTATTGGATTAATCGCTTAATGATGAAAGACCTAGCAAGAAGATTTGAGCTACCGTTCTATAAAGGAACAAAGTATCGTGGCAAAAAACACTGGTTAGCTAATTCTTCACTTTATTGGGAATTGAGAAAAATTGAAGAAAAGAGTGGTAATAATGAAATTAACTGAAAAGCAAAAGAATTGCTTTCATTGTCATTTTGAGCAAGGAGAGCTTGGGCTTGAATTTACTACTCATAATGGTAATAAAGCAAACTTATTTAAAAATCCAAATGGTTACTTTTTAGGAGTATGGAATACACACCATCACAGATTTATTGAAGAAATTAATATTGATTGCTGTCCTAAATGTGGGCGTCCGCTGAATAAGGAGGGTGAGTAATGACAAACGAAGAATTTATAATGATGGCAAAGTTAGAGGTTAAGAGATATACCTATGATAACGTTGCTAAAGATGGCACCTCACTCTTTCATGTTTATGTAGTTTGGCAAGCCAAGGTTTTACAGAATCACAAAGCTCTATTAGTTACTGATATTGAAGACGACCAGCATTATTACGAGGCAACTTACAATGGTGATAAGAAGCAATTGTACTTAGATATTTACAACAAACAAGAAAATAAAAGCTTTGAGGTGGAAAACTAATGAGCAAGCAACGAAAAAAACACCCAACAGTTGTATTGAGAGAACAACAGTATCGGCATTACCGTCGTAAAGCAATGACAACCCGTTTACATCACCGTCCACGTGTGAGAGCTTTACAAAAGGTTAAAGGTCTTAATGGTAAGAAATGTAGATTGTTTTATAGAATGTATGTTCAGAAAATGGGGATGAAGTAAATGACGGAACTATTAATTATCGGTGCTGTCTTAATTTTTACGGTTGGTTTTATCCTAGGAACTGTCCTATCGATAAAACAAGCAAACTTCGAGGAGCGACGAACTAATCAAGTGAGGAAATACAATGACAAGTAAACGAAAAGTACTTCAGCAATTATCAAAGGAGCGAAAGGATCTGTTAGGTAAGATAGACCAGCTAGCTCAATTTATTGTTAAAGAGGGACCAAAGCTTTCATCACCATTAGAATTAGCATTGCTAAATGCACAGCTAAGGTCAATGCAAGCTTATTTGGAAAGCCTAGATGCAAGAATTATCTATCTGAGGGATGAGCAATAATGGATCTTCAATCTTTTGCATTAATCTTTTCGGCAGTGTCATTGATTATTGTTCTAGTATTATCCAGATACTAAATAAAAAAGCGCACCACAGTCAATGGCACGCTCCTTCAAATTATCAAACATAAATATTATATCAAAACGGGGAGAGTGCTAAAAGTGGGGCTTTTGAAAGAATTAGATGTTGACGGAACTACTGATAATGTTCGCTATTTCTTTAAGGACGAATATGCACGCTTATGTCGCTTAGCAGGTGGAGGAATTAAGCTAACATCCCCACAAATTGACGGAATGCCAAGAGCAAGTGCTGCTGGTAATTCAATGGAAAATCAAATGGTTAAAGTTGCTAATTACCATCTCTTGGTTGAGACAATCGCTCAAGCACTCAACGCATGTAGTCTTAGAAGTAGGCGAATATTAATTGCTAAGTTTATTCAGAATAAAAAAGATTGGAAAGTAGCTAATCAAATTGGTTATGAAAAAACGCGCTACTATCATTACTTAAAAATTGCTTGTAGTGAGTTTGCGGATACACTGGAGAGATATACTAGTTTGCTCGGGGATGCTGACTTACTAGAAGATCTTCATGCATATAAGGACGAAAAAAGTGAACAACGAGTGAACAAACAGTGAACTATTAGTGAACTTCAAGCCCGTTTTTAAGTGCGAAAATGATATTGTCGGAAGGTTAGCGATGTAGCCTTGTGACCCCCAATTGTGCCTGAGCAAGCCTTTAACTACTCAAATTTAGGATTCTGGCTTTAAGGAAAGAGATTTCTATGCTTAATACCACACGGGATCTCTTGTTAAGCTTGAGTGTGGATCAGATGTTTGACTGACTGATGGGTCTGAGCCCCATAATCCACGTTGAGACTATCATTAACTAACTTCAAAATAAATTTACGGTAACGATTAAATTTGGTTTGTGCGTTTTGGAAGATCTACTTTAGATCATTAAATTTACATGCTACTCTGATAGTCTCGTAGCAACCGTGCTGTAATCAGCAGAAGAGTACGTAATCTAACTCAGCGGCTAAAGGATTACCGTATGAATGGACAACAATATCGTTACAGGAGTAGGCGGAAAACTACGACCGGGTGCGGTGATTGTATGGTCCTGATTATACTTAGGCTTCAAGGCTGTATGGGTGCGAAGCCCTACTAAGTTTTTATATCATGATTATCAGAAGAAAGGAGGCAAATTTGGCAGCTCCTTCTTCACCCGTACATTGATAATTATGGTATATAGCAGTGTAAACGAGTCGCACTGCTTGCTGAGGTCCAAGATGGGCACACAACCGGTCTCGTGTGGCAAAAGTGTGGTTTGAATCCACCTCTCAGCTTTATCACGGCAAACTTAACTATGATAGGAGATGAAAGCTCCTCTTTCGTAATTACATAGTACTTTTTTGTCTAAGCCGTGATTTAATACAGAGATGCAAAGAGTAACAGAATTCAAAAACGATTAGTGGATGCAAGCATTTCTGTATTATGCTGACGTAGCTCAATGGTAGAGTACCACAGTTGTTTCCGTTTCAACGTGGAGAAGGCGGTTCGATTCCGTCCGTCATCATTCAAGGCAAACCTACTTTTGAATTTATACGAAAGGAGAAAGCACTACTTACTCGTGTTTCTTCCATTAGCCTTGATTGTCCGAAGTGACGTTAAACTACATATACATCACTCAGGTCTAGTCAAATGACTAGGCTTTTTGTATTATGTTATCGGTGATGTATATGTTAGATATTAGTTACAGTGATATTAGGAAAATGTTGTTAGATGCTCGTGAATTAGCGACAGGTGCTAAGGATATTAGATTGACAGGCAAACTAATAGATATTCAAGGCGTTTTGTATGACTTGTTAGAAGAAAACAAAGAATTGAAAGATAAAATAAAACAACTCGAAAATAATAAAGCCTTAGAAAAACGTCTCATTAAAATTGGAAGATTTTGGAAAGACCCCGAAAGGATATATTTATATTGTCCAAGATGTTATGCTAATGGTAAATTAGTGGCCTGTGATCCTATAGATAACACAATAATTGGTGATGTTTATGAATGCCCTAATTGTAGATTCACTAGCTCTAATCCATATAAAAGGTGATTAAGGTGAATTGCATTTATTTTTATTATGAACGCGATTCTGTTTTGCCTGTTATATTAGCACAGCAAGATGGCTATTCGTTAGTTACTGTGAGCGAACTGGCAAAAGGGCTGAAAAAAGGAACCAGAATTTACGTTCAAATAGGTGATAAAATTTTTGCTACAAGAGCATATGGGAAGTCAGCTTAACGGCTGGCTTTTTTATTTGGAGATAATTATGAGAACAACTAAAAACTGGGGCTTTACTAACAGTGAAGCCGAATTGCATATGTTAGCTCATGCTGAACGCACTAGGAAACGATTAGCAAAGAAAAAGCCGACAGGTCAACGCTTGCCGGCTAAATTTATACTCAAAAAGATTTGATTTTCTATTGTTGTTTATATGTTAATAAGGTATAATATAAATGTAGTCAGGAAAGGAATTAGCTACTCCTGACGCGACTACAGCGATCCGGCGACAGCCTTTCTATCCGGATGGAGGCGAGTTCAATGGATGAAAGAGTATATCTGGAAATATGAGGATGCTATTATCGTTAATGCTCTCGTGGCAATATCAGTTGCAAGTATTAACTTTGCAATTGCATATGCGATAATAAAAAAAGCTAATCGCAAGTAGCGACTAGCAGGCATTAAATACTTTCCGGATCGCAAGGGGACGAGAGGTTAGGAGCTCTTGTCCTTTTGCATATACAGTATACCATATTAATGTTAGAAGGTCGATGTTATGGTTAGTGAAGCACAACAAAGGGCCAAGAAAAAGTGGGACGATAAGAACAAGGATAAGAACCGGATATATCGTTACCGTTCATACGCTCGTAAGTTTATCCGTGATTTGGCTACTGACGACGACTTGAAAGAATTAGACGAACTAATACATAAAAGATTAAATGATTAAGGCGATAGCGACTGGCTACCGTCTTTTATTTTGCCCTCAATGTATAAACATCCCCATAAAACTATTTGGGGTCGGCTAGGCAACAAAAAATGGGAATCACCTCCCAAGTAAATTGTGAGGAGGTGATTCCCATGAATTCATTAAACTTTACTCTACTAATCTTATTACTTATTTTAATTGAGGTCAAGAAGTAAGCCGACCCCAAGGAGGCGCTTGCCTCTTGCGAGTCAAGCGCCTCTACTGCAACAAAGATCTTTATAATCCATACATAGTAAAAAGGGGGATGCTATCAATGCCAAGATATAGAAGATGTAGACAACCCGATTGTCATGCAATGGTACAGTTCCCTAATCACTATTGTACTCAACACTTTGAGCATGAGGCAGAGTACTTAGCCAATCGTCAACGGTGGGCACGTAAGCATAGAGAACAGTACCAACATAAAGAGCGACACTATAACCATCACTATAATATAGTTACTCGTAATCGTAATGATAATAGAAGTGAACAGTATAAGTTCTATCGGAGTAAGCAGTGGGTTGATTTAAGACAAGCAACACTTAATCGTGATCACTACTTATGTCAGTATTGCAAAGCTTATGGTAAGCTGACACCAAACAGTAAGACTGTGGATCATATAGTTCCTATAGCTTATGACAGTACTATTAGAGCTGATCAAGGGAACCTGGCGACTATCTGTCGAGAGTGTCACCGATTAAAAACACAGTGGGAACAATATTATTATGGAACTGCTCAAAACATAGCCAAAAAGGATGTCACTGAAATCCACGATATCCACCGGATAGTAATCTTAATGCACCAGAAATAAAAACATCCCCCCGGTAGGGTAGCTTAGAAGAGAGCGGCACACAATGTCATTGTTTTTTACGCAGACGGTATTTTTGAGTTTTTTACCCCAGGGGGGCTAAAAGGAATGAAAGGAGGCTCAAATTGTGGTGAAAAAGGTCTATTATCAGCAGAATAACGGGCATTTGCCGCCTAAACCACCGCATTATTTGGGCACTCTAGCGAGCTCGTGTTGGCGTAAAATCGTGCCCTTTTTAGAAAGCACGGGACGAGTTCAGCGAATTGATGTTGGACTTGTTGAACAATATTGTGCTAACTATGAGATTTATCGCAATGCATATCAAGATATTAACGAAAATGGAATTCAAGTGAAGATATTTCATTCATTGCAAGATTCAACCGGAAAAATTATCGGTAAAGACTTTGTAGGTTTTCGTAAGAATCCGGCAGTAGCAACAATGAAAGATGCGATTAATCAGCTTAATTCAATTGGTATTCAACTCGGCTTATCACCAAAGAGTCGACAAGAATTAATGCAGATTGCTAGTCATAAGAAAGAGAAGTCAATGGCAGAACAGCTTAAGGAGGCAGGACTTGTATGATTGATTTAACGCAGAGTCATGATGTGCTTGGTGCATATCACAGTATTGATTTTAATGGTATTCGTAAAAAATATGCTGACCCAGCCACTGAATATGCCTTTAATGTTCTTAATGAAAAAGTAATGACTGGTTACTTGATGAAGCTAGCTTGTTTTCGGCACCTTCGGGATTTACAACGAGTAGAGAATGAAGAATTTGAGTTTTACTATGATGTTAATGAGGTCGATAAGATCTTAAAGTTCGCTGCTATTGCTCCTAATGTTGATACAGGTAAGCCAACAAAGCTAATGGATTGGCAAAAGTTTATCTTTGCAATGCTATTCGGCTGGCGTGATAGCTTAGGAACAAAGCGATTTACACGGGTAGTTTTATCTGTGGCTCGTGGTCAAGGTAAATCTTACCTAATGGCTATTTACATGTCTTACTCATTCTTAATTGAATCGATGGGATTATCTAACCAAGATTTTCTGGTAACTGCCGAAAACTATGATCAAACCGGTAAACTATATGGATACATTGCTAATATGCTTAAAAGTATTATTGATCAGCAACCAGTTTTTAAGAAACTTGCTGAAGAAGATGATCTGGTTATTCATGAACATACTGGAATCTCAATGCGAAAATTCAATAACAATCTTAGACCGCTATCGTTTAATGCTGGTAAGTATGACTCTTATCACTTTACGACAGCGGTTTTTGATGAGGTGGGGAATATTAAGACTCGGGAAGGAACTAAAAAGATTGTTTCCGGACAAGTTAAGGTTCCTAACCATCAATATATTGAAATCTCAACTTCTTATCCAGATCCCTCGGTTCCGTTTCATGATGAGCAGAAAATGATTCAGCAGGCGATGGAACAGGATTTTAGCCGAGAAGCCGATCGAACTCTTGGCCTTATTTGGGCGCAGGATAGTTTAGACGAGACTTTTAAAGAGGATGCATGGATTAAGTCTAACCCTTTGCTGGGTTTGCCTAGTCAGCATGATGTTCTATTAGATGGTCTTCGTGATAAACGTGATGCTGATATGCTTGCGGGGACAGTTGACGACTTTCAGAACAAGAACCTTAATCTTTGGCTACAAGAAGCCACCAATAGCTATTTGAAGCTGTCAGACATTGAACGAGCAATTATTCCTAGTTTTGATATTCGTGGTCGTGACGTTTATATCGGTTTTGACTACTCAATGTTTAGCGATAATACTGCAATTGCTTTTGTCTATCCTTACCAAGATGAGAATGGTAATCAGAAATGGCACATTGAGCAACATAGTTTCATTCCTTGGGAAAAAGCCGGCTCAATTCAAGCTAAGGAAAAGCAAGATGGAATTGAATATCGTGAATTAGCTAGGAAAGGCTACTGTACAATTACCAGTCACCCACAAGGACTGATTAATGATGATCAAGTTTATAACTGGTTATTGACCTATGTTGAAGAGAATAATCTAAATGTAATTTTCTTTGGCTATGATGCTTGGGGTGCAACAAATGCTATTAAGCAAATGGATATTAATACTGATTATCCACTAGAGACTATTCGGCAACGAACAAGTGAATTAAAAAATCCAACAAAGTTCTTGCAGAAATTATTTGTTGAAGGTAATTGTAGTCGATTAAACGACAAGATCATGGAGAAAGCCTTGATTAATGCTGAAATTTACGAAGATAAAATTGGTATTCAGGTCGATAAGGCTAAGGCAACACTTAAAATTGATGTGGTCGATGCAATTATTGATGCGTTATATCAGGGGATGTATCACTTTGAGGACTTTGGAATTGCTAACGATAAGTCAAAGCAGGTTGACCGGATGACAGCCGAACAGGTTAAAGCATGGTTTGAAAATAAGGATAGTGGTTTACTTGATAACTGATTTTTTTAAGCTTATTTGGAAGTATTTTGATGTTTTATGTTTTTTAGCAGCAATCATTTTCGCTGTGTGGGGATGTTTCTTGTTAAGTTTTACTGCTGGAATTTTTAGTATTGCGGTTAGCTTGGTCATTATTGGTTATCTATCGGAGAAGATAGCTAACCTTCAATGAAAGGAGGTGAATGCTATTGCCGTTATTTAATCAGAAAGTTAGCCCAGGCTTGGCAATTAGTGACGATACTGATATTCTGCATTTTCTTAATGTAGATGGGGCTAATAAGTATGTTGATGCTAGAACCGCGCTCCGGAATTCTGATATCTATTCCATTGTGTTTCAACTAAGCGCTGATCTTGCTAACGGTAAGTTATTGGCAAATATGCCACGTGCCCAGGGTATTCTACGGAGCCCGACTCAGACAAGTAATGCACATGCATTTTGGCAATCAATGTATGCGCAATTACTTTTAGGCGGCGAGTGTTTTGCTTATCGTTGGCGCAATCAAAATGGAATCGACATGACATGGGAGTACCTGCGACCTTCGCAAGTTACTCCTTTTTTACTAGAGGACGGATCCGGGCTGATTTACAACATCAATTTTGATGAACCAGAAGTTGGTGTTATGGAGTCTGTGCCGCAATCAAACCTCATCCATATCCGTTTGTTGTCACAAAATGGTGGTAAAACAGGAATTAGTCCCTTGTCAGCGTTGGCTAATGAGTTACAGATTAAGGATCAGTCCAATAAGCTGACATTAAGCGCACTTGGACGTTCTATCATTGCACCAGGGGTTTTACGTATTCAGCACGGTGGTTTACTTAGCGATGAGGAGAAGGCTTCTCGCTCTCGGCAATTTATGAAACAGACTACTGCTTCTGACAATGGGCCAATTGTATTAGATGACTTAGAAGAGTACACGCCGCTAGAAGTTAAGTCGAATGTGGCTCAACTACTAAACCAAGTAACGTGGACTTCTGCTCAAATTGCTAAGGTCTATGGTGTTTCAGACTCTATCATCAACGGACAAGGGGACCAGCAATCATCTATTCAGATGATGGGTAATGCTTACGTTAAATCATTATCTCGGTATGCTAAAGCAATCACCGGAGAATTAAATAATAAGCTTAATGCCAACATCACTTTGGACTTGCGGTCTGCAATTGATCCATTAGGTGATGAGTATGCTTCTACAATTGCTAACTTACAGAAGAACGGGACACTTGGTGCTAATCAAGCAGCTTGGTTATTGCAACAAGTCGGATACCTACCAGATGATATGCCTGAAAAAGAAAAAGCAACTACTCAACTGCAACCAGTTGGTTCTGATAATCAATTGAAGGGAGGTGAAGAAGATGACAATGAAGACAGTGAAAATCACAGGTGACATTGTGGATAATAATACGGCTAGGTTTTATCAATGGTTTGGCATGGATGCTACTTCACCAGCGGCAATTGATGAAATCTTAAATAATGGTAATACAGACCCGGTAGAGGTAATTATTAACTCTGGCGGTGGGGATGTGTTTGCCGGTAGTGAGATTTATTCCATGCTTCGAAATTATGCAGGAGATGTAACAGTTAATATTATGGGGATTGCCGCATCTGCTGCTAGTGTAATCGCAATGGCCGGAAATACTGTTAGTATGTCTCCAACCGCTCAGATGATGATTCATAAAGCCTGGTCATATCAAGAGGGGAATGCTGATGATCATAATCATGAGTCACAGGTATTAGCTTCAATTGATAGTTCCCTTGTTAATGCTTATGTAGATAAAACGGGGATTGATCGTAATGATATCCTCCAGATGATGCAAAATGAAACCTGGATGACAGCACAGGATGCCGTAGACAAGGGCTTTGCTGATAAGATTATGTTCCAGGATGACAAGCAACTACAAATTGCTAATTCTCTTGGCCACACACTTCCTAAAAAAGACGCGGTTAAAAAATTTATGACAATGATTGCTGAGTTCAAAGATTCAGAGAAGCCTACGCCAGCAATCAAGAATCAAATTAAAGATAATGAAGAAAAGTCAGCTCCTAGTCTAAGAGATCAGAAGTTGGCTATTTTATTTGGAAAGGATGATAACCATCATGAATATTAATCAACTTAATGATGCTTGGATTGCAAAGGGTCAAGCAGTATCAGACTTAAACGCCAAGCTAAATGCGGCAGTTCTTGATGATAATTTTGCCAAGGATAAGTTTGCAGAACTAAAGGCTAAGCGTGACAACCTGTCTGCTCAACGTGATGCTATTAAGGGGCAACTCGATGAAGCACGGGCTGCCGAAGCTCTTCGGATGAGCAATGATAATAAGAAGCTCTTGAGCAAGGAAGAAAATAATCTTAAGAATAAGTTTGTCAATGATGTTAAGGCAATGCTTCACGGCCGTTTTGACGCTATTTCTTCTGATGCCATGATTGACGATAATGGGAACGGTGGCTTTGGCTTAACTATTCCGCAAGATATTCAAACGGCGATTCATGCTCTTATTCGTTCATTTGCTACCTTGCAAAACTATGTAAATGTTGAACATGTTTCAACTAACCGTGGTTCTCGTGTGTATGAGAATGAGAATGACATTAAACCAATGGTCAAAATGGACGAGGGGGCAACAATCCCTGGTGCTGATGTAGCTAAGTTGCATATCATTAAGTATCTTATTAGTGATTACGGTGCTCTATATACATTAACTAATGATTTGCTTAACGATACTGCAGAAAACTTATTATCATACTTAACCACTCAAATTGCCAAGAAAGACGCTCTGACTCGTAACCTTGCAATTATTGATGTAATGAACAAAGCACCTAAGAAGCCAACAATTACGAAGTTTGATGACATTAAGGATTTATCTAATAACACCCTTGATCCATTAATTGAAAATACCTCTATTTTCTTAACTAATCAATCTGGTTATAATGTCTTGTCAAAGGTAAAAGATGCAGAAGGCCGTTACTTAATTCAACCTGACCCAACACAATCTGACCGCTACCTCCTTAATGGTAAGGTAGTTGTTCGAGTCGCTGATAAGTGGTTGCAAGACATTAACGGTTCGCACCCACTGTACTTTGGGGACTTCAAGCAAGCTATTACCCTTTTCGACCGTCAAGATATGCAAATCTTGGCCACAAACATTGGTGGTGGAGCATATGAAACTAATACTTATAAAGTTCGGGTTATTGATCGTTTCGATGTTCAAGCAACTGATACGGGCGCTATGGCAGTTGGTTCCTTTAAGACAGTTGCCAACCAGCAAGCAACCACTCCAGAAGATTCTGGTAAGACTGCCTAATTGAAAGTGAGTGATCATCATGAGTGATGAAACATCCAGCCTTGATAAGCTGGTACCACGAGTACGTGAAATGCTCTATCTTGATGACGATAGCGATGATCAGTTACTAAACTCATACGTCAAAGCGGCAACCTCATTTATCCATAATGCGATTGGTGAAGACGTTAACGGCTTTTATGATGATTCACGAGTAGTGTCGTTAGTTGATATTGCTGTTATGTCATTAGCGGGAACTTACTACCAAAATAGATTAGCTTTGTCTGACGTACAAACATATACGGTTGATTTAACTGTAAATAGCATTATTGGTCAATTACGTGGCTTATATAATACTTTTACTGAAAAAGGGGATGACGATAATGGCAAGAAGTAGTTATCGTTATCCTCTTTATCGTATGCGTCATAAAGCTCAATTTGGTTCTATTAAAAGTCATCAGAATAAGATGGGTGTTAATGTCTCTAGCTTTGTTGATGAATTTACTCTCCACTATGCCAAAGTTAATTTGAGCATTTCACAAAGATATGGTGCAACAGGTTTAACTTTAGAGCATTCAACCATCATTGCCATTCGCCACAATAACAAAGTTAAAGAGCCAATGTTAGTGAAATTAGCAGATGGCATTCTCTATACCATTACAAACATTTCAGCTAATAACGACAACTACCTTTCTTATGACTTGCTTACCTTAGAAAAACATATGAAAGGTGGCGGTGGCGCTAATGGCAGAAATGGATGAATTCCTTGAGAATTGGCTTAAAAAAGTCAAAGCAATCAGTATTGATTTAATGCCAAAAGATCAAGAAAAGATTACTGCAGAAGGTGGTAAAGTTTTTGAAGAGAAATTGACACAAATTACTCGGCAAAAGCACTACTCAAATCACGATGATAAGAAGTACGGCCACGCAGCTGATCATATTGCTGTTATGAATTCTGATGTAGATGGTGATCATAATGGCGCTGTTACTGTTGGATGGGATAATCGTTACCATGCGATGAATATGATGCGCTTGAATGATGGCTATAAAGGATATACTGCTGATCATTTTGTTACTAATCTAATCCAGGATAGCAACGTTTCTAACGCGGTGTTAGAAGCACAGTCAGAAGCATATCAACGATTTCTTGATCAGAAAGGGGATGAGGATTAATGCTTGCTGTTTTACGTGCTCAAAGTTTACTTATGGGCATGAAAGATAGTGTGCTGGACGAAGTATATACGAATAATCTTCCAGCAGAAGAAGTTGATGATTCAACTCGATCTGTTGCATTAATTACTGATGTTCGTTCTGATCTAGCATTGCCTGGTAATGATGATTTTCATGCCCAGAACAAAGAAGTTGAAATTCAAATTTATTACAAACTTGATGGGGATGACCCTGACGAGTTTGAAACTAAGTTAAAACATTTATTTATTCAAAATGGGTGGTCGATGGTTGATGATCGTGGCCATACAGTTGACTCGGAAACTCAGCAATTAACTGCGACATTTTATTTTGTGTTTTTTGAAGTTGAAAATTAAGAAAGAAGGAATAATTAATGCTATTACATGGTATTTCCACTGCATGGATTGCGGTTAAAAGCCAAGATGGTAAAACCCTGGCCAAGGGTGATACAGGTTTATCACAAAATGGCTTACTAGAATTAGATCATTCAGTCCTTGGGGTAGCTAGTGCTGAATTAAAGGGCCTAGATGGTTCTAAGCTTGAAAAGATTTCGGGTAATAACTCTATCCAATTCTCATATGCCGATCCGCTTAACCCAACTTGTTCGCTTACGGTCAATAGTTTATCTATGGATGTTTTAGCTAAGATCGTAGGGATGGAAAAACAAGGTGGAGGTTGGCAAATGAAAGATAATAAGCCAACTACGGCTTTAATTGTTAAAGCACCATCGTTGGTTTCAGATGCGTTTGTTTACTTCTGCTTCCCATCAGGTAACTTCTTAATGGGTGATAAGAAGCTGGATTCTGATAGTGATTCCAAGAAGACACCAGTAACAGATGCTCTTTCCTTTGCAGCAGTTGATGATCCAAATATTAATGATATGTACCGAATTTACAGTACTGTTGATTCGGATTGGAAAGATGAACAAACAATGTTTGAGGAATTGTTCCCAGACTATAGTGCAACTACTCCACAACCTGCACAGAAATAATTATTTTAAGTCGCCGTTGAAAATCACAATACATAAATAAGTGTACGAAAGCGTTCAAAATTAAGCGCAATCGTACGCTTTTAATATGGGCGGCTATTAGAAAGGAAAAATGTTATGCAAATCTATGTTAAACAACTAAAGCGGAAGTTTAATATTCCAACTTCCCATAAGAATATGCGTCGTGTTCTTGTTATGCAGAAGTTTTTTGCGTCAATGAACAATGTTAAAGGAAAAACTGCTGAACAAATTTTTGATCTTCAAATTAAGGCAATGGATGAAGCAGATAAGTTCTTAAAAGTCGTCTTAAATCTGAAAGACAAGGAGATCGATCGTTTAGACAGTGAAGTTAACGAAGAAGGTAAGGATGCTACCGTTGATGTTGTTGATTATGTGTGTCAACGGCTAATGGGCCAAACCGATAAACAAATTGCTGAAGAAAAGAAGCGGGTCCGTGAAAGCCCAAAAAAGTAAATTGGAAAAAGCATGAATGGGAGTTACAAAATCAAATAGAAGATTTTGACCTAAATGCTAAGTACGCCATTGAACAGTTTGGTTGGAGTATTGAAACTTTCGATAATGCTGACTACTACCGGTATAACGAAATTATGAAGGCTAAAGAACATAAAGAACGGCCGGCGGATCCATTAGCAGCAATTGCTGGAATTCGAATGGCTCAAACAAAAAGGAAAGGAGGCGTAAAGCGTGGCTAAAGTTAGTAATGTGATGGCGACAAAGGTTGCTCTTGATATGGTTGAGGCAAGTAGTGCCGTTAAAAATTTAACCACTTTAGTTAACAGCCATACTCAGGCATGGAAAGCTCAAACTGCTGCTTTACGTTCAGCGGGTGACTACGTTGGGGCGGCTAAAGCTAAATATGAAGGTTTGGGTAATGCTATTAGCGCTCAACGAGAAAAGATTGAAGCCTTAGAACGTAAGCAGTCAGAAATGAACAATATTGATAAAAAGACCGCAGAGCAATACATGGAACTACGGTCTAAACTTAACCAATATCGTTCAGAAATGGATAAACTTGATACTTCAACTGCTAAAGGAGAGGCACGTTCTAAAGAGCTTGCTGAGCAAATCGCAAAGACTAAAGAGCAATTAAATGGGTTAGACACTGGTACAGTTAAATCTGCTGAACAATTCCTTAGATACGGCCAGCAGGTTGACCGTGCTAAAGCAAAGCTAGCTAGCCTAGAAGCTCAACAACAAAGAGCTGCTCAACAGATTGATGTTGAAAACAGTGGTGTAATTCGCTTAACTGCTTCAATGCGGACACAGGCTGCATTAGCTACGGCTACCGCTGAACGTCTCCGCTCAGAAGGTAATAGTTACCAAGCAATGGGTGTTGAAGTAAACGGATTACGTGCCAAGCTTGATAGTCTACGTCAGATTCAATCGCGAGAAGCAGAATTATTAGCAAGTACTAAAGCAAGATCCGGTGAAACATCTGAAGCCTATATGAGACAAGCAACTCGGGTAGAGGAATTAGGAACTAAAATTCAAGAAACTCGTTCAAAACTTAATGAATTAAACGAGACAATGAGTAAAACGCCCCATGGGTGGTTAGCTGGAGTATCTGCTCGTTTAGATAATATTCAAGGCAAGGCAGATCGAGTATCAACCTCCTTTGGCCGAATTTTTGGTGCAACGGCAGCAGCTAATATGTTTACTGGTGCTTTAGGATCTGTTCAAGCAAGAGTTGGAGACTTAACTAAAGCAGGTATTGATTATAATATTGAACAAAATAAGATGGTAGCCACTTGGACTACTCTTACTGGTTCTGCTAAAAAGGCTGGTCCATTAGTTGACTCTATTAACAATATGTCAAAGGCTACTGGTCAGAATGTTGATATTGTTAATGAACTTGAGCAAGGGTTCTATCACTTGAATTCTAGTAAAAAGCAAGCTGATGGAATGACAAGTTCATTGCTTAATATGGCTGATGCAGTTGGGCTAAATGGTGATCAAATTAAAGCCGTCGAACAAGATATGGTTCATGGAATGGCAACAGGTAAGATTACTCAGGGAGAGTTAAACCAAATCGGTTCATATTTCCCAATGATTGATGAAGCAATGGCCAAACACTTTAATACAACTGTTGCTGGGATGCGTCAAATGGCATCTGCTGGTAAGATTAGCGCAAAAGATTTACAAGAAGTTTTTGAGCAGTTAGGGAATGGAAAGTATAAGGAAGCTGCCGAAAATATGATGAATTCATATTTTGGGGTTTTCCGGACAATCCAGTCTAGGACACCTCAACTAGTTGGAGATATCACCAAACCATTTATGAATATCAGTAATCCTTTCCTTAAATCTGTGCGAAACTGGGTTAATGATAAATCTACAGACGCTGAGTTTACTAAACTTGGGAATCAAATGGCCCGCTCCATGAATCAGATTATTAGTGCGTTCGGAGGCACTAATGTTAGTGCAACCAAATTGATGGATAACGCTATTCGTGGTTTAACCGCTGGTGTACAAAAGTTTGGGGATATTGTTTCAAGTCACCATACTCAAATTGCCAATTTCTTTAGTGCTTTTAAGACTGGTTCGGCAGCACAAGCTAAGATTTTTGCATCTGTTTTTATGGACTTATCAAAAGTTATGCTTCCAGTCCTTGATACAATGGCGAAATTTCCTAAAACTAGTGCTGCTTTAATTACAAGCTTTCTTCTAGCTTCAAGAGCAGTTAAAACTCTTCAAGCTGGCATTAAGGGACTAGAAACTATTAAGACGGTAAGTAGAGTAATCGGGACATTTGGTCAAAAGATTAAAAGTATTCCTAACAGAAAAATTACTAAGATACAAGTTGATGGAGCACAATCAACACGTGATTTACAATCCTACAGTAATCGCTTAGAACGAATCCCTAAAACGAAGCGCACAGTGGTATCTGCTTCTACTACCCAAGCTAATAGAAATTTAGGTGCAGTTCAGAGGCAAGTTCAACGTGTTCCTAGAGCAATTAACGTTCGTGCTACTGCTAATACTGCACAGGCTGTTACTAGCATTGCACGTGTTGGTACCACGTCTCAAACAGCAGCCACTCTCTCAAGAACTTCATTTACATTAATCGGGACCTCAGCAAAAATTGCTTCAACTGGATTAAGCCTCATCGGTGGACCCGCTGGAGCAATTATGCTAGTTATTCAAGGATTTCAATTACTTTATCAGCACTCGGCTAAATTCCGTAAATTTGTTGATGGAATTGCCGATGCTGCAAAATCAATGGCCAGTAAAGTTGGCCGTTGGTTTGGTAATATGGCTACTTCTGCTGGTAAGCATATCAATAGAATGGCACAATCTGCTAAGCGCGGTTGGAATAATATTAATCGTACTTCTCAGCAGTCAAGCCAACGAGAAATTAGGCTTCACAATCAAATGGCACAACGTAATCAACGTGCTGCTCAACAAATGTGGTCTAGATTGAGCCGATCATGGCTTCAAGGATGGAATCTAAACAATCGATTAACGCGTCAAGGGGTTCAACAACAGATTCAACAGCACAGAAGAATGTCTACAAGGATTGCTGTATTTAACACGCAACTTTGGAATCGTTCAAGGCAAGCCTTTACTAAAGGCTGGAATGATCTGCGTAATTCGACTAGAAATGGTACGGATAACATTAATAATGAATTTAACCGAATGAAGGTTGCTGTAGGTCAAAGAGCTCAGCAAGTAATGAATGATGCTAAGAACCATTTCCAACGAGGATATTCAGATATTAAATCTAATACATCTGGTTGGCGTGGTGACATGGCTAATATTTGGAGCGATACTCGTGGAAAGATTAGTAACATTGCTGATAATTTACGCGGGGACGCAACTAATAAATTTTCGGATATGCATTCTAAATTGAATGATCTAACTGACAACGGTTTAGGGAGAATGCACGACGCTTGGCATAATCGCTTAAAAGGAATTGCGGAAGTTGTTACTAATTCAGGTGGGCATATCTTTAACCAGTTTAAAAACGTGTTGAATAATCTAGCTAAACCATTTGAATCCTTAATCAACGGGATTAAAGATGGCGTTAACTGGATCCTTTGAAACCTTCATGTTACCGGCTAAACGTAATATGCTTTTTCCTCTACAAAAGGGGGATGAAGTTCTTGACGGTGAGCGTTCTCATCAGTTGGCTACGATGATGCAAATGCCAATTCCTCATGCAAATGGTGCAATTGGCGATTTCTTTAGTGGTCTATGGAATGGAGCTAAGGAACTTGAAGATATTGCAGAAGATGCCTTAAAGAATGTTGTTGGTTTTGGTAAATCACTTTTCACTCACTTTGTCGCTAATGTAACCCCTAAGAGTACTGATTCGCTTAATGGTGGTTTGAAACTTAATTTACCTGGATTTTATGCCGAACATTTAAAAGAATGGATGAAAAAGCAATTGGATGATTTAGGCTCAGATACTCCTAAAAATGGCAATTGGGCTCCGGTTGTTAAAAAGGCATTAAGGAAAAATGGTTTGCCTGATAGTGAGGCGTACGTCAATGCATGGCTAAAACAGATTCAGACAGAATCAGGAGGTAACCCCAAAGCAGTCCAAGGAAATATTGGTGATATCAATAACGCTACTGGAGATTTAGCCAAAGGGTTAGTTCAAACAATTTCAGCCACTTTCAATGCCTACAAATTTCCTGGCCATGGAAACATATTTAATGGATATGACAATTTGCTTGCTGGTATTGCCTATGCTAAAGCTAAGTATGGTGCAAGCGGTATGTTATCTGTTATCGGTCACGGACATGGCTATGCTAATGGTGGTATTGCAACTACTCCATCCATCTTTGGGGAAGCTGGACCAGAAATGGCTATTCCGCTAGACACTATGAAGTCAACACGAGCTTGGCAGCTATTGCGTCAAGTAGTTAATTACTATTCTGGTGAGCAAACGACTAACAACAATAAAACTACTCTTGTTGATCTGTCAAAAGTTGAAAAGAAATTTGATACTGTCTTAGCACAGAATGCAGCATTGATTAATGCAATCGAACGCTTAATCGGTGTGACTGATTCAGCTAATAATCCAACTGCTCGTTATCGACGAACGCAACGTGATATTAATTTAGCTCAAGCACAATCGTTAACAGGGATTTAAAAGGAGTGATTATGTGTGTCGGGTAAAGACTTGAATATTGTTGGTTATCAATATAACTACCCAAAGCTTTTTATCAAGCCACCTAATGGGGATGAAATAGATGCAGAAACTATTACATCAGGACTCCATTTTCTTGATGATGATTCAGATCCAATATTAACAACAACATATACTACCGATACGGGTGTTGATGGTTCTGTTTATTCAACATCACAAGTTGGAAAAAATGTAATCAATGCACGTTTCTATTTAACTTATGGTGACTGGTATGATTACAAGATGAAAAAGCATGAAATTGCTCAATTCTTCATGCAAAAAGGACTCTATCGTATTCGCAGTGATGCAGAACCAGGTATTGTTAAATTTGTACGTGCTGGTAACTTTACGATTAAAAATCCTGAAGACCGTAGTCATGTCGTACAATTTTCAATTCCTTTTGATAATCCTTCTGGTGTTAAGTGGTCTTTGCCTTATAGCGATGACTTGATGAATTACGATCAAAACCTATGGCAGTATGGGATGAACTTGCCTAATGGGATTGATTTAAAATACCACTTTGTTAATGAACATCATTTTAAGATTTGGAATGCTAGTGATATTACGATTGATCCAGCGCAACGGTATGGTCTTAAAATAATTGTCACAGGGCAGACTGGGAAATTTGACATGGTTAATCAAACCACAGGTGACGAGATAGTCTACGTTAATAGTTTGCAACCAAATGATCAATTAGTTTGGGATGATATGTATTGTTATTGCAATGGTGAATTATGTACTGATTCTACTAATTTAGCTTGGATGAGGCTGGCTCCCGGATGGAATGAATTTAAGATATATGGCTATAACAAAGTAGATATAAGATTTCATTTTCGCTTTGTTTATCTTAATTAGGAGGTGTGTCAGATGACAGTATCTGTTTTAGAAGCACTAGAACAACATCGTTATGTATACTTTGGCTTTGAATCACACCCCACAGAAAAGGAGCCTTGGCAGGCAACGCCAATTATGGCTTATTCAGATAATTTAGTCAGTTGGGAGACTATATCACGCCTTGAACAGCTAAATGGTCTGCGTGATGGATACATGATCAAGATAGAGGATCGGTACTACATCATCGGCACAGGCGCTTTATATGTGACTACCGACTTTTATAGTTTTGAAAAGCTTGATTATTTGAAGGACGACAAGAACTATAAGAATGTGTGGGCGCCGGAAATATTTAAGGATTTAGACGGGAAGTATCATATTGTTTATTGTGCAGGGGATGCTAATTCAGGAATCCTAAATGACTACATTGCTGACTTTGATCCGCAAACTAACAAGATTACAAACGAGGGACAAGATATTACGTTTGATAATGGAGCAATTGATAATAGTTACCGGATTGACCCAGACATCTGCTTAATAGATGGAGTCTACTATCTGACAATTGGCGGTAACTATATATTTAGCTCGAATAATTATCTTGGACCTTATCAGAAATTTCCGGTTAACTTTGCACCTACGCCTCAAAAGTATAGTAATCATAGTAGTGGTATTGCTGGCTGGATTGAAGGACCTAATATGTTTATTGATGGTAATAGTGTCCGGCTATTTGCAGATCAAACTGAGGGGAATGGACTCGTATTCCGCTCATCTACTATTGATGATATGTTTAACTGGGCTGATACAGAAAAGACTCGAGCAACATTTAAAATGCGGCACGGGTCTATTTTTGTTAATGATAAAATCACTGCTCAGGTTCCAGCTGAGTTTAACCATGCACCAAAGTTTAATCCTCAAATCACAATTCAAGGGATTCATACTACTAAGCCGGTACCGTTAACATGTTTTCTTAAATCATCTTTCCAAGTTCAATATGAGAATAATCAGACCAACCAGTTACAATTCGTGGCATATAATGATGGGTCACCATCTTTTGCCTTAATTGCTAATGAATCAACTATCGAGTTTAACAACGACCTATATATCATTAAGAATATTGAACAAGATCGGACTGGAACTTCGCTGTATACCGTCACGGCTATGCAATATGTTAATAGTGAAATTGGTCGGGTCTTTCAGAAGAATGTACGCAGTGGTACACTAACTTATTCTATTGACGAAGTACTAGATTTCTTTTTAAACGACGAAACTGCTAATCCATTTGGCTTTTCATATCATGTGTTTGGAGACTTTTCAAAACAGCAAATTGAAAATCTAGGTGGATGTTCCGGAAAAGATATGATTAGTAAGATTATTTCAACGTGGCCTGGAACAATTGTTAAACCTTTAGGAAAACGAGTAGATGTATATTCATCTGACCAGTTTTTAAGAAATTATCAAAGGCGAGTTGTATATAATCACGATTCAACCAATATGAAGCTGATTGAAGACAGTACAGTTATTGTTAATCAGATCACATGTGTTGGTGGTTCGTATTCAACTGATGATTCAACTGCTAGTAGTTCAACAGAAGCGACTAGTAGCGGTGGAGTGGTAGTCGAAGATGGTTCTGTTCCAATTGAAAGCGGACAAGATAATACTGCGGCATTTCAAGCTGACGCTAAGAAATATTTGGGTGTTCCGTATGTATGGGGTGGTCACAATAAGGCTAACCCATTTGCAGGAATGGATTGTTCGGGATATGTGTCACAGGTTTATCACGATTTTGGAATTGAAATCCCAGCATATACCGTCGCTATGGAGAATAACTTTCGAGAAATTCTACGATCAGAAATTAAACCAGGTGATGTTGGCTTTTATGGCCCACATGGTAGTACTCACCACATTTGCTTGATTTTAGATAAAAACACGCAGATTTATGAGCCAGAGCCGGGACAGAGTTGTAAGACAGCTACTATCGATAGTTTCCCACCTGATTGGTATGGCCGTAATGATGAAATGCAGGCCAAGATTAGTACTAAAAAAGTCGAAATGGCCCCAACCGAAACTATTAAATTAGTTGCCAATTATAATGGTGGAACATATACACCAGATACTGATTCCACACAAACTCATTATTACTTTCAGCCGTTTACTTTAACGGATGAGCATTCAAAGGATGAATGGGGATTACACCCCGCTTCATCAATATTGCAAGATGACAGATTTAAGGATGCTAACGCTATGCGAGAATATGCACGTACGCAGTTAGTGTTGGAGCCATCTGTATCAATTGAAATTGTTTTGAACACTAATGAAATGCCAATTCCGGGTGAACAAGTATATTTAACAATTCCAGAAGTAGATGATCGAACTTTGCTAGGCGAGACTGATACTCAGCATGCTTATAACACTAAAGTTACTTTAGTTGGCTATACCTGGTATCCATACAATCCTTCACAAGGAACTGATAATATTTATCAGAACTTGCCGGCAACATTGTTACACTCACAAACGTCATTAACTAAACTTGAGCAATTAGCAAATGCTATGTTTGATCGAATCCCACAAGTATTTTATGGGCAGCACGATCCATCGGCTAATCAAGCAGTTAAAAATGGTGCAATTTGGGTAAAACCGATTGTTGATCAAACTACTTCTTCAAATAATGCTGATAAAGATTTAACGATAGGAGGTGAGACATAGAATGGCAGAAAATAATCAGCTCTCAGACGAAACGAAAAATAATTCAACAGATACTTCATCAACTGATGCTTCCTCAGCGGTGATTGGAAATCATGAAAATGCTGTTGTCCCTCATAAAATTAGTAATCATGACAAATTGGTTCAAACAATGGTCATGGTTGACGGTGAATGGATTAATGTTAATGATACTAATGACCAAGCTAATATGAAGGAGGATATGCACAAAGTTAATAAGAAAGTTGTTGAAGCACAAAAGAGAATTGTTGAAGCGAAAAATACAGCCGATTCAGCGGTCAAATATGCTGATTCGGCTGTTAGTGCATCTAAGGTAAATAGTGACGCGCTTGTTGCTCAGAGTTCAGCCATTAGTGAAGCCAAAGCAGCGGCTGATGATGCGGCAAGCAAAGCACAATTTATAAAGGAAAATGCCAGCAGTGAAGCAGCTGTAATTAGAAATCAGGTTGCAGACGTTGCTAATAATGTTTCCTCTGTGAAGGCAGATGTTGCGAGTGCTGCTAGTGACGTTGCTAATCTCAAAGTTGATGTTCAAACTAATAGTGCTGCGATTATTAAGACTAATGAAGCAGTTAGTGTCCAATCAAAAAGCTCATCAGATGCAATCAATGAGTTGAAGATTGCTAACGGTCAAGTTGAATCAATTGCTAAAGACGCTAAAAATAATGCTACAGTTGCAAAACAAACGGCAGATTCAGCAACTGCATTAGCGCAAGATGCAAAGAATAATGCTGTACTTGCCACCCAAACAGCTACCAGTGCAACTGTTGAAGCGACGAATGCTTCAAGTGCAGCCGCAAAAGCAGAATTGTCCGTTAATGGTTTAACTACCAGAGTTACTGCAATTGAAGGGGATAACAAAAAATTTAGTAATCAGATTACATCGACAGAAACCATTCTCCAGCAAACAAAAGACCAGTTACTACAAAAGGCTGATAAGTCAGTTGTTGACCAAGCTAATAATTTAATTAGTCAACTGTCAGCAGAGCAAAAGACAATGGCTGGTCAAATTAGCCAAAAAGTTTCGTCCTCTGAATATCAGACATTGAGGGATAAAGTTAATGGGATGAAAATTGGTACTCGTAATCTCCTTCACCATTCAGACACATTTGAAGGCTGGCATAAAGGAGATTCAGTTAGTGTTTCTTCGACTAAATATTTAAACGGTAATATTGCTGTTCTAAAAAATACTGGTTCAGGAGGTAATGCTTTAGATGCAAATTTAGATGGCCCCTATAATAATCAGCCAATTTCATGGGCTGTTTGTGCTAAAGCAGATAATGCTGGTGATAAACTCCATACTGAATTATGGGGTGGAGGAGGCTTTACTGACCAAGCTTTATCTACTGAATGGAAAACTTACAAATTTACTGGTCAACGTGATGCACGTAACCATGCTTTTTATCTTTGGGGCTGTCAAAGTAATAAAGGTAATATTTATATAGCTTTACCTTTTGCTGTTGTTGGAAATTATATCGGTACATGGTTAGCTAATCCCGATGATACTATCGCCGCAATTAGCAAAAACACAACGGCCATTGATGAGAACAGCAAAGCGATCAAATTAAAGGCTGATGCAACGGAGGTAAATAACCTAAAAGGCACTGTCAATTCTCATTCCGCTTCAATTAATCTCTTTAGTGATCAGTTAAAGAGTATGGTTACCGAATCTAAAGTTAATGACATTATTAATGGAAAAGGATTCGCTACGCAAAGCACCGTTCAATCATTAATAGATCAAAAAGCCGGGACGCTTAATGAAAGTATCACCAAACTTGATTCTAAAATTGATGAATCTGGCGGTGGAATTAATTTGCAAGGTGGAACTGCTGATTGTTCATTGCCAATTGGTTCAAATGGCCCCCGAATTACTATTGAAAATTATGATGATCATACAAAAATGATTCACGCTGTCGGTTCAAAGTCAGGTTTTTATATAGGTTATGACAAAGGACGATTTATTCCAGAGGTTGGAGAGACATATACTTTTTCAGCAGATATTAAAGGTAAAGGAACTATAAATGGAAACCTGTTCAAATACGAAGGTGCTGACAGGTCTTCTATGGGCAGTATTACTCTTAATAATAATTGGCAAAGAATTAAAACTACTGTTCATGTCAGTCAACTTAGCGGAACTTGGATTATTTATCCTAATCCTGATAATGGTAATAATGACTTTTATGTCAAGAATATCAAAATAGAGCGAGGATCTATTGCTACTCCATATTCACAAGCTCCATCTGACAATGCTAGCGTTAGCCAACTTCAATCTGTCACAGCCTCAATTGACGGTTTACAGTCAGCAGTTAAAAATAAGGTTGATCAGTCCCAATATACTCAGCTTGCAGGAGTAGTACAAACCAAAGTTAGTCAAAGTGACTTTAATCGTTTGAATAATCAAGTCAATGTGCAGACTTTGGATAACGCTAATATTGATAACATGAAGACAACCGGCCACTACTTTGTCCACAATCTAACTGGTAACCCGCTTGGTGGTTGGGTTTATGTAGATGTGACTGGTAATGCTAACGACAGAATTCGGCAAGATGTTTACCAGGATAGTGGCACCAAACATGCATTTCGTCGCTGGTTTGGTACGTATTGGACTGGGTGGTCAACTGGTGCAGAAGAGTCTGAGATTACACAATTACGCAGTGATATTAATTTGAGAGTTAAAAGTGGCGATCTCCTTAGTCAAATTAATATTGCGGCTGGTCATACTTTAATTCAATCTAACAAGATTTACTTTGATGCTGATTCATTTGTCATGAGTCCAAATTCAAAAGCATTTATCCCTAGTGCATATATTACTAATATTAATGCAGATAAAATTACGACTGGAACGCTAGATGCAGCTAAATTCAATGTAAAGAATTTTAGCGCCGATAATATTACTAGTGGTACTTTGAACGGGGTAGTTGTTAAAACTGGTGCTAATGATCGCTATTTCCAAACCTCAAAAGATAATATTTATTGGGTGCGTAAGGGTAGTATGTCTCTTGTTGGAAACGATACCTACCTAAATTCTGCTAATGGATTAAACATTGCTGATGAGAAGAATATTCAATTAACGACTTGGGGTGGAGCTACAGTTAACAAAGATGGCTCTATCACAAATAATTCGGGTAATAGTGGACACCCTAAGATTGTTATTGATTCAAAAGGAAAGTATAATCCTGATGACATTTATGGATCAGCTTTTGGTGGCGGACCTGGTGATAGCGAAATTGCACAATGGGTTGGCAACAAAGAATATACAGTCCTTACTCGTAACCAAGGATTTACCGTCTATCTTAATGATGGAAATAGTAATTCGAAATTTTCTATTCAAAAAGATAATAAGGTTGGCTTCTATGTTGGTGGCGGTGATGATGGTAACGAAATTCAGGTTGCTGGAGCAGGCCCAATTAAACTTCAAGGAAGATATATTGACGATGGTTTCAATGATGGCATGACCCACACGCTTGGCAATCTCCAAGTTGATAATCTCCATGTCCGTAAGTGGCTAGGGGTTGACCAAAGTAAGAATGCTATCGTCAAGACAAGCCAAGGGCCTGTTACCATTAATGCTTATGAAACGGCCGAATATTATTTTGGCGACATTGGTGAAGGACAAACGAGCACTGATGGTATTGCTTATATAGGAATTGAAAAGTTATTTAACGAAACCGTTAATACAACTATTTCTTATCATGTATTTATTACTGCTTATGGACCAGGTAATATCTGGGTCGATCAACGTGAACATAATCGCTTTATTGTAAAATCAGATCAACCTAACCTCAAATTTAGTTGGGAAATTAAAGCTAAACGTAAAGGTTATGAGCAAATACGCTTACAAAATGTTAATGATAAATTAAATCACATGGCAGCTACGAGTTAATCGTGGCTTTTTATTTAGGAGGAATTTTATTATGGATAATTTAAAAGTTGAAGCAAATGATGTTATCACAGAATACCGTGCGAAGAACAGTCAATTAGAATTTGATAACACAGTTTTACGCCTACAGGTTAAGAAACTACAAAATAAAATTAATGAATTAACTGCAGATAAAAAGAATGCCAAAAAAGAAAATAAGTAGGAGGTAGATCACTATGTCAATGAATGTTTATCGTAATCGTCTTAGCTACGACTTCGACTCACAAGGTAATACTACAGATGCAATGGTTGGCTTTAATGGTCTAAATGACCAGGGAGAAACAGCAATGGCTACCATCAAAGTCACTAAAGATATGCTTGGCGACGGTAAGACTTTTGATGACTTTTCAAATAAGCAGATCACAGAATTAGCTAAGAAGAAGTGGATGGAGTATATCCAACCAGAATCAAATTCAACACAACAATAGGAGGGATAGTCGATGACTGGCTTTCCACGAATAGATATATGGGACGAACCGAGCCCTTTCCAAAACTCACAAGCCTACGAGCAGAAGAACCATAATTGGGCTGTGCTACGAAATTACGTTAGTTCATACTTAAAAGGTATTACTGATGCTTGGGAAGTTCGTTGGGCAGCACAGATTAATAAGACTCCTCAGCCGAGTGAGATTATAGATGCAAGGGTAGATGTCTTGGGGCACACGTATCCAACGTTAAAACAGCACCTTGATGCAATTGAAGTTAATTCGGTTGAAGCAGAAATAGATACCCAGCACTATGGAGATCGAACGACTTCTTGGGCTAACTTGAAAATCCTTGACTTGTCACAAAACAGTACTAGCTTGTCTTATCGATTAATCGGTTCTGTTAATACTTCAATTCCGCAATTGGGGTATGCTGAATGTTTTATTGATGATCTGCAAACACAAACAGCTTAGGAGGCGATAGGATGGGGTTCTTGCCAACGAGAGTAAAACTCTTTCAAAAAGATGAGAAGAAGCGCAAACACCAAGTATTTCCGGAAACTGATCTAAATTCGGTTGTTGATTTTGATGATTACCGCAGTCAAATGGCGGATATTGTAGATGATCTGCAGAAACAGATTTGGGAATTACAGCGAAAAGTCAATCGTTAGGAGGTAAAGTTTAATGGCAAATAAAGTATATATTAAAGATAAAGATGGTAATGATTTACTTGTAGCTACTGATTGGTCAATTATTAATGGCAAGCCAAATAATTTAGTTACAACTAATCAGTTGCCAACTTTAACTGGTCAGCAGCGCGACGGCATACAATTTGTTAATGGGGCCTACGATTGGGACCACGTTAACAATGGTTGGAACTGTTGCTATCGAATTGCTGATTTAGGCGGGTTTAAGTTAGTAGAGCTACGATTAATGTTTGCTTTAAATAAAGACGTTACAGGTGGCTTAGCTCATGCAATCAAACTACCTAATATTATTAATCCTGATCAGAATATTGAAACGTGGTATGCAACTAATATTGAAGGCACTTATGTTCACCATTCAGGAACTGATGTTGATATTGAAGTTCACTCAGGAAAATATCCAGCTAATACATTAGTCAGTTACTACAATCATTACCTCACAACTAACTAAGAGGTGGTGATAATTTGATACATTTGACAATTGAAGATGCTGCCAGCATTTTAAGTATTGGGTTAGTTCTCTGGGGTGTGTTGAAGTTTGGCCTAACTGGTCCATTAGAAACCGCCATTAAAGAATTACGCCAAACCATTAACCAAATGAACACTGATAATAAAGAACGTGATCGTGGAATAAGAGAAATTCTTGATAAATTAGCAAAGCATGATATTAAGTTAGCGTCACATGAAGAACGGTTAAACACCTTAGAGGAGGAACATCGTCATGAAAATGATTAATGATATTGTATATTGGTTTATTTCTTCGGGCACTGCAACGGTGCTTTTTATTTTTGCTTGGAAATACCTCAAACCGGTTTTAGAGGTTAAAAAACTTCATGCAAAAACGCTTCAAGAAAAAGAAGTATTAGATGTTCTTGAAAAGCTTGCTGATACGACTGTCACAAGTTTAGTAAGTAATCAAGCTTTAACTGGTCACGACAAATTCAAGGAAGCGACTAAGATTGTTGGCGGCACACTGGCTGATAAAGGATTTAATGTAAGCCAAACAACCGTTGAACATGCTATTCAATCAGCTTATGAGAAGAGTGATTTAACGCCGACCAATCCCCAATCTGACCAGATTAAAACTGGTGTAACGGTTACTAATGCAACTATTCCAACAGATAAGATTGAGGATATTTCAGCCGGACAAATTAAGACGGGTGTGATTAATAATGACTAGATCACTAGTAATTGATGTTTCCGCATATCAACCACAAGCTACTTACTATAGCTTCTGGGAAAAATGGAAAGCTCGTGGGGTCCGTGGCGCAATTATTAAATTATCTGAAAGCACTTATTGGCGTAACCAATATGGTGCCGGACAGATCGCGGCAGCTAAACGTGTCGGCCTTAAAGTTAGCAGTTATCACTTTAGTCGCTTTATTGGTGACGGTAATCGAGCACGCTTAGAAGCCAATACGGCTATTGTTACAGCTAATACGATGGGACTTGAACATGGTAGTGCATTAGTCCTTGATTATGAAGAACGTGCAGGCTACCAATCAGCAAACACTTTAGCAGCAATCATTTTCTGTAATGCTGTTAAACAAGCTGGTTTTATTCCAGTGTTCTATTCATATTCGGGAATGCGTGACTTATGGGATTACGAGGCCATCTATAAGGCAACAGGTGCCAAACTTTGGATTGCATCTTATCCAACAATGGCAGGAGTTACTCAGCCAGATTATGAGTACTTCCCAGCAATTAGCACTCATACTGATGCTTGGCAATTCAGTAGCAATGCCTGGGGCGAACAGATTGATATTAGTGTAGATTTTACAGGAGTGTTTACAATGGAAGAAAAAGTTACAAGCGGTGGAAATCTGGATTCAGTACGCTTCGATGGAAATAAGCTAGTAGTTAATGGCTGGTTTGCAGCTGCTCAAGCGCAAGGTAAGCCATATGCATTTGCCATTTTAACGAATGAACAGGGGAGTCAAGAGTTTGGTCGTACTCAAGTTAATATTACTAGTCGGCCAGATGTTCCAAAGGTTTATCCAGATATTCCTAATGGTGCTAACTCTGGTTTTAGTACTAGCTTTGATTATTCAAATCAGATTAAAGGTAAAAAGTTACATTTGATTTTCCGCTATACAGATGATCCAGCAGGTAACGGAAACTTTGTCGATTATGTATCAGTGTTAGACTTAACAAAGAGTGCCGCTAATCTTGATAATGTTGATACGGTAGTCTTTAGTAATAAGCTTCAAGTTAGCGGGTGGTTTGCTACTGATATGTCATTAGGATTGAATCACCGTTTCTTGATCCTATACGATGTTGCTGCACAACATGAATTACAAAGAATTGAGTATAATCCAACTAGTCGTGGCGATGTCCAACAAGCTCACCCAGATATTTTTGATAGCGAATTATCCGGATTTAGTGATCAGTTTGATTATTCTTCTGATTTAGTCGGCCATCAGTTACAAGTAATTGCTCGTTTCTCAAATGATGAACATGGTGAAGGCAATCATATTGACTATTGGTTTGAGCCAATTAAGGGACCACAACTTCCAGTATTAGATGGTAAATCGGAAACCGAAGTATTAGTCCATGAGTTCTCAGCAAGCAAAGCTGATAATGATTTGATTAGTTTGAAATTTAAATAAAATAAATTTAGTCCTAGCGTAGTTGCAGAAATGCCTGCAATAGTCGCTAGGACTTTTTGTTGTATAAGGCAGATTGCAAGAAATAACTTGAACGAATTTAGTGACGTAGATTAAGCAAGAAGATCTCGATTGGTGTATGCCAATTAAGACATTTAAGTGGCCGTGAATTCAGATACCAATTGATTTGAACCAGT
>NZ_NGPY01000009.1:0-38051 GCF_002254085.1 Limosilactobacillus reuteri | reverse complement strand
AAGGGACAAAGAGTGTGGTGATGATGGCTTGAAGGATACACCTGTTCCCATGCCGAACACAGAAGTTAAGCTTCAACACGCCGAAAGTAGTTGGGGGATCGCTCCCTGCGAGGATAGGACGTTGCCACGCATTATTCCGGCATAGCTCAGTTGGTAGAGCACCTGACTGTTAATCAGGTTGTCGTCAGTTCGAGTCTGACTGCCGGAGTTATTAGCTAAGAAGTATCAGTTCAAGTAACTGATACTTCTTTTTTTCATTGCTTAATATTCTGAACATAATTATCAGACCGAAGTTAACCTTGCAAACAGTGGCAAGAGGCTAGACATGGTTGCATTAACTTTTATATACTAAAAAATAGTTAATGTTATCTTAGTGAATAGTAGCTGTTCGTGCTTGGGAGATTATTAATAGATAATGATGAAAGGAAGGGCTAATACAATGATAGTGGCGTTCTTTTTTGGAATGGGAATTGGTTTATTATTGGTTTATTATAGGAATTATTGTTGATGCTTTAATTCTATGGTTCCAGTTTAATTAGAAGAATGTAGTTTAATTTAAATTAGGTATTTTCACTAACTAATTAGCATGATATAATAGTACACGTTGATTGATTTGCCGACATAGCTCAGCTGGTAGAGCATCTCCCTCGTAAAGAGAAGGTCGGAGGTTCGACTCCTCTTGTCGGCATAATTAAACTTTACTAGAGATTAATAACCTTTGATATAATGGCATTTTTCCATAAATATCAAAGGTTGTTTTTATTTATTATGCAATTAATGACGGAGACGGGATTAGATTAAGTAAATAAAAATTAAGTTAGTGGTTAAAATGCTTACCGCCACCACTAATTACTATTTTAAGCGTGAGGGAAGAAGTCTATTAATAATGATTTTTAGTTATATTTTGTTATACTAAACATAACTTGATTTCAAAAAGGAGTGTAGCTAAATGGAAATCACAATCAACGGTGAAAAGCATCAATTAGTTGGTAATCCGCCAGCAATAGGCGACGAATTTCCTCACTTTAAGGTTTTTGATAAGGATAACAATAAGATTAAAATGAAAGAGCTACTTGGTAAAGTTACCTTATTAAGTGTGGTTCCTGATATTAATACACCGGTATGCAGCATCCAGACTAAGCATTTTAATTCAACAATGGACGAGTTTGACGAGGTTAACTTTTTAACTATTTCGACTAATACCATTGTTGATCAACAAAAATGGTGTGCTGCTGAAGGCGTTAAGAAAATGCAACTAGTTTCTGATGCAGAGGAATCGTTTGGTTATGAATCAAAGTTATTGATTCCAGATGAAGGAATTTTAGCGCGGTCTGTTTGGATTCTTGATAAAGAGGGTAAAGTTGTTTATCGAGAAATTGTTGATGAATTGGTTAATGAGCCGAAATATGACCAGGCAATTGCAGCATTAAAAGAGCTATTAAAAAAGTAAAAGACTAAAAAACGGGACTTCATTACATGGCACTATATCCCGTCAAGCATACAGGTTAAATAGATAAAATTAGTTTATGCGGCTTGATTGCGGGATTGTTCCGCGGTTAAGCCGTTTCTGCTTGTATAAGCGCGTTTAGTATTAAAGTATTCAATGGCTTCTCTGCCGAGTATTTTGATTTTCTTCCCATAGAAAAAGCCCTCCGAGTATAAGATGAATTTTCTATTTCATCTGTATACTCAGAGGGCATTATAACCAAGAGAGAGGGGTAGTGGAGTCTCGTTTTACATTAATTCCGTTGAGTTTCTTCCATAAGATTCTTTCCCCATTCAAAGAGGTCGCCCATTGTGTAAATTAGGTCTTTCGCGGAACCGTTCCTTTTGATATACGTTTGAGTAAGCCGTCCTCTTCTAATTCACGGAGACTCTTTGTTAACATGGTGTTTGTAATTGAACCGATACTACGCTTTAGCTCGTTGTAATGTTGACCATCATTGAGCATCAGGTACCACATTACTGGAATTTTCCACTTTGAGCCGATGATTTTCATTGAGTACAGAATAGGACATTGTTTGGGCATGTTTTCGTGAAAATATTTTATTTTTTTATCAAATTCGTTTTGATTCATATTAATCATTCCAAATAAATTTAAAGGAAGAAAAATATGCGTACTTATTCTTCTCTTCTCACCAAGATACAATTACTTTTGAACTTAGTCAAGAGGTAAAGGAGTGAATGAAACGCCCTTTATCATGTCACGGGTAAATATTAAGATTTCTAAGAATAAGGAACTAATGCTAAAGAAAAGACTAGGGTTAGCAATTGCTAATGTTCCCGGAAAGAGTGAAAAGGTTTTGATGGTCGGTTTTCAAGACAATTATCCACTTTATTTAAGAGGAAATGGCAATGAACCTTTAGCTTATATTGAAGTAAGTATTTTTGGTACTGAAAGTCATACCGGTTACGAAGGGCTAAATACTGACATTACTAAAGCGTTTTATGACATTTTAGGTATCCAGCCTGATTACCTATATATTAAATATGATGACATTAGTAGTTGGGGTGTTCAGGGAGAATATATTGATCGGCGAGATTATCTCTAGTAGGATACTAAATTTTTTTCGTCATCAAGGAAAAAATGTATATACATTAAAAAAGAAATCTATAAAATAAAGGAGTTTCAAATTATGAAAAAAGTATGAACCATTATTTCAACCATATACATTAAATAACGGTGTAGAGATTAAAAATCGTTTAGTTGTTGCTCCATTGACTGTTTATGATGCAGGGCCTGATGGAGAATTAACTCCTGCTTCAAGGAAGTTTTGGCATGACCGCTTTAATGGCTTTGGAATGTGGATAATTCCATTTACAAATGTTCACCCGAGTGGAATTGGTTTTGAATCACCAAATGCCTTTAGTGAAGACCATCTTGAAAACTTAAAAGAATATGCACGAATCTCACATGAACAAGGAGCAAAAGCGGTTATTCAATTAGCTCATGCAGGTGTTCACGCTGATAAGTCAATGACTCGTGGTAACGGTGTGTGGGGGCCAAGTGAGTTATCATATTTTGGTGCTCGTGAGATGACTGATGCGGAAGTTCATTAAATTGTTCATTCATTTGCTTATGCGACTGAACTAGCAATTCGTGCCGGACTTGATGGTGTTGAAATTCACGGGGCAAATGGCTGGTTGATTCAACAATTTGTTTCGGCAACCTATAATCATCGAACGGATCATTGGGGAGGAACAATGGAAAAACGTTTCAACTTCCCACTGGCAATAATTGATGCAGTTGATAAAGTACGGAAAAAGTATACTCGTCCTGACTTTATTGTTGGTTACCGTTTCTCACCAGAAGAACTTGGGGCGGATGGTTTAACAATGAAGGAGACCCTTGCACTTGTCGATCGATTAGTTGAAAAGCCACTACAATATATTCATATCTCTTTGTGGAACTTCTACAAAAAGGTACGGCGTGGAGGTGATCAGAATGTTACTCGGATGGAGGCAGTTCACAACCGAATCAATGGTCGGGTACCATTTATTGGCGTCGGTGACCTCTTTGCTGAAGAAAATGGGTTGAAGGCCTTTAAGACTGGTTGGGCTGATTTTCTAACTGTCGGTGGTTCGGTTGAACTAAATCCCCACCTTGTCCAAATGATTAAGGATGGTAAGGAAGATGAGGTTCAAAGTGAATTTGACTAGAATAAGATGGACTCTTACCGCTTTACACCAGCAATGCTTTATGGAACTTTAGCTGGTAATGCAATGTTTCCAAGGGTTAAGCAACGATAGAAGGGGTTGAAGATAATGACAAAGCTAACAATTACGACAGTTACTGACCCGATGATGGGGATACTAGTAATTTTCGGTCTCAAGTAATTAATAATTTTGGTAAATAAAATTTAAAATAATTGTTTGCAATGACTTGTCGACATGATATAATATTTTATGTTGATGAGTTATTCCGGCATAGCTCAGTTGGTAGAGCACCTGACTGTTAATCAGGTTGTCGTCAGTTCGAGTCTGACTGCCGGAGTCGATTGAGATGTTAGCTGTTTGGCTAACATCTTTTTTGTGCCTTTTAAATACCTTTTTAATAATCTAAATTGCATATCTCCAGTTTTTAACGATAGATTATTAATTTTTATATCAAAAAAATTGTGGAAGTTTTAACATGAGAATATACTAAAACTGTAACTAGTTTCAGATGTAGTTTAGGAGAATGGAGGTATTTATAATGCGATTTAGTAAAGTGATCCTTGTTGCAACAAGCATAATTGCAATTGGGTTATGTACAAGTGGCTGTAGTAGTTCTAGCACGAGTTCCAACAGTAGCAAGAGCAGTGCCCAAGTCTCATCAGCAAAAAAAGAGGAGTCACATATTGTGGGTTCGTATCGTGATGATGCCGATGGAGCTGCTATTACCCTTAATTCAGATGGAACTGGGACATATGTAATGGCAAATCCGACGCAGGCTGATATTCGAGACCAGTTAACCTGGAAGAAGGAAAAGAATAATTACATTATTAACTTAAATGATAGTAATTATGATACGCCGATTGATGCACGGCTAAATGAAGATAATTTAAGCCTTGTAGGTAACGATGAGTGGCCTAATCAGTCATTTAAGCGAGTTCATGGTGACTTTGACGTTGATAATTTCTTAAAAGAACAGCATGCGAAAACCAATAGTTCTACAACTAAGGATACACATTCTAAGGAATCATCTACTCATGCACGAGCAGCACTTAAGAAATGGGCGAGTGACCACCACAAAGACACCAGCAAGATTGATAATTTGAAGGCCACGACTGACCTATCTGAGCCAGATGAAGGTTGGGCTTTTGTTGATGATAATGGAACTGAGTATGCCATTGTTCGGAACGGGAAAGTTTACCCACGGCCGGTTATTGATGGGGATACGTCATCTAATTAATAATCTTAGCGACAAACTTAATAAAATAAACAATTATAGCTCATACATGCGTTTGCGTTCTCATCAAAAACTTATTTTTCAATTGACGATGTTTTGAAACACGTTTATAATAGTACTATTCTGAATCTTATTGTTAAAGTTTTTTAATGTTTAGAATACGTATTCAATTAACATTGTGCTAATTGAAAAGTGAAATTATTTGGAGGAATTGTATGAGTAAACAAAAGAATTTGGATACCTCCTTCTTTGGACAACCGCGTGGATTGTCGACATTGTTCTTCACTGAAATGTGGGAACGGTTTAGTTACTACGGAATGCGGGCTATCCTTCTATTCTATATGTACTACGCTGTTACCAAGGGTGGTTTGGGCATGGATCAAGCTACCGCAGCATCAATTATGTCAATTTATGGTTCATTAGTTTACCTGGCCAGTGTTGTCGGGGGATGGTTATCTGACCGTGTATGGGGATCGCGGCGAACGGTCTTCATCGGTGGTGTCCTTATTATGTTTGGACATATCGCCTTGTCGTTACCATTTGGTGTGTCAGCACTTTATGTATCAATCGCTTTGATTGTTATTGGTACCGGGTTATTAAAGCCAAATGTTTCAGAAATGGTTGGGGGCTTGTATAGCCCTGAAGACCGTCGTCGAGACTCTGGTTTTAGTATGTTTGTCTTCGGGATTAACTTGGGGGCCGCTGTTGCTCCTTGGGCTGTTCCTTGGGCTGCTAATGGTTTTGGCTTAAACCTTTTCCATGGTGAAATGAACTTCCACGCTGGTTTCTCACTAGCTGCTATCGGAATGTTCTTTGGGTTAGTACAATATGTAGTTGACGGTCGGAAGTATCTTTCAAAAGATAGCTTGTATCCTGATGATCCGATCGATAAGGAAAGTTTACGTCCAGTAATTATTTGGTCAATTGTTGGTGTTGTTGCATTAGTGATCATTCTTGGATTGCTTGCGGCAATGGGTCAATTAAACATCAATAATATCATTACGATCATTACGGTTATTGCTATTGCTTTACCAATCTACTACTTTGTAATGATGTTAAATTCCAAGAAAGTTACAAAAGATGAAAAGTCACGGGTTGTTGCTTATATTCCACTTTTCATTGCTGCTGCTATCTTCTGGGCAATTGAAGAATCAGGTTCAGTTGTTTTAGCCCTCTTTGCTGAACAACGGACTGTTTTACACATTGGTGGCTGGCATTTTGCTGCTGCTAACTTCCAGACATTGAACCCATTATTCATTATGATCCTAACACCATTCTTCGTTGCACTTTGGGATCACTGGAAAAAACAACCAAGTGCTCCTGGTAAGTTTGCTGCTGGGTTAGTAATTGCAGGTCTTTCATATGTTTGGATGGCACTTCCAGCTATGATTCACGGAACAACTGCCGGACGGGTTAGCCCATTCTGGTTAGTTGGTTCATGGTTCATTGTTGAAATCGCCGAAATGTTGATTTCACCAATTGGTCTTTCAGTAACTACTAAACTTGCACCAAAGGCATTTAAGTCTCAAATGATGAGTATGTGGTTCTTGGCTGATGCTGCTGGACAAGCGGTTAACGCCCAAGTTGTTAAGTACTACTCATCAGCTACAGAAGTTCCATACTTCTTAATTATCGGGGCAGTAAGTATCGTCTTCGGATTGATCCTTTGCTTATTTGTTAAGAAGATTCATGGCTTGATGGATGGTGTAGATTAAAAATTATATATTAAGAGATCAAGAATAATTCTTGGTCTCTTTTTTTCGAGGTGAATTATGAAAATCGCAGTAAGTAGTGACCTTCATTTGGATTTAAATCATGCTGATGTTGCAGAAATTATTACTCAACAGGCGCATTATTTAACTAGTCATGGAATTGACCATTACTTTTTTGTGGGGGATGCCTTTAATGATTTCGAGCAAACCAGCGCATATTTTGCGGAACTACAATCGCAATTGCCTACCACAAAGGTTCATTATCTAGCCGGTAACCACGATATGTTAAAAGGGGTCACTTATGAACAATTAGAAAATTTAGATGATGATCTATATTTTCATAATCGATTTATCGATATTCCCCAAACAAACCGGCGAATTATCGGTAACAATGGTTGGTATGATTATTCGTTTTCAACGTATGAAAATAATGTAGAAGAGGTCGCAAAATGGAAGCGGGCATATTGGGTAGATCGTCCAATTGTACAGTCAATGAATGATCCAGAACGAATGGCGATTGTTTTACACCAAGTTGAAGAAGACCTAGAACAAGCTCATAATCAACAAAAACAGGTTATTTTTATGACTCACTTTGCACCGATTAGGGAAGCTCTCCTGCATCCACTTATTGAGTCAGTACGGCGACAACGGATGTGGGAGATGACAACTGCAATGTTGGGCAGTGAATACTTAGGAGCGTTACTCGCTAGATTTCCAGAAGTAAAAACAGTTTTTTATGGGCACCTTCATTATGTCCAGCCATTAATTACCGTTGGAAATATTGAATACCGCAATCAAGCAGTTGGCGTAAGACGCAAAAATAGTGAGGACTGGAAGGGAAAAAGCCTATTAGATCAATGGATTAGCCACCTTTATACTAAAAAAATCTAGTTTTTTCAAAAAAATAAGAAAAAACACTTGCAATGAGGTTGGAAATTAGGTATTATAATAAACGTTGATTGATACGAAATATTTAATCAAGCAACTTCTTGGAGGAGTAGCGAAGTCTGGTTAAACGCGACGGTCTGTAAAACCGTTCCTTCGGGTTCGGCGGTTCGAATCCACCCTCCTCCATCTTTATTATTGGGCTATAGCCAAGCGGTAAGGCAACGGTTTTTGGTACCGTCATGCGCTGGTTCGAATCCAGCTAGCCCAACTGTTATTGAAAGGCTAAGAAAAACGTCTGTTTTTCTTAGCCTTTTCTAGTTCAAAAATTTTTAAGTTATATAAAAAAGGAATGACAGCTAATGCCTAAACAAGGTCATTTTGCAAAAAGCATGCGAACTAAACAACTAAATGATTTTAAGGTGAAACGCAATGCGACTGGTGCGACCATTGATGATGAACAGTTAACAGATTTCCTAGTGGTTCGCTTTGCTTTAACAGCTAAGAAGAGGGTTCAGTCTGAGACTCGAGAAACTGTTCAACGGTTCTTGATTGAAATTTGTGATTCTTTACAAGAAAATGATGGGGATTTACAGGCGATCATTCCAAATTTACTAGCGAGTCTTAATGCCCGGGTACCTTGGCAATTCTATCCAGAAATTTTAGGAGAATGGGATTTGCTTCAAAAGTTTTTACAAAAAGAACTTCCTGCAGTCCCGTTAGAAAAACGTCTACGAATTAAGCACCCAGTCACAACCCAGGAAATGGAGACGTTAATTGCAAAATTATTGGCAAAAAAGATTACTGCAATTACGTTTATTAATCAGCCAGGAGTTGATCAAAATAAGAAAGATCAGATGGTGACAATGATGCTAACGACGATTTATCGTGATCAGAGGATTGAATGGGAAAAAGTGCGGTTGTTACTGGCGCCATTTAAGTTTGAAATTGCCCCTGAACTAGACGAAGAAACGAAAGACTGGTTAAAGAAATTAGGAGAAAAATAATAACGTTGACTTTCGTTCTGCTTCCTTGGTAGAATTAAATCGTTATTGCAGAGCTGTGGTGGAGTTTTTATCACCGTGGCTCTTTTTATTTTGATTTAAAGGAGGAAGCAGAAAGCAATGGCAGAAAAAAACTATTCACGTATTTATCTCGCAATTGGTTCCCTTGCATTACTAACGTTTATCGGAATTTTGAATGAAACATCGATGAACGTCACATATCCAGAATTATCTGCTCAGTTTAATGTATCGCTCGATGTTATTCAGTGGATTACAACTGGTTATTTATTGATGGTAACAATTACAATGGGGACTACTGCCTATCTATTACGTCAGTATCAAGCACGTTGGTTGCACTTATTTGCAGTATCATTTTTCATTATTGGTGACTTGATGTGTGCTTTGACTGGTAATTTTCCTATTTTGTTAACGGGGAGATTGATTCAAGCAATTGCAACTGGGTTAGCAACGCCAATTATGTTCCATTTAATTTTTACGGAGATTCCGCGTGAAAGAATTGGCATGATGACCGGAATGGCTGCAATGGTTATTTCGTTTGCGCCAGCGTTGGGACCAACATATGGTGGGATCGTTTCAGAAATGCTATCATGGCGGATGATTTTTTGGATTTTACTACCAATTGTTTTGATTAGTCTTGTGTGTGGTCAGCTTTTTATTCGTAATAAACCGCTTGGAAATGATAAAGCATTTAGTTATGAAAGCTTAATTACACTGGCAATTGCCCTTATTAGTATAATTAGTGCAGTTTCTTCAATTGGGAAACAAGGATTTGGCAAGCAGTTTTGGCTTTTATTATTGGTAGCAATTGTTTTCTTTAGCGCCTTTATCTATATCAATAATCACGGTAAATCAGAATTGTTTGACTTAAAGGTGTTTAAGGCTGTCCCATTGCGGCTATCAACTGTCACTTATTTTAATTTACAGTTTATTAATATTGGGATTTCGCTTGTTATTCCGATTTACGTTCAATATGTTTTGCACTCTTCGGCAATTGTTGCGGGTCTTATTTTATTTCCCGGGTCATTAATCGGTGCTTTTATCTCGCCATTTGCCGGAACTTTGGCTGATCGTTATGGCTTTGCTACGCCAGTTATTTCCGGGGGAATTCTGTTAGTTATTGGAACAAGCTGCTTTGGTATTTTCCAACGTCACTTAACACCACTACTAATAATGCTCTTCTTTGTTGTTTTACGAATTGGTTTTAATTTTGCTTTTTCTAATACAATTTCCAATGCTTCAATGTTGGTTCAACCACAAAATGCCCCCGATGTAAACTCAATTTTTAATATGGTCCAACAATTTGCCGGCTCACTGGGGACTAGTCTGCTTGCTTCCACAATTGCGTTATTCCAAATGGGCAACAGTGGCTCACTGATGGGACGTACCTATGCCGGGGGACAATTTGACTTTATCTTATTAGGTATTTTGGCAATCATTACTTTATTAACAATGGTTACTAACTATCGCATGCAACAAAAGAAGGAAAGTATTTCTCAATAAGTGGTTGAATTAGCCTGACAAGAATGTAATAATGTGGCTTAATTAATACAAGTTATTACAGGTTTTTAAAGAAAGTGACTATAAGTTAAAATGATACATTCTATCGTTCACTTTATGGTGAGCAATCAGGTTTTTACGCTGTTTATTTGTCTTGCAATTGGCTTTTTGATTGGAAACTATAAAATTGCGGGTAAATTTAATATTGGAGCAACGGTGGGAACGTTAATTGTGACCTTAATCGTGGGGCAAGTTGGGAGTTTTCCCCGGGATGAAATGTTGGGAACGATTTTCTTTGGCGCCTTCATGTTCTCTGTTGGTTATCGGATCGGGCCTCAGTTATTAGTTAGTTTGAAACTATTTGGGATTCGAATTTTAATCGCTAGTATTTTCTGGATGGTTGTTGCGTTCTTAGTTGGGTGGAGTCTTTTTTCTGCCTTTAAGATTGGACCAGGGATCGCTGCCGGAGTTATTTCAGGAGCCCTCACCCAGTCAGCTACCGTTGCCAGTTCGTTGCAAACGATTGGCTCATTGCCAGTAAGTCAAAGTGTTAGGGCAACTTATGAGGCGCAGCTCCCGGTTGCTTATGCTTTAACATACGTTTTTGGAACATTAGGGGTAATTATCTTTTTACGTGACCTAGCTCCTAAAATTTTGGGGATTTCGATTGCTGAACAGGGTCCTAAAATGGCTGAACATTATCACTTTCATGCTAAAAACCCTAACCCAACGTGGCGACGAACATATCGCATTGCAGATGATTCACCGCTTGTCGGTAAAACGCTTGAGGAATTTAATCGGCTGTCTAATTACCGGATTATTGGGTTAGCTGCTTTTCATGATGGCAAAATGACTGACCACCTTGAATATCAATTGCAGGTTGGCGACTTGCTAACTGTTATTGGTTACGCCGTTCATTTCGATCGGTTAATGCGAGTACCAGGATTGACAGAAGTATTGACCCCAACCAATGCGCCGCGTGAACGAGCTTTTGTTCTGGGAAAAAACTTTAAACCGGGTGAATTAGCCCTTCTACGGCAACACGGGGTTTTTGTGAACATTCAAGACCCAATCAGTGGAAACCAACAATTGATTAACCAGTTGCAGCCAGGGAATGTGATTTCATTGACTGGGAATACATCGCGAACCAAAGCAATCTTAAAAAAGATGGGACGCTGGAAAGCTGCAGATACAGCGATGAATTATTCTTTATTCTCTTTAGGAATCGGTTGTGCTTCCCTTTTAGGAATTATCGGGCTAAAATTAAATAGTATTCCGTTGCAACTGGGGAATGGAACAGCGGCTTTGATCATGGGACTAATCCTAAGTTCATGGATTGAGCGTCACCGTGACCGTAAATCAATCCCTGTAACGGTAACTAGCTTTCTTCAGAGTTTTGGACTAACGCTTTTTGTGGGGACAGTTGGTTTACAATCAGCTCAAGCATTTACAAGTGCAATTAAATCGTTAGGTATCGGGGTCTTATTTATTGGGGCGATGATTTCAATAATGCCACATTTGCTAACGCTGTTCTTTGGACGCTATGTATTGAAGATGGAACCTCTTGCTTTAATTGGAGCGATGACTGGTTCGGGAACGATCGCAGCGGCAATGAATGAGATTTCGCAAAAAGCAGGTCCAGAAGGTGGCGCATATTATGCGGCTGCCTTTACTCCGGCGTTTGTAGTTGGTAATATTGGAATTACATTACTAGGGCCGATTTTTGTGGCGCTACTATCATAATTTATCGCTTAGAAAGGGCGTGCAAAATTATAATGCAACAATTTTTTACAATTTTAGGTGGAATGGGAACGCTGGCAACAGAGAGTTATGTACGTCTGTTAGATAAGAGAACGCCAATTCATCGTGATCAAGATTACTTAAACTATTTAGTTGTTAACCATGCAACCGTTCCTGATCGTACTACATGGATTCTTGATCATAGTCAACCAGATCCTAATGAAGCCCTGATTGAAGATATTAAACAGCAAAGCCTTTTGAATCCTGCATTCTTTGTCTTAATTTGTAATACAGCTCATTACTCTTTTGATAAGTTACAGGCAGCAACGGAAATTCCAATTCTCAACATGTTGCAAGAAACAGTTAATGAGATAAAGAAGATTAAGCCGGATACAAAGCGAGTTGGTCTATTAGCCACTAAGGGAACTTTGGCAGCTAACTTATACGATCCTTATATTGAGAAGGCTGGGTATGAACTTATCAAGCCTACTCCTGAGATTGCCGAGATGACAGAAGACCTGATTTACCATGATATTAAAGAGGCTGGTCATTCTGATGGCAACAAGTATCATGAGCTAGTACGGAAAATGATTGAAGAACAAGGAGCAGATGTAGTCGTTTTAGGTTGTACTGAATTATCTTTTGCGGAAGAGATGGACCCTGAAACTACATACCCTGTTGCCGATTCGCAATCAATTATTGTTGATCGCTCCCTTGAACGAGCATTGAAATTACGACAAAATAATAAAAATTAAAAATTAGAGACTAGGGGAAGGTAATAATTCCAACGGTCTCTAATTTTTATTAATTTTTTGCCGATATTTTAAGAAATTGGTCTAGATTTTTGGGAATGGTGTAAAATATACACATGCGCAATATTTAGCAAACAATGGCGTAAGGAGGAAAGAAAATGAGTTCACCTGTTTATATTCAAATTCACAATCAGTTAAGACAAAACATTGAAGATGGTGAGTGGAAAGTTGGCGATAAAATTCCCGCTGAACGCGAACTCGCTAATGATTTTGGCGTCAGTCGAATGACTTTGCGGCAAGCAATTCAAGCATTAGTTGATGAAGGAATTCTTGAGCGAAGAGTTGGCTCTGGAACTTTTGTCGCTAATCGCAAAGTCCAAGAAAAGATGTCAGGAATAACGAGCTTTACTGAATTAATGCATGCGACAGGGAAGAAAGCTGCTAGTAAGACGATTTCTTACCACTTGACAATCCCTTCGCAAACAGAGGTTGAAAAATTAAAGTTAGCCCCAGATGAACAGGTTTTACGAATGGAACGGGTTCGTTATGGAAATGATGTGCCAATTTGTTATGAAATTGCAACTGTTCCTGCTAACCTCGTTCAAAAATTTAGTAAGGAAGAAATTACCACGTCTTTTTATCGGACACTAGAAAAAAAGGCGAACCTTTATCCTGGTCATGCAACCCAGCATATTTCAGCAACGAAGGCGACAGAAAAGATTGCTAATTACTTGCAGATTAAGCGTGGGGATGCTCTCTTGCGAATGACCCAACTATCTTACTTGCAAGATGGTCGTCCTTTTGAATATGTCCACACTCAATATGTTGGATCACGGTTTGAATTTGTCTTTGAAAAGTAATCAAGACGAATCCATGTTACAATACTGATTAACGATATTACTTTTGAGAGGAATTATACTAATGAAATTTGATTATCCGGATGATAGCCTTACCCTTCATACTGATGCATATGAATTGAGCATGATGCAGACCTACTGGAAAAAAGGAATGGGTAACCGCCGTGCTGTCTTTGAGGCCTTCTTCCGTAAAATGCCATTTAATAATGGGTACGCTGTTTTTGCCGGGTTAGATCACATTATTCGCTATGTAAAGCAATTACATTTTACTGATAGCGACATTGAATATTTAAAGTCTACGAATCAATTTGATGATGACTTTCTAGAATATTTACGTAACTTTAAATTTACGGGATCAATCAGCAGCTTTGAAGAAGGAGATCTGGTATTTAACCATGAGCCTATTATTCAGGTTGATGCGCCGATTATTGAAGGCCAATTGATTGAAACGGCAATTTTAAATATTCTTAATTATCAGATTATGATTGCGACAAAGGCTTCACGGATTAAGTCGATTGTCGGTAACCAAACTGTAATGGAATTTGGCTCACGTCGGGCACAGGAATTGGATGCAGCTTTGTGGGGAACGCGAGCAGCATATATTGGTGGCTTTGATGCTACAAGTAACGTCCGTGCAGGTAAATTATTTGGTATCCCGATTTCTGGAACTCATGCCCATGCTCTTGTGCAGGTATACATGAATGATTATGACGCATTTAAAGCATATGCAGAAACTCATCATGATTGTGTCTTTCTTGTGGATACTTTTGATACCTTAAAGAGTGGGGTTCCAAATGCAATTAAGGTTGCTAAGGAATTTGGCGATAAAATTAACTTTATTGGTGTCCGTATTGACAGTGGTGACATGGCCTACCTATCTAAAAAAGTACGCAAAATGCTGGATGAGGCTGGTTTTCCAGACGCAAAAATCATCGCATCTAATGGCTTAGATGAAAAGACAATTCAAAACTTGCAAATGCAAGGGGCGAAGATCGATACATGGGGCATCGGTACTAAGCTGATTACTGCCTATGACCAACCAACTTTAGGGGCCGTATACAAATTAGTCGCTATTGAAGATGAAGATGGCCAACTTGTTGATACGATTAAGATCTCAAATAATGTTGGTAAAATGTCAACTCCCGGCAAAAAACAAGTATGGCGGATTAACGATCGTGCAGACCGCAAGAGTGAAGGGGATTATATTACCTTAGTTGATGAGGATCCGCGTAATGAAAAATCACTCAATATGTTCAATCCTAACTTCCCGCTCCAACAAAAGGATGTGGAGGATTTTACTGCGCGGCCAATGCTAAAGCCAATCTGGCAAGACGGTAAGTATGTTTATAATGAACCAACCTTAGAGGAGAGCCGTCAACACCGTTTTGATAGTTTAAATGCTTTATGGGATGAATATAAACGAGATTTAAACCCAGAAGTATATCCGGTCGATTTATCACAGAAATGCTATGATAATAAACTTAAATTAATTCACCAAGTTCATGAATATGTTAAATCATTGAATAAGTAGAGGTAATCTGTAGTGCGAAAGTATCAAGAAGAAATAATTAATGCATTAGGCGTTAACTCACAAATTGATCCCCAAACAGAAGTAACTAACCGTGTTCAGTTCATTTGTGATTTTCTCCAAACCACTAAGATGAAGACCCTGGTATTAGGAATTTCTGGCGGCCAAGATTCAAGTTTAGCGGGACGACTTTCACAATTGGCCGTCGAAAAGCTGCGGGAAGAGACTGGCGACAATGAATACCAATTTATTGCAGTCCGACTTCCATATGGTGAGCAGGCTGATGAATCGGACGCAATGTTTGCAATTAATGACTTTATTAAACCTGATAAAATAATGCGGGTTAATATTAAGGCGGCTACTGATGCGATGGTGGCATCCTTAAATGAAGCAGGCACGCCAATTAGCGATTTTAATAAGGGAAACATTAAAGCCCGGGAACGAATGATTGTCCAATATGCGATTGGCGGAGAAAACAAAGGAGCTGTAGTGGGAACAGATCACGCCGCTGAAGCAGTAACTGGGTTTTATACTAAGTTTGGGGATGGTGGTGCAGATATTACGCCACTTTCTGGATTGGATAAGCGACAAGGAAAAGCCTTATTACAGTTCTTAGGAGCACCGGCAAAGCTTTATGATAAAACACCAACTGCCGACTTGGAAGAAGACAAACCAATGCGTCCAGATGAAGAAGCGCTTGGTGTTCGTTATGATGAAATCGATGACTATTTAGAAGGTCGTGAAGTTTCGCCAGCAGTTGCTGAAAAAATTGAAGGCTGGTATCGTCGAACTCAACATAAGCGTCACTTACCGATTGCTCCATACGATACTTGGTGGAAGTAAATTGATAATAAAATGGGAGGCTGGGCATCAACTCAGTCTCTTTACTAGTTTAAGAAGGAGTTTAACAGAGAATGGAAGAAGAAACACTTCAACTTGTTAGCAAACAATTACCGGATATTCGTCCTCAACAAATTAAAGCAGCCCTCGGATTAATGGATGAAGGAAATACGATTCCTTTCATTGCCCGTTACCGTAAAGAAATGACGGGCACGCTTGATGAAGTTCAATTGCAAGCTATCAGGGATGAGTATCACCGGGTAACGACATTGCGGGAACGTCAAGCAACAGTTATCAATAAAATTAAAGAGCTCGGTAAGTTAACCCCGGCGCTCGAAAAGCAAATTAACGGTGCGACTGAATTGCAAGAAGTAGAAGACCTTTATTTGCCATATAAGCAAAAGCGGCAGACAAAGGCCCAACAAGCTCGTGAACATGGCTTAGCACCATTAGCAAATTGGCTATTATCTTATCCTGATGACGATTTAAGTGCGAAGGCGCAAGAGTTTATTAACGATGATGTTCCTGATGCTGAGAGTGCATTAACAGGGGCACATGAAATTTTGGCTGAAGCAATTAGTGAAATGGCCACGGTACGAAGCTGGTTGCGAAATTATACTGCCCAACATGGTCAATTAGAGACAAGTGTAAAACGTGGTGGGGAAGAAAAAGATGAGCTGGGGACTTATAAGCAGTATTATGAGTTCACTAGTCCGGTTCAAAAATTAAATTCCTATCAAATCTTAGCCTTTAATCGTGGAGAAAAAGAAGGGATTATTAACGTCAAAATCACCTTAGATGAAGAACCAGTGATGAATTACCTTCGTTTCCGTTTGATTAAAACTAGCAAGAAAAATGATGCGACTGCCTTTATTGAGGAAGCTTACAAGGATGCTTATAAGCGTTTCTTGGGTCCAGCAATTGAACGGGAACTGCGGCGACAATTAACAGAAGGTGCTGATGAACAGGCGATTAAAGTCTTTGGTGAAAATCTGTATCATTTATTGATGCAAGCACCAATTAAAGGAAAAGTTGTGTTAGGCTTTGACCCTGCTTACCGAACTGGCTGTAAGTTGGCAGTTCTTGATGAAAATGGGAAATTTTTAACTAAAGCAGTTATTTATCCCCACAAGCCGGCGCCAGAAAAGCAACGTGCGACAGCAGAAAGTGAGTTTATTGATTTACTAGAAAAGTACCACGTTGAAATGATTGCAATTGGGAACGGGACAGCTAGCCGGGAATCAGAACAGTTTGTTGCGGAAGCACTTAAAAAGATCAAACGGCCAATCTATTATGTCATCGTAAATGAAGCCGGTGCCTCTGTTTACTCTGCAAGTAAAGAAGCACGTGATGAATTCCCTGATCTGCATGTTGAACAACGAAGCGCAATCAGTATTGGTCGTCGTTTGCAAGATCCCCTTGCGGAATTAGTCAAGATTGATCCTCAAGCGGTTGGAGTAGGCCAATACCAGCATGATTTGCCGAAGAAAGAATTGAACGGAGAACTGGAAACAATTGTTGAACGGGCGGTAAACCGGGTTGGCGTTAACCTCAATACAGCTAGTTACCAATTATTGACGCGGATTTCGGGGCTTAATAAAACGATTGCTAAGAATATTGTTACCTACCGTGATGAAAACGGGCGGTATACTAACCGGACACAGCTAAAGAAGGTTCCACGATTAGGACCAAAAGCTTATCAACAATCAGTTGGGTTCTTACGGATTATTGGTGGCGAAAATCCATTAGATAATACTGATGTCCACCCAGAAAGTTACCAGGTGGCGGAAAAGATTATTCAAGCGGCAGGGATTAATGTCGATGAGTTGGGAACGCCAAGTGCTGATGATAAGTTAAAGAAAATTGATGTTAAGCAGTTTACGGATGATCAAGTCGGGACTGAAACGGTTACTGATATTATTTCTTCCTTGCAAAAGCCTGGCCGTGACCTTCGTGATTCAATGCCTGCTCCGTTATTGCGTCATGATGTAATGACGATTGAAGACCTTAAACCGGGGATGAAACTTCAAGGAACTGTCCGGAACGTTGTCGACTTTGGGGCCTTTGTTGATATTGGTGTCAAACATGATGGGTTAGTTCACGTTTCAAAGATGAGTAAGCAATTCATTCGTGATCCGCGGGCAATGGTAGCCGTTGGTGATATTGTGAACGTATGGATCGATGATGTTGACTTGAAGCGTCAGCGCATTCAATTAACGATGCTTGAACCGGAGACAGTCACAAATGACTAATGCGGAATTACAACAATTGACTGAACAGTGGTCAAAAGAATACTTTGGGCGGGAATTTACGCACAAGGTATTTTTTAATAAGCGGTTAAAAACAACCGGTGGACGTTATCATTTAAGTGACCATCATATTGATATCAACCCGTTAATGTATACTGAATTTGATCTTCATAATCTGCGCCAAGTAGTTCTTCATGAATTGTGTCATTATCATTTACATCTGTTAGGAATGGATTATCACCATCGCAGTAGGGAATTTAAAGCTCTATTGACACAGGTTGGTGGATCAAGATATGCGCCACCAACTAGTAAAAGAAAGGTAAATTCTAAGAAAAAATGGCATTATATATGTACCGGTTGTGGTGTTGAAATCGCGCGACAACGGCGTTTCAATACCCAACGATACATTTGTCGACGATGTGGTCACAAATTTCTTTTAAAAAATTAAAAAAAGTTGTTGCCAACGAATAGGTATCTTGCTATAATAATATTCGTTGGTTGATATGCGGCCGTGGCGGAACTGGCAGACGCGTAAGATTAAGGATCTTATGGTCGATTATGACCGTGGAGGTTCAAGTCCTCTCGGCCGCACTACTTAAAAGGCACTGAGTAATATTTACTCAGTGCCTTTTTTGTTTAAAATTTCTGTTTAATAAAATTTACGTAAATTTTACCTCTCCTCTTGCTATCCCATCAATGAAAGCGCTATACTTTAGGTGTTGTAGATAGTAACGAGGAGGGATTTATCAATGGATGCAGATATCAAATGGCTTGATGATCCAGAAACATTCCGGATCAATCAATTACCTGCGCATAGTGACCATTATTATTACGGTAACTATGATGAATGGCGTCATAATAATAGTCGTTTTGCGCAAAACTTGGATGGTCAATGGCAATTTAACTTTGCTGAAAACCCGCGTGAACGCGAAAATGGCTTTTATAAGGTAGATTATGATAGTAGTAGTTTTGGAACAATCGAAGTCCCTAGTGAGATTGAACTAAATAATTATGCCCAAAATAATTACATTAACACTTTGATTCCGTGGGAAGGAAAGATATACCGTCGTCCTGCGTATGCCCTTAGTCCTGATGATGCGCAAGAAGGATCGTTTAGCGATGGGGATGACAATACTGTTGGCGAATACTTAAAACATTTTGACCTTGATCCTTCCTTACGGGGAAAGCAGGTTCGCATCCGGTTTGACGGTGTCGAGCGTGCCATGTATGTTTGGCTTAATGGTCACTTTATTGGTTACGCTGAAGATAGTTTTACTCCTTCTGAATTTGACCTGACTCCTTACATTCAAGATAAAGGTAATGTTTTGGCTGTGGAAGTTTTCAAGCATAGTACCGCCTCGTGGATTGAGGACCAAGATATGTTCCGCTTTTCTGGTATCTTCCGGAGTGTAAACCTATTAGCCCAACCACTTGTTCACGTTGAAGACCTTAATATTCGACCAATTGTTACTGATAATTATCAGGACGGTATTTTTAATGTTGACTTACAACTTCACGGTGAAAAGACTGGGAACGTTAATGTACGGGTTATCGACAATGATGGTAATACGCTCGTCAATGAAACACATCCTGTTGACTCCACGGTAAAAGTTCAGGATCAATTTTTAGAAAATATTCACTTATGGGATAACCATAATCCTTACCTCTATCAATTGTTGATTGAAATTCGTGATGACGAAGGTAATTTGGTCGAACTCGTTCCATACCGTTTTGGTTTTCGGCGAATTGAAATTAATAAAGATCATGTTGTCTTATTGAATGGTCAACGGCTGATCATAAATGGTGTTAACCGGCACGAATGGGATACTAAACGGGGCCGTGCGATCACGATGGATGATATGACGAGTGATATTCACACCTTTAAGGAAAATAATATTAATGCCGTTCGGACGTGTCACTATCCAGATCAGATTCCGTGGTATTACCTTTGTGATGATAACGGAATTTACATGATGGCCGAAAATAATCTGGAATCTCATGCTACCTGGCAAAAGATGGGGGCAATTGAACCATCATATAACGTCCCTGGTTCAGTTCCTCAATGGCGTGACGTAGTAGTAGATCGGGCACGAACTAACTATGAAACATTTAAGAACCACCCGTCGATTTTATTCTGGTCGTTAGGTAATGAATCATATGCTGGCGATAATATTGTCAAAATGAATGAATTCTATAAGAAGCATGATGACAGTCGGCTTGTTCACTATGAGGGTGTTTGTCATACTCCTGAATACCGTGATCGGGTCTCAGACGTTGAAAGCTGGATGTACTTACCACCTAAAGAAGTTGAGGAGTACTTGAAGAACAATCCAGACAAGCCATTTATGGAATGTGAGTACATGCATGACATGGGAAATTCTGATGGCGGAATGGGTTCGTACATTTCCTTACTTGACAAATACCCACAATACTTTGGCGGCTTCATTTGGGACTTTATTGACCAAGCCCTCCTTGTTAAGGATCCGGTAAGTGGGCAAGAAGTGATGCGCTATGGTGGTGATTTCGATGATCGTCACTCAGATTACGAATTCTCGGGAGATGGCTTGATGTTTGCTGATCGGACACCGAAGCCAGCAATGCAGGAGGTAAGATACTACTATGGCTTACACAAATAAATTACGCGTGATATATGGTGATGCGACATTAGGACTTAGTGGTGACAGTTTTCATTATATTTTTAGCTATGAGCGTGGTGGATTAGAATCGCTTAAACTAAACGGTAAAGAATGGCTATATCGTGAACCAATGCCGACATTTTGGCGGGCAACCACTGACAATGATCGAGGAAGCGGCTTTAATATTCGTTCGGCTCAGTGGTTAGCAGCGGATACTTTCCATAAGTGTGTTGGGATTGACCTGACAGTTGATAACCAGCACTTTGCTGAATTACCTATTGCGCCGATAACCAATGAATTTAGTGATCCGGTATCTGCTGAGAACGTCAAGATTAAGTATACTTTTGAGACGCTAACAGTTCCGGCCACGCAAGTCACTGTAACTTATGAGGTTAACGGACAAGGTGAGATTAAAGTGACAATGCACTATTACGGTCATGAAGACTTACCTGGTCTACCAGTAGTAGGAATGCGTTTTATCATGCCAACAGTTGCTACTGGCTTTGACTATCAAGGATTGTCCGGTGAAACTTATCCCGACCGGATGGCAGGAGCGACTGAGGGCACCTTCCATGTTGATGGTTTACCAGTTACTAAGTATCTCGTTCCCCAAGAAAATGGAATGCACATGGATACCCATGCATTAACAATTACCCGCGATTCCACCCAAAATAATGCTGATCATTCTCGTGAATCGTTTAGCTTAACTGTTAAGCAGGATGCGCAACCATTTGCCTTTAGTTGTTTACCATATACAGCGGAGGAATTGGAAAATGCAACACACATCGAAGAGCTCCCACTTGCACGACGAACTGTTCTCGTTGTTGCAGGGGCGGTTCGAGGAGTCGGGGGAATTGATAGCTGGGGTGCAGATGTTGAAGAACAGTATCATATTCTTGCCGACCGTGATGTTGAGTTTTCATTTGTATTGAATGCAAAATAAGAGGTTGGATTGTATTCTATGCCGCTATGTTCGTAAAAAATTAAAACAAAGCCTCTAACGTTCGTTTTACCGAGCGATAGAGGCTTTGTTGTGTTAATTAATTTGTCCAGCGGTAACCCCTTGGAAGTATTTCTTAATATGGGTACAGAAATAATAAAGACCATAAATTGCAAGCATGCTAAGGCCAACTAATGAGATTACTAGTAAGGCGGTGAACCACCGTGCTTGCTTAAAGTAGAGGGTAACAGTATTTTTCCCTTTACGCTGTTGAATGTAAGGAGCACCAACTGAAGATCGCTGATAGTGGCGAAGTAGATGACCATTAACCGTTAATTGTGATTCATGATACGTAATAATTGGCAACCGAACTTTTCCTGCTTTTCCTGCTTCCCATGATAATTGCAATCCTCCATGCGGCAAGACAGTATGAGTATATTTATGGGCTTCATTAATGATTTGCCCTTCGTAAGCGTAAGAACGAACATATTTTTGATTCATATACTTCTTAGGAATTGGCAAATAGTCAGGACTTCTCTTCTCAACCATTGTTAACAATTGACCAGGATAGAGATCATGGACGGAATGTCGCAGGGCGGTCTTATTTTCACTTACGCGGGTAATCGCGCTAAAACTATTAAGAACAATTTCTGAGTCATAGCGGGCTGCTCGTTTATAAACATCAATTGTTGTAGGAGTAAAGACCAGAAAAACCATTAGTAAGAGGATGCCGTTGATTAATTGATTTCGCAAGTCAATCTCTTGCGCTTTTTTATCAAGGGTTGTCGCACTGATCCCAACTCCTGCAAGCAAAAGAGGAAAGGCAATAATTGTCAACCGGTTAGGAAACTGCAAAGTGTGTCCAAGTGCGGGGATCACATCTTGGAAAAGGGACCAAGGAGTAAGGGAAGAACTAAGCAGGAGGACCAAAGAACCAAGTAACGTCAGGACTGTATTAGTAAGCGATTTTTTGAAGGTAAATAATACGTAGATGAGTTGAAGGATAAAGAGAATCCACATTGCGTAGATTAGATAATCGCGCGTACTGCTAAACATTGAAGGCAATAGCACATTATCGGCGAGACTGAAATCGGCAGGATTGGCAATATTATTATGGAGGTTAAGCATTAATAAGGCTCCCCAGACATTGGCCGTTAAAATAACCGTTCCGCCGACTGCCTTTAGCGTTTCGATCCACATTTGCTTACGATTAGTCGTTATAATTAACCCAATAATAAAAAACGGTGTTAGGGTAATCACGAAAAATAAAGAACTTAGCATGTGGATCTGAATGATGATCGTCATCAGGGTCATCAATTGTAGCCAGTTAACTGGTCGTTGGTGGTCCTGGATCATGCGTACTCCACAAATTACCATATAAGGAGCCAGAGCAGCTCCCCATGCATTCATATTCTGTGCTAATTCCCATCGTGGAAGCCACCCAATGTTCATATAGATTAGGGCACAGATAATTGCAAATGTCCGTTTACTATGAACACGGATACCAAGTCGATACATGCCGATTCCACCTAATAGATAGACGATAAAGGTAGTGACGATCTGATATTGATACCAAGTTCCTACTACGCCAAGAATAGCCCCATTTAAATATGCAAAGAGGGGGCCATAAACGGCATTGATGATGCGACCACTTTGTTGAAAACTATAATTACTTTGAAAATAGCTAAAATTAAGCTGTTGAATTTGCTTAGCTGCATCGTAAAAACGGTTAAAGTGAAAAATGGAGTCCGTCCCTAAAATAACTCCATGTGATACAAACTGGGGGAACATGATTAAATAGGCCATTGCGGCGATGGCACAATATGGTAGCCCCCAATTAATTAGATTAGCAATTTTAGATTTCATAAAATTGAGAATTAAACCAAATCAGTTTAATTTCTCCTTTCCTCAAATACTTACCTTAATAATTATACGGCAGAAAAGTCGACTGTAAAATAACCTTCTGCAGCTAGTTTAATTGTTAAGAACTAGTAAAATGCGCTATTATAAGATAGTGGCAAAGGGGAGTGAAAAAATGACAGAATTAGTAATTGTACGTCATGGGCAAAGTCAAGCTAACCGTGATAATATTTTTACTGGCTGGACTGATGTTCCGTTGACTCCTAAAGGAATTGAACAGGGTGAATTAGTCGGCAAGGAATTGCTAAGACTAGGTATCCAATTTAGTGATGCGTATACGTCCTACATGGAACGGGCAATCATGACAACTAATATTATCCTAGAAGAAATTAATCAGTTATATATTCCGGTTCATAAAACGTGGCGACTAAACGAACGTCATTATGGAGCATTGAGTGGTCGGAACAAAGATGAAGTGAAGAAAGAGATTGGTGCAGAACAGCTTCATAAATGGCGGCGTGGTTTTAAAGATTTACCACCACAATTAAAAGAGCGTCAGCATGATCGCCGCTATGATCGCTTAGGAGTTAAGATTCCGCTTAGTGAGAGTTTAGAAATGACGCTCCAACGACTCCTCCCATATTGGCAAGACCATATTGCGCCTCGTTTGATTGATGGACATAATCAGTTAATTGTTGCCCATGGTAGTTCTTTGCGGGCATTAATTAAATATTTAGATGGTATTTCAGATGACGATATTGATAAAGTGGAAGTTCCAAATGGCAAGCCAATTTTATATCGCTTTGATGATCATCTTAATGTCATTAAAAAGACTTTTATAACAATGGATGGTGAAATTGATGACAATACACGAATTAGCAAATAACCCAACGTTAAGCGGCCAAGTACGCTTGATTGAAAATATTGTTTATGGTGCGATGGATGGTGAGGCATTACATATGTCAATCTTAGCACCGTGGACGCAACGTTTCCCAAAACAATATCAAACTGAACCTCGGCCATTGATTGTCTTTGTTCAAGGAAGCTCGTGGCGAACACCAAAAATGGGAGAAGAAATTCCACAACTGGTTCAATTTGTTCAGGCCGGTTATATTGTAGCGACTGTTCAACACCGTAGTTCAATTGATGGTCACCCATTTCCTGCGTTTTTGCAAGATGTTAAGACAGCCATTCGTTTCTTACGGGCCAATGCGCAAAAATATGCAATTGATCCGCAACAGGTTGCAATTTGGGGTACTTCCTCTGGAGCCAATGCGGCAATGCTAGTCGGCTTAACGGGTGATGATCCGCGCTATAAAGTTGACCTTTATCAAGACGAATCGGATGCAGTAGATGCTGTGGTTAGTTGTTTTGCCCCAATGGATGTGGAAAAGACGTTTGAGTATGATGCTAATGTTCCAGGAAATAAGTTACTGCAATATTGCTTATTGGGGTCTGATGTATCAAAGTGGCCAGAAATTGAAAAGCAAATGAGTCCCCTATATCAAGTCAAAGATGGGCAAAACTATCCACCATTCTTATTGTTCCACGGAGATGCTGATAAAGTTGTTCCATATGAACAAATGGAAAAAATGTATATGCGGTTGAAGGATAATGGAAATTCTGTTGAAGCGTACCGGGTTAAGGGTGCGAACCATGAACGAGATTTCTGGAGTCCAACAATTTATAACATTGTGCAGAAGTTTCTTGACGATCAATTTAAATAAATTTTAGTAATTGTATTGACAACTTATTTTTTATAAGTTATGATTTTGACATACTAAGTTAGGAGGAACACGTCATGTTTAACAAACAATTAATTAACGCTACTGTTTGTTGTTGTGGATCGCGTCTTATGCGACCCACAGTTTGGCGTGCTTACTTTTAGTTGAGTAACTGCTAACGTAATCGGGAATAAATGCATAAGGCGCAAATTCAAGTGAGAAGCTCTTGAGTTTGCGCCTTTTTTGTATTCATTTTTGCATTCTAAAGGAGATAGATATTATGAAATTCAACACCCAATTAATTCATGGCGGTAATAGTGAGGATCCAACAACTGGTGCCGTTTCAACACCAATCTACCGTTCATCAACATTCCACCAACACGTTCTTGGCGGTGAACCTAAATGGGAATATTCTCGAACAGGAAATCCAACACGTGCATCTCTTGAAAAATTAATTGCAGAGCTTGAACATGGAACAGCTGGCTTTGCATTTGCTTCTGGATCTGCTGCTATTCATGCTACTTTTTCTTTATTCTCGCAAGGCGATCATTTTGTAGTTGGCAGCGATGTATACGGGGGAACATTCCGGTTAATCAATAAGGTATTAAAACGCTTTGGTCTTGAATTTACTGTTGTTGATATGCAAGACCTTGAGGCAGTAGAAAATGCAATTCAAGATAATACCGTTGCAGTTTACTTTGAAACACCAACTAATCCGCTCTTACAAATCGCTGATATTAAAGCAATTGCTGATATCGCAAAAAAGCATGGAATAAAGACAATTGTTGATAATACCTTTGCTACTCCTTATAACCAACAACCGTTAACTCTTGGGGCAGATATTGTTGTTCACTCCGCAACCAAATATTTAGGCGGCCATAGTGATGTTGTTGCCGGATTAGCAGTTACTAACGATGATGAGATTGCTGAACAATTAGCATTCCTGCAAAACTCAATCGGTAGTACGCTTGGTCCTGATGATAGTTGGCTATTACAACGGGGGATGAAAACTCTCGGTGCGCGGATGCGAGTTCACCAAGAAAATGCGAATGAAGTTATTAACTTCCTCCAAAATGATGACCACATTGGAAAAATTTATTATCCAGGCTTAAAAGATTTCCCTGGTCATGAGGTTGCAGCTAAGCAAATGCGGAACTTTGGAGCAATGATCTCCTTTGAACTTAAGGATGGATTAGATGCGAAGAAGTTTGTTGAAAGTCTACAATTGATTGATCTTGCCGAAAGCTTGGGGGGAATTGAAAGTTTGATTGAAGTTCCAGCTGTCATGACTCATGGATCTATTCCCCGGGAAATACGATTAGAAAACGGAATTAAAGATGAGTTGATTCGTCTTTCAGTGGGAATTGAGGACCCTGAAGATATTATTGCTGACTTGCAACAAGCACTTAAAAAATTAGATTAATTATAGAAGAAGGGAAATTGTGACTTATGTGGGAAATTATCAAAACATCTTTACCACAACTCTTAGCAGCGGGATTTAAATATACGATTCCGTTAGCGATTATTTCATTTTTCTTTGGACTGATTATTGCACTAGTAACAGCTTTAATTCGTCTCTCTCGTCAACGTGGCGCATTCATGATTCTTAAATGGATTGCTAGTTTTTATGTTTGGCTTTTTCGGTCAACACCGCTACTGGTTCAATTATTTATTGTATTCTTTGGACTGCCATATCTGAGAATTAAGGGAGTCCTGCCACATGGAATAAAATTAGAACCATTTACAGCCGGCATTATTACATTTTCGCTTAATACCGGTGCTTATGCTTCCGAAACAATTCGGGCAGCGATTAGTTCAGTTCCAACTGGGCAATGGGAAGCAGGTGCAGCTATCGGAATGACGCGGTTGCAAATCTTGTGGCGAATTATTTTACCGCAAGCCTTAAGAGTAGCTTTACCGCCTTTATCAAACAGTTTTATAAGTTTGGTAAAGGACACGTCATTAGCTGCTTCAATTACAATTATGGAAATGTTTGCCGTCAGTCAACAGATTGCGGCCGAAAACTATCAACCATTACTTATGTATACTTTAGTAGCAATGGTCTACGCGGTCTTTACGACAGTTTTATCTTATTTCCAAGGGTATCTTGAGCGGGTAGTAGACCGTCAAGTAAATGCAAATAATAGGTGAGAAAAATGAAATTAACAAATATTAATAAAAGTTTTGGTAATAAAAATGTCTTGAAAAATACCACGTTAGAGTTTCCTGCAGGTAAAACAACAGTAATGGTTGGTCCATCTGGATCGGGTAAATCAACAATTCTTCGCTCGCTTAACTTATTAGTAATGCCAGAGAGCGGCCAGTACGATTTTGATGATCATCATTTGGATTTCAGTCAAAAAGTAAGCAATAAAGATAAGTTGGCAATTCGTCAAGAAACAGGGATGGTTTTCCAAGACTACAATCTTTTTCCTAATAAAACTGTCCTTGGTAACATTATTGAAGGACCAACACAGGTTTTGAAACAGGCAAAAAAGGAAGCAATTGCAAACGCGCATAATTTACTTGCTAAAGTGGGCTTAGCAGATTACGGAGAAGCCTATCCGAATGAATTGTCTGGTGGACAGGCACAGCGGGTAGCGATTGCCCGGGCATTAGCAATGTCACCAAAGTATATCTTACTTGATGAACCGACTTCTGCCCTTGATCCAGAATTAGAGCTTAGTGTGTTGAAGGTTCTATTGCAATTAGCTGAAGAAAAACAATCAATGGTAATTGTTACTCATAACATGGTCTTTGCGAAACATGTTGCGGATAAGATTATTTTTGTGGAAAACGGCGAAATTTTATATGATGGTACTCCGGATGAGTTTTTTGCTCCAGATAATCCAAATAAACGAATTAAGAACTTTATCGCCTCGATGACAATGGAAAATTTAAAATAAAGGAAGTTTAGAATAATGAAATTTTGGAAGAAAGCACTATTAACAATTGCAGCCTTAACAGTCGGTACCTCTGCGGGAATTACAGGTGTCTCTGCTGCTTCATCAGCTGTTAATTCAGAATTAGTTCATAAGGGAGAATTGACAATTGGTCTTGAGGGAACTTACTCCCCGTATTCTTACCGTAAAAATAACAAATTAACTGGTTTTGAAGTAGACCTTGGTAAAGCAGTTGCTAAAAAGATGGGCTTAAAAGCTAACTTTGTACCAACTAAATGGGATTCGCTAATTGCCGGCCTTGGTTCAGGTAAGTTTGATGTAGTAATGAACAACATTACACAGACACCAGAACGAGCAAAGCAATATAATTTCTCTACGCCATATATCAAGTCACGGTTTGCATTAATTGTTCCTACTGATAGTAATATTAAGAGCTTGAAGGATATTAAGGGGAAGAAAATTATTGCTGGTACAGGAACTAATAATGCGAATGTGGTTAAAAAATATAAGGGTAACCTTACACCAAATGGCGATTTTGCTAGTTCCTTAGATATGATCAAGCAAGGTCGGGCTGCCGGAACCGTTAACTCGCGTGAAGCATGGTACGCTTACAGCAAGAAGAACAGTACTAAGGGTCTTAAGATGATTGATGTTTCTAGTGAACAAGATCCAGCCAAGATTTCAGCGCTTTTTAACAAGAAAGATACTGCTATTCAATCTTCCTACAATAAAGCGCTTAAGGAACTTCAACAAGATGGCACAGTTAAGAAGCTATCTGAAAAGTACTTCGGTGCAGATATTACTGAATAATAAAAAAGGTCTCCAACGTCTGTGTGTTACAGTGTTAGAGATCTTTTTTGAAAGCTATAAATAAAATATATTTATCACAGCTTTTTCACAAATTAATGTTAAATTATTATGCTAAAGTTCCCATTGGATCCCAAGGCTTAAGAACAACTGGGCTCTTAGCGTAATCATGTTTAAGATCTTCGCTAAGGTACTTCTTATTAATGACGACTTGGTAGCAGTACTTGTCCATCCAATCATCACTCATAACAAAGTAACCTTTATGGCCGACCTTGTTCCCCCATGAGTTTTCAACTTTCCACTTGGTTGGCTTACCATCGACAAGGTCAACACCAGTGATAACCATTGCGTGATCCATCATGCTTTCACCATAATCAAGTGCTTCAGCTTTGGTCATTTCAAGATCAACGTCAAATAGTTTGTCGTAGTCATAGGTGTTAAGGGCCATAATCCCAAGTTTAGTTTCTGAATATTTAATAACATCTGAACCAAACCAAACGCTTTCGCCATTCTTTAATTGTTCAATCGCAAGTTGCATAAATTCATCCATTGGCAGGTTTAAGTGCTTGATTTCGCGGCCGCCAACGACATTACCAAGCATGTCAATAGTGTAAGTTTGGTGGTACTTCTTATCAGCAGTTGGTGCTTGGATAATTGAGATATAGTCATCAAGGTTCCAGCCAACATACTTCTTAAAGAATTCTTGAGGAGTAAGGTTAGTATCGCGGTGGAATTCGTTGTCCTTCTTTGTCCGATATTCGAAGTCAAAGTGGCTAACCGGTTCACCAAACGTGTAAGCAAGCATTCGATAATTTTCGTTTAACATCTTACGGCGCGCTTCGTTAATTGCTTCTTCATTTGCATGATCTTCGTTAATCATTTTCCGCAAAATAACGGCATCATGACGAAGCTTATTGTTTAGGACTTCATCAATTCCCCGGGAGTTAGAAGAGTTAAATGATTCGGGCATTGCTGCTTTTGGCATAACCCCATATTTGCTGATAAGGGCACAAAGCATATCCCATTGCCCACCATCGTTTTGTGGCTCGTTCATTAACCAGGAAACTTTTCGGCTGTCGGTAGGCTTTTTAGCAGTCTTAATTACGTTTTGGTAGAAGTAATTGGATTTTTCAAACTTGTCCCAGAAGAACTGGTAAGCTTGTGAAAGTTCAAAATTATCAGGTAAGTTAAACTTTTGCTGCATATCATGACGCATTGTGTTGAGTGCCGCAAACATCCAACAACGACCGGATTGTTTTTGATCAGCAACGTTCCCGGTTTTGAGGTCAATGGAGAAATGAGGAGTATTATCAGCAATTGAATGCCAATTAAAGCTGGCATTCCGTACACCGTTTTTTGTAACAGTATTTTCTAAGACACTGCTATTAGGGTGATGACGGTAGTTTTTATGAAAACTAGCGATATCTTCTTTATTAATTGAAAAGCTCATTTGCAATATCTCCTTTGAATAGATTGAATTAACGAGCGTGCAATACCTTTGGACCTTCTGGAGTACCAACAATTACGTCGTTAACTCGATTTAAGAATAAACCAGTTTCGACAATCCCAACCATGTGGATCAATTCATCGGCTAAGGCCTTCGGATCGTCAATTTTGCCAAGGTGAAGGTCAATAATATAGTTATTTTCATCAGTACGGAACTTTTTATCTCCGTCCATCCGCCAAGTTGGCTTGTAGCCTTTCTTTTCAAGACGGTCAAAGACATGTTGGGAACCAAATGGGATTACTTCAATCGGAAGAGGGAAAGCACCAAGTTTGTGGACGAGTTTGCTTTCGTCGACAATCCACATTACTTTATTTGAAGCATTGGCAACGATCTTTTCCCAAAGGAGGGCACCACCGCCACCTTTGATACCTTGGAAGTCATCACTGATTTCATCGGCTCCGTCAATAGTTAAATCGATGTGGTCAACGTCATCAATATCTTTAATTGTAATTCCGAGGTCGCGTGCTTGCTTAGCAGTTCGGTTTGAAGTCGTTACACCGATGATATCTTTGATTTTACCTTCTTGGACTTGCTTACCAAGCTCATCAACCATATATTTAACGGTTGATCCAGTTCCAAGACCGACAATCATCCCAGATTTAATGTACTTAACTGATTCCTTACCTGTTTGTTCTTTTAATGCATTTTGATCCATTAATATTCCTCCTAATTAAAGCGATCTGCAACTGGCAATAGTTGCTGATATTCTGGATGTAGTTTGAATTGCGCTACCGCATATGGACACATGAGCTTGACAATGTATTGTTTTTTTGTTGCATAATCCACAAATTGACGTACTAGTTCAGCTGCAATTCCTTGCCCACGGTAAGTTGGTTGCACAAAAACGCGTTCAACGACAACGTGATCATTTGTATCTGGAACTTTTGGAAAACTGATCTCGCCAACTAAAGGTTCTTGATCGTCAAAAGCAATGATCCGCTGACCATCAATTCGATATTGCATATAAACACATCCTTTCATAATAATTTTCGATAAACTGCTTTTAAAAGTCAAGTTATCAAAGCGATACCATTAACTTATTATCTAGCATATAATAGTATACTGGAATTATTAAGAATAAAACACTATGAGGTGAACGTAATGAAACGTGGATTTAAGATTGTTTCTAGTAAGAAAGGCCAAGATATACATTTACCCCAACGGCAAACAACGCGGGCGGCCGGATATGATTTTGAGGCATCAGAAGATTTTATTCTGCCATCAATTTGGAAAGGCAATTTCTTGAAGGCACTATGGCAAATCCATCAACAAAAAAAGCTAACTGATGAAGAATTTAAGGCTGCTGATTCCTGCTTAAAGCCATACTTAGTACCCACCGGCATCAAAGCCTATATGCAACCTGATGAATTTCTTTTATTAGCTAACCGATCAAGTGGTCCTTTTAAACGCCGCTTAATTCTACCAAATGGAATCGGCATTGTGGATGCAGATTATTATGATAATGATAGTAATGAAGGTGAAATCTTCTTCCAACTTATTAACTATGGGCTGCGGGATTATCATATAAAAAAGGGAGAACGGATCGGTCAGGGAATTTTTATGCCATATTTAATCGTTGATGGTGAAGAACAACCAACCGCTAAACGGACTGGTGGATTTGGTTCAACAAAAGAATAAATAAACTTAGAGAGGAATTAAAGCAATGGCAAAAGTTCAAACACAATATGTTTGCCAAAACTGTGGTTATAACTCACCACGCTACTTAGGGCGGTGTCCAAACTGTGGTGAGTGGAATACTTTAGTAGAAGAACAGGTAGAAACCAGTTCAGCTCCAACGAAAAAAGCAACTACCACCTTAACTGGCTTAGTTGCCAAACCACAGAAAATTAATGAGATTGATAGTACAGAAACTCCTCGTGTTAAAACAAAATTGAACGAGTTAAATCGCGTATTAGGTGGTGGAATCGTTCCAGGATCGCTAATTCTAATTGGTGGGGATCCTGGAATCGGGAAATCAACCCTCCTTTTACAAGTTTCTGGACAATTAAGTGATGAGCATCACCGGGTTTTATATGTGTCTGGAGAAGAAAGTGGGACACAAATTAAAATGCGGGCGGAACGGTTGAAAGTTGCTGGGGATGACTTTTATGTGTATCCAGAAACGAACATGGATAGTATTCAGGATACTATTCGTGACCTTAAGCCAGAATATGTAGTTATTGACTCAGTACAAACAATGCAGGCGACTGATGTAAGTTCCGCAATTGGTAGTGTATCGCAAATTCGTGAAGTTACCGCCCAGTTAATGCAGATTGCTAAAAGTAATAACATTACAATTTTTGTCGTTGGTCATGTGACAAAGGGTGGTGCAATCGCCGGTCCCAAGATTTTAGAGCACATGGTTGATACGGTTTTGTATTTTGAAGGAGACCTGCACCATACTTATCGTATATTGCGATCAGTGAAAAATCGATTTGGTTCAACCAATGAGCTCGGTATTTTTGAGATGCATACAAATGGGCTGACAGAAGTAAAAAATCCATCAGAAATCTTTTTAGAGGAACGATTACATGATGCAACTGGTTCAGCGGTCGTTGTTTCATTAGAAGGAACGCGACCAATTTTGGTTGAAATTCAGGCACTGGTAACACCGACTGTTTATGGGAATGCACAGCGAACTGCTACCGGTTTGAACAGAAATCGAGTATCATTGATAATGGCAGTATTAGAGAAACGTGCTAACCTAATGCTTCAAAATCAAGATGCCTACTTAAAAGCAGCGGGGGGCGTTAAGTTAGATGAGCCAGCAATTGATTTAGCAATTGCAGTAAGTATTGCCTCCAGTTATCGGGATAAAGGAACCCAGCCAACTGATGCATTTGTCGGTGAAGTAGGTTTGACTGGGGAAATTCGCCGGGTAAACCGCATTGAACAGCGGGTTGCTGAAGCAGAAAAACTTGGCTTTAAACGAATATTTATTCCCAAAAATAATTTAAAAGGTTGGAAACCGTCAACTAATATTCAAGTAGTTGGGGTCTCAACCCTTAAAGAAGCGTTATATTTAGCGTTGGGGTAAAAAATAAATAATTGAAAGGATGAAGCAAATGCGGCGTAGAATGATTACTCTTATTTATATTCTAGTTGGCGCGGCAGTGGGATTTTACTATTTGCCATTATTGTGGGGGATTTTGAACATCGCTCTTAATCCGGCATTATTAGTATTTATCGACATTATTATTGGTGCACTTATTTTCTGGCTATTATCACTCCCATTGGTTAGCGGCACTGAAAAGTTTATTCAGCGAATTGAAAAAGAACTAACCAAGCATAGTCCCGTATACCTTTTCTTTGGGACTTTGCTAACGATTATTGGCTTAGTTTTAGCAGTTCTTATTTCCATTCCATTGTGGAGAACGAGGATTCCGGTAATTAATAATATTTTGCCGATCCTTCTAATGATTATTTTTAGTTATTTTGGTTTTCGAATTGGTACGACGCGGTTAGATGATTGGCGCAAAGCATTTACCCATGCCAAAAGTGGCAAAAATGATGGTGGCAATGTAATTGAACGTCAAGATGATAATTACCATCATTATAAAATTCTAGATACGAATATTCTGATTGATGGACGCATTTATGATCTAGTCAAAACGGGTTTTTTAGAAGGAACGTTACTGGTTCCTAACTTTGTTTTATATGAATTACAATATATTGCTGATTCTGGCGAAAGCATTAAGCGTGTTCGTGGACGCCGTGGCCTTGATATTTTAAATAAGTTACGGAAAGAAAAAATTGTTCCAATCGAAATGTATGATGAGGACTTTGAAGATATTCCAGAGGTTGATAGTAAATTAATTGCCCTCGCTAAAAAAGTCGATGGGGTAATTGTGACAAATGATTATAACCTTAATAAAGTAATTCAATTCCAAAATGTTCAAGTATTGAATATTAATAACTTGGCGAAATCATTGCGACCGCGAGTTATTCCGGGCGAAACAATGACGGTTGTTGTTGTGAAAAAAGGAACTGAACGACAACAGGGGGTTGCTTATCTTGATGATGGAACGATGGTGGTTGTTGAAGATGGGCGTTACTTTATGGATAAACAAATTGAAGTTGAAGTAACTAGTGCTCTTCAAACAGACGCCGGTCGAATGATCTTTGCACGTCCGCTCCATTCACAACGAGGAATTGACGAGCATACGGATACGGAACATAAAGAAAATCGGAATAATAAAGACAAGAAAAAATAATAAAGAATGGCTGCGAAGAGAAAGAGAGATTTCTACTTCCAGCTATTTTTTTAAACAAAAAAAGAAGCAGCTCGGGAAAAAGCTGCTTCTTAGGGAGTATTACGATAATCTTGGGGGAGATTTCGTAAAAAAGAAAATATTTTTTTCGGTTACTATTGGGAGGAGTAATTGAAAAATAATAGGTTTCATTGATGTAGTAAAGTTCATCTTTACTACGATATATATAATAACAGTAGAATGTGAAGAAAGTATGACCAAATGGTAAATAATTTTTTGGATGCAAATTAATACCATCAGAAATGCTATTCTAATACGGAATGTGGTAAGATTAACTGTACAAATTAATTCTTTATTAATGATTTTTAAGGAGCGGATAGACATGCTAACAATTTACAATACGTTAACAAGAAAAAAAGAAGAGTTTAAGCCATTGCATCCAGGCGTTGTTAACATGTATGTCTGTGGTCCGACGGTTTATAATTACATTCATATCGGAAATGCGCGCAGTGCGATCGCCTTTGATACAGTCCGGCGTTATCTTGAATTTAAGGGATATAAAGTAAATTACGTTTCAAACTTTACGGACGTTGACGATAAGATGATTAAGGCAGCAGCCGAGCAAGGGATTACTGTTCCACAATTAGCTGAGAAATATATCAATGCTTTTATGGAAGATACCGCGGCAATTAATATTGAACCAGCTACTCTTCATCCCCGGGCAACAGAAAACATTACCGAGATCATTAAGTTCGTTCAAGGCTTAATAGAAAAAGGATATGCCTACCCTAAAGATGGGGATGTTTATTATCGGGCACGAAAGTTTAAACGCTATGGACAACTTTCTGGACAATCACTTGATGATCTTGAAGTTGGGGCGAGTGAACATGTTAGTACAGATGAAGTTAATAAAAAGGAAGATCCGCTCGATTTTGCTTTATGGAAAGCAGCTAAGCCCGGCGAAATTAGTTGGGACTCACCGTGGGGAAAAGGTCGTCCAGGATGGCACATTGAATGCTCAGTGATGTCTACTAAGTACTTGGGCAAGACAATTGATATTCATGCGGGGGGACAAGACCTTGAATTCCCTCACCATGAAAATGAGATTGCCCAAAGTGAAGCAGAAACAGGTCAAAAGTTTGTTCGTTACTGGATGCATAATGGTTTTGTAACAATTGGAAAAGATAACGAGAAGATGAGTAAGTCTCTCCATAATTTCATTACTGTTCATGAAATTATCAAGGAAGTAGATCCGCAAGTTTTACGTTTCTTTATGGCAACTACTCAATATCGGCGTCCAATTCAATATAGTCAGGCCAATTTAACTGATGCGCAAAATAATCTTAACCATATTCAAACAGCCTTTGATAACTTGACTTATCGTGAACAAGATGCCGATGAAGGAGATGTTCAAGGAGTCACTGATCGTCTCGAACAATTCCATCACCAATTTATTACGGCGATGGATGATGATATCAATGTCCAAAATGGGATTGCCACAGTGTACGAATTAGTTAAGTATGCAAATGTTTATGCTCAACAAGATAATGTTAACCTAGGTGCCATTCACGCAATCAAAAAAGAGCTTGTTGAATTAATGAGTATTTTTGGCGTTAAGCTGGAAGCAAGTGACAATCAAATTAATGATGAAAAGATCAAGCAATTGATTGAAGAACGAAATGTAGCACGGAAGAATAAAGATTTTGCGCGAAGTGATGAAATCCGAGACAACCTTAAGAAACAAGGGATTATTCTTGAAGATACTCCCCAAGGAACACGTTATAAAAAGGAATAGAAAGGATCCTTATGGTACAAGTAGATTATCGACAACTTAATGGAATTGCTTTGGCTTATTTAGGGGATGCAGCTTATGAGGTTTACGTTCGTCAGCATCTTTTAACCAAGGGAATTAGCAAGCCAACGAAATTGCAGCATATTGCTACCCACTATGTTTCAGCAAAAGCACAGGCGGCTCTTATTGACCTGATGAAAAAAGACGAGTTATTGTCAGATGAAGAATGGTCGTATTTTAAGCGTGGCCGAAATGCTAACAGTCATACTCATGCTAAGAATACATTAGTTATGACTTATCGAATTTCCACCGGATTTGAAGCGGTGATGGGTTATCTCAAATTAGCTGGTAAAGAAGAGCGATTAGCTGAATTAGCGCAATGGTGTATTGAACAAGTAGAAGCGGGGCGAACAGCACATGAAAAATGAGAATACAGATTTTATTATTGGTCGGCATCCAGCTGTGATGGCACTAAAATCTGACCAAGAAATTAATAAAGTTTTTATTCAGTCGGGATTAAAGGCAGATGCTATTTCCCAGATTGTTAAATTAGCGAAGGAACGCCACTTAGTAGTATCGAATGTTCCTAAGAATAAATTGGACTTGATGACTGACCGGCAAAATCACCAGGGAGTTGTGTTAGCTGTCGCAGCATACCAGTATGCAACTATTGATGACCTTTTTGATAATGCGGCCAAGCATGGTGAAGATCCATTTTTTCTCATTCTTGATGAACTGGAAGATCCGCATAATTTAGGTTCAATCATGCGGACAGCTGATGCCGCTGGTGTTCATGGTATTATTATTCCACGCCGGCGAGCGGTAGGGTTGACTTCAGTGGTTGCCAAAACATCCACGGGAGCAATTGAACACGTACCAGTTGCCCGAGTAACAAACCTGGTTCAAACTGCTAAAGAATTGCAGGAACGAGGCGTTTGGCTGTTCGGTACTGATATGAAAGGAAAAGATTACCGAACATGGGATGCCCATGGTGCTGTTGCTTTAGTTATTGGTAATGAAGGTAAAGGAATTTCGTCCTTGCTAAAGAAAACTTGTGATGAAATGCTAACAATTCCAATGGTTGGGCATGTTCAAAGTTTAAATGCGAGTGTGGCAGCAAGTTTATTGATCTACCAAGGCTTCAACTCTCGTCATCCTTTAAAATAATTTTGATTTTATTGCTTTTAAACCTTGATTCGTGCTAACCTAAGTACTGTGTGGAGGTGATAAGTATGTCCCAGAAAAAAGTAGCGTTGGAATGTACAAAGTGCGGTGCGCGTAATTATACGATTACCGCTAACCCTCAACGACAAGAACGATTAGAATTACGTAAGTTCTGTAAACATTGCGGTGAGTATACTACTCATCGCGAAAGCAGATAGTGGAGGAAAATATGCACTTAATTCGATTTATTAAGAGTGTTAACCACGAAATGAAGCTAGTTGTATGGCCAACAGCTAAAGAGAATCGTCGTGATACGACTATTGTTGTTTCATTGACTCTGTTCTTCGTACTATTCTTTGCTCTGTTTGATTGGTTAATTCAATTAATGATGAAACTCTTTGTTTAGTTAGTGTAAGATTTTCATAGGTTGGATGAATAATTCATCTGGTCGTGGAAATCTTTTTTGTAGACCAATTTACTTATTTACAAAAAAAGAAAAGACCGGTAGCCTTTAGTGTGTCGAATACTAAG